>JAGBNF010000013.1 GCA_017634555.1 Eubacterium sp. | reverse complement strand
GTCGTCATCGTCATATTTCTTCGGTGACGGCTTATAATCTTCCTTATCGCTTACCTTCTTTAAAGAACCCTGCTTCTTACGAGGCTGCTCTTCGTAATCATCCTCATCATCATCCAGTTCTTCAAGGTAATCATCGTTCTGATTCAGAAGAGCTTCGATCTTTCCTCTGTCCGGTGCTGCCGCAGATGAAGAGATATTACTCTTTCCGGCAGCTGCAAGAGCCTGCTCAAGCTCATCATTTCTCTTCTGAGCTGTTCCGTTCTTGATCTTTGCCATATCCTCAGGTGTAAACTGATGTGTCGGTGCATTTGAAACCGATGCTGATGTGGCAACTATAATATCGATATTAGGATTGTCCTTAACTCTCTTCAGATCGGCAATAAGAGCCGCAGCCGTAAGATATCTTCTCTCCGGCTTTTTCTGAGTAGCTTTAAGTATTATCTTCTCAAAACTCTGGTATATATCAGGATAAAGTTCACGTGGCGGGATAAGGTCGTTCTGTATATGCATGAGCGCGATCGCTACATTTGAGTCGCCTTCGAAAGGAACTCTTCCTGTAACCATCTCATACATTGTGATACCAAGTGAATAGATATCACTTCTCTCATCACTGTATCCGCCTCTTGCCTGCTCAGGTGAAATATAATGAACGGAGCCGATTCCCGTCGTAGACATGGTTGTAGAGGTGGCAGCCTTCGCAATTCCGAAATCCGTCACCTTGATCGTTCCGCTTTTTGATACGATTATATTCTGAGGTTTGATGTCTCTATGTATAACATGATGCTCATGAGCAGCTTCAAGTCCTGAGGCGATCTGAATAGAGAAATTCAGTGCCTGATCCATAGACAGCCTGCCGTTCAGACTGATGTACTCCTTGAGAGTTATACCCTCAACAAGCTCCATAACTATGAAATATCTGCCGTCATCCTCACAAACGTCATATACACTGACTATATTTGGATGTGTAAGACCGGCCGAAGACTGTGCCTCAGCTCGGAACTTTGATACGAAATTTGCATCACTGCTGTAATCCGACTTAAGAACCTTAATTGCGACAAATCTTTTGAGTCTTTCATCCTTGGCTCTGTAAACTGTCGACATTCCGCCGGTTCCGACTACATCTATTATTTCATACCTGTCATCCAGAATAGTTCCCGGTTTAAGCATATTATTACCTCACTACCTGCAAATCACGACTACGGAAATGTTATCGTTTCCACCGTAATAATTTGCCTTATCTATAAGCATCTCAACTGCAATCTCCGGGGACCTTGCCTCGGTGATTATATCCCTGATCTCATCATTTTCAACCATATTCGAAAGACCATCCGAACACATTAATATCTTGTCTCCGGGAGAAAGCGTAATCTCAAAAAAATCAGGCATCGCCTCATCTCTTGAACCCATCGCTTTCGTAATGATATTCTTCTCCGGATGATTCCTTCCTTTATTGCGGTCCAGCTGACCTGTTCGGATCAGCTCTTCAACCAGAGAATGATCAAGTGTGATCTGCCTTATATCGTCATTTATTAAATATAGCCTGCTGTCGCCGATATTGGCAATATAGGCTTCATTTCCATCTATAACACAGGCAACCATGGTGGTTCCCATGCCCATCTTCTCTTTGTCCTTCTCAGCTTCCTTATAAACCTCATTGCTGGCAAGGATCATCGCCCGCTTAAGAAGCGATATAGGATTCGTGATAGTGGACTTCTTTATGAAATCCAAAACAACAGAAATAGCATACCGCGAGGCAAAATCCCCCGCAGCATGTCCACCCATACCGTCTGCGACTATATACAAATTAGGCAGCGGGCCTACAGAACTATCGCTGACAAAGATACAGTCCTGATTATTGCTGCGCTTCCTGCCCTTATCAGTTCTGCCTACTGAAATCAATTGTTCCCGGTCCTCCGTCTTCTTAATTGCCCACACGCAGCGTCAATATCTGCGCCCAAACCTCTTCTAATAGTAACATTTATTCCGTATTTTTCAAGTAAATTTTTGAAGTTTTGGATATCAGCAGAGCTTCCCGGTTTAAAATCTGTCTCGTTTACAGGATTGACCGGAATTAGATTTATATGAAATCCTCTGCCCTTCATAAGGCGTCCCAGAAGCTCCGCGGTTTCCGTTCCGTCATTTATGCCATGCATCAGACTGTACTCGGCTGTAAGACGCCTTCCTGTCTTCTTAAAATAGCCTTCACAGGCTTTAAGAGTTTCCTCGATGCTGTATTTGTTCGCAATCGGCATCAAAGTACGTCTTAATTCATCCGTCGGAGCATGAAGTGACAGCGCCAGTGTTATAGGCAGCTTTTCATCCCCGAGTCTCTCTATCATCGGTACTACACCACAGGTAGAAACCGTAATATTTCTTACAGACAGGTTATATCCCTTCTCGTCTGTTATAAGTCTGATAAATCTGATGAGATTATCATAATTCTGAAGTGGTTCACCCGTACCCATAACAACGACATTCGATATTCTCTCGCCCGTCAGTCTCGTAGCTGCATATATCTGGCCGAGCATTTCGCTTGCGGTAAGATTTCTGATACATCCTCCAATGGTTGATGCACAGAACTTGCAGCCCATGGCACATCCGCACTGACTTGATATGCATACTGAATTTCCATGATGATACTTCATGAAAACAGTCTCGATCATCTGACCGTCTTCCATTCTGAAAAGGAATTTGATGGTACCATCCGAAGAAGTCTGTCTCGTCTCCTCCTCAACATGGTACATTTCTCCATCCAGAAGAGCTCTCATATCCTTCGGGATATTCGTCATATTCTCAGCACTTCCGACACATTTCTCATGAATCCAGGAAAAGACCTGCTTTGCCCTGAAAGCCGGAAATCCCTTATCCTTCAGGAACCCTGCCAGCTCCTCCTGATACATGGATTCGATGTCTGCCTTCATATTCCCATCACTATTCTTATTATTGTCATTATCAGCATTATAATTCATATCTTTTATTCTTTAGCTCATCAAGCCTTCTTAAGTATCGCAAAATAAAAACCGTCGCAGGGATCTATCCCCTGAAGAAATGTTCTCTCTTCTATAAGCTTAAAACCATCCGAGGTTCCGTTCTCCTCGAGATAGCTGTGAACTACATCCCCGTTTTCTCCCGGGTTGATAGTACATGTAGAAAACATCAATACTCCGCCATCCTTAACATACATCACAGCATTTCTGAGTATTGTCTTTCCAAGCTTCGAAAGCTCTTTCATGCCATCTTCCGATACATTGTATTTTATATCATTCTTATGTCCCATTACTCCAAGTCCGGAACACGGAACATCTGCTATTACTATATCAGCTCTTCCGATCATATCTCCGTCGAGGCACACGGCATCCCGTTCCTGAACTTCAACATTCTCGAGCCCGAGTCTTTCAGCATTTTCTCTGATCAGGTCTGTCTTGGCAACAGTCAGATCTCTGGCTGTTACTCTACCTCTTTCTCCTAAAAGCTCCGCCATATATAATGACTTTCCTCCGGGAGCGGCACACAATTCAAGGACATCTACCGTTTCTGTACCTTCCGCTATTTCTGTATTCCTTCCAACCTCAGAATCTTCTAAGGCGCCGGCCTTGCTCGCCTCCAGCAGTCTTTCAACCGCATACATTGAGCTTTCATCCTGTACCGAAAAAAAGCCCTTTCCAAATCCCGGAAGCTTCCTGATAAAATCATAATCATCTATCAGAAGCGCCTGCTTAGAAAGTCTGCCTTCTTCTGTCCTTATCTTCTGTTCCTCAAAGCTTTCTCTAAGTTTCTCTGTAGATATCTTCGTCGTATTCACTCTGATCGATGTCGGTCGATTCTCAAACTGTGCCGAAAGTATCTTGTCCGCTGTTTCCTTTCCATAGGTTTTCACCAGGAAATCCACCAGCCACTTCGGCGTACTGAATCTCACCTCTCTCGACGAGCAGAGCATTCCGTTGATACGGTTATCCTCGCGTGCTTTTACAACCGCTCTGAGAACCGCATTTACATATCCCGTAAGTCCCTTCAGCTTATGAGCTTCGGCAAGCTTAACCGCTTCGCTCACCGCAGCCCTGTCAGGAACACTGTCCATATATAGGATCTGGTAAATTCCCATTCTGAGAATCACCTTGATCTCTGTTTTTATCTTATTAAACGGTGTCTTTGAAAACTTCTTTATCAGGAAGTCAAGTGTGATCTCACGCTCCACAACTCCCTCGGTAAGCCTTGTGATAAAGGCTCTTATCTGCTTATCCTGAAACTGATTCTTTCGGAGCTGTACTTCGAGTATGTCTCCGACATAACTGCCCGATTCTTCCTTTTCAACAAGTATTCTATATACTATATCTCTCGAATCCGCTGTCATACTCCACTCCAACAATCAATGTAAATCAGGTACCATCGACATGATCATTACCGATCAGCCTCAAATCTGCCGAAATCAATCTATCCCAGCTTCTCGCCGACACTCACCTTATATCCATTCAGAAATGCAACGCAGTCCATTACCTTCTTTCCTTCAGGCTGAAGACTCTTGATGATAAGAGCACCGCTGCCACATTTCACAGTAAAATTCTTCTTTGTAACATTTATGACCGTTCCCGGTTCTGCCGCAGCTGCAGCTTCATCCTCCGGAACCGGAACAACTTCAGCACCGATTATCTTAAGACCCTTGCCGCCCATTTCTGTGTATGTGCAAGGCCACGGATAGAGCGCTCTTATAAGTCTTTCTATCTTTACGCTGTCCTCGGAGAAATCAATTCTTCCCATCTCCTTATCCAGCTTTCCGCAGTAGCTGCTTTCCTCATCATTCTGAGGAGTTCTGACAGAAGTACCGTTTTCGATATTCTTCAGTGCATCAACGATTGCCTCAGCTCCCGCTACCGACAGCTTCTCTGTAAGAGATTCTGTAGTATCATCAGCCGCAATCTCAACCTCTGCTGCAGATATCATATCACCCGTGTCAAGTCCCTTAGCCATATACATGATAGTAACGCCGGTCTTCTCATCGCCGTTCATTATGGCTGCCTCAACCGGAGACGCACCTCTGTACTTCGGAAGAAGTGATGCATGAATGTTTACACATCCGTACTTCGGTATATTCAGCACGTCCTCACTGAGGATCTGGCCGTACGCCGCAACAACGATCACATCAGGATTGATCTGCTTAAGTATTTCCACATTTTCTGCCTCGCGAAGCTTTTCAGGCTGATAAATGTATCCCTCAAGCCCCATTTCAAGAGCAGCTTCCTTCACATCCGAAAATGTAAACTTTTTACCTCTTCCCTTCTGCCTGTCCGGCTGCGTAAATACTGCAGCTATCTCATGACCAGCCTCAGCAAGTCTTCTGAGCGGTCTGGTGGCAAAATCGGGAGTTCCCATATAAACTATTTTCACTCTTCTTCATCCTCATCGATCATATCATCGTCTTCAGGCTCAACCGGCTGGACTCTATGAAGTCCGTCATTAACCTTGTCCTTATAAAGAATTCCGTCAAGATGATCAAGCTCATGGCAGATACATCTCGCAAGAAGACCTTCACCCTCAACAGTTATCTCATCCATATTTCTGTCAAACGCTTTGCATACTACTCTTTCCGGTCTGGTAACCTCACCCTCGAGACCCGGAAGTGACAAACATCCTTCAGGTCCTGTCTGCTCACCCTCTTCTTCTATTATCTCAGGATTGATAAGAACCAGCGGATTGCCGTCCATTACATCTATTACAACGATTCTTTTAAGAATTCCGACCTGAGGAGCTGCAAGTCCTACTCCGTTTGAATCATACATTGTTTCAAACATATCATCTATCAGTTCCTCTGTACGCGGTGTTATCTTAGTTACCGGCTTACAAACCTTTCTGAGAACATCATCACCATCAGTTCTTATAGTTCTTTTAGCCATTTCTACCTCCTAATATCTACCTGTATTGCAACATTTTCATAGCTTCCGAGTTTTGATACCAGATAATCCGATATCTTTCCGGTAAGCTCTTCATCGTCTGTTTTTATGTATATAACTCTTCTGTACACTTCGTCTATCTTATATATCACAGCCTCGGCAGGACCTATAATATCTACCGAACTCTTATTGCCTGCGCCATTTATATTCGTGCCTGCATCAGACTTATCATCCGGTTTTCTCATATACATACTCTTCATCTCTGCCGCCAGTTCCTCCGCAGCCCTGAATGCAGCATCCTCATCATGAGATGTTACCATCACCTCGGTAAGTCTGTAGAATGGCGGATATCTGAGTATCCTTCTGTACGCTGATTCATATTGATAGAAATTTTCATAATTCTGCTCTGCAGCAGTCATTATGGCATAATGCTCCGGCTGATAGGTCTGTATTACGGTATAGCCCTTCTTATCAGCTCTTCCCGCACGTCCCGCAGCCTGAGTCAGCAGGTCAAATGTTCTCTCTGCCGATTCATAATCGCTGTCAAAGAGTCCGAGGTCTGCCAGGATTGCACCGACCACGGTTACATTTCCGAAATCATGCCCCTTAACTATCATCTGGGTTCCGATAAGGCAGTCTGCCTTATGATTTCTGAACGCATTGATTATCCTGCCATGAGACCCCTTGGTCTTTGTCGTGTCTTTATCCATACGAAGCGTTTTGATTCCCGGAAAAAGTTTCTTCACTTCAGCTTCAACCTTTTCCGTTCCTGTACCGTAACCGCCGATCAGCTTCGATGAGCATTTCGGACACGCCTTCGGCATCACTTCTGTATGTCCGCAGTAATGGCACATGAGGGTACTTGTTCCGTGGAGCGAAAGAGAAACATCGCATCTCGGACATTTGATAGCCTCACCACATTCCCTGCAGGAAACAAATGTATTAAAACCCCTTCGATTTATAAAGAGCATCGCCTGTTCGCCCGCACTGAATGCGGCGTTCAGCCTCTCGTAAAGAGCTCCGGAAATAATACTTCTGTTTCCGCTCTTCAGTTCATCTCTCATATCTACTACGGTCACTTCCGAAAGCGAACTTCCCGCCGCCCTCTTATCAAGGGACATAAGGGTAAGCTCTCCCGTCTCAGCCATATGATAGCTTGTAACCGACGGAGTCGCGCTTCCAAGTATCACCGATGCGCCCTCGATTTCTGCTCTCTTAAATGCGGTCTCGCGTGCGTGATATTTAGGTGTGGACTCACTCTTATATGAGTTGTCATGCTCTTCATCTATTATAATAAGTCCAAGTCTCTCAAAAGGTGTAAACAGTGCCGATCTCGGTCCGATAATGATATCAGTCTCTCCCGTCCTGGCACGTTCAAACTCTCTGAACTTCTCACCCTTACTGAGCCTTGAATTTAATATCGATATCCTGTCACCGAATACTGCCCTGAATCTTGCCACTGTCTGAAATGTGAGCGCTATCTCAGGGATCAGAACTATGACTGCTCTTCCTTCTTCGGTAACCTTCTTTGCAAGCTGTATATAAACCTCAGTCTTACCGCTTCCCGTAATTCCATGCAGCAGATATCTGTCTCTCCTGCCGGAAATGTAATCCTCACTGAATTTATCAACCACCGCCTGCTGCTGTTCATTCAACTCCGCTATAGGCGTAAACTCCGGAACCGACTCCATAATGTCAATGGCCGGTTTTCTCGCGGAAACCTTCTCCTTTACCGGCATTACCGTTCTTAAGGCGGTGATCATGGTACAGGAATATGCTTCCTTCATCCATGCCGCAAGTCTGATAAGACTTGCTTCCACTTCTATAGCTTTTTCATCAATTTCGATTATATCCTTAAGCTTCTCCGGATCGTATTCCGCGCTGTCCTTCACTCCGATAACATAGCCCTTCTGCACTTTATTCCATCGTCCGAAGGGTACATTTACCACAGAACCCGTCTGTACAGCGTCCAGCAATTCATCCGGAATCTTATATTCAAAGGTCTTATCGACGCCTTCATGCGAAATATCTATTATTATATCCGCATATTTTTGTGACATCCTCTTCCTCCAATATCTCTCTTATAAGGTCCCTCTCATCCATATGATGCTTTACGCCGCATATTTCCTGATAGTCCTCATGACCTTTTCCCGCAAGGATTATAATATCACCTTCAACCGCATTCATTATCGCATATCTTATAGCTTCCTTACGGTCGATGATCTCAACAAATTTACCGTCGGTTTTTCCGATTCCGACCTTAATATCATCTATTATCGCCTGCGGATCTTCATATCTTGGATTATCACTTGTGATAATTGAAAAGTCCGCATACTTACCCGAAACTTCACCCATTCCGTAACGTCTGTCCTTAGATCTGTTTCCTCCGCATCCGAACAGAGTTACTATCCTCTTTGGATTATACTGTCTTATAGCACCAATAAGTGACTTAAGTGACATATCATTATGAGCGTAGTCGATCATCAGAGTAAACTTGTCTGAAATAGGAATCATTTCCACACGTCCTCTGACTTTAACCTTCTTCAGTATCTCACAGATTTTATCCTCAGATACGCCCATCTCATCAGCTACTACTATGGCAGCCAGTGAATTATGAACACTGAAATCTCCCGGAAGATCAACTATTACATCAGCATTAAGCTTTCCGCTCAGCTTATACTCTATTCCGAGAGTTCCCATTTCAGAACGTATCTCAATATCTGATGCTCTGTAATCAGCGCCCTCCTTCTCTCCAAAGGTGATCATCTCGCAGGTGCTTCCATCCATCATATAAGCAGCCTCCGGATCATCTATATTGAAGAAGCCCTTCTTAACTATAGAAAAAAGAAGCTTCTTGCAGTCTCTGTATTCTTCATAAGAATCATGCTCATCCGGTCCTATATGATCCGGTGAAAGATTGGTAAATATACCATAGTCGAAATCTACTCCGGCAACACGGTGAAGCTTAAGTCCCTGAGAAGAAACCTCCATTACCACGCTGTCGAGTCCGTTGTTGATCATATCCTTAAATATCTTATGCAGCCTGATTGACTCAGGTGTTGTATTCTTCGCCGGAATGATATTCTTTCCGTCATTAACCTCAATAGTACCTACGAGACCGGTCTTATGTCCTGCTCTCTCAAGCATATTCTGGATCATATATGCTGTAGTAGTCTTGCCCTTGGTTCCGGTAATACCGATAACCTTAAGCTTCTTAGAAGGCTCTCCGTAAAATCTGCTGCTCATGACGCCCATCATATAACGGGCATTTTCAACCTTTACTACAGTAACTTCTGCAAGCTCTTCATCTGTAACCTCAAGCTCGCTCTTAATCTTATCTACGCTCCACTCTGTAACTATGGCAGCTGCTCCGTCACGTATGGTTCCCGGGATGAATTTTGCTCCGTCAACCTTTGCTCCGGGAATGGCGAAGTAGAGTCCGCCCTTAACCACCTGTCTCGAATCATTTGTAATATCACATATATCTATATCAACTCTGCCGGTGCATTCAGCACTGTCAGACGCAATCAATTCAGATAAGAACATTTCCTTAAACCCCTTTCTAACTTAAAATGAACGGGCATTGGTCCTCGCAGTACAGGATTATTCCGTACATGTGACGACCAACGCCCGATCAGGTGCTGCATGATTATTCGTCTCCGATAATCTTTATCTTTCCCTTATAAAGCTCTTCAACAGCAATTGATAAAGGCTTTTTTCCTGCAGCATCAACATGTGGCTCTGAGCCGTTAACAATCTGCCTAGCACGCTTTGCTGTAGCAAGAACGATTGAGTATCTGCTCTGTACCACCGGCTGTTCACCCGGCTCAACACCTGTGTTAGCAACAGCCATAAGGTCTGAATAAGATGGATGTATCATTTATCTTCCTCCTTTATATGAAGCCCGCCAAGGGCCTGCAAACTATTTATATTCTACTTGTACTCTGCAAGCTCACCCTGAATCTTCTTTACGAAGTCAAGTGAGTTTTCTGTCTTATAATCATCACTGATTATAACCGAGTGTACAGCATCTATGCAATCCTCAAGATCGTCATTAACAATTATGTAGTCATAATTGTCCATAAGCTCAGCCTCATCGGCTGCACGGCTTATTCTCTTGTTGATTACTTCTGCCGTCTCCGTACCGCGCTTCTCAAGTCTTTCTCGGAGTGTAGCGATATCCTTTGTTGTAACGAAAATAAGTACCGCATCAGGATACTGAGCTTTAATATTTGAAGCTCCCTTTACCTCGATCTCGAGAATAACTGTCTTTCCCTGAGCGAGCTCTTCCTCAACAAATTTTCTCGGAGTTCCGTAATAATTATCTACATACTTTGTCCATTCGATCAGTCCGTTATAATCAACAAGGCTGAGGAATTCCTCTGTACTCTTGAAATAATACTCTCTGCCGTCAACCTCACCTTCTCTCGGTGCTCTTGTTGTAGCAGAAATCGAAAGGCTGTAACCGTATCTTTCAATAAGCTGCTTAATGATAGTACCTTTACCGGTACCTGAAAAACCTGAAACTACAACGAGTTTTCCTCTCTCCATAAGCCTCTCTCCTTTCCGGTTAATTATGCATTTACTCGATGTTCTGAACCTGCTCTCTTACCTTTTCGATAAGAGTCTTAAGTTCTATTCCTATGTCGGTGACTTCCTTGGTATCTGACTTAGAAAGAGTTGTATTTGCTTCCCTGTTCATTTCCTGAACTATGAAGTCAAGCTTTCTTCCCGCAGCCTTATCCTCAGCAAGAATGTCTCTTACTGCCTGAATATGACTTCTGAGTCTTACCAGCTCTTCATCAACCGCTACTTTATCTGCATAGATGATTACCTCCTGTACTATACGGGATTCATCTATATCTCTCGTCTCTAAAATATCATTTACCTTAGCGGTAAGTCTTTCCCTGTACTCCTCTACGATTCCGGGAGCCAGCTCTTCGATCCCGTTAACCAGTGCTTCGATCTCATCCATTTTATCAAGAAGATCCTTTGCGAGATTCTCGCCTTCCTTCTGTCTTGATTCCATAAAGTTGCGTCCTGCTTCATCAAGAACCTTCTGGATATCGGTATATTCCTCATCCTCTGCACTGTAATTCTCTTCAAGTGAGAATACGTCAGGAAAACGCGCAATAACTGTAGGCTTATAATCCTCCTCCAGTCCGAAATCATCAGCTATCTGCTTAAGATAATTCATGTATTCGGTAGCTATTTCCTTATTATACTTTACTGTCTCACTGGTCTTAAGATTCTGATATGTTACAAAAACATCAATCTTTCCACGTTCTGCATAAAGCTTAAGTCTTTTTCTTATTTCCGGCTCAAATCTGCTTATTGCACGCGGAAGCTTAACACTTACATCAAGATATCTGTGATTAACAGATTTCATCTCGAT
>JAGBNF010000012.1 GCA_017634555.1 Eubacterium sp. | reverse complement strand
ATTTTTTTTGACAGACTTTTGTCTGTCTTATTGTGATGTTCAGAAATAAAACAAGAGCGATTGAAGATATAAATATCTCCATCGCTCTTGCTGATTTTGGGGCTGTACCTCGAATGATTCAATGTTAACTTAATGACATTGATGACTATGGTCACTCCATAGTCAAGTCTCGCGAAATTACTACACTACCGGATTTTACTCGTGATGACGATATATGTAACCGACCACAGGTCGGATGCTACTCCCTTGATATACAAAAAGGATATTATCATTTCCCAAATACAGTGTCAATATAAATCGTATTGCCATTATTGAACTACTTTTCCGTTGGTACAGTACGCAATCTTGCCGCTGAACTTAATGTCAGTTTCGCTCCTCCCAATACCTGTTTTATAATTATCAATAAAATATTGACCATTAAAAGAATAAGACTTCCCGTCATGCTCCACGGTGCCCATACCAGAAGTATTTCTGTGAGTGCAGCACCGAAAATAGCCGGAAATACTGACAGAACCAATACTAATAATATTATAAGTAAAACACCAATTCCAAGTAGTATCTTTCTGTTTTTTACATTAAGCAGTACTATGAATAATCCAATCAGAATAACCGAAATCAAACTGAAAACTATATCAAATACAGTCCAAACATCTTTCGTGATCGGACCTGCTTCTTTACCCGATACCACTGCGTAGAGCGTATTACACAGGCTGTCGGTAGAAGCAGCTACATTGAGATTCGTAAGTACACAAACAGCTATCCCGTCCTTTTTTGAAATAACTATTCTCGAAGAGTAATTCGGCGTACCGCCCGAATGTCCTATCACATCATCCGAAAATCTTTCCCACCCTGCAAAGTAGCCCCCCTGCTTTGCAAGGCTTCCTATTATATATTCCGAAGGCCCCCTGAATTCCTCGGATATATCATCCGTATTCATCCAGGCACTCATCCATTTAGCCATATCCTCTGTATTCGAGTAGAAGTATCCCGCAGGTATACGGCCTTCCTTTACCGAAATCTCATAATCCACAGCTCTTCGGTAAGCGAGTCTCGCTCCCTCTATCACTTGAACTCCGGAAGCATCAGGATATCCCACAAATGTGCGCTTCATCCCGATGGGGTCGAGAATTTCTTTTTCCATATATTCACGGTATGTCATCCCTGACACATTTTCTATGATTGCACCAAGCAGATTATAATTTACATTTGAGTAATTATATTCCGTACCCGGTGCACTCTTCAGCTCCTTACCGGACATCGTCATCGCCCAATCCTGAAGAGTCATTTCCTCAGCTGCACTGGGATAATCCTTCTCACTGTTGGTAAATCCGCTTGTCTGCGACAGAAGCTGTCCCACCGTGATATCAACCTTTTGTGATTCGAAAAACACTTCAAAGCCACTGATGTAATCCGAAACCTTATCGTCCTCAGAAAGCTTTCCTTCATTTATCAGCTTAACCGCCGCAAGCCCCGTAAAGGACTTTGTCATAGAACCGATCTGATAAAGACCGTCCTTATCACCATAATAGGATATATTTCCATGATCATATATGACTACACTTACCGACTTACATCCGGTGCCGTCTTCGAACTCATCTATGAGTGCCTGGATATTATACGTATCAGAGGCCATACATTTATGGGGAAATACTAAAATAATTATCAGGCTCAGAATTATAAATCTTTTTATCCTCATAATGCTTCTCCTCTCACTCTTCTATCAGTCATATATATGTATAAATATACTAACCTAATATCTCCTAATAGTCTTAATCCATTTCCTGTCCATTTCTAAAATGATTCTTAATTTGTCCCTTTAGATGGTTCATAAATACAATCCATGATCACAGATGAATAGATATAAAACTATATATATCAATTCACGCCATTATAGTTTCGTCCTATAACAAGCCTTATAAATACGTATAACCCGCGGGCTTTACACCTATTGACATAGTAGGTTTATTCCCATTATAATTAGTCCCATCACCGAAACTCGTAGATATATTTATTTACAAGGAGCGTCCAAATGGAATATTTAAACGACATTTCGGAATATATAAGATCAGGTGAATCCGATGATACTAACCTCGGACTTGAGATAGAACATTTTGTAGTTAATGATGAGGGCATTCAGATCGGTTTCCATGAAATATCGGAGCTTATCGATAAGGTTGGAAGGGAGCTCGGCGCAGAAGTCATCTACATCGATCATTTTCCTGTAGGATACTATACCGGCGAATATTCAACAAGTCTCGAGCCGTCATGTCAGTTCGAGATAAGCATCAATCCTTATTCTGACCTGCAGACTATAGAAAGCATTTACCGTGAGTTCCGCAGTATATGGGATCCAATCTTCGAGGAAAAAGGATATCATTTAGAGACAAAGGGAAATCTGCCGCTCGTAGAAAAGCAGATCATTACTCCGGACGACATTCCTCTCTCACCGAAGAAGCGCTATAAATATATGGATGCATACTTCAGAAAGAGCGGAAAGTACGGAAAGTATATGATGCGTGCTTCCGCATCGGCACAGGTTTCCATAGATTATAAGTCTGAAGCCGATATGGTCAGAAAACTTACAGTTCTTGAGAAGATTTCCCCATTCTTTATGCTTATGATGGAGAATAAGTCTGATGAAGCTTCCACTCTTCCGGGTGTAGAAGGAAAGACTCATCTCTTAAGGACTCAGGAATGGGATGACCTTGATCCCGCAAGAACCGGATTTGTTCCTCACTCTCTCGACTCCGATTTCGGATACGACAAGATGGCCGAAGTAATATCACGTACTCCTCTCATACTTCTTACAGATGAAGGTGAGACTATAGATGTAGGAAGCCGGAGTGCACATGATCTTTTAGAGAATAAATCAATCAAATGGGAAGAACTGGATGCAGACAGACGAAAGAAGCTGATAGAGCATTTCATGTCTATGGGATTTTTCCATTTCAGAGTGAAAAAATATATAGAGATAAGAGTTGCAGACAGTGTGCCGCTTGATAAGGCTCTCGGATATGTGGCTCTTATAAAGGGAATCGTATATTCCGATAAAAACCTGAGATTACTCAATGAAGTACTCTCGAATATCAGGGATATCGAATCGATTCAGAATGTCGTTGAAGCAATTGAGAGAGACGGCTTTAACGCAGTAGTCTATAACGGAAAAACTGCCGGAGAATGGGCCGATCATCTGTATGATCTTGCAGAAAAGGCTCTCGGTAAAGAAGACAGGGAGTATTTACAAGGTGTGCGAACTATTTGGAGTAACAGCGAACAGAAAAATACGAATAAACAGCCTGCTTAAGAAGTTCTTTGAGCATAGCGTAGAACATCGTAACGGATGGGGACTCGCATTTCTTGATGACCATGCGCTGTCAATAGAAAAGGAACCTATCCGTGCTATCGACAGTCTGTATCTGAAAAGCAGGCTCACCGGAAAGATAGATACGGCACGATTCATGGCACATATCAGAAGGGCTACTGTCGGAGATGTAAATTTCGACAATACGCATCCTTTCACAAAACGCGATGAAGCCGGACGTACATGGGTTCTTGTTCATAATGGGACTATATTTGATTCACCGCTTCTCGATTCTTATCATCAATATCAGAACGGAAGCACAGACAGCGAAAGGATTCTGCTATATATCGTCGATCAGATGAACAAGCACTATATCAGAGAACTGAATTCCTTTGATGTCAACGAACGAATCAAACTGATTGAGAAGATCATAGAAAGACTTGCTCCGGAAAATAAGCTGAATATCATGCTCTATGACGGAGACTACTTCTATGTTCATAAAAACGAAGCGGGAACCTTATACAAGAGTGAAAAACCGGGTTCGGTTATTTTCTCTACACATCCTCTGACTCCTGACGGATGGGAAGAGGTTCCTCAGAATACTCTGTTCGTGTATAAAGACGGAGAGCTGATTCATGCCGGAAGGCAGCACAGCTACTCCTATGTACACGATGAGGATAAGATGAAGCTTGTATTCCTGAGCTATGCAGGACTTTAAGACCGCTCGAAGATATTATTCTTCGAACGGTCTTACTCTTAGTGTAACTCCAAGCTCATCACATATTTTCTGACATATCATAATCTTTTCTTCAGGCATTACCTGTTCAACTACAGTCATAACAACATTCGGAACATAGTGCTTTGCACGTACGGCAAACTCCTTGAGTGCCTCATAGGATCTGATTCCGAACTTTGAACGGGTGAGCGCATAGAACTCATCTGCATTCGGTGCATTTAATGAGATAGATAATGTATCAACTCTTCCGCTAAGCTCCGGAGTAACATCTCGGTCGTAGATTAGGTTTGCAAGTCCGATGGTATTTACTCTCACCTTAAGCGACGGATATCTCAGCTTCAGTGCATCAATCACCGTACATACATCGGTAAGTCTTTCAAGTGGCTCTCCAAATCCGCAGAACACGATCTCATTTACAACACTGAGATCATACTTGGAAAAAAGCTCAAGTACCGTATCCACATCAGGCTCGCCTTCCTTGAGCCAGAGGCTGTTATCCTCCATCATCTCCTTGGTCTGGCGAAGACAGAAAACACAGTTACACGGACATTTGTTTGTCATATTGACATATATATTCTTTCCGGTCAGATCTCCGCTTTTTGAGATATCGAGATAGCCTTCATTTCCAACATTTCCTGTTACCGTATATAAAATCATTTCTAATCCTCCATAAGGTCTTTCATATACATTTCAAAGCAAAGTCCCCAATGTGACGGCACCTGGTTGTCTTCACAATACTTGATACATTTTGAAGCGAATTTAGCCGCCTTACTTACCGCATCGTAAAAGCTGTGTCCGTTCATGTACATTCCGGCGATAACCGAACTGATGACATCACCTGTTCCGCTTCTGTCGACTCCGATCCTGTCTACCATTACGATCTGCGGATCCTCGTTCTTACTGTAAATATAATTCATTATCTGCTTCTTATGGAACGGAATTCCCGTAACCACTATATTTTCAGGTCCTCTCTCGGAGAGCTCACGACACATATCATGCAGCTCGTCCGTACTGAACTTACCTGTACCATAATCCATATCGAGCAGTGTGCAAAGCTCTGTCAGATTCGGAGTCAATATATTTGCATGGCATACCAGCTCCTTCATCTTCTCGCACATTTCCTGTGTATAGGTCTTATAAAGCTGACCGTAATCACCCATTACCGGGTCTATCAGCACCATGGAATCCTTCTTTGCAAAGGTCTGAATAAAATCGATAACGATCTCAACCTGCTCCTTCGAACCGAGGAATCCTGTTGCAATACCGTCGAATTCCATATTCAGATTCTTGTAGGTTTGAATGTAGTCGCGCATCTTCGGAGTATAATCGTCAAAGAAATATTCCGGAAACTGCGTATGTGTCGAAAGGATTGCCGTAGGTATTGTAACTGCCTGTATTTTCATGGCCGATACGATAGGTGCCATTACCGCAACGGAACATCTTCCGAAGCCTGTGACATCGTTGATCAGAGCCATCTTCTTCTGTTTCATTATATTATCCTCCAAGATTGCATAGAAAAACTCCTCACGTATTTTATCACATTTATATATTTTTTTGTACTTCAAACACAGGTATCACTATGATTTCGTAATAATAAAAATTGATAACGTTTCATCTGCTAAACTTTCATAAAATCATAAGATGACACTCCCTCCCCGCTACTGTATACTCATGCTTTGGGAACTTAATTAAACAAAGAAAGCGAGTGAAGTGTTAAAATGAAGACAGCAGTAATTTACAATTCTCAGACAGGTTTTACCAAGAAATATGCCAAGTGGATATCACAGGAGCTCGGAGCTGACTGCTTCGAATTCTCAAAGGCAAAGAAGCAGAATTTCGATGAATATGAAGCCATCGTATTCGGCGGCTGGGCATGCGCCGGAGGTATTAGCAAATTCAAATGGTTCAAGGAGAAAGTCGAGAAATGGGCCAACAAGAAGCTTGTTGCCTTTTGTGTCGGAGGAACTCCTATGGGCAGCCCGCTTATCGATCAGGCTATGCAGCGAGTTCTGACTGACGAGGAACGTAAGAAGATAAATCTTTTCTACTGCCCGGGCGGTATGAATTATGATCTGATGTCCTCTTCTTCCAGAGTCATGATGAAGATGTATGCCAAGATGCTTAAATCAAAGAAGAATAAGTCAGCTGAGGATGAAGCCATGATCAAAATGATCTCATCATCCTATGACATTTCCGACAGAAAATACATTCAGCCGATCATCGAGTGTTTACAGTAGTACAATATTAGCAGTAATTCAATATTTACAGTAATTCAAAAAGGAGTACGCAAGATTGATGCGTACTCCCTTTTTTATGCTTAATGCAAATTCTTTAATTTTATTTCTTTCTCTTCTTCACTACTGCTGCAATTCCGAGCAGTGAGATTCCGAGAAGACTGAAGAGTATCCACAGTGCCGTTGCATCGCCGGTAGATACCGAGGTATTAGTCGAGCTTACCACAACCTTATCATCGATCATGGTTATCTCATTCGCTTCAACCCAGTTATTATCCTTTGCTACAAACAGCTTGCCTTCGTTGTCGAGCTTGAATATCACGTCTGCGGCCAACTTAAAGCCTTCAGGTGCCCTAGTCTCGCGAAGGGTATATGTGTGTCCTCTTTCGAGTCCGTAAACTCTGGTTGAGTCCTCACCGGATACAAAGCTGTATACGGTATTGCCGTTTGCATCCAGAATGCTTATCTCTGCACCCTTCAGCTGATTTCCGGCCGAATCGGTCTTTCTGACCTCCGTCTCTGTCATCTTATTGTTAAATGCAACCTCTGTCACTGAAGTGCCGTTTCCTGCGATGAGCTCATCGATACTGCCTGCCTTATAGTACTTCACATCAGTACTCAGTGTTCCGTCTCCGGCATCGCTTACTGTAACGACTGCATATACAGGCTCTGCACTGTAATGAACGTAATTCTTATCACCCTTAACCTCTGTGATGACATAGTAATGTGTTCCGATATCACCAAGCTCGTATGAGATCTTCTCGAAAGCAAAGCTTCCGTCCGCTGTATTAAGCGCCTCTCCTATGCCTACGAATTCCTTATCGGCTTCTTTATACTCTTCAAGAGTAAACTTAAAGTCGCCCGCATTCAGTGCACGCTTCTGACAATCCTTATCAAGATTCTCAACTGTCTTGGTTCCTTCAAATACAACCTCAGCAACAGCTTCATAGATATTTACAAATGCTGCAGCCTTGCCCTTTGTCTTTGTAAGAATATAGCCTGCATTCTTACCTGACTTATCAGCCTCAGCACCCGTTACGATAAGGTCTATTCCGCCCTGCTCATTATCGATTGCATCAACTGTTATCTCGTAAGTCTCTTCATCGTATGTATATCCACCGAGCTTTGTTTCAGGAATTCTCTCCTTAACCGTGTACTCATGCTTACCTGCATAGCTGTCATTTCCGTCTATGAAGAATCTTACATCATCAAAGATGATATTTCCGTCTGCATCATTTGTTCCCGATGCGATCAGCTTATCACCCTCATACATATCAAATGTAAACTGTCCGTCAGTCAGTACCGCTCCCGTAACAGCCTTATCTGCCTTTAGGCTGAATATAGCTTCTGAATTATAGCTGTTTTCGAATTTGATATCTTCCACAGCCTTATCATCCTTATCCAGGATCTCGCTTGTCACTGTCAGTGTACCGTTTCCGGAATCTGCTACATTTACCTTTACGGTGAATACGCTCTCATCATAGGTCACGCCCGGAAGTGCCTTTGCCGGAACATCCTCGCTTACCTTATAAATGTAATCTCCCGTATTATCACCATCTGTATCATTCTTGGTATATGTTACTGTTTCAAATGTAACCTTACCCGTGTCTGTATTCTTTGCTGTCAGAACTTTGCCGGTAGCAACAGGATTTCCGTTCTCCAGCTTATATTCCTCAGCCTTAAAGCTGAACTCGTCACTGTACAGATTTCTGCCTGCCAGTACCTTCTCAGCTTCTATAGTAAGCTTACCGTCAGCCTCATATGTGTTGGTGAATGAAGCCTTCTCACCTTCGCCCGAAACATCAAGCTTGATAGTTCCGTCCTCATTATCCGTTGCGGTTACATTAAGCTCAAACTCTGTAGTGTCATAGGTATATCCGTCAGGAACAACAGCAGGAATTACCTCCTTAACTGTGTAGCTGTGATCACCCATGTTGTTATCGTCACCGTCAATATAGAATCTGAGGTCTGTGAATACTACCTTGCCCGAATCGTCGTTTGTTCCTGTAGCAACGAGCACATCACCTTCATAAATCTCGAAGCTGAACTGCTTATCTTCAATAACTCTTCCCTTGAGTGTCTTATCAGCTTCGATTGAAAGAATCTCCTCAGCCTGATAATCATTGCTGAATGCAATCTCACTTGCCATAACACCTGCCGCATCGATAAGATTTGTATTTACCGACATAGTACCGTCGCCGTTATCATTTACGGCTGCCATTACTAAATACTCAGCTGTGTCATAGGTTACTCCGCCAAGCTTCTGAGCAGGAACAACTTCCTTGATCTTATATCTGTAGAGTCCTCTGTCATCGGTACTTGCATTTCTCTTATACTCAATATCTTCGAAGGTTATTTTACCGTTTGCATCATTTGTTCCGCTAAATGTTCTGCCTGTCTCAACAGCATTTCCGTGACTGTCAAGCTTGTACTCAACAGCACTGAATTCAAATTCGCCGTCCTTCAGAGTTCTTCCGTGAAGAGTCTTTGTTCCTTCAAGCTGAAGAACACCCTTTGCCTCATAGCCATTAACGAAGGTTGCTTCCGCCGTATCAGGCTTTGTGATCGTATACTTGATTCCGTCTGTTGAAAGGCTTGCACCTGTTACAACGATATCCAGGGTTCCGTTAGTCTTATCAGTTGCCGTTACCTTTACCTGATGCTCCGTATTATCGTATGTGTAGCCTGCAGGTACAGGATTCGGAATACGTTCCTTAACTACATAATTATGCTCACCTACATAGCTGTCATCGCCATCGATGTAGAATTTGATCTCGCTAAATTCGATCTTTCCTGCTGCATCATTTGTACCGGTAGCGACCACATTTCCATTCTCAAGAATATCAAAGGTAAACTGCTGATCCTCGATATCTCTACCCTTAAGAAGCTTGTCAGCCTCAAAGGTTATAGAACCTTCAGCCTTATAGGTATTGATGAATTCCATCTCATTTGCGGCTTTTCCATCTTTATCCGTAAGACTCTGATCGATCTTAAGCGTTCCGTCACCATTATCGGTTATCGTAAGCTCAAGTCTGTAAACCTGATCGGAATATTCAACCGATGGCATAGTCTGTGTCGGAGCCCTTCCGTTATCCGGTGTAGCCTCTATGAAGTAGAATGCCAGTTTCTTTCCTGCATAGTTCTGATCAAATGTGAATGGGAACAGAGTCTGAACAGAACCATCCTTTAATGTATATCCGTATGGATAGTAGTTGCCGTCACCTGTCTCCTGACCGTTTTCATCGATCACTGTATATGCATAGTAGAATTCATACTCGTCATCGATCACCATGTCTCGACCGCGTAGAGTCTTCTTAATGTTGATCGGTAAAGTTCCGGTAGCAACATACTTATTAACAAAGCATGCTCTCTTACCACTTGCGGCTCTCAGCTTATATGTTCCGTCTGATGAATCATATGAAGCTCCCGTAACTATGTATCTTACCGTTCCCTGACTGCTGTCTGCAGCAGTTACTGTAAGATTATATGTATCTCTGTCATAAGTATAACCGTCTTTATCACTCTCAGGTGTAACCTCTCTTACCGCATAATGATGAGTTCCGAGATTACTTGTCTCTCCTGAAGCATCAACTCTAATGTAATACTCGATCGGTGTAAATAATATCTCACCCGCAGCATTATTCTTACCTGTTGCAACTACCTTGTTTCCGTCATCTGTATCGATAACCTCAAACTCAAACTGGTTTGCTGCTAGCGATCTGCCGGTAAGCATCTTATCTGCCTTAAGTCTAAACTCAGATTCGACAGTATAAGTATTTACAAAATCAAGTGATGCCGGTGCTGCCGATGCATCGTCCGGATCAACAAAGTTTCTTCTTACCTTAAGTGTTCCGTCACGATTATCGCTTACTTCGGCAATAACCTTATAGTGCTTTGTAGAATACTGCATACCATTGATATATTCATTATCAGTCTCTGCAGGAATCTTCTCATAAATATCATAGGTAAATGTGCTGCCTATATCCTCAGCACTAAACTTAAGATAATCGCCTTCGATCTCCCCTGCGTCATTCCTATGTACTCCGCTGAACTTTATAGTTCCGTCAGAACGTGACTTACCGATCTCAACACCTGTTGCTACAGTTGTTGTTCCGTCAGAATCGGTTTTTGTAATATCTGCCAGGAATGTAAAATCATTATTTTTCTGTGTACGGCCGTAAAGTGTCTTCTTACCTACTAGTTCAAGTCTGCCTTCTGCCGTATAAGTATTTTCAAAACATACATCGTCATCCGAAACTGCTGCGCCGTCCTTTGAGTATGTAACGTTCGCAATCATTTTTCCGGTGGAGTCATCCACACTTACATGAACATCAATCGGTGACTTATCATATATCGTACCCTGATACATATAGGATCCGTCAGCAAGCTTTGAAGCACGGTTAGGAATCCTCTCTACGATATAGTAATCATACTCTCCGGTTGTATCGAATTTAAGCTTACTAAACTCCACACGTCCTACGCTGTCATTCTTCTCTACTTCAATAAGCTTATCATCCGACTTATCGTCCTGAGTTCCCTTTGTATCATAAAGCTCGAATGTAAAGTCCTCTGACTTCAGAGAATGTCCCGTAAGCTTCTTTCTTATTAAAAGCGGAGCATCGCATGAAGCAGTATAAGTATTTACTACTGTTGTCGATCTTGATTTTCCGTTCGCCGGACCATAGTACGGTGAAATGTATGTACTTGTTACCTTATCAGAGCTGCTGGTTGTTGAACGAGTACATGCATAACCCGGTATATCCTCTCCGGATTCAAAAATCCTTATGTTTCCGTGTGGAACTTGATTTATCGTAAATCCGTTTTCAACACTGTCATCAAAGGTGATTCCGTTCATGAGCTCGACGGCCTTAAACTTCTTTACATCCGAATCCCATTCGGCTTTTACATACACCTTATTCTCATTTGAATAATCCGTTATCGTAAATGTAAAGCCTTCAGGTATCTCAAGTACCGAATTCGGATTGGAGCCGTTTACCATCTTCTTATCAAGTGTAAAGGATCCCCTAGGGGTATTGATAAATGTTACACTGTCATAGCTGTTCTGATCTATAATACCTGAGCAGTTATCACTGATAGTCCATGTATACTTTTTATTGTTTGCCTTATCTTCCAATTCATATCCGGCACTGAATCTCGCATCACCTAACTCTTTAACCTTGTACTTAGCTTCCGAAGGAATTCCCGAAATCGAGATAGTTTCTTTATCCTTCAGAGAAATAACATCCTCACTGTAGTAAACTCCCGTCTCTGTTGTTCCGTCCTGAAGAGTCTTTATTGCAGGGAATGCCCTGTCTCCTCCGGCCGAATCCGTATAAGGATCACCATTCTCATCAGTTATCTCTGCTACGAAATTGAATACATCATTCTTATACTTATTGCGTTCTGATGAACTAGCATCAATAGTCTTCTTTATAATGAGAGATCCGCTGTTGGACTCATTTGAGAACAGATAGCTTCCGTCCTTATTATCCTTTGCGAGAGTGACCGTACCGTCAACACTTACTATAGACTTAAGCAGGTAGTCCTCTACAGTTACCTTGTATACCTTATCATCGATCTCATAATCATCCGGTGCCTTAGTTTCTTTTATGTAAAATGTACCGGTTCCGTTATTCTCTATCGCAATTCCGCTGAATCTATAAATACCGGTCTTTACCTCTGCTGCCGTCTGTATCTCTGAAGTGCATGCCTCATCCGAATAGATCTTAAACTCAGCACCTGTAAGCACCATAATGTCATTATCACCGGCAATCTTCTTTATATCCAGCTTCAGCTTTGAATTGGTTACCGTTAAAGGATATGGCTTATCACTTCCGACTGAAACAGTCATATAGTCGGTCTTGCTGACTCCTTCAGGGAATTTTGTCGGAGTTGCTCCCGTTGAACTTACATAATAATATATCGGTTTATCGTTGATCAGATATCCCGCAGGAGCCTTAACCTCAACCAGCTTATACCAAGTCTTATTCTCAATTATAGGAGTCGGATCACTTCCGCAAAGCTGATTACTGATCGTAATGCTTCCTGTGCTTGGGTTTGTCGAGAAGAGTCCGTCACCTGAAATACCGTTAGTTCTCTTGTTCCACGTTTTATTAGTCTCGTCATAGTAATAAAGCTCGAAGGATGCACCCAGCGGAATTGTTCTGTCGTCCTGATCACATTTCTTAAGATTGATCTTATATGTACTTGCATCCGCTCCCGAGTTATTGTTTCTTGTATAAACCTTCTTCTGGAATGTAACCTCAGCAACGCTGTGATCCTTTACAGATACCTTATTCTCGATGATCTGCATATCCTCATATGGCTTAACGATGGCATCGTAGATGATCCTGAACTTTGTTGCGTCATCCGGAACTGTGATATCTGCATCCAATGTATAATTATCGGCATCCGGATATGTAATTACATCACTATGGGTCTTCCACTCCTTATTTGTGGAATCATACTTTTCAACCTTAATGCTTTCAATATCAAGAGTGAGGTTATCACTCATCACATCGTGAACAGTAAAGTGCTCTCCTGCAGCGATGCCCATAAGGTCACCGGCTTCTGCAGAATTTGTATCTATTACTACCTCAAATGTAGCAGTAAAGTTATTATCAAGTGTCGGTTCATCTACAACCTTCTTGCTGAGGGCATCCGTTCCGACAAATTCACAGGTATCACTTCCTATAAACTCTGTGTAAGTATCTGTTCCGTTCGGAACAGTCTTCTCATCGTAAAGATATACGGAGTTACTGAGAAGATCAGCTTCGTTCCAGTTACTTGCATCTACTGTGTAAACGAGATACATATGCTTGAACTGTTCTCCTTCAGCACCGAAAAGCCCCGTATTATTATCAAAACGCATGGTGATGTCGCTTGAACCCGAGTCACTGTTGTTTACGGTAATGTTCACCATAACGGCAGTAGCCTGATAGGAGCTGTCAACAGCCGCACCGCCGTTGCTCCAGATAACCTTGCCGTCCACACCCGGTTCTGTTCCCGAGTCATCCATAAGAGTAAGGCTGTTCGGATTAAACTTCACGCCCGAATATGAGATGATATCCTTAAGCTCATACATTGTCTTGCTTGCTGAAATAGAAGCATTCGGATTTATCTCAACAGCATAGGAAACAGTCTTGGTTGAATCATCATAGCCTACCAGCTTCTTCAGTATATTAGCCTGAATATCCTTCTTACTGATATAGTAGCTTGCTGATGCATTCGCTATTTCCTTTTTATAATCATATAAGTATTCCCCATTATTATTCTTAACACCCTGAAATGCCCTGATGGTATTAGTCATCGTCATCGGTTCCTGATGTTCACAGTAATCAGGAAGGGCCTTCATGAGTTCCGGATTGATCTGGGTTGTATAGTTTATATCGATCGTATATGTGAAATCTTTTCTAGGAAGCTCTTTGATATAAAACTTTATAGCCGAAGGGCTCCATGTATAGTGGTATGGATCATAATCATATGAATATCCGTCATAGAAATGATCACCCAGGAACTGACCTCTGTCAAATGCACGTCCGCTGTAGAGGTACTCAAAATATGATCCCAGCAGGTATGAACCCGGAGCCACATATGTCCTGCCGTTATAACTTGATACATGAGCATATCTGGATGTATCAAAGGTTGCATGCTCATCAGGATAGGTCAGAGCGTACTTTGCACTGTCCCATGTAATATATACAGTATCTCCGAATACACCCTTGAGATTATCAACCACATTTTTGATATCAGGATCACTGTAATCAGGGGATGAGATATCAAATATCTGATCGGATATCTCCCACTCATACTCCGCTGTTTCTTCGACACTTTTGTTTTCGTTATAGATTTTATTGTATGAAATATCAGGTGCTGCCGGGAACCAGTCCACGTAATCACCCGCATATCTGGAATCCGATACAAGGTTTGTTCTTAAGCTCGCATTTGCAGTAAGATCTATATTCTGCAGATCGTCGGAAAGCATGATATGATCGAAATGCGAATTCTTAGGTACTGTTACAGCTATATGCCAGTCTACGAAATAGTTTCCGTTACCATCTTCATATACACCGTAATTTTCCTTGGATATCTCAAGGACCTTCTTATAAGGGTTCATCCATCCGATTCCCGGTCCACGTGGATATCCCTCGATTTCTGTATACATCATCTTTGCTGCATTTTTGCTTCCCATATCTGTGAGAGATGCAGTTGTATAGTAGTGCAGCAAATAATATGTCGGCTTTGCATCAAGAGGTACAAACCACAGGAAATTCTTTACATCCTCGCTTGTGAAAATGCACTTACTTACATTTTCATTTGTAAGCTTGGTAACGCCCAGCTTCGAACAAAGCTTTGTTCTTATCTGCTGCATTGTAGTGGATGTACCGTTAAGAAGATTCTCCATTGCGGTCTTCTCTGAAGCTTTATAGAGATTAGACTTCAGGAGATCATAATCAGCCTGATCAAGCTTAACCCATGTGAGGTTTATATCCTCCTGGTTTTCTCCGTCATAAACAGTAACG
Organism: Eubacterium sp.; assembly: GCA_017634555.1. Classification (GTDB taxonomy): domain Bacteria; phylum Bacillota; class Clostridia; order Lachnospirales; family Lachnospiraceae; genus Eubacterium_Q. The sequence goes on along the minus strand of JAGBNF010000012.1, from coordinate 48,220 downwards.
TATGGTGTCTGCTCAAAATCATAAATTACAGTTCCGTCATCGTCATAGTTTGTTATCTCATCCTGTACTACAGAACCGCCCAGGCTGTACAGTCTGTCTCTGTTGATACCTATCGTATATGGTACAATTACCGCAGAGTCATCATCCTTCTTCTTTGCTTCCTCTACAGTCTTAAATATCCAGTCTGTCCTCGGATTTAAGGAGCCTTCCTTCTTTGTCTCTGTCTCTGCTGTAGTAAGCTTGTTTCCGTTTGAATCGAAAATATCATATGTTCCCTTGGCTGTATTGGTATAGCCGGCCTTATAGCCCTTTGCATCCATTTTGAGAAGAGTTTTCGCATCAGCTTTAATTCCGTACTTAATCTCGGCATGTCCACCCTTAGGGATATTTATGCCTGTAATAGTCATCTCACTGACCGTAGATGAAGTATGGGTAAGATTTGCTTCACTGAAGGTATAATATGTCTGGCTCTGACGTGTATTGTCGGCTGTATATATCTCTAAACATATATCCTTCTTTCCACCCGAAGCAGGCTTATAGAGACCTTCTATAAGCTTTAAATCCGAACTGATATATTTATCTGAAAATGTAAGATCATTTACTGAAAGGTTATCATTACTTGGTCTTATGACAATGGAGAATTCGGCAGTAGCCTCGTCATTGTCATAAACAAATTTTGAAATGTTTTTTGCGATATTTATCTGTGAAAGATCAAAAAGAATCGTCTCGTTGTCATTTGTCCAGGCAATCTCAGTGCTGGCAAGATTGTCCACATTTCTCCAGTTTGCACCGAGAGAAAAGAATGCTAATACGCTGTCATAATATCCCGGAAATGTGATATAGATCACATCGTCCCTGAGAAAATATGTACCTATAAGCTGGCCCTTCTGATTATAGAGATTATACTGCTCGTTTTCAGAACCCAGATTACCTATGGTTATATTCTCAGGCAATGCATATCTGTACTTGAGACCGTTAGCCTTAAGATCATCTCTGCTGAGCTCGAAATCAATATATAACTCAAATGCTCTGGTCGGATTCAGCTTTGAAACATGATCATACTCCGTACCGTCTACATATATAACATGATGATCTAGATATGATGTTATATCATGATATTCATCCGGAGTTACTCCTCTGAGAAGTGTTTCGGGACCAATCTGATCAAGGAAATATTTTCCGTCTGCCTCGGCACCTGTCGAAGACGGAAGCTTTCCTCTAAGTATATCCTTACTTATTTCGAGAGTTGTCTCAGTGTCATCTGTATCATCGGCATCACCCTCTGACGCAGCATCCCATGATACATTTGTATCATAATAATCCTGCTGATTATCATCATAGGTTGCATCCGACTCGGTAGCCATGTCGATACTTTCATCACTTACGACATAAGAATAGGAACCTGTCTTCAATCCTTTATCGAAAAGATTTCCCAGATTCCCTGCACTAGAAAAGGACATAGTAAGCGCCATAAAAAGCGCTACATGTCTACTACTAAAAACCTTCATAATTTCCCCCTGGTTTTTCTTATAGATTGATTAGCATCAAGAATTAATATAGTGTATTCATCTATAAAAAACAACCTGTTTTTATGAGATTTTGACATTTTTATTCAATTTTTGATATCCTTGTCGTTATGTAAACCGTTTATTAAATGCATTTTATGCATTTTTCATATATATAATATTTAATTCAGCGGAATGATCAGAGTTACTTCCGTTGTCTCTTCAGCTTCCCAGGTTTTCATGAAGATATCTCCAGAAAGCACCTCAGCCATCTTCTTCGCAACATAAAGTCCGATGCCCTGACCTTCGGTATTCTTGGAGTTGGAGCCTCTCCAGAAGCTCTTAAATACATATGCTGTCTCTTCCTCCGAGAGCACATTTCCCTTGTTCTTTACCGTAATATAAACATCCTCATCCTGACTGCCCATGATTACAGTTATTCCCTGACCGGAGCCGTACTTAATCGCATTCTCCATAAGCTGGGAAACCATGGTATATATTCCGTCCGCATCACTTGTAACCAGCGGGTTATTCTCACATTTAATCTCAAAGGGGATATGGAGCAGATCTATCCTCGACTTATAATCTGCCTTTACCATATCGGCCAGCTCCTTAAGATAGAAGGAACGAACCTTCGGCTTGTAGGTCACATCATACTGGGTGCTCTTATCCATTATCTCCTTGACAAGAGCTTCGACCTTCTCCACATTCTGCTCTATCTTCACAGCGGTTTCGGCGTCCTTCTCATTCGGTTTATTATCATGATAGATGCCTCGCTCTATAGCCTCTGCATAAAGCTTTATATTTGAAAGAGGTGTCTTTATTCCGTGAGCGATGGATACTATGAGTGTCTGCTTCTCCTTCTCCATCATGTTAAGGGCTTTTTCCTTATGCTTCATTTCATCCTTGAGCATATTCATTCCCCATACATACTTGCCGAAGAGCTTATGCTTCGTCTCGGGTATTCCCACTTCCATGCGGCCCTTGGCAATCTTCTCCGGATAATCCGAAAGTCGGTTAAATGGTTTTATCATTTTATTGTAGCCGACCAGTATGAGTGCCATAACAGCAAAATAAGAGATGAAGAGAATTATCCCTGCCACCTCTAAAGCAAATATCCGATCATCGGATCTATATATGAAATATAAGAATCCCTTCATCACCTTGACTTCAGGAACATTACTGCTTCCGAACTCCTGACGGTATTTCTCGAGATCGGGCAGATTATCTGCGTCCAGCTGAGCCCCGTCTCCAAGTTCTTCATATTCCTCCGAAAAGCTTTCTTCAACCTCTGAAGTGATCCTGTTCACAACCACATTTTTCATTCCCTCATCACAGTTAAAGTGTCTTTCGATCACTATAAATGCAACGGCTGCGATGATCATAAAAAATACGGTAACGGCAATAACCGGCTTAACTATACTTTTCACTCGTCATCACCAAATATATATCCCTTTCTCCATACTGTCTTTATGATCTTAGGTGCATTTGGTTCTTCTTCAAGTCTTTCGCGGAGCCACCTCACGTGAACGTTCAAAGTTGCCTGCTCCACAAAGGCATCCTTCCATACCGCATCATACAGTTCATCCTTTTCGAGAAGCCTGCCGCGATTCTTCATCATGTATAGGAGGAGGTCATACATTTTTCCTCGTATATCGCATTCCTCTCCATCCTTAAATACCGCACGCTTCTTCACATTTATCGAAATGTTCTTATATGTGATGGTCTCTTCATTATCCGACAGATTATCGCTTCTTCGAAGCAGTGCTCTGATCTTCGCGGTAAGGATCGGGATGGTTAACGGCTTCTCTATATAGTCATCCGCTCCCAGCTTATAGCCCATAAGCTTGCTCTCATCATCGCTCCTGGCGCTCATCATGATGATTGGTATATCCTTATGCTCCCTTATGGATGTGCATGCCGTAAAGCCATCGATGCCCGGAAGCATCAGGTCGAGAAGCACAAGTCTGGCAAGCTCCCCGTCCAGAAAGGCTATGCCTTCCTCAGCAGTGCCGGCCTGCTCAACCGAGAAGCCTTCGGCTGCCATGAAATCCGCAAGCAGGCCTCGGAGTTCGTCGTCATCTTCAATTATCAAAATATCTTTCATAATGATATTTCCTCTGACGCAGCCGAATCAGGATGACGCGCATCACCCGCCAATGAAATGGCTCTGATGCGCACACCTGCATCCGGCTGCTGATTGAATTATATTTTATGTTGTATATCATTCATACACTTATCTTTATGTATGATACATTTATTGATATTGATATATGTACTTCTATTCATTCTTGATATATTGTGATGATACTTGATCATTTCATCTGCCTGCGGAACCAACGATGGCTGCTATTCGCATTTCATGGCGTGGGTGTATCGTTGTGATGCAGGCATGCGAATTTAATCCAACTCTATGCGGACGAATTTCGGGTGATCTACGACTCCCTCAGTGCCTGTGAAGGTTATGTCGAGTTCGCCTGTGGAGTAGTCATAGATTATGGTGTGGAATACATTTTCGGAATGAATCTTCTGATACTTTGAAGCTCTGTCCTGCTTCTCTCTGGTTACGATATCCTTGACATCCGAAAGACTGAGCTTCTCCTTCTCACCGACCCATGTATTAAACTTTGTGTATCTGACAAAGTTTGAACCATAACATGTGAACTGATTCTCATTTCCTTCAGTCATGAATGAGTTTATCACGCACAGGCTGTCCGGATTATCCCAGGTGACTCCGTCTATGAGCGGCGTATCCTTATCTCTGAGGATTGAATGTGGTATCTCGTTATCCGGCACAGCACCCTCCTGTACCACATCCTCTTCTTTCATCTCTCCGTGATCCGCATAATCCTCGGCCACGAAGCAATCCTTCTTGTCCGTTATTATCACATTATGGGAAAATGTAAAGTTCCCGCTCTCCGCTACCATATGCTCTCCGACGCTTCTTGCATCGCTCATATTTTCGAGAGCATACCTCAATTCATAAGTATAACATTTTTTGCCCTCATATACATAGTTATCTATCGAACCCACATCAAGAATTCCCGCAAAAACTCCCGACTCGTTTATTCCCGTTAACATACCCAGCATACCCATTACCGAAAATGTGGTATAGCTCTCTCTTCCTTCAGGCATCTTGAAATGTGTAACTGCATGGGCGAGGCACATCTGATTCTCACTTCCGAGGCTCCACTCAAGAGTTCTCGAAATTATTCTTTCGCCAGTCTCAGTCTTCTCTCCCCATACCGAAAGCGCGTTACAGTTCGTTCCTCTGAGGACATCCGGAACCATATGTATAAGCAGTGCTTCATCATAGCTGATCTTTCCGTTTTCTTCAAAGCCCTTCTCGCCCTCTGAGATAGCAGTCGCGAAGCCGTCCATTTCCTGCCTGTATTCTTCGGCGAGCGAAGCCCTTAACGTCTCGATCCTGTCTGATATCGGGCTGTAATCTCCGTTCAGATTCGGAAATGCCATCTTTATATTTTCGTACAGATACGGTTCAAGCATCTCACCGTACTGAAGTCCGGTCTGCTTTATGGTTTCTGCATATGCCGCGCCCGTCGCATAGAAGTCTCCGCCGGTATAATCGAGATATACATCATAATATGACGGCTTCTTCTCAATTCTGCAGAGTCCGTCCTCCGACTCAAACACCTCTTCGGTCTCCTCATACTCAGCCTCTTCCCCTGCATAGCTTTCTGTATTCAAGGTGGAGTCCACCGGCTTCAGCTCACTTTCCTCCTCAACCTGAACGGTAAAGCCGTCATACGAAACTTCATTTCCTCCGCAGCCGGTTAAAGTCATGGCCATCCCCAGCAGTATCGGCAGTGCCCTATTCATTTTTCTCTTATGAAATGTACCAAACATCTATACGTCTCCTTACCAGCCCTGCTCCATCAGCCACTTGTTGATACGATGCTCTCTCTGGGTGAGATCTGCTTCATCCTTCAGCTTTCCCAGCTCTATATCACCTTCTATGTGTCCGTCTATCAGATATATAACACGGTCGCTGGCCGCAGCCACTCTCGCACTGTGTGTGACCATAAGAATGGCGGTTCCCTCTTTATTTATTTTGCTGAGCTCATTTATAACCTCACCGGCCGCCTTGGAATTCAGCGCACCTGTCGGCTCATCTGCGAAAAGCACCTTCGGATGATTTATAAGCGCTCTGCAGAGGCACGCTCTCTGAAGCTGTCCGCCGGAAACCTCAGTGATCTCATTATCCGCAATCTCCATGATCCCCAGCCTTCTCATCAGCATTTCCGCCTCTTCGCGGATTGCTGCTCTGTCCTTCAGTCCCGCATGAAATGCCGGCAGAAGGATATTATCGAGAACACAGAGCTTTCTCATCATATACATCTGCTGAAAGATAAATCCCATGCTGACAAGTCTTTCCCTTGCCATTTCCTTATCCTTCATATCCGCATAATGCTTTCCGAGAAATGTGATCTCTCCCGAAGTCGCCTTATCCATTCCGCTTACCGTATAAAGCATTGTGGACTTACCGCTTCCCGAAGGCCCCATGATGGATATAAACTCGCCTTCCTTCAGAGTAAAATCGATATTACGAAGAACATTATTGCTGTTTTTATTTACTACGTAAGTCTTGCAGAGACCCTTTACATCAATTATCGTTTCCATATTACTCTTCCCTTATATTCCAAATATTTATACTCTTCACCTGTCCGAGACATACCCTGAGTGCAACTATCACTATTCCAAAAATGATACACGGAACTATCACGTACTTATCGATCGGATTCGGTACGAACCTGAAGCCCGTAACTCCGAAGTTCTCAAATACCTTTGCAACTATATATACCACCACAGTTTTCTGAAGGATTACCGCACCTATATATGCGATCACCAGTATTAACAGCATTCTCAGCAGCTGCCACCTGCGAATATCCTTATTTGAGAAGCCGGTACATTTAAGCATTGCTATGGAAGGCGTCTCTCTGTTCAGATCTACCGTCGTATAAAGAAGCGTATTGAGGGAAAGTATAAATGCGATTATGATTGAAAGCACAATCTTCAGTGCATCTATATACTTTGTGATATAGCCGAAGCCCATCTCCCTTTCTTCCTTCATCGTATATACAATACCCTCTCCGAAGCGGTCCTGCATCTGCTTAATGTATTTCGGATGCTCGGATTTCGGTGCGTCAAGGGTGAGATCCGTGATCGTGAGCCCCTGCTTAACAGCACCCGTATACTGTTCACCTACAATGACCGTCGGATATCCTTCCTCCATTTTGTCGAAGAAGCCTGTAATGATGAATTCTCTTTGCACTGTATGATGACTAATGTTGTTATCATCATATTCCTCAAGCTCGAGAGTAAGTGTATCTCCTATCTTCCAGCCTTCCTTCTTTGCAGTGAAATAGCTGACTATTATCTCATTATCCAGGATAGGAAGCTTGCCGCCTTTCCTCAGCGGAATAAGTTCGTTATTTGTATCACCGAACATGAACCTTACCACCAGCGACTCTCTGTCATCCATCAGAATTTCCGCATTTGATACATGCATACATCTGAAGTCCACTGGAATACCTTCACTGTTCAGTTCCTCCTTCATGACCTGATATGCACCAAGCCTATCTCCGCCCTTCTGATAATAATATTCTGCCCATTCACCATCCAGATAGAGCATAAAATCATAATTTAGCAAAAGGAAATTTCTTGAATACTCATCACTTTGAAGTGAGTTCTTCAGATGAAAAGCAATAAAGAGTATCACTATCGCCATCATATAGGTTATGACAAGGAATATATATTTCTTAAAGCTGTTCACTATATTTCCAATCGCCAGCATGGCAGGTATCTTCATTCTCTTTGACTTATATATATTCAGCCTGTTAAGCTTTCCGAAGCGTTCTCCCTGGCCGTTTCCGTGGATTGTCTCTATTACCGAGATCCTGTTTATCCTTCTCATTATTATTGCCGAGAATAGCAGTATCAGGATAATTATTCCGATGGAAACCGCAATAGCTATATAGATCGGCATACGGTGATTCGTGGAAAACATATTTGTACAGAATCGGGCTCTGCATTTCTCAGAAAGAGGAACACCCACGGTTATTCCGGCTATGCCTCCGATAATTGCAAATACAACATAGGTTGATGCAAACATCCATCTGTACCTCGGTGAATCCACACCGATGGCACGCATCATACCGATTTCTTTTTCTTCCCTGTTTATTGCCGCAACCATCATAAATCTGAGGGTTATCAGCATTATCAATATGATTATCACGCTCATGGCAAAGAGGAAATATGAGATTACCGTAAGGATCGTATAATCCGCATCTATCTCCTTTGCGTATCCCCATGCTGAACATCCCCTTACAAGATTCTGTTCATAAAGCTCATCCGTCAGCCTTTTTACTACGCTGTTATTTACAGCCCTTAACCATAAGGTTACATTTCTGAACGGGAACTCAGAACGAATCAGCTTATAATCCGCATCCGCTAAGATAAACTCCTCGGCATCGGTATCTGACGGCTGCTTATATATCTCTGCTATGGTAAACTCATATACATTTCCCATATAGCTGGTGATCCGGATCTTATCCCCTCTGGAAAGACTAAAATATTCGGCAAAATCAATGCTTACTGCAATCTCACCCGTATCTACCGCAAAAGGCCGGTCATCATCATTGAAAAGGAGTCCTATCTTCTTCGGTTGTGTCGTAACAGCAAAGTTTCTCCTGAAAAACATATCGGGGTCGGAGGCGTATCTGCCGTTTATGCAAACCTCATCATCCAGACATACGGCATACTCCCTGAGCTCACCTTCCTTGATTCTCTCGTTATCTCCCATCCAGCTCTCAAGCGCCGCCTTCTTATCATCGAAGTTGTCCATGCCGATATTACAATACATATAGACATTCGCTACATTTGCTATCCTGTCGGTATTACTTCTTCCTGTAAACACCGAGTACATAAGATTCGTCGCCACAACGGATATGACCGACGAGCAGACAATAAAGATAAAAAGTATGATATTCAGACCCTTGTGTGCTTTCAGGTCATTTTTCAACATTTTAAAAAACATACCGCGACCTCAACAAAAAATGCTACAATCTCAATTTTCACTGAGATTGTAGCATCTTATAAATTTTCAATCTTTAAAAAACTCTTAAAATGTACCGGAGCTCTTTACGCATCCTTCTTTGTAAGCGCTGCTCTGACCGAACCCTTCGGATCGGAGATGAGAAGCTTAACAACCCAGATTACAAGAGCGAGTGCTACAACGGCAAGACCGAGGAATGCATCATTCAGCATATCCTGAGGTGCCTGATTGAAATACTCTGCTCCAAGCTCTACATATTCAAAGATAGCATCAACAAACCACATGATGGATGCTCCCCAGAACAGGAAAAGCAGAACTCCGAGATTCATACTGTCATCTTTACGATTATACCATTTAACTGTAGTTATAACTGCCGCAAAAACCGTAATAAGTAGAGTCATACTTTCTACCTCCTTACAATTCTGCTGCTTTAGCTGCCTTCTTGGCCGGACGCTTAACGATAGCATCTGCAGCTATGCACATAACAATCCATACAGCTGTTATCAGAGCTGCCATAGCAACGCCCACCGTCGCCATTTCATGCAGCATTTCCGCCGTATCCCCGGGATCCGACATAGCAGTAAGGAATGGGAACCAGGCTACTACTTCGCCATGCCATACATGCTCGAATGCAAGAAGGATAACTCCTCCCCAGAGCATATTTGTAAGCCATTTAAGCTTTCTGCTGAGTGGAATCTTAACCTCTGTTTCAACTCCGGCTTCAGCTGCCTTTGCTTCCTTCTTTTCCTCAACCTTCTTCACAGCTGTGACAACAATTGCCTCAACTCCCGATACAATAAAACATGCCATAAACACACCTCCATAAATTCAATACTTTCCAAACCCCTTTATACCCTTTGGAAGTGATTTTTAAACTGCTTATTCTATTATATCACGACTGTCAAGAATTTCACCACCTGCAGTACATGCAGGACAGATGCAGTATTTACCACCGGCTGCCTTCTTCTCCTTGGCAATCTTAGTCATCATCTTTGCCTGCTCGGCACCGAATATCTTCTCTGCAGCTTCTGATTCAAAAAACGGAATTACATTATCGAGTGTGCAGACATCCTCTTCAAGCTCTGCAAAAAGAAGCTTTCTGAGTTCCGGCTCTTCATCTGTTTCCGCACCTGTAAGGTACTTCATTCCGACTTCTTTAAGCTCCGGACATACACTGGAAGCCGCAACAACCTCATTAACCTTTCTGATAAGGTCCTGTTTTGTCTTAACCATGGTAATCTGCCTCCTTAGCTCTTCTATACTATACTTTTCTAAACTTTATACTTAGATATCCAAGCTATCTAAACTATCCTTGGTATACGATCTTACCGCCGCATATCGTATAGTGAACCTTTCCCGGAAGAGTCCATCCCGTGAACGGACTGTTTACTGCCTTTGATGCATATTCCTCTTCCTTAACGACCCACTCTTCATTCTCACCGAAGATAACGATATCAGCAGCCTCTGTCTCGCTGATACTTCCCGGTATCATTCTGTAGAATTCCGAAGGATTCTTGCTCATAAGCTCCATAAGCTTCATGAGTGATATATGACCCGGCTGTACCAGTGACTTGATGCCGAGTCCGAGAGATGTCTCAAGTCCCGTGATACCGCTTGGTGCCTGTGCCATCGGGCGATCCTTCTCTTCCTTTGAATGAGGTGCGTGATCGGTAACTATCATGTCGATGGTTCCGTCAACTATTCCCTTGATTATTGCGAGTCTATCTTCCTCTGTTCTGAGAGGAGGATTCATTCTTGCGTAGGTTCCGTATTCAAGAACCGCATCCTCTGTAAGTGTGAAATGGTGCGGAGTTGCCTCTGCATGTACATCTGCTCCCTGCTTTTTCGCAAGTCTTACATAATCAACACTTTCCTTGGCACTGATATGCTGGATGCATAAAGCCGCTCCCGTATGAAGGGCCATAGCGCAGTCCCTTGCAACCATTATGGATTCAGCAGTTCCCGATGCTCCACCATAACCGAGCTGTTCGGAAACCTTTCCCATATTTACTCCCGGCTGCTTTATGAAGAGCGGATCCTCTTCATGAAGACTTATCGGAAGATCCAGCTGAACTGCTCTCAGCATTGCCTCGTAAAGTACTTTTTCATTCATTATCGGAAGTCCGTCATCGGTAAAGCCCGCTGCTCCCGCATCAGCAAGAGCCTCCATATCCGTAAGCTCTTCACCTGCCATTCCCTTTGTGACAGTTGCGGTCTGGAGCACATTTATCCCGGTTGCCTCACCCTTCTTCTGAATGTATTCCAGTGTTTCAAGGTTATCTACAGCCGGCTTTGTGTTTGCCATACATACTACTGTGGTAAAACCGCCTCTGGCAGCAGCCTTCGCTCCTGTCTCAATATCTTCCTTATAGGTGAATCCCGGATCACGGAAATGTACATGTGTATCCACAAGTCCCGGTGCTACTATAAGCCCCGCCGCATCGATCACCTGAACATCCTTATCCTTCAGCCATCCTGCATCGGCATCGATACCTGCCTCAACCTGAATGATCTTTCTGCCGTCAATAAGAACGTCTGCTGTTTCGTCTCTCTTTGTAACCGGACATACTACATGTCCGCCCTTGATAAGTATCATAAGCGTCTCCTCATACTACTTATTCTTCGTTACCTGTTTCCTCTTCTGAGTTTACTACAATACCGTTATCAACGGTAGTTAATTCTATAGAATCATCATCTGTTTCTGCTTCAGTCTGCTCTGTCATATCTGCGAAGAGCTGTTCTGTATGACCGTCAGCCATTGTCTGAGTCTGAGCTGTTTCTTCTGCAGCCTGCTCTTCAGTCTGTGCTGCTGCCTGTGTTGCTTCAGCCTCTGATTCCTCTGTTGCCTGTGCTTCTTCAGCTTCTGCCGCTGCCCTTGCTGCCTCGGCTTCCGCCTGTGCTCTTGCGGCTGCTTCACGTGCTGCAACTCTTGCTCTTATCTGCTCTTCAGCATTCGGAGCCTTTACTTCTTCTGCTTCATCGTCGTCTTCAGAATCATCATCGTAATTCTCTACTCTAGGCTTTGTGAAATGCTCCTTGATTCCTTCTCCCAGCTCAGCCAGAAGATCCAGAGCCTTCTCCTTATTCTTTGCATTAAAGACAACCGTACGCTTATGATACAGCCATCCCAGTAAAGCAAGAAATGAAAGTGCCGGAAGTACAAGAAGTGCGATGCATGCCTTGAAAACTCGGCTTGCACGCTCTACCTCGAAACGGGCTACATTTTCCCAATAAGGATATGCAATCTCCGTTGTATGCATGCTCATATACTTCTTATTCTTCAGATATTTATAAAGTGCCGAAACACCGAATCTGTCTGTATTTATTACGACCTCTGAATCACCGAAGCTGAGTGTTGATCTCGGCTCGGTTCCGTCACTCTCTTCCTCCGGATCAACAACTATATCTGTTGCTTCACCGATGGCACTCTGAGCATAACCCTTGATTGGTTCCGGAAGAACCGCCTCATAGCAGTTTACGCTGACCTTCAGCTTCATTTTGTCAAAGGCTGCGAATGGGATGAATGCAGCATCAAAATTTCCATAAGCCATTTCCTCGGTCTTATTCTGTGATGCTTCCACAACACCCATTATAGTAAAGACTTTACCATTTATCCAAACCTTCATTCCGGCTACATCAACGCTTCCGAAAAGATTCCATGCCATGTTTTCATCCAGAATGATCTGGTAAGGATCTATTCCGTCACCGATATCATTTGTCTTTTCAACAGGATTGATATAGTTTCCGGCCAAAAGCGGTATCGGGTGTATCAGGAAAAAGTCATCACTGACTCCGTAAATCTTACCGGTTATCTGATTATCACCCTTCTCCACTCTCATCTCAGTAAAGCCTGAATATGCGTCGATAAAAGCTCTTTTGTCTGAAAGCGAAGAACTGTCAAGAAGCTCATCCTCATCCAGCTTCTTCATGATATTGTTTCTAATCTCTTCTATTTCCTTCTTACCTGAATTGCGGGCATTTGAATAGTAGACACTGACCTCTGCGAATTCCATATCCTCGCTTTCCCATCGTTCAGCTGCCTGCTGAGAATAGATTCTCTTTACTCTCTCACTCTGCCTGAAGCAGATAAATGCTGTAATAAGAATGAGCAGAATATCTACTGCAATCAGTATTTTTATTAAAGTTTTAGGATTAAATCTGCTTTGCATTTATCTGGTCATTCCTTTACTGTTTTTCGGATAATCTTACCTGCTGACCGTTCTCAATTCTCTTTGATGCGTTTGTTACTACATTATCGTATTCCATAACATCACCGGAAATAGCACATTTTGTTGTATCCGATGCAAGCTTGGTTACTTCAACCTTCTTTACTGTATAACGATTTCCGAGCGGTGTGCTCTTAACCTTTACAACCAGAACGAAGTTTCCTGATGTATCTTCCTTAACCGCATTATTCGGAACTACTGTGTCATACTTCTGACTCTTGTTTCCGACTGCGAACTGAATCGTCTGACCTACGTTGATGTCACTTCCCTTAACCTCAAACTTTACTATAAGGCTCTTGTTAGGGTCGTCCGGATCTGCCTTGATACTCTTTACTGTTGCAGTTGCATCACTTGACCATACATTCTCGAGGACAGCCTCATCTCCAACATGGATAAGTCTTCCGTCTGCCTTAGTGATCTTAGTAGCCACCTCATATCCGCTCTCTGCAAGCTGGATAGTTGCGATAGGATTTTCGTTATTGATCTTATCGCCTTCCTTAAGGCTGATATTTGTGATTATTCCGTCATTAGGAGCTACGATACATGCTGTATCATCCTGATCCTTAAGCTTCTGGACTTCTTTTCTCATCTCTTCGAGCTCTTCCAGCTCCTTCATCATGTCGATATCGTCCTTCTGCTTATCGAGAGCATCCTGTTCGATTTTCTTATTAAGGGCTCTCTGCTTTGATTCAAGTGTATCCTGAGCTTTCTTCAGATCCTTCTCTGCCTGCTCTACAGAAACTGCCTCTGCGTCCGGTTTTGCAGAACCGTTTTCAATTTCAGCCTCAAGACGTGCCAGCTCTGCCTTCTCCTGAGCAAGTCTGTCAGCAATTTCGGTAACCTCTGAAACACTGGACTTAAGACCTGAAAGCTCCTCCTCGAGCTGTGTCTTATAATACGGATTTTCAATCTGATCACGTCTTTCAATCTTTTCCGAAACAGCCTCTTCCTTAGACGTCTTTTCTCCGGTCTTGAACTCTATCTCATTACTAAGGCTTGTATATTCCGCACTTGCAGGATCCTGGCTGTCACGAAGTGCAGTCTTCTCTTCAATCTCTTTGCCAAGCTTATCAATATCGGCATTCAGAGTATTGATTTCTGAATTAAGCTGATTTATCTCTCCATCGAGATTATTCAGCTCGTTTTCCTTAGCAGTTATCTGCTCTGCTACTGCAGAATAATCAAATAATGCGGAATAGTTATCAAACTGCTCCTGAAGCTCGGTTACTACATCCTGCTGTGACATAAGCCTTGCCTTTGCAGCTTCTGCCTGCTCCTGAGTATAGGATACATTTGCCTCATCTGCCTTTGCTTTCTTAAGTGCTTCCTCAGCATCTGCAACATCCTGCTTGCAGTCTTCTATTTCCTTATAATCATCTGTATAATCGACACCCATTGTAAGGAGTTTCTTCTCATGCTCTCTCTCCTTATCCTTAAGATCAGCCTCAGCCTTCTTAAGCTCCGGGTTCTCGGCTTCGTTGAAGGATACGATCATATCGCCCTTCTTTACCTCATCGCCGCTCTCTACAAATACTTCCTTTACAACTCTTTCTCCGCTGACCGTGATCTCCACATCCTTTGCTGTCTCAACATCACCCTGGCATCTCACCTTCTGCTGTACGGAACCCGAGGAAACTGTTGTAGTGGAAACCTCCGGCAGTGAATGATTCATTATAGTATTAGAGAAAAATGTAAGCAGTAATAATGCTACTGTGAAAATTATCGCAACGTTCTTGATAATCTTCTTTCTTCCGCTTTTTTCCTCTTTCTTTTCGTTCTCTTCCATTACAGATCTCCTTATGACTTTTTTCTCTTTTAATGTTCTATCCCTTAACCGAACCCTGGTATGCTATTCCGTCTACCAGGTATTCTTCGCCGTACAGGAATATCAATATCGGCGGTACCATATATATCGTTGCTATCGCAAAGGCAAGTCCTATCTCGCCCTGATTGATCTGTGACAGGAAAACCGATAATGGATGATAAGCACTGTCACTCAGCATGATAAGAGGCTGTTCTACCATGTTCCAGTAATCTATAAATACCAGGATCGCTACGGAAGCGATAGGTCCTTTACAGAGCGGTATTGCAATATCCTTGAATATCCTCCACTCTGTACAGCCGTCCAGCTTCGCAGCTTCTATAAGCGATTCCGGAATTCTCTTCATATATTTTGTAAGCAGGTAAACACTGAATGGGGAGAAGATTCCCGGGAACAGTATCGACCATCTTGTATCAAGAAGGTTCAGCTTGCTCGCTACTATATAGTTAGGAACAAGTGTAACCTGATATGGCATAAGCATAAGTATCAGATATAGGAAGAATATGATTGCCTTTAGTTTTCCTTTGAACCTGGCAAATGCGTACGAGGCTCCCAGCGCCACCAATATCTGGAAGATCATTATCGGAACTGTAAGAAGTACCGAGTTCCAGAACTTCATCAGATAATCCGGACTCTTGAGGAGTACCGTTTCATACTGTGAAACAACAACCTTATCCGGTATGAGCTTCAGATTAACCTTTTCCGAACGATAACTCGTAACCTTGTCATTACCCTCCGAAGTATAGTTATTAAAGATAATACCGTAGTTACTGCTTATCTCCTGTTCCGCCATAAATGAGTTACAAAATGTAAGTATTGTCGGAAGAAGGAATGACGTTGCAAACAGTATGGCTATAAAAGTCAGGATTGTCTTCTTTATTACATTTAATATTTTGGATTTTTTACTCATATTAGCCTTCGACATCCTTTCCGACTTTATTCTCAAACAAGAAGAGTGCGCCGATGATAACGGTCATAACGATGGCCATTATTATCGCAGCTGACGAAAGCTTCTGATAATCCAGAGATTTAAAGGTATTGTTCATAAAATGCTGAAGCATATATAAGGACGTAACCGGATAATCTCCTGCCAGAAGGTAAACCTCTCTGAATACCTTGAATGAATTGATAAGTGACATTATTCCTACGAAGAAAATAGTAGGAGTAATGAATCTGAGCTTTATATAGAAGAACTGCTTCCATTCAGAACAACCGTCGAGCCTTGAAACCTCAAGTACATCCGTAGGTATGGCTGCAAGTGCAGACATGAAAAGAATCATATTGTAACCGAGGTTCTTCCAAAGGAAAAGGATTATAACTACGACCTGACCTAAGTCAGATTTAAACCAGTCTACAGAGGTTCCGCCGAACAGTGTGATCACTTCATTCAGTACGCCGTGATTATCAAAGATAACCTGCCATATAAGAACGACCGAAGCTACCGGAACCATAAGGGGACTCAGGAAAAATGTCCTGAACATACTTTTACATGGAATATTTTTTTCGAGGATCAGCGCCATGACCAGCGAAAGAATGATTGCAAGAGGCACCGATTTAAGTGAGAATACTGCCGTATTCTTTGCAGCAAGTCTGAAGGCTTCGTTCTGAAGAACATTTACAAAGTTATTCAGTCCAACAAATTCCTTGCTCATAAGATTGCTGATATGTGCATAATAGATTACGACAAAAAAAGGAAGTATGAAGAATACCAGTACACCTATAACACTCGGTGATAAAAATGCAGCTGAAATGAGTCTTTCCTTCATTGGAGTCTTCTTCTTATGAATCTTTATCTCCTCACCGTTGCTGTCCAGTACCGGTTCCATTACTTCCTTTTTACGTTTGAACATTTGTATTTTCCCCACATCAAAACTCTTAAATTGTGTATTTATGTCTGTATATTGTGTTATATAAATACTTTCACCCTACAGATTGTATATCATATGCAACATTTTTGCAATTCTGTTTATTTGTTTTCTTGAACATATGTTGATGCTCTGTTCTGTATCAGGGCTGCTGTCTCATCCAGTGTCTTATCTCCGGCAAAATACGCTCCCGCTTCTTCACAGATGATCTCGTAAAGACTTGAATCGGTTGACCAGATTCTCGAAACACTGTCTACCTGATCCCTGAATACCTGAACCTCTGCATCTGTAAGAGGTTTTATCGATGTCTCAACATCGTTCATTCCGACTACACCCTCACGTGCATAAATATAATTACCGAATTCATCCGTATAATCTTCTTTAGCCGTAAATGTCTTCAGATATGTTTCAAACATATCTTTTCTTGTCGGACATCCAAAGTTTGCATTCCAGTAATCGATTGACTGATAATCCTTGGAAATAATCTGCTTCACGAATTCCCAGGCTGCATCCTTATCGGAGCATACAGATGATATGGCGAGTGAATCGTTTATGCTTGCATATATTCCTTCTTTATCCTTATTCGGATATCCTATATAAGTTGCCTTTCCGCTAAGGAATCCATCATACATAGCCATCTCATCGAGATTCAGATATCCCTCCATAAAAAGCTGCTTTCCTGTGGCAAGATCAAGGACTGACGTTTCATCCCAATTCAGTTCCTCTTCATCAGTTCCTCGATTACTTAATTCAAGAACACTCTTGAACTCAGGTGTATCGAAGTAACATTCACCCTTTTCCCAATCAACAAAATCTCCCATTGAGCTTGAGAGGAAATATCCAAGGATATCGCCTTTACTTGATGAACTGAAAAGTTTGGCGTCTGCCGGCTTTGAATCAACATATTCCTTAAACTCTTCGAATGTCCATCCCTTCCTGTCGCCCAGATCCTGCTTGTTTCCGATAAGGGCTCTTATTGTAAAATGTCCTCCGACATAATATGTCTTTCCATCCACCTGAGCTGCCTTGTAAATAGATGGGATAAGGTCGTCAGGTGATACATCCGGATCCTTCTCAAGATATGGAGTCAGATCCTCAAACATTCCCTTTGCGATACACTGCTCTACAGAAAAATTACCAATTCCGTCATTCAGATAATATATGTCCGCATAATTTCCGGCACCTATATCAGCTGCCATTCTCTCATAAGTATTTTCATACTCGCTGTAATCAATGATATTTACTCTGCAGTCTGTGTGGGATTTGTTAAATGCAATAACCATAGATCTGAGCTCTGATGGTGCATAAAGGCACATCAGCTTCAGCTCTTTCTTTTCAACATAATCCTCAGGCTTGATCTTCTTATATGCTTCGAAGGTATTTTCGCCTGTTCTGTTATCATATAACTCAACGATTATACTTTCTTCATCAAGTACCAGACCGTTCATAATACTTGATGCATCGATATCCGATGCTGTGTAGTCGCAGAGCTTTGTAACCTCATTTTGGGCAAGATTAAAACCGTATGCATAATTTCTTGTGGAAAAAACTATATCGTACTCGCCCACTCCCGGTCTTATATCTGCCGCTGCCAGACCATTTTCCGGAACTACTGTATCCTTATAAGATCCGTTCTTTATATCTATGGTCTTCAACTCTTCTTTATCATTATTGTATATATAAACGACAGGAACTCCATCCTTTGTGAGTCCTGCAGACATGAGATATCCGTTTGTTGCGAGACTGAACTTTTCTTTACCTTTTGAATCGGTACCCTTAACCGTCTCATCGTAACAGGATAAAACAATATCCTCTTCCATAAAATACATTACAGATGTCGGATATCCTTCACCATATATAAAACTTATATCAAACTCTTTTACTTTATTTCCTTCTTTATCAAGCACAAGGATTGTTGATGCATCATCGCCCTTTTCATTAAAGGAATTGAGCCATAATCCGACATTTCCCTGCATATCAAACACATTGTTAATGGAACAATCATTATTCTGGTCCTCAAGCAGAAGCTTAGCTGTTCCACCTGTAGTCGGTACCGAATAGACACGGAATATGGATTTTGCCGAATCGGAATCCTCCATCGCATCAGTGAATGTTGCTTCAATCATCTCTTCATCCATCTGATATTCACTGGTACAAACTATCAAGGAATCTCCATGTACAGCTTCATATATGATATCGCCTTTAAACCCGTCAAATGTAATATCAGACGGAACAAAGATAAGATTCCTTACATCCTCTGTCTCAATGCTTCCGCCTGCCGCTGTTGTATTACTCTGTCCGACTGCTTTTTTTCCACAGCCTGCTGCGCTCAGTAGCATGGTAAAAGCAAGTATTCCTGCTATTAATTTTCTTTTCATTAATCTCCCTATCCTTTTGATTTTTGAACACAACAAAACACGGTCCTGCCTCTGAACCGTGCTTCATTCTACCATTGTAAAAATATATTTTAAATAGAGATAATATTAAGTTTTACTTAATTTGCAAGTAAAGCTGTAAGAGGTGCAATTCTAGCTGCTCTGGCCGCCGGAATTGCGCCTGCAAGTACCGATACAAAAACCGCTCCGGCCACCGCCGCAAGCATCACATAAGACGGCATCACAAAGATCTCCGTGCCCTCTGCAAATCCAAGCATTGTACAGAATTTTTTATTCAGTATTATATCGGAAATGTATGAGAGCCCGACACCCAGTACTCCTCCCATAAATCCCAACAGTCCCGACTCAAAAAGAAACATAAAGCTTATATCATAATTATCGGAGCCCAGCATTTTCAGAAGCCCAATCTCGTTTATCCTGTCGTATACTGCCGTAGACATTGTATTGATGATGCCTATCACCGCAACTATGGCAGCCACCGCACCTATAACTCCCAGGATCACACTTATGATTCCTGTCATCCTGTTCAGGTTATCCAGTGTCTCCTTACTGTTCTCGGCCTGGAATCCCATGTTGCTTATTATATCCGATACTTCAGCGATATCAGCTGTGTCCCCGACCTCAACTATTATCTCGGAGTAAACCCATACCTTATAAGGATTTCCGTTCTTATCAAGGGGCTGCCCTGGTATACGGCCGTCTCGCACATTTCTCCTGAGAAGGAGCTTCAGAGTCTCCATATCCGTGTATATCCTGTAATCATATGGATTCGAGGTTTCTCCTGCGACCCTGAGCTTTATTCTTTCCTCACTGTTTCTGTCATCGCCACTCTTATCACCGCTGACGTTACTACTGCTGCCATTACCGCTGCTCATATCACCGCTAACGTCATATCCATTCATAACGCTGTAGATAAAATCCAGCTTCTTATCTGTCATTCCGTTACTGCCCTCTGCAGTATCCGTGTACTTGAGATTCTTTTCATAATTATAGAAAAGACCTGTGGCACCCTTACCTACGATCAGCTCGGGACGCATTCCCTTTGACTCGGGATAGCTTCCGCTCTCCAGCTGTATTTTCGCCATATAGTCAGCTGTAACTCCCGTTATCGGGAAATGTACCACATACCCGGAAAGGTTTTCCTGTCCAACAAATTCGAGTACCGGATATACATTCTCTACGCCATGTATCTTCTCCAGCTCAACCACCAGCTCATCTGTAAGCAGTCTGTCCTTACGGCTTACGGTATCACTGAATACATGTATCTCGTGAGTGCTTTCCATCATCTCCAGCTGCTCATAGAGAGTCTTCTTGGCACCGATAGCCGCAGTGATCATTATGACCATGGATGCCGTACCGATCATTACACCGATAATAGTCAGCCAGGTGCGGAGTCTTCGCCTATTCAGATTTGACAGACTGAGTTTGATTATATATCCCATATATTTTCCCGTATAATAAGTACATTTATTTGAAACATGCTGTCTGCGTCTCTACTCGAATTCACGCTCCAGCTTTCGCAGCTTCATTTTCCTGCGGAGCATAAGAAGAATTATCACAAGTACTATCGCTCCCGCAACGATCCAAAGCTTGGCTCTATCCGACAGCATAGGCTCCTCGGTATCCTCCTTCACCTCTATCAGGCCTGCGTAGCTCTGCTCCTTAACGTCTATCTGTCCCAGCTGGATCGTCTCGCTAAACTCTTCGCCGTCCAGATTCTCGTAGCTGATGGTCAGTTCATTCTTCATTCCAGAACCCATGAGCGCCTTAGTCTTAACGATGATATCCACATTTCCGCTCTTGCCCGGTTCTATATTTCCGACAAATGTGCTGCCGTCATTAACATGATCTCCACTCACCGATGCGATCACCTTATATATCTTTCCCGCTCCCGTGTTGTTTACGGTTGCAAGTATTTCTATATTGTCCCCGAGATGAATATTTTCGTCCGCTATATATACGTCCGATACAACGATCTCTGTCCCAAGATTAATCGGAACATAGATGGTATCCTTCGCTTCATAGCTTCCGTCCCAGTCTTCATACTCTGTCTGTATCGTCAGCTTGTAGGCCTTCTCCTCCAGGTTCTTCAGCGACTCCAGCTCAAAGGAAAGCTCCGCCGTCTCTTCTCCCGGAAGCTTATCTATATAGCCTGTTCCCGCACTCTTGATCGGAATAATCTCACCGTTTTCCGAGAAGACGGTACATTTTATATTACGGACTTCATACCATGCGGTGTTCTCCAGCGTGAAATCCAGCGTGAAGCTGTCACCCGCATATATCTTATCGGTGCTGAAGCTGTAATCTGTCAGCATCACCCTCGGCGTTGATGCCGCCTTTACATTTGTATGCTCAGGGATCAATGAAAATGTGCACATTACCGTCAGCAGTAATGCGATAAATTTTTTTATTCTTTTTATCATCGCGATATCACTCCTGTATCTCTCCATCCTTGATGGTAATGATCCTGTCTGCTTCGCGTGCAATATCCATGTTGTGCGTAATGATAACCAGCGTCTGGCCCAGATCATGAACGGACTTCATAAGGAGGTCCATTACCTCTCGTCCGTTCTTGGAGTCCAGCGCTCCGGTCGGCTCATCAGCAAGAATAAGTGTTGGATTATTTGCAAGAGTTCGAGCTATTGCGGTTCTCTGCTGCTGTCCGCCGGATAGCTGGTTTGGGAGATGCTTTCTTCTGTCGGTAAGTCCGAGCAGTTCTATGATATGATCCACATACTGCTTGTCCGGTTTTCTGTGGTCAAGCAGTACAGGCATCTTGATATTTTCTTCTACTGTCAGAACAGGGATCAGATGGTACGACTGGAATATAAAGCCCACCTTACGTCTTCTGAAGATCGAAAGCTCATCGTCGCTGAGCTTCGTTATCTCCTTGCCGTCCACATATATCGTTCCGTCCGACGGAGTATCGACTCCTCCCATCACATTAAGGAGCGTCGACTTGCCGCTTCCGCTGGCACCAACCACCGATACCACGCTTCCCTTTTCTACATTCAGATTAACATTATGGAGCGCGATAACCCGGTTCTGCTTATCACCATAAATTTTGGTTACGTTTTCCATTCTTACTAATTCCATAATCTGCATCCTTCCCGGTTTTTATTCAGTCTTTCTCGAACAATTCTGCACATTTACTTTCGCTGATTTGTGCATTTGCTTGCTGCTGCTTTGTGTATTTACTTATTGCAACTCTGTGCATTTACTCGCCGCTTCGCATAAGCTCCTCAGCCACATCAAGCCTCATCCTCTTCATTGGGAAATAATACGCTCCGCAAAGCACCGCCAGCGAGAGCAGCATCGCGAAGATTATAGGTATAATGTTAAATGTAAATTCCTGCTCGATTATAAATCTCATGATATTTTTATAGATCATATACTGTACGGCTCCGCCGATGGCGACACCTATAATGCATGCCGTCAGCCACATGATGAAGCCTTCGAGCATTACGGTCTTGAACAATCCTGACTTCGTCATTCCGATGGCTCTCAGCTGTGCAAACTCATTTCTTCTGAGCGCCAGGTTTCCGACGGTAACATTTATAATATTCAGGCAGTTCACTATCACGATTATCATTATGATAAGGCTTCCGTAGATCAGCGGTTTTACTATAAACATCGGCATCATGAGTGTATGCAGGAATTGCGAACGTGTAGGCCAAAGCTCTCTATCGATCAATTCCCCGCTTTCGTTAAATAACTCCGTGTTATATACCGATGTATTACTTAAATATTCAACACTTGACGTATCACTGAAGAGTGCATTTTTTATATGAAACTGAAATCCCGTATAATCCCCTTCCGAGCAGCCTGTTGCCGCCATATAGTTATTCAGTGGCATAATCAGAGCCGGTCCGTAATTCCAATGATTTGCGTCTCCTTCAACGATTCCTTCTATTACGTAAGTCTTACATTTTCCTTCACTGATAAGCTTTTCTCTTGCTGCCTCCACTATCCATTTACGTCCCGCTCCCTGTTCGGAAAATGCGAGGTAGCTTACATGTGCCTTATATTCCTCTCTATGCTCACGCTTCCAATCCTCGTCATGCTCATTCTGCCACTCTTCCTCTATCGGAACATGTATCGCATCATATTCTGAAGCTCTTTTCATTTCTTCAAGAACAAGCCTGTTCAGTTCTTCCGGATCTACAAATGTGATCTCATCTCCAACCTTATAATTTGTAAAGGTTACCATCTCCGGTGACAGAAAAACCGAGTCCTTCATCGTCATCAGATATTCATCATATAAATATCCGCTGTTTACGAGAACCACTCCTCTGTCGGACACGTCTATAGTTCCTTCCACAAGTGAGTCTCTGTATCTTTCCCAGTCTCTGTCCGAATAGCCATATATTTTTATCTCAGATCTTTCAAGCAGCTGCTCCGGCAGGTATGATACCGATGCTGCCTGTCCTCCAGGAAAACAAATGCTGTCATAGTCCAGCAGTCCTTCACCTTTATCAAAGCTTTCGTCCCATCTTTCTTTAAACTCAGCATAGGCTGCTCTGTTTCTTTCGATCAGATTGTTATATGAATCTTCATCTATTACTTTCTTCTCTTCTTCACTCAGCTGATCGTACGGCCGCACATTTTCCTCATTGCCTGTAACACCATCGTAGGTGATCACTCCGTCTCCAAGCAGATATTTATCATCCAATCTGTCATGTATCTCACCAGTTTTTTCGGTGTAAACCTTCGTCATGTAAATGTAGTTGATCTCTTTTATGCCATCCGTATCGCGGATAGCCCTTATCTGATCCGGGCTGTAGAGTGTCGACTTCACCTCATCCTTCGTGTAAAAAGGTTCCGATGCACCTTCGAGATAGTCCTGGTAATATCCGAATACGTTATTCATTTTATCTGTGAAGTCAAGCATAAAGCCTACGGAATTACTTATTACAACAACTGTTGCGATTCCGAAGCTTATGGCAGCCACGGACTTAATAAAGCGGAGGCGATTTCTTCTTACGTTCTTATATGCATAGGCTCCTTCCACTCCGAAGATGAGACTCCAGAGTCCGCTTCTTTCCCTTCTCACACGGCCTAACTTGATCCTGTAATTTCCGCGGACCGCATCAACCGGCTGAACACTTATGATCTTCTTCGTGCTTTCACTTACCACAAAGTAAAGGTCGAAAAGGAAGCAGGCTGCAACCATGATTGCCGGGACTATATGAAATCCGATCGGGAAGTCGTATCTGAGACAGAAGAAGATACTGATGATATATCCGAGGATTATTCCCGCTAAAACACCAACGCCTTCCTGTATCAGTGACTCGCGGAATACGATGCGTCTCACCTGGCTCTTGGTTGCTCCGATGCAGCGCATTTCACCATAATCACGAAGTCTTTCGATCGCCGCTATGGATATAGAGTTTCTGATTATTTCGATTCCTATGATCGCAAATATGTAGGATATAAAGATTCCGAACAATACCGCCAGCCACATATCTCCGTCAAAATCTATCAGATACATATTGAGGACATCCTCGTTATAACGGATCGTCACCCCGTAGGTATTCTGCAGATATTCCCCATACTTTCTGACCTTGTATATATTCTTTACATTCAGATAAATGGAATTAGATGTCACCGCATCATCTGAAAGGTATTCCGTCGTTTCAAATGTATCCCCCATGGACGCACTGCGGACAAAACTTTCGTTCACTATGGCCTCTGCGACTTCCTTACTGTCGTTATAAACAAGGATCTCCCAGTCATAACCCGTGATCTCACGCAGAGACTGCCTTTCCGCAAGAATGTAATTATTGAATGAATTCAGGAATGCATAAATCACCATCGCTACCAGCGCACAGCCTATCGTCGTCAGCAATGTCCTCCTGAAATTTGCTTTTATATATTTTTTTGTAATGTCGGTATACTTTTCCATTTATTCCCCTCGCGGAAAAACACAATTTTATGACTATACTCTATCATTTCATTCTTACATCACCATGACAAAAAACCTTATCCCATCTTACATTTTTGTAAGAAACGATAAAAAGGTGCCTGGCACAAAACTATCCAATTCCGATAGAAAAAATTATCGCTACTGGAAAATTTTGTGCCAGGCACCTTTGAATGTTAACCGATGTATGCGCAGGCTGCGAGGGCCGCTACTGCGCCATCGGAAGCGGCTGTTGTGAGCTGGCGGACGGCCTTGGTACGGCAGTCGCCGGCTACGAAGATTCCCGGGGTTTTTGTGGTGCAGCTTTCGTCTGCTGCCACATAGCCTGCCGGGTCGAGATCAGCTACATCCATAAATCCCTTGTTGTCCGGCTCCTGTCCTATGGCAATGAACAGTCCCGATACCGGGATGTCCTTCTCTTCACCTGTGATCTTATCCTTCACGGTTACCGCCTCAACACTCTTTTCACCCTTCAGGTCGATGACTGTTGAGTTAAGAACAAACTCCACATTTTCCTTTTTCTTTACCGCCTCAAGGTTCTTCGGCTCGCCTCTGAATTCATCACGTCTGTGAATGATATATACCTTGTTGCAGTAGTTTGACAGGAAGAGTGCATCCTCAAGCGCGGTATTTCCGCCGCCGTTTACCGCCACATCCTTCTTCTTGTAGAATGCTCCGTCACAGGTTGCACAGTAGGATATTCCTCGTCCGGTAAACTCCTCTTCTTTATCTATTCCGAGATGACGGTTCTTCGCTCCCGTTGCGATTATGACTGTTCTTGCTTCATACTCTTTTCCTGATTCGGCGATAACCTTAAAGCCTTCCTCGTCTCCCGCAAGCTTCTCTATCTTCGCTGCTCTTTCATATTCCACTTCGGCTCCGAGCTCTGTAGCCTGCTCGTAAAGTCCCATGGAAAACTCGAATCCCGAGGTTTTCTTTATTCCCGGATAATTTGCTATCTCCGGCGTATTTACTATCTGTCCGCCCACCATTTTTTCTTCAAGGCAGACTGCATGCTTGCCCGCTCTCTCTACATATATCGCAGCAGAAAGTCCCGCAGGCCCCGCTCCGATTATCAGCACATCTATCATAACTGGCTCCTTTCTGTAAAACATGAGCGGCCGAAAATACCGACCGCTCCAACTCTCCTAGAATCCGTGGCTTCCGCTTGATGAGGAGCCGCCACCGCCTCCTCCGCCGCCACCTCCACCGGAGGATGAAGAACTTGGCGGATCGTAAACTCTTGTCTGGTTTACGAATACACAGCTGTAATTAGTTAAATTCTGCTGCACATTTATTGCTGCAAGAAGCTCCTTCTCTGAAGCAACACGTACTGAAGTAAATCCCTTTACTATTCCGTAAGCTATAAGGAGTCCGATAACGATCGAAAGGAAAACATTTGATACGATTCTCATCGGCTCTGCGATCTTGCCGCCGTCGAGGATGGTGTACATCTCTCTATAGGCTTCAGCCGCACAGCTGTAATAATCTCCCTTTGATGCATCACGGTAAACATTATCTGTTATGGAACTGCACTTGGAACCGGTCAGATAAGGAGTTACCTCGTCTCCTGTTGCCGCTGCAGTCAGCTGACGATTTGCCATATCGATATAGAAGATCGTCGCTGAAACAGTGTTGCTTCCGTACAGCTCTATAAGCTTATCCTTTGCCTTCTTCTCCCAGTTTCCGAAGTTGACATCTGATGAGTAGAATACTGCATGAGCATACTTGGTGATCGGATACATTTCTTCTGTGATCCTCTTTTCTTCTTCATCAGAAAGAAGATCAGCCTCATCAATGATGCGTACCTCATAACCGGTTTCGGAATTCTTGCTTACTACCGGAGTCACATCTGCCTTCACAGTATCAGCTGCATTTTCTGTATCCGCAGCATTCTCTGTATCAGTATCGCCCGTAACTTCCGACAGATCAATTGTCTTATAGTATTCATCAAATGCATACTCAGCAGTCTTATAAACATCTCCTGCTGACATATACTCGTACGCATTATCCAGTATACGGTCTAAGCTGCTCTCGTCTATTCCGTATGAGAAATCGCCGAAGCTGTCGATACGATATTCACTGCTGTAATAATTTATTACGAAGCTGACACCGTTAGTCTCTCCGAATAACTCATAATACATATCGGCAGCTGCCATCTCTGCCGTCTCATACATCGAATCATCAACTGTATAGAACAGCGCATTTCCATACGGAGTATATACCGACATATGCTCCATGAGCTCCCTTTCCTCTTCATCGGAAAGGACATCGGCCTTATCAACTATAAACGCTTCATATCCGCTGTCGCTGTCACTATACTGAAGATCCTGCAGCACTGCCGCATTTACTCTGTTTCCGGAAAATGCGAAAGCCGCGAAGATGATCAGGGCCGCAAGTATTGTCATTAAAGCTCTTTTAAAATGTACCATCTTAGCCACGATCATCACCTCCCTTGTACATATCAAACTGAGGTAATGGTCTCATAGCAAGAAGGTTATAGCATAATATCATATCGATGATATTTACTATTATACCGATCATTGCCGCAACTGCAGCAGCATAATAAATGATGTCGCTCGCAGGATCCCACAGAAGGATTACCATAATGATCAATATACTGAGTACTGAGAATATCGATGCAACAAAGCTTTTATTTGCTTTCATCTGATTGATATTCTTACGTGCAGTATTCATGCTTACTATCGAACAGATCAATAAGATAAGAGTTATAACTCCGCCGATGAGCGGAACGCTGAGACCCATATCAGAGAAAAGAAGTCCGAAAATGTACGGCCCAAATCCAATCGCTGCAAAAATGATCGCTATTATTGTTATCGCACTGGTCTTGTTCTTCTTTTCCTCTTTCTTCTGCTTGCTGGTTACCCTTGCTGCCTGCTTCTTATCATTCTCTGTAACCTGATAAGTATTATTTGCATTTGCAAAGGATGCGCCCTGCTGTGCACGGAGTCTTTCCTGACGCTTCTGCTCGATTTTGGACTGCATTCCTTTATCGTCGGAATAGTTCTCCTGAGATATTATCTTCTTCATTTCGGAGCTGTACATTACAGCACTTATACATCCGATAATCGCTACAAGTATCAGCAGTATATCCGGAGTAAGTGTCAGGAAGTTCATAAGCAGTGCAAAGATCACTGCCGTAACAATTCCCGCACATACAAAGTATTTCGGAACACTCATAGGAACATCAGCCGAAACCTTACCGGTCTGTCCGTTGATCGTTGCATACGCTACTCTGTCTCTGTTTCTGTAAGCCATAAACCATACCGGGAACATAGCAGTACTGGTTCTGTTGATAACTGTATGGATCCTGTTCTTAACCTTATCCTTATTATCATCAAAGCTCTTCTTCGACATCGGAGAATTGTATCTGAGATAATTATATGTACATTCCTTTGCCAGATCGTCGGCCGCTTTGACATATACATTTACGGGAACATCAGCCGTATCTGCATAGAAGCCCGAAAGAAATGACGGGCTGAAAGTTCTTATATCACTTACGCTATACGGAGCTATCTCTGAACTGATATCATCCGCAAAGGATGATGATGCATCATAGGATACACCGTTGTAGAAGTTATCCATATTTCCCGACATTTTATAGTGGTCGGTGATTATATAATCTCCGCTTCTGTGGGACTCCGATGTAGAAACACTTATCGGTCCCTTCTGTGACATATCGTAAACCCAATAAGGCATGTATATTCCTCTGAAGGAATCCGCTCTTCCCGCTTCACGATATGATCTCGGAGCAAATATTGCCTTCTTCGTAAACTTCTCAAAAGCTGTTACACATTCCTTTTTGGATTTCTTAAAAGGAATTATAAACTGAGGTCTCTTCTCCTTTGATATCCTGCTCTCCAATACATTAGGTGAGCCGCAGTAACTGCAGAAACCTGCAGCCGTCTCGTCAGTGGATGTAATCTCACCACCGCACTGCGGACATCTGAAAACGGTAACATCATATTCGGTACTTTCCTCTGCGCCATGCATTTCAAATGCATACGGGTCGAAAGTTGACGAACAGGATGCACATTTCATCTGCTGGAATTCAATATCAAACTTGAGAACGCCTCCGCAATTAGGACACTGTATCATGTCGTTCCCCCTTGAATATAACATTAAAACAAAATATGCATAAGCACATGTATGACACGCACTTACGCATATTTTACTACATAGGGATTATCAAAAACAATCATTAGATATACGTATATTAGCAATTCCCCCTGCTATATAATCCCGCGATATTGTTTTGTCATTTTACTCAGTGATCAGTGAGTATGCTGAAATTCTCTTGATCCTTGCCGAAATCATCCAGATGATAACGAATGATACAACTACAGCAAAGATTACTGCTACGATTCCCATCCACGGAAATATGAGCATGTTAGATCTGAGTACTCCGACCGATACCAGCAATCCCGCAAGTATCTTATTGGAATACATAAGTCCGATCACAGCTCCCGCAGCTGCACCTAAGGCTATCTGAGGAAGCATCGAGAGAACAAGCTCTGTTCTCAGCTGATTGCTCGAAAAACCAAGCGCTTTCTTTATTCCTATTTCCTTCTGCTTCTTGATAATAAGCGTCTTAACAAGAAGATTCATGGAAAGAATTATAACAAGTATCGATATTAATACTATGGCAAATACCATCGCACCTGCGATTGCGACTATATCAATGCTTCCCGAGCTTAATGCCTCTACTACATTCAGATAGCTTCCCAACTTATCACCCAGCATTGTGTCAGCTTTCTCAACAACCTTTCTGGCATTATCCACAGAATGATCCTTTACATTTACCTCATAGACGCTTATCCTTGCTTCGTATCCAAGATGTCTCGCACCATCAACCGTCATTGAAAGATCCTTGCCCATCTGATTTGAATACTGCTCAATACCGGTAATGATATATCTTTTCTCCGTAGTTCCGTATGTTACTGTAACTTCATCACCTATTCCGACTCCGAGCGTATCTGCTATAACGCCTCCCAGAGCTATCTCGTTGTCATACTTCGGACTCCTGCCCTCAAGAATATTTACATCCGGAACATCATCCCAGTCCTCGGTAATAACTCCCACAACGCTGTATCCGCCGACATTGAACTGAGCATTATCAACCCACCACATGGCTTCAACTTCAGGAATAGCTTTCACGTCATTATATGTACCTATATCGTCATTATTCATACTGAACATGACATCTCCGGTTTCCAGATTAAGTAATCTGTAAAGCTGCATCGGATCATATACACAGTTATATGCGATAAATGCAGAGAAGGTAGTTACCATTCCGATTGAAAGTGTTACTACGAACAGAATCAGATTCTGCTTTGTATTTCCTATAAGTGACTTAAGTGCCATGATCCATGTAAGCGGTCCCGGCGTCCTCTCTATAGGAGCTCTGTTCTTCTTAAAGGAATGATCATTGATTCCGAATCTGAGTGCTATAACCGGATCAAGCTTCTTGATATTCTTTGTACTTATTGTCGATACTACAACTACTGTTCCGATTATCAGGATAAATGTGCATAAGAACGATACCGGATCAAAAGCATGATCCCATACGATTGCACTCTGACTTCTCATCATATACTCAAATGTCGGCATTACGAGATATGAACCTATGATGCCTGTAATAAATGCAACCATACTCGTAAGCGTAAACTCGATTATCATCGAGCGTCTGATCTGGCTTGAGGTATATCCCAAGGCCTTGATAGCACCTATATTTACGATATTCTGTTCAATACTGTTTGAAATTCTGAAATAGATAATGATCATTGAGATTCCTGCAATGATCAGCGCAAATGCCATAAGCATTGCGGCTATCATATTCTGCATGAGTTTGAAAACAGTAATGAATTCGTCAACACCCTGAGCAACTGCTGTTATATCATGCTCATCAAAGGCTCTGGACAGCTGTGCTGCTGCCTCCATAGGATCCGTTCCCTCAGTCACCTTCATATTGAACAATGTAAAGGTTAAGGCCTCAACTGTCGAATCCTTTTCCTGCATTTGCCTAATTTTATTATTGTAAGCCTCCTCTTTATCATGCTTCCATTCTTCATAAAGCGAAGGCTTTACATATGTAAGTCCAAGACCATTCGAAAGGATTCCTTCATAGAATCCCGCAACCTGGAAAGTGTAATACTTATCATTAACCATAAGATCTACACTATCTCCAAGCTTCAGCTTGAACGTATTTGTATTCATATATATCGAAAGATATATCGGATTCTCATATTCCTCATCCGATATTTCACTGAAATGCGGTGCATCTATCTCTCCCCATTCACCATAAGGAAGAATATAGAGTCCCTGCTTTGATGTATCGAATGCATTCTTTGATTCTCCTTCAACAGCAGCCCCTCTCTCAAGTGTAAAATCCATGTAGATAGGATACTGCTTCTCATAGGATTCTATAACATCCGATGTAGAGATTATCTCCTCTATCTTCTCCATATCACTGTCCTTCAGTGCGCTTATAACCATCACATCAGACCAGTTATATTCTTTAACCTTTTCCTTATGTACATTACTATAACCAACGAAGATCATAATTCCTGAGTGAAACAGAAACACGGAAAGTACCATGATAAGGAAAAATGTGATCATATGGGAGAAGTCGTTTTTAAAATTTGATTTGATTAATTTGGCTAACATAATTTTCTTCCTTCATATTCTCCGGAGACTGGCTGCCCGCTTACGCAGCCTGCCTTATTTCTCCGGGAACCCTCGGCCTTCGGCCGTATCCCGGCGTGTGCCAGATTTTTGCTTCGCAAAACTCTGATTCCGCTTCGCGGAATTACTGTGCTTCGCACAGTGCATCCTCACTACGTTCGGATCCCCATTTGCTTCGCAAATGTGGACTTTACCATCCCATTTCGCCTAAGAATCTTCTTAACTTCTCATGGCGTTCTGAATCTCCTGTTTCATACGGACCGAGATGGCATTCGCCACAAATTGCTCCGTCCTTAAGATATATGATTCTGTTTCCTCGGCGGGCAGACTTCATGTCATGTGTAACCATAACGATCGACTGTCCTTCGCGATTAAACTCTGTAAGTACATCAAGTACCGCTGTACTGCTGGAGCTGTTAAGAGCTCCTGTAGGCTCGTCCGCAAATACCATATCAGGCTTGTTGATAAGCGCTCTTACTATACCGACACGCTGTGCCTCACCACCTGACAGCTGGTTCGGGAATTTATACCAAAGCTTCTTCTCGATTCCAACTCTCTGAAGCAGCTCCTTTGCATTTGCTGCAAGCTTTCTCTTATTCTGGCCAGTAAGCAGACCGGCTGCGAGAATATTGTCAAGAATACTCATTGTTCCGATCAGATGTATCTGCTGAAATACGAAACCACAATGTCTTCTTCTGAAGATTGCAAGCTGATCGCTGTTAAACTTTGTAATATTCTTCTCAGAGAAATTAACCTTTCCCAGACTAGCTTTATCCATACCGGAAAGTGCATAGAGAAGTGTTGATTTACCGGCACCGGATGAACCCATGATTACCGTAAAATCGCCCTCGTAAATACTCAGATCCATATTTTTGATGATATGATGCTGAACTCCTCCGACTGAAAAGGACTTACAGAGCTTATCTGTTTGTATAATTGCCTTTTTATTTTCCATTTTGTTTACCTTGTTTTCTATTTAATATGGATTTCTGCTCAAACTCTTACTCAAACTTCTTGTCTCTTGCTCTCTTGATTGCTCCAACGATAATGATAAGAAGAAGTACTGCGATAACTGCTCCTGCGATGAGCATTGTATTGTTTGCCTGAGGAGCTTCCTCAACTACTGTCTCTACAACCGGCTCAGATACTACAAGATCAAATGTATCAGTAACTGTTCCTGTCTTTCCTTCTGCGTCTTCATATGTAACCTTTACATTTATCTTGCCATCGCCTGCCTTAACACCTGCAACAGAAAGATCTACTGTTCCGCTCTCTCCTACTGCGATTGTTCCTGTATATGTAGAAATATCTGAGATTGTATCGCCTGTGATTTCTGATGTTACATTGTAAATGCTTCCCTTACCTGTGTTGTTGATCTTGAACGAAAGGCTTGTCTTTCCGTCTACTGTGATCTCTTTCTTTGTAAGTCTCTTCTCTGTGATAGATGCCTTTGACTCCTGAACTACAGGTACTGTAATTAATGCGCTGTCATTGTATGTATCCCATGAGCTGTCTTCGTATGTATACTCAACCTTTACTGAATAATTCTTCTGCTCAAGATTTCCTCTTGTCTTAAGCTCAACTGTTACATCCATCTCTTCTTCTGATGGGATCTTCTCGATATAGATTGAATCAGATCCTGATGCAGTAAATATCTGATTGTCATCGCTTGAAATCTTTAAGCTGATGTTAACAAGCTTGTATGTTGCTTCATTCTTAAGATGAAGAACCATGTTGAAGCTGTCGCCTGCCTTAACACTGCCGCCCTGGATATCAGCCCCTGTAACGATCAGTCTCGGTGTCGAATAAGCCTTAACCTTATCCGGCTGATAAGAAAGTACTCCCACAACAAGCATTAATGCTGCCATAAGGAGTACCATGAATTTTTTACCACTCTGTAATTTTGTTGTTCCCATTTTTTTCTCCTCACTTAAATGTAATTTTCTACAGCTTTTTTCAGCCGTTTTATCACCTTATGTGAGGATTCTAACATTTCAAAGCTTAAGTAGCTTTAGGCTAAGATTAATTTTTCATTAATTATAGATTTGTTTATTATTGATTTTATGCAAGTTTAAATCCAAGGGTAACCCTGAAACCACCGTCTGCATTGGTAACCTCAAGACTTCCCATCATATTTTCCATCAGCTCTTTACTGATATAAAGACCCAGTCCCGTGCCCTGCTTTCCTTCAGCATTGGCACCTCTCCTGTATTTCTCCGTAATAAGATTAAGCTCCTCTTCGGAAACTCCGCCTCCTCTGTCTGTAAAGCTGACAAAAAGATAATCCATATCAATATTCCCCTTTACAAAGATTGCGGTATCCGCATATTTATAAGAGTTATAGATAATATTGCTGATAACCTGAGACACTCTGAGATGATCGCACAGCACGATACATTCCGGTATTTCAAAGTCATCAATTCTATTATTATAGTCCGCATCGGAAATGTACTGCGCAAGCGTTGTACTCTCCATTTCTTCGCCGTTTACTTCAAGCCTCTCAAGCTCTTCAAGAGTAGATACAAAAAGATTTGATACAAGATTATCGATCTGATCCGCTTTAGCCCCTATAGCATTAAGCTTATCCTTAACCTTTTCTCTTTCCTCCTTAGCGGAAAGCACTTCCGACATAGCCTTTA
Source organism: Eubacterium sp. (assembly GCA_017634555.1). Lineage (GTDB taxonomy): Bacteria > Bacillota > Clostridia > Lachnospirales > Lachnospiraceae > Eubacterium_Q. The sequence continues at coordinate 14,064 of JAGBNF010000012.1, read as the reverse complement.
TGGAAGCAACCGGTGTTTTGATATCATGACTGAGCTGAGCCACAAGCTCTTTCTTACTCTGATTTGCAGCAAGCTCTCGCTCCTTTGCAATCTTCAGCTCCTCTCGCATAATGTCAAAGCTCTCGGTAAAGGCACCGAATACATGCCTCCTGTCCATTTCAAGAGGCTTATCAAGATCGCCCGATGATACAGCTTCGGCGAAATCTCTCATCTTATTAAATGGCTTTATTACTCTCAGATATATCACCGTGAGCACAGCAAAAAGAAAGAAGATGACCATGCCTGCAGACATTATATAATTACTGTAGAGCTGCTCCTCAACCCTTTTCTCGATGTCCTTCGTATTGTTATAGATTATAATCTTACCTACGATCGCATCATCTACAATAATATCCCTTATAGTGTCTCTATGCTTTGTTGCTCCGACTATGGTCTCGGCATCACTTTTCTCTCCGAATTTATACAGCAGATTCTCATTGTTATCCAGTACCGAATATCCAAAGCTGCATTTAGGATAATCTATATATTCATTATTCCACTGCTTTGCAATCTCGGAAAGAAGAGCATTAACCTCAACACTGTCGAGCTCGGTTACATTTTCTTCCTTTTTTCCCATCGAAATAATCGACGGCATGATGAACATAATGAGAGTTACTATTATGAAACAAAAAACCAGTCTTTTCATTTCTTAAACATAATACCCATTCCTCTTACAGTCTTAATGTAAGCAGGATTATTCGGGTCCTCCTCAAGCTTTTCTCTCAAGTGCCTGATATGCACGTTGAGTGTTCCGTCAGATACAAAGCTGTCTTCCCAAACCTTATCAAATATTTCATTTTTCGGGATTACACGGTTTGGATTAGTTACAAGATATACCAGAAGCTTATACTCCATTGCGGTAAGCTGTATGAATTCCCCATTCTTCTTTACAAGCGACGAATCCATATCTATCTCGATCTTTCCAAAGCTGATCCCTTCAATCTTCTTGGACGGTATCGTCTTCTCATACCTTTTAAGAACCGCCTTAACCTTCGCATAAAGAACACTGAGCGAATATGGCTTGGTAATATAATCATCTCCACCGATATTAAGCGCGATTACCATATCATCATCGCTGGATCTCGCACTTATGAAAAGGATTGGCACATCCAGAGTCTCTCTGATCTTCTTGCAGAGATCAAACCCCGATATTCCGTTCTTATCCTCCAGATTAATATCCAGAAGAATAAGCTTAACTGTGTTTTCCTCGAAAAAATCAAGTGCGTCTTTTGCGTTGAATACACATTTCGACGGAATATCGAACATATTAAAATATTCCGCTGTGGATTCCGCAAGCTCTGTCTCATCATCAACTATCAATACGCTGTAGTCCATCATGACCTCCCTTGTCATATATTATGATTTACCCCTATCCCTCAAATCGCAATTGACACTTAATGATTTCCGCTTACAAAAAAGTGCCGGCAGAATTACTCTGCCGACACTATTGTATACTATTCTATTAAAATTATAAAGCTCTTAGAACTCCGGCTCGATAAGACCGTATGTATTTCCCTTTCTCTTATATACTACATTAACTTCATCAGTCTCAGCATTTCTGAACACATAGAAGTTGTGTCCGAGAAGCTCCATCTGTACACAAGCATCTTCCGGATACATAGGCTTAACAGCAAATCTCTTACTTCTGATGATCTGGATCTCATCGTCCTCATCATCATAATCATCATCCTCGATAAATGCATTCTGGAAATATGCTGCATCCTGATTCTGGTCAATGATCTTCTTCTTGTAGCGAACTACCTGTCTCTCGATAGTCTCAACTACCATATCGATTGAAACATACATATCGTCACTAACCTGCTCAGCTCTGATAATATGTCCCTTCATAGGGATAGTAACCTCGATCTTCTGTCTCTCCTTCTCAACTGAGAATGTAACCTGTGCCTTTGTGTCTTCGGAGAAGAACTTCTCAAGTCTACCAAGTTTGTCAAAAACTGCTGATCTGAGTCCTTCAGTTACGTCGATGTTTTTTCCACTAATTATGTAATTCATATGCTCACTCCTTCTCGCAAGTACTCCACACCATGTCCCCCCTTTGTTAATCCCCGGGCCTTCAAAATGTGGTAAATTAATTATACCATACCCCCCTAATCCATTCAATAAAGTTTTCGGTCTTTAGCGGTATAAAACCCGCAATTTGTCAGACAATTTTTTCGTTGAAAACGGTTTTATTGGGCTTTCGGGCCTTTGCAAAAATCAAGTACCGTTTTCAAATTCGTAAGATTTAACAAATTTTTAATAACTTATCAACATATTTGAAACGAATTATGTTAAGCACAAAAATGTTGATAATGTTGATAACTTTGTTAATAACCCTATTTTAAAACATTTTCTGTGTTAATTATCAACACCCCCATTTGGAGTTTTACCTATATTATGGTTAACCATCACGCCGATTTATTGTGCATGTTGCACAACATCCCATTAATTGTGAATAATCAGACAGTTTTTTCTCATGATTTATGCACAGTTCTTACTATTCATTACAGCAGCAAATCTTCATTATGAAATAATGCATCTCCGCAGGAGATAGCCAGGTGCGAAGCACCGACATTATGAATAATGAAGATTTGACTGTGAATATTTAGCTGCGAATATTTACCGTAATAAAAGGATCGGGCAGAGACCTAAGTCTCTGCCCGATCGCAACCCCACGTACACATTATATAGATGTGTTACATTACTATTATGATGAGCAACCAAAAGGAATCTTTGATTACTGATTAACTATTCTGCATGCTCCACACGGTGTATGGTAATCATAATCAGATGTTATGATACCCTGTGATGTTGAAGCAGCATGTACTATACGGCCGCCGCCGATATAAATTGCAACGTGTCCGATACTGTCATCTCCATAGAAGAGAAGATCTCCCGGCTGGAGCTCGTCAAGGCTTATACGAGTTCCGTCATATATCTGGTCATCGGCACATCTTGATAATGAATAACCGAAGTCTGCATATATAGTCTGAACAAATCCTGAACAGTCAGCACCCTCTGTAAGGGAAGTTCCTCCCCAAACATAAGGATTGCCTACAAACTGAAGAGCATAATTAGCGATGTCCTCTCCTGCCTGTCCTGCAGGTGCTGCGTAAGTTTTTCCGCTGTTATCAGAATCCGAATCATCTGAAGAATCATCGTCATCGTCATCTTCATCTTCATCATCATCGTCGTTATAACCGTCATCACTGAACTCTTCGTGTTCTTCTTCATCCTCATTCTCATTCTCGTCTTCATCTTCGTCTGAGGAATCATCTGTATCTTCGGTATCCTCATCATCTTCATCCTCAGCTTCTGAAGCTTCGTCGGAATCATCTGATTCGGTTGTCTCCTCTGTATTCTCCGGAGCAGCATCCTTTGCTTCGGCATCCTTATTTTCGTCAGCCTTAAGTGTATCTTCTTCTGTACCCTCAGTGCTTTCCTTCTCTACTTCTGCGAGAAGTGCCTGCTGCTCTTCAACTGAAACAGCCTTAACTGTCTTATATCCGATCTGGATATACTTATTATTTACAAACGCTTCAAGATCATCACTTACCTTGATCTTTGTCCATTCCTTACCTCTCTCAAGGATATCATAAGACTCGCCTCTTGCTATCATTCCGAGGCACTCACTATCAACACTTGCATCGCCACGAAGTGTAAGTGTATCTGTATCAACTGTTACAACTTCCGAAAATCCGTTGTCGATATACCACTTTGCAGCATCATCACCAAACCTAAGATACTCTGTTCTTACATATCCCTTACAGGATCCTGACTCGATAAGTGTCCACTCATCACCCTTTTCCTTTACATCACAGATTCCGTATCTTGCAAGATAACCTGTAACCTGTGCATCGGCATCCTTCTCGGTTCTGATGTTTAACTCTGTTTCACATACGGCTACAGCCTTTCCTTCGAACTGTGCGTATTTTCCTTTTTCCTTCTTAGGCTCAGCCTTCGTTTCCTTTTCAGGAGCCTTCTTGACCGGTTCCTCTGCCTTCATCTCAACTACAGCTGATACAGGAGCTATTCCCGTAAGTGTTTCAACTGCTCTGTCGCCCTTTGATTCGATATACTCGTCAACCTGTGAAATAATTCCTACATTTGTTGAGTCATAAGATTTATCTGCACGTACAGGAGCTGTTCCGGTGGATAAAACCATGGCCGCAGCAATGCTCGCACATAAAATCTTTTTTGACCTGATATACATTATGTAACCTCCTAAACTTATGTCTACCACAAAATGTTGTGGTTTGTTACAAATCTTTTAAATTTTCATCTCTATTTGTTACAAATCTGTTACAAAATGCATTATAACAGCCCATAATGTATTTGTCAACCTGCTTATTATGTAATCCTTGACCTTAATTTTGTGCACATCGCTGTAATATTGTAAACCTACACAGAAGAATTAAAATGCTTCACAAACAAATCTCATCATATAAAAATCGGACAGGAGATTTACTCCTGCCCGACGGTACATTTCTTATTTATTGTTCGGAATTTTTCTTATGTTCCTTCTTTTCCTTATACATTTCTTCATCAGCCAGCCTCATATATTCCTCGGAAATCTCATTCATAGTCATACCATCCTGATATGTAGGCTTTTTCAGACAAAGACCAACGCTGACCTCCAGCTTATACGGCTTATTGTCCCTCTTAATTCTGGTTAAAATGTAGTCCCTAAGGCGAGTCACGAACTGCTCTGCCTTTTCCTCGGAATAATCTCCTGCCAGAACAACGAACTCATCACCGCCGGTCCTAAGGCATATCTCACCATTGCTCGCCGCTCTCGACATCGCTTCGGATATGGTGCACAGACTGTAATCACCCTCATTGTGTCCGAAATAATCATTTACATATTTCAGATCATCCATATCGATAACAAGAACCGCTATGTTCTTATCGTCCCTGCTGCATTGTATAAATGTCTCTGCAAAGAATTTCTCATAACCGCGTCTGTTATAAAGACCGGTCAGCATATCTCTGTTGTACAGATTTTCAAGTGTATCAACCGTAACCTTGAGCTTTCTTCTGATCCTCCAGTTTTCAAGCATAGCTCCCAGGTTGACCAGCCATGACTTCATGGTAAGCTGGCTGAAACGTCCGAGTTCCGGAGATACTATCATATATCCCATAAAATACTGAAGATGATGGATTGAAAAGATATAGTACGGCTTCGGATCATTCAGCATATCCTCAGGAAGGATATCCTTCATATTAAATGTCTGCCACTGAACTTCCTGATCTCCTCTGAAGCCCGCAACAACCAGCATCTTCTCGTTCTTTAGATCAACACTGTCATTTATAACCTTCTGTTTATCCCAATCAGGAGACAGGCACAGAAGAAAATCCGTAAATCCCGTATCTATCTTAGCATTTTTAGCTACTTCCTTGAAACATTCTTCAATATTCTCGGCATTCGACATACTGAGGATCATATTCGTAGTAGACTGTGTCAGGTACTCCATACGTCCCACTCTGTCATTATATACCTGTCGTATTTCCTCAGTATTATCGGTATTCATAGGAATACATCCGCAGGACTGATTACGGATTATATCTCCGTTTGTACAAACCTTCTTTTCAGGCTTCTCACCGTTCCATATCTTCTTAAGAGTATATATACTCTCTCTGCCGACCTCATAGAAAGGCTGAGCCGATGTCGTTATTGACGGATGTCCGAGAAGTGCTGCCTCAACTCCGTCATAACCGGTTACAATAATATCCTCAGGAACTTTGATGTGTCTTTTCCTCAAAGCATCAATAACACCCACGGCTGTATAATCATTTGCACAGACTATCGCATCCGGAAGCTCCTTGCCATCCTTCTTACAGCATTCAAGAATGTATTCTACTGCGCCCTCTCCGCAGCCCATCCACAGATTACCATAGTAGACTTTATCTTCCGAATAAGGAATACCATGCTTTTCAAGCGCAATCTTATAAGCTTCTATTCTACTGAAAGTAAAATAATGTTTTTTATCTCCGGCTACATGATATATATCACGACATCCGTGTTCGGTAATAACATGCTCCACCAGATTGGAGAAAGATGTTATCTCATCATTTACTATATTAAAATATCTGTCATCTTCACCACCGAGATTAATTACCGGGATTCCTGATTCCAGAAGTATATTATCAATTCTCTCTTTATAATCGACCGGGAAAGAAGTCGTAACAAGAATAGCCCCATCAAAATCCTTCAGATTCGGAATTTTAAATGGTGCAATATCCCCTTCATCATATTTAACGTACTGATTGTATACCTTCCTACTGAAGCTGTCACTGAAGCTCGCGAAGTATATCAGCTTCACATCCTCCTTCAGAGCCGCATCAGTGATTCCGGACTGCATATCAGTGATCATTGTTCCGTATATGTTTGAGACAAATACGGCAACCTTTTTTCTTCTCCCCATCTTTTAATCCTTTTTTACTTACCCATACCCTTGTTCTTCACATACATATTAACAATTTTAAATCATTGACTCAAATCTATCAAGTGTGTTAATCTTCTTTGTGGAAAATCAATAAAAATCTCTCTATTTATGGGACTGGAGACGCATTAAATATGGATACTATAATCAAAAAAACTACTGATGACGATGCAATTTCCCTCGCCTGTGGAATACTTCAATCAGGCGGACTTGTGGCATTTCCGACGGAAACTGTGTACGGTCTCGGAGGCGACGGACTAAACAGCGATTCATCCATGAAAATCTACAGCGCGAAGGGACGTCCTTCGGATAACCCGCTGATAATACATATCGCAGAAATGACAGATGTTGAAAAACTGGCTTCGGAGATTTCTCCAAAGGCAAGAACACTTATGGAAGCCTTCTGGCCTGGTCCTCTTACAGTAATACTCAAGAAGAGACCTGAGGTTCCGGATACGACCACCGGAGGTCTTGATACCGTAGCGATCAGAATGCCTTCTCATCCTGATGCCGCAAGACTGATAAAGGAAAGCGGTGTACTTATAGCCGCTCCTTCGGCAAATACGTCAGGACGCCCATCACCGACTACTGCAGCACATGTAATAGAAGATATGAACGGAAGGATTGACATGATCCTGGATGGCGGCCCTGTAGGAATAGGAATTGAGTCAACTATAGTGGATATGACCGGAGATAAGCCGGTAATCCTTCGCCCGGGCTTTATAACCAAGAAGGACCTGGAAGCCGTCCTCGGCAAAGTTGAGATTGATAAGGCCATCATCGAGCCGGATCCGAACCTTCGTCCAAAGGCACCCGGCATGAAATATACTCACTATGCTCCTTCGGGAAAGCTTACTATAATCGAAGACCCGAGTACCGACTCACTGATATCCGATGCCGTTACCGAGAGAATAAACGCAGAAGTATCAAGATGTATAAATTCGGGAATAAAGGTTGCAGTTCTTACAACCGAGGATAGACGCAGCCTGTATAAATGTGAGAATATAATCACTCTCGGAGCTTCAGGTGCAGGTGCTACTGTAGCCGCAAGGCTTTACGGAGCTCTCAGAGAATGTGATGATATCGGTGCTGAAGAGATCTTCAGCGAAAGCTTTGACAGAGACGAGCTGGGCTTCAGCATTATGAACCGTCTGCTTAAAGCCGCAGGTCACAGGGTAATAAATATATAAACAAATTTTATGTTTTATATATTAACAAAAAACGATATAATGTATAGAGCAATAATGTTACTTAACGGAGGGGTACAAAATGAAACTCGTAATTGGATCGGATCATGGCGGATATGATATGAAGCTTGAAGTCATTGAGCACCTTAAGGCAAGAGGCTTCGAGGTTACGGATGTCGGTACTGACAGCCCTGCTTCATGCGACTATCCTGTATATGCTAAAAAGCTTACAGACGTGATCAAGGCAGGTGATGCAGATCTCGGAATCCTCATCTGTGGAACAGGTATCGGAATGTCCATGGCTGCTAACAAGGAAGAAGGAATACGCGCAGCACTTTGCCACGATGTATTCTCAGCAGAAGCAACCAGAAGCCACAACAATGCCAACGTTCTCTGCATGGGTGCACGTGTTATCGGACCTGGTCTTGCACTTATGATCGTAGATAAGTTTATTGATACACCGTTCTCAAATGATGAGAGACATATAAGAAGACTTTCTTATTACGCACCGGTGCAGTAAAGCAATATAGTCTATAACGAACCAAACGCCGTGAAACATAAGTTTCACGGCGTTTTTATTTACTCATTTTATCACTGAACAGCTATTACATAATCTTCATCATCATAACTGTTCAGATATAATCTTATCTCATCTTCCGATATCCACTCAACCTGCCATAATACCGTTTCATTGAAACCGGATTTTGAGTATTCAAAGATGCATTCATCTTTATAATATACATCAGGGCGACTTACATAATCAGTTTTTACTGTAACCTTCTTATTTCCCGACGGAGATACACTGTCAAACTGTTGATCATATTTTACCGAATCACAGCTTTCAAATACAAAAATAAGTACAAAAAAGAGCGTCAGCGTAATCAATAAACATCTCAGTACCAGTTTTAATTCCCGTTTGAAAATCAACTTAAATTTATCCATTAGTACATCCTTGCCTGATACAGAGTTCCCTTCTTGATCACCATTACAGGAGTACCCTCAACTACCATATCATAAACTTCCTTTGTAGTCTGAATATCCTGAACAATGATCTTCTCAGGCTGCTCAAAGATTACTGTAAGATAATACATCTTTTGAGACCATGGTCTGGTATGATTCATATAACGGTAATGCTTCCAAACAGCTGTTCCGTATGCAATCTTCGCCTTTCCGAGCAATGAGTCCAGGAAAAAGTACAGAAGCGCTATGGTACCTATAAGGCTTATTACTCCTCCCTTTATCTGTCCTGTTGCAAATGCAAATATTGTCGTAAAAGCAAAGGCTGCTATTCCTACTCCGACTATCCAATTCACATTTTTTGCAGTCTTACTTGCATTCTGCTTTTCTATATCATTCTGTGCATTTCTAACCTTTATTGCTGCCGGTACTGCCTGTCTATAATCGGCATACTTAGCCGAAAGATTCTTTATCTCCTCCAGATATTCCGGTGCAATCTCACTTACAACCTGTTCTGCAAAATTTGCAAGTCCCATGTTTTTTAATCCTCCACTGTTGTCCTAGCTGTTATTATCTTTATGATTATATGATATTATCACAAAAAAATATTCCTGTCAATCACAAATTATCATTATGATAATTTGTAAAAAACAGGAATACTTTTTAACCACTACTAAATCATAGGTGTTCTTCTATACTCTGTATCAATAGATAATTTTAAATCTATGATCTTTCACCATTTACTTCAGATACCTTCACTTCATATACATCACATATCTGGTTTTTTCGAGGTACCTTAGCGTAATATTGCTGATCATTATCCAAATTAAACTCTATCAGTTTTATATCATCATCTTTCCAGTAATTTCTTATATGCTCCTCATAATCTTCAAGATCTTCTTTCCAGTCAAGCTGACATATATATCCATCATCTGCAAGGACAAAAACTATCATCCTTCCCAGCAGTCCATTCCCCTTATCTTTTAGATACTCGTTAAAACCAAACCATATCTGATCAAGCTCATACTTATTCCAAAAATCCAGATCTTCCATAGTTTCATAATCAACAATCAGTTGTGTCACCTTCTCATGAAACTGTATTGGTATTATCTGCTCCAGTGAAGTATTATATGGAATTCCGGCTTTATATCCATCTGTATTTTTATAGCCTTCTCCCGATATATCATCAAGTTGATCAATGGCATCTTCTCTGTACTCTACTCCGGTTTTATAATGCACCAAGTCATATGGGTAGAAATCACTGTTTACCAGTTTACTATCATCAAGCTTCAATATTTTTGCAATGGCTCCCGCTTCAAAACTCCATAAACCACAATAGTCCTCATCTTTAATCAATCTTGGCCAATCTATATCAGAATGTGCTTTAAGCCAATGCTTTTCTGTATAATCAAACAACAAATCAGACGCTTTATTCTTATCACCTTTTGCAACAGATATAATCTCCATTAATTCACGATAAGGTTTTTCTTTATAATATTCGGCAGATAACATATTTCTTTTTAATCCATATGCCGAAATCAAATAATCAAGTAGAATGTCATCTTCTTTCGCATCATCTATCTTTTCAATAAATATCTGCATAATATCCTTAGGTGTTTCAAATAATATAGCAAGTGAAATATAATGAACTATATGATAATAGCCTATCGAATCATATTCAACATCTTTCATATATTGAATACTATCATAAAATATATCTTCTATTTCTTTACAAGAACATCCTATTGAGTATTTACTTCTCATCAATTCTTCAAGAATATGAAAAATACTCTCCTTTGTATTATAAATTACTACTTCCGTAGGATATGCATGCCTCTGCACATTATTATCTAAATCCTTTTTTAATTCTATAATAGTATTTAATCTCTTTTCTAATCTTCTACTATTATATTGAATCATGTCACTTAAATATTCTTCTTTGCACAAACTATGTCTCATAATATATCCTTTCTTATGGCCATGTTGTCTCTGTTTCTTCACCCTTATTGTTTACTATCACATATTCAATACTTCCATCTGGTTTGACTTTAGCTAGAAGGCGTATAGTTTTTCCATCCGTCAATCCAAATTCAATATCATCCGCCAAATCCTTATTATTCACTGACTTACGAATTCTATTATTGGTCGTAACACTTCCTTTAATCCAACTATCTGACATTTGCGGTCCATCTTTAGGTTCATTTTTTCCTTTTTTCAATTGTGACGTATCATATTTTACTTCTACTATTAAATATTTTACTTTCGAACCCTCAACCTTATTATCCGTAACTTCATAAATCGCATCAATTCCTTTTTGTATTTTATCATTAATATCTGTTGGTGCTTCTCTTCCTATAGACTTTAGTGTATATCCTTTTTCTTTAATTTCATCACTATTTAGAAGATACTGATTAGATATGTACTCCGCATAGTTTCCTTTTTGCTTATTTGATGCTGTATCCGGGTCAAAATTCTTAAACGAATCGTTCTTATCTTCGCCATAAATCCACTCTTTGATATTTGATTTATATTTTTTTAGTTTTTCTTCTACCTCTTCAACAATTTCGTCTTTCGTTTCATTAAATGAATCCGTTATTTTATTCACTTTTGCTATGGTATTTTTAACATCAAAATCTAGAATATCAGTATTATACCATTCCACAAGACGTTCATATTCATCATCATTCTCATCATCATCTTCAAGAAAATAATCTAAATAGGCAAGCGTTATAACACATGAATATAATAAGCATGCTGCTATTATAGCAATTGCCGCTACACCAACAAGAACCTCAAGTGGTGTTGCAAATGTTATATACATAAGCAACTGGAGTGCTGCTGCAGATAAAATGGATTCTTCAAATATCGCAGCAAAATACATCAAATCCGCGCTGCCAGCTTCTATTGCGTCACGTATCTTCATAATATATGGATTACAACCACCATTTAATCCACCGCTTATCATATACGAACCGGCGCCGGTATCAGGATCAAGTACTATGTATCCAGTACCTGTCCATGCACCTATGGATATATTATCCTCAGGTATTATAACAATCTTTCCTGATTCAACATCTGTCTTTATTCTGTTTTTTTCAGTGCCACTCAGTTTTAGTCCATCAATTATTGAACTATGTTCATTGATATTCGTCTTATCAATCTTAAGTATTTCTATACCATCTTTTTTAGCCTTTTCCAGAATACTTACGGTCGAAACTGTTTCTCTTTTATCATCCGAACAACATAATGCCCAGACAAGTCCCTCATTTTCCGAACCATTTAAGCCTATATGGTATCTGCATATTTTTTCTTTACTCTTATCACCCTTTCTGTCTTTTAGGTAATGATCATCTGCATCAACATCAATAAAAAGATTTCCATAATCAAGCTTAGTTACAATATTATATGATGTAATCCTCTTTACATCATAACCGGTTATTGCTACACTCAGTCTACGTACATCGGCTACATCCATCATCTCTGTAGCCATTATATTTTGTGCATCAAGCATAGCAAAGTATTCTTTACCAGTAAAAGCAAGCAATACTCCAAGGTTTTCAGTTGTCAATGGTGTATCATCTTCTATATCAGCATAATGATAAAGCATATCAACATATGCGTTATTCATCTCACGCGCTGAGACAGTCTGTGTGTCCAATGTAAGTGCATATGTAGCTCCAGCCGTACATATGTTTTCAATATATTTTGAAGTCTCAGGTACATTTCCCACAAAGGATAGATTAATTCCTAAGGTTGATCTTTCTCCTAACGTAAACTCAACATCCTCTGCTTCACATACCTTAATATTATTTATGTATAAAACAGGTTTAACATATACATATGACGCAATTGCATTAAATATTCCACCTGCACTTTCGAGAATCTCCTGATCCTCCCTAGTTTTAGGTTCAAATCCTATAACAACACTTTTATCACTCAAAAACGCTGCATCATATGTTCCAAGGCTCTCTCCTGCAATCGATACGCTAATTTTATCACCAATATCGAGCGAATCCGTAACCTCGATTTCTTTATCAACTTTATACTGAAGCGAAAGTGGAAGATACCCTAAATATTCTTCTTTAATTTTTCTTCTTCGATTATATAATCCTTTATCTTCTGAATACAAACGATTACTTATTACATCAATGTTTGTATTCATATTCTGATAATCAAGGTTTAATCCTGCTGTCCCCATATGAGCTTTTAGCTCTTTCATTTCCTGAGAATTCTCAAGATAATCAAAGATATTCTCAACACTCTCATATGTCTTTATGCTGGTATCAAGATCAACCCAGACATAATCTCCATCCGCATCCCCAGCACCTCGATAGTTCGTATAAGGTATATTTGTTCTTACCCATACATGTTCTATTTTTATATATCGTATATTCCCGGACTTTTCCTTTAGTTTTGTTACCGGAACACCTGCCATAGCAATGATATTCGCTGCTATTTCAATATTATCGGTTCCTGTCATTGAGAGTGCCATTTCCGGCGTAAGAAGTATATCACCTCTCACAAATTTTGCTTCATATCCCATTCTTCTAAGGATAGTAGCCATTAACACAGCCTGATCATAATCGTTTCCTGATAAAGACTCATATGTACCAAGTGGAGTTTTTTTACATCCATAATAGAATTCTGTACGGATATTGTTTTTCAGATAATAGTATAACTCAAGTGGAGTCTCAAACTCAGCTGTGATATATTCCAGATCATCTTCATCTCTGTCAGAAAAACTAATCTGATTATATGAAACCACTTTATTAACTATAGGCGGGGTTGTTAACGTATTTGCTTTATTATCATTTCCGTAAGCTGTATAATCCTCACCATTAAGATATTCAACTAATTCGGATGTTTTTTCAATAGCCTGTTCTGAATCACCGGATGTAAATAATTTATTTATCGTATCAAGTTCTTCTATCGCATAATCAACATTATTTGAAATATCATTAAAAAGCTTTTCTTTTCTTTCACAGAGAATCCTATACGACTCTTCAGACATCTTATCCGATATGCCATCGTATATTTCATTCTGAATGTTCTGCCATTCAAGAATTTCCTGTCTGCTATTTTTAACCAGTTTATTAGCCTTTTGTAATTTTGCTTCATAATCAGAATCATTCTTGCTTAAATCATCCAGTACTTCAATAAGATCTTCATTACTCTCTTCTACTGAATTAATAGAATCATTCAGTCTCTCATTATCTTCTGAATCGAATAATACTTTTTGTTCAACAGCTTCCTCTGTAACGCACTCACTTACCGTTTCTGTATATGATTCTCCAGTACTTCTACCAGAGCATCCATCAAAGCTGGTTATGAACATAGCCATTGATAATGTAAATGCAATTATTCGTTTATGTAACCTTTTCATCTTCATTTATTATTGCTCTTTCTAATTTTTTTCTTTCAGTTTAATCTTTATCAAT
>JAGBNF010000001.1 GCA_017634555.1 Eubacterium sp. | reverse complement strand
GTTATTGTTATCTGACATGTTTTCTCCTTTTTAGACACTATTCTGAAAAACTATGATGATTATAACAAAACTCTGTTAGTCTTTACAATATTGAAATGAACGGCAACTCGTGCTAAAATTCGCGAGTGGAGTAATGAAGTATATCAGGGAAAGGAAGAAAAATGACAAAAGTTATAGCACATAGAGGTGCGTCATATCTTGCCGGCATTGATAATACGATAGAAAGCTTCCAGCTTGCGATAGATATCGGAGCTGATATGGTAGAGTTCGATGTCAGAAGCACTAAGGATAATGTCCTGGTTGTTATACACGACAGCACATTTGCAGATACGCCTATTTCCTGGCAGACCTATGAGACGCTGGAGAAGGAAGCAGCAGAGAGAGGCTTCCATATTCCGACGATGAAGGAAGTAATTCTGCTCTGCCATAAGAATAAGATAAGAATGGATATTGAGATTAAGGAAGGCGGATTTGAGAACAGAGTCGTTAAAATGTGCACCAAATATCTCGATTACAATGAATATACCATCAAATCTTTTAAAGAAAAGGTTGTATATAGGATCAAAAAGTTAGATAGTAATATTAAGACCGGACTTCTGCTGGGTTCAAGAAAGATCAAGCTCTGGCAGAGGCTGGAGGAATCTTTTCCTATAGGAAAGATTCTCAGATGTAAATGTGACTTTGTATCGCCAAATGAATGGCTTGCAACCCGAGGCTTTATCTTCAGAATGAAGATGATCAAAATGCCGGTTTATGTATGGACGGTAAACAAGAGTTCAAGGATGAAGAAGTTTCTGAAACTTGGAGTTGACGGCATTATCACGGATAAGCCGGATGCCGGACTCTTCGTCAGAAACGAGTTCTGTTCAAAGAAGAGGAAGCACCGTTATGAAGAAAAGAATAACTGAGTATGTGGATTATATTGATAATCTGATCGAAACAAAGGGCAGCGATGACTGGGGAAGAGAGATAGAGAAGCACCTTACGCAGATTGCGTTCTTTGCGCATGAGAGGCTGGTTCATCTCATAGTATTCTGCCTTGTGGCCATATGTACAGTAGGCTCCATAATCGCACTTGTGATATCGGGAGAGATAGTTCTTCTGCCGCTGATCATCATGCTTTTTGTGCTACTGATACCTTATTGCATGCACTATTATCTGCTGGAAAATAAGGTACAATATATGTACAGACAGTACGACAAAATGGTACTGCTTAAAGAAGGCGTTGACAAAGCCTTTTCTGAAGGCTTATAATCAAAGTTACCCCGCTGAAACAGTAGGTTTTTTGCGGTGTTTACATTACTAAGTTTCTTAGTTCATTTATCGAATGAGACAGACAGGGAAAGCTTATGGAAGAAGATAACAGAAAGAATGTAAACAGAATAAAGAAGTTTATTATCGGTGGACTGCTCGTTCTTTTGATAGTTCCGCTGGTGCTTTGTATAGTGCTTTTTATCAAGATCGGAAATATGGAGAAGAAGCTTGATGCTTATATAGATAACGGATCAAGCCTAGGAATAGCTTCCGTATCCGATTCGCTTCTTGCAGCAGGCAGCGGTGCCAATAACGTCACGGTTGTTATCGAAGAAGCTGATGAGGATGATCCGGTAGAGGATGATACAAGAGCTATCGACAGAACTGTTGCAAAGCGAGATGTTGAGGCTATCAATTCTTTGGATAAGTCGCTGGGAGAAGGAGGACTCTATAAGACGAATCTTGCTACATCGACAGATCCTGCTACAGTATCAGATGCAACGACAGAGGAAGCATCAACAGAGGCGGCTACAACTGAGGAGGCTTTAAAGGCTCCGGTTAAGAACGGTCACAAGGTTTATCTCACATTTGATGATGGTCCGAGCAAGTATACCGATCAGATACTTGATATCCTTAAGGAGAAGGGCGTTAAGGCTACCTTCTTCGTAGTTGTTGATGACTACACTTATTCGGATGAGCTTAATCGAATCGTAAAGGAAGGTCATACTCTCGGTATGCATTCGATGAGCCATAAGTATGAGGTTATTTATAAGAATCTTGCCGCTTTCGAGAAAGACGTAAACGGCATACATGATCTGCTGCTTGATATCACAGGTGTTGATTCGAAGTTCTACCGTTTTCCTGGTGGAAGCTCAAATACAGTTTCAAGAGTATCTATAGATGACTGCGTAGACTATCTTGATAGTCAGGGCATTACATTTTATGACTGGAATGCTCTTAACGGTGATGCAGAGTATGTTGATTACTCAGCAGAAGAGCTTAACATGAATGTAATGAGCTATGTTCATGCGAATCCGGGAGATTCAATGGTACTGCTTCATGATCAGCTCAATCACGGTGCTACAGTTGAGGGTCTTCCTGCACTTATCGATACACTTATAAGTGAAGGATATGAGATAGTTCCTATTGATGAAACTACAGAGCCTGTTCAGCACGGTTATAATGCAGCAGAGGAATAATAGCAACGATGAACTATTCAGAGGTTTTAAATTATATATCGGAAAAAAATAAGCTCGGCAGTTTGCCGGGCATTTCCGCTATTAAGGAGCTTTTAAGAAGACTCGGCAATCCCGAGACAAAGGTTAAGGCTCTTCACATAGCGGGTACAAACGGCAAGGGAAGTATAATGGCTTATGTCGAGTCTGTCCTGATCCTTCACGGACTGAAGGTTGGACGTTACATATCCCCTGCTGTTTTTGATTTCAGAGAGAAATGGCAGATCAACCGTGAGTATATGACGGTTGAAGAGTGCTGTGACATAATAAGCCGTATCGCAGAGGCTGTAAGTGAAATGGAGTCTGACGGCTTCAGATCACCTACCACCTTTGAGATTGAGACGGCGGCAGCCTTCATGTACTTTGCAGAAGCAGGCTGCGACTATATGCTCATAGAATGCGGCATGGGCGGTGCAGGAGATGCAACAAATGTATTCGAGCCTGCAGAGCTGAGAGTCCTTGCATCCATAAGCTTTGACCACATGCAGTTTCTGGGTAATACCCTTGAGGCAATTACCACAGAGAAGCTTGGTATTGTCCGTACAGGAGAGACTCTTATCTCTTATCCGCAGTGTGATGAAGTCCGTGCGGTTATCGATAAGGATTCGAAGGAAAGAGGATATACCGTTATATATCCGGATACAGAAAATCTTGAAGTTCAGGAGCAGAGTATCAAGGGAAGTCGTTTCGGATACAAGGGTTCAGAATTTGAAATATCAATCCCGGGTAAGTATCAGGTATTTAATGCTGTTACTGCCATTGAGGTTCTGAGGAATATTCCGGATCTTACACTCAGTGATGAGGAAATATATCAGGGCGTAAAGGGTACGCTGTGGCCGGGCAGAATGACTATAGCTGCAGATAAGCCGCTCTTTATAGTGGACGGTGCTCATAACAGAGATGCCTGGGTACGTCTTGCAGATACACTGCAGGAGTGCTTCGGTGATAAGCGGTACATTTTTATATTGGGCGTACTTGCGGATAAGGAGTATGAGTTCATGCTCGATACACTGTGTCCGCTGATGAAGAAGGCGTATACCATCACGACTTCAAGTATGAGAGCACTGGACGGTGGAAAGCTTGCGGGGCTCATCAGGGAGAGAGGCGTGGATGTAACATTTATAGACGGCGAAAATGCATACGGTGAGATAGTTGATGCTGCTCTCGGCGATGCATTTGGAACAGATGATATAATTATCACATGCGGAACACTGTCCTTCGGAGGCAAGATACTTAAGGCTGTTTCCGATAACAGACATAATATCGTACTGCATGATGAGGAGTTCGTCAGAAGGCTTAAGGAGATAGATGAGGCAGAGAAGGAGAGACGTTTCTGCAGACATTCGTTGGATCATCTGGTAAGCGTTGCGCGAATCGGTGCACTTATCGCAGTTGATGAGGGGCTGGAAATAAGCAGAGATGTGATCTATGCAACAGCGCTGCTTCATGATATAGGAAGATGGTCTGAGCTTGAAAAGAAGTATGATCACTCCGAGGCCGGAGCTATGTACGCTGAAGGAATACTGAGACGTGCCGGTTACAGTGAGCAGGACATTTCCGAGATCGCTCATGCCATAAGATGTCATGGTGAGGATACGGAAAAGAAGAACAGTCTTGCATGGCTGCTTTATAAGGCCGATAAAATGTCAAGAAGCTGCTTCAGCTGCAATGTATATGAAGAGTGCTTCTGGGACGAGAATATAAAGAACAAGAATATAAAATACTAATATAATGTAATTATATAGATTTGTAGAATGTAATAGCAGAAAGTAATAAAAGGTGAGTAAAGATGAAGATAGGCAATCATGAGTTTGATTTTAAGGGAAGTCATCCTTATGTCATGGGAATACTGAATGTAACCCCTGACTCCTTTTCGGACGGCGGTTCATATAAGAGCGTTTCAGACGCAATCTACAAGGTTGAGGAAATGATCAAGGATGGCGCCGAGATAATAGATGTGGGCGGAGAGTCCACAAGACCGGGATATACTCTTATCAGCGATGAGGAGGAGATTGAAAGAACTGCACCGGTCATCGAAGCTATTAAGGAAAGATTTGATATAACAGTTACGCTTGATACTTATAAGTCCGGAGTTGCTGAGGCAGGTCTTAAGGCCGGTGCCGATATGATCAACGATATCTGGGGACTTAAGTACGACAGAAACCCGGGAAAGGTTACTTCTGACGCGGGCTGCGGCATCATGCTGATGCATAACAGAGATAATACGGATTATGATAATCTTATAGATGATGTGATCAAGGAGCTTAATGAATCGGTTGAGATTGCGAAGAGCTTCGGTATATCAGAGGATAAGATAATCCTGGATCCGGGTATCGGATTCGGTAAGACCAGAGAGCATAATCTTCAGGTAATGAAGGGGCTGGACAGGATAATAAGCGAGACCGGTTTTCCTATGCTTCTCGGAATTTCAAGAAAGTCTGTTATCGGACTTACACTTGATCTTCCTGTTACAGAGAGAGAAGAAGGAACCATCGCATTAAATGTACTTGGTTATAACAGCGGATGCAGGATCTTCAGAGTTCATAACGTAAAGATGAACAGAAGAGCTTTGGACATGGCGGAGGCCGTCATTTACAGCTGATTGCAGTTGATCACGGAGTAAGGATATGGATGTAATTACAATAGACAGATTAAAGGTATATGCCTATCACGGAGTTTTCGAGCAGGAAAAGAAGGAAGGACAGCTGTTCTTCGTATCCGCAAAGCTTTATCTCGATGTAAGAAAGGCTGCGAGAAACGATGACCTTTCGAAGACCGTTAACTATGATGAGGCCGCACATTTGATAGAGAAGGTTGTAAAGGCTGAGAGCCATGACCTTATTGAGACTGTTGCCGAAAATGTGGCAATGGAGCTTCTGCTCGCATTTCCTGAGCTGCAGACTGTTTCAATCAGACTCAGCAAGCCTCAGGCACCGATCGAGCTGGAGTTCGATGATGTAGCGGTTGAGATAGAACGTTCAAGACATACGGCATATCTCAGTATCGGTTCAAATCTCGGAGATAAGGAGAGCTATCTTGATTTCGCCATAGAGAAGCTGGGCAAGGATGAGCTTATCAGTGTAGAGAAGGTTTCTTCTTACATTGTAACCGAGCCGGTGGGCCCTGTGGATCAGCCTGACTTCCTGAACGGAGCAGTTGAGATCAGCACACTCTATTCCCCACACAGACTTCTCAAGGTTATCAATGCCATAGAGGCAGAGGCCGGACGTGAGCGTATAGTTCACTGGGGACCGAGAACTCTGGATATAGATATAATTCTTTTTGATGATAATATACAGTCAGATGAAAAGCTCACTATCCCTCATAAGGAGATGGCGAACAGAGAGTTTGTACTTGAGCCGCTGGCGGAGATTGCACCTTACGCATTTCATCCGATCCTTCATAAGACTGTTAAGGATATGTATGCATCACTTAAAAGGAAGCTTGAGCATCAGGCAGACCTTTTTAATGTGGATGATTATAAAGAGGTTGAGGCTCTTGCAAAGGAGGACAGCAGGATAGTTTACTGCGGAGTTCCGGGTGCTTATGCCGAGTCTGCCGCAAAGAAGTATTTTGGTGAAGAATCAGACGTATATAATGTTAAGAGCTTCGATGATGTTGTCAGTGAGGTTGTTTCGGGAAAGGCTGAATACGGTGTCCTTCCTATAGAGAACAGCTCTGCAGGCTTTGTAGCCGGTATATATGACATTATAAGAAACAGTGGTGTAAATATAGTGGGAGAAGTGGTACTTGATATAGAGCACGCTCTCCTGGGCCTTCCTGAGGCTGTTATGTCAGATATAAAGAAGGTTTATTCACATCCGCAGGGACTCATGCAGTGTAAGGATTATATTGATGAGCATGGATTCACCGCTGAGAGTGTCAGCAACACAGCCGTAGCTGCTAAGCGTGTTATGGATAAGGGAAATGTATCCGAGGCCGCTATTGCCAGCGAGAGGGCCGCTGAGATTTACGGACTTAAGATACTTGCGAGAAGAATCAATTTCCAGAGTGACAACTCTACCAGATTCGTTATCGTGACAAATAAGAAAGTATTCCTTTCAACAGCTGATAAGATCAGCGTCTCATTTACGACACAGCATAAGGCCGGTGCCCTGTATGAGATACTGGGAAGGATAAATGAGAATGGAGTCAACATGACCAGCATTGAGTCACGTCCTTCACTCAGAAAGAAGTGGGAGTATGTCTTCTATGTAAGCTTTGAAGGCAAGCTCACAGATAAGAATGTACGTAAGGCATTGGGCGAGATACTGGCGGAGTCCAGAGAGATGGACGTCCTTGGTACATTTTAAGGAAATTTGTTGACATTTGATATTCGATGTGATAATCTATGTAAAGTGTGAATTGAAAAGAAGTTTTTGTATCGTAAAAACTTCGATATTAAAGCAGAGTATCCACTCTCACCTTGAGTTGCGAGCGAGCGGCCGGGTTTTACTATGATAATGAACAGCACAGGCTGTATTTTTGCGTGGATACTTATGCGTATAAGTATCCATTTTTTTGTGTTTTTATGGAGGGTAAAGCAATAGACTACTTAATTAACGAACAAATCAAAGACAGTGAGGTTCGCGTAATCGGACCTGAAGGCGGACAGCTTGGAGTTATGTCCATAGCTGAGGCACGTGAGAAGGCAGAAGAGGCAGGCCTTGATCTGGTAAGAGTTTCACCAAATGCAAAGCCACCGGTTTGCAAGATCATCGACTTTGGAAAGTTCCGTTACGAGATGGCTCGTAAGGAGAAGGATGCCAAGAAGAAGCAGAAGGTTGTAGAGATTAAGGAAGTTCGTCTTTCACCGAATATCGAAGAAAACGATCTTAATACCAAGATAACTCAGGCTCGTAAGTTCCTGATGAAGGGCAACCGTGTAAAGGTTACTTTGAGATTCAGAGGACGTGAGCTTGCATATGTTAACCAAAGTAAAGGAATACTTGATAACTTTGTTGAACAGCTTGCAGACATTTCAACTGTTGATAAGCAGGCTAAGTTTGAAGGCAGAAGCATGTTTATGTTCCTTGCTGCAAAGTCAAGCAAGTAAATAGAAGGAGGAAAAAGAAATGCCAAAGTTAAAGACAAAGAGGGCAGCTGCAAAGCGTTTTAAGGCAACAGGTACAGGAAAGCTTAAGAGAAATAAGGCTTATAAGAGCCATATCCTTACTAAGAAGACAACAAAGAGAAAGAGAAATCTCAGAAAAGCAGCCATGACTGACAAGACAAATGTCAAGAACATGAAGAAGATTCTGCCATATCTTTAATTTGTAAGATAAGACAGTTAGGAAAATTATTAGGAGGATATTGAAATGGCAAGAATTAAGGGTGGCGCTAATGCCAAGAAGAAGCATAACAGAACATTAAAGGCAGCTAAGGGATATATCGGAGCTAGATCAAAGCAGTATAGAGTAGCTAAGCAGTCAGTTATGAGAGCTGAGGCTACAGCACTTGCTGGTAGAAGAGAGAGAAAGAGAGATTTCCGTAAGCTTTGGATCGCTCGTATCAATGCTGCAGCTAGACTTAATGATATTTCATACAGCAACCTTATGCATGGTCTCAAGGTAGCAGGTGTTGACATCAACAGAAAGATGCTTGCTGAGATGGCAGTTAATGATGCTGAAGGTTTTGCAAAGCTTGTAGAAGTTGCTAAGTCAGCTATTGCTTAATAGATTTTCACAGAGGCCGCGACGCATGCCGCGGCTTCTGAAAAATTATAAACAAAAAAATAAATTTTGCTTGATATTATCGAGCCAAAGTGATAATATATACATCGCGTCACGATGACGCAGGAATTCAATAAATATGCGGGAGTGCTGGAATTGGCAGACAGGCTAGACTAAGGATCTAGTGATGGAAACGTCGTGTGGGTTCAAGTCCCATCTCCCGCACTATAGAACAAGAAAATCAGGTACTGAGGTACCTGATTTTTTTGTTCCAAGGCGGAGCCTCCTTGAACCCTGTGGGTCCAAGTCTCCGCCTTGCAAAGCAAGGCTCCGGTCAGGGTCTCAGCATAGCTTCGACCCGATTTGACTAAAAAAGGTCCACCGGACCTTTTTCTTAACGTCAAATCCCCATCTCCCGCAATCAAAGATATTTATTGATGAGTTATAAGGTTGATTTTGCTATAATTAAATTTATCGTGATAAGACATTGATTGATATTTTAGATGTTTATTATATTGAAGAAGAACAGAATATATCAAATATAAGAGAGTTGATCCGATATTTAAAAACAATATGTACCGGAGTTGTAATTGCATGTGATTTTGAAGATGAAATAAATAGGATAGATACATTATAGGTGTGACACGTGGGGGTATTATGAAAGAAGTTGTTATTAAGAAATTATCGGCAGATTTGAATCAGGATTATCTTGACTTTTTTGACAACAGAGCATTCACTGATGATAATCCGAATGGACCTTGTTATTGTACTTCGCCTAATCAAAGCGAAGAAGATATAAAGCAGATGGTCAGTGAGTTTCAGACGAATGGCATTAAAGAGACTATCAGGAAATGTGCAGTAAATATGCTGGAAGAAGGTAAGATAAGCGGATATCTGGCCTTTGATGGAAACGTATCTATAGGATGGTGTAATGCTGCTGATATTGATAGTTATTCGGGATTTGTGCCGAAATTTGCCAGAGATAATAAGTATGAAAAAACAGTAGCAATCGTATGCTTTGAGATAGCTCCTGAATATAGAGGGCAGGGATTAGCCACAGCGTTTATCGAACGAGTATGTGAAGATGCGAAAGCGGATGGATATAATGCTGTAGAAGGCTATGCTAAGGTTTCTGAGTCGAGAGATGAGTATGATTTTACAGGACCGATACATTTGTATGAAAAAGCCGGTTTTGAACGTGTTATGGAACGTAACGGGCAGGTTATTATGAGGAAGGTTCTATAAGATGAGAAAGAGAATATATGTTTTGGGAGCAATTCTTCTAGTGCTGCTGGTATTTGTTGCAGTAGGCGGCATAAAGTTTTATATGGACACTAAGAAAGCTAAGGAGCGTATGGCCGGCAGAGAGTATCATAATCAGCCTCACAATGAGTACAATGCGCCGGTGGTATATTATAAGAGTGATCTTGACAGAATAGTTGGTGTGGAGCTTAGAGAATCTGAGGAGGAGTATGCCGGTTACAGTTACATCTGTTAACGAGATGGCCAGAGATGTGGATGATCCGAATCCGGGAGTCCTGGGAGGCTGAGAAGAAGCTGAAGAAATGATTAAGCTTATAAATGATAAATTTTAAGATGAAATATAAGTAGAAATATTTAACTTACAGAGTTACTTGCATGAATACGGATAAAGTGATAAATTATGTGACAAGAAGGGAACAGAAATCCCGCAAGACTATTTTATGAAAGGAAAGAAAGACAATGTACGCTCTTAGAAACATGCAATTTGATAAGCAGCAGAAAAATGTTCAGTTCTTTAACATGAAGAAACCTGAACTGGTTTTGATGTCCTTATTAGATAGTATGTATAAGTATGAGTTTGTCTGATTTTATATAGACTTTAATTAATTTGCTATGCATACCGCTTGTCTAATAAGGCAGGCGGTTTTTTTGTGCGAAGTTGAGCCAAGGTCGCATATGCGGAGCGTATGCATGAGTATTGCATATGTTCGCATGCTTGCATGCAAGAACATAATGCAATAACTCATACATATCTGCTGAAAGCAGATATGCGACTTTGGCGAGACCGTATCATCGAGCAATTAGAATAATTGCTCGATGTACCCACCTGGGAAGATAGCTCCAATGGTAGAGCGATGGATTGAAGCTCCATGCGGTACAGGTTCGAGTCCTGTTCTTCCCACTTGGCAGTTCGTTCAATGGTAGGACACGGGCCTTTGAATCCCGTAACACGGGTTCAATTCCCGTACTGCCTGTATAAATTAATATATAGCCGATTAGTGTAATGGTAACACTCCTGACTCTGACTCAGAAGTTCCGGGTTCGAATCCCAGGTCGGCTGCTATACAGGATGATAGATTTCATTCTGATAATACAGAGTAGCTCAGTTGGTTAGAGCAGTTCCTTCATACGGATCAGGTCATGAGTTCGAATCTCATCTCTGTAATATGGGTGTGTAGCTTAGATGGTAGAGCAACGGGCCTTTAACCCGTAGGCCGAGGGTTCAAGTCCCTCTACACTCACTTATGGATGTGTAACTCAGTTGGTAGAGTAACGGTCTCTTAAACCGAAGGTCGTGGGTTCGAGCCCCACTACATCCACTTAATTTTATGAAAGGAGGTATAATGGAAAAATGGTTGAATACCCGGTCATTGATCTCAGAAGAACAGGGGAGAGAATCAATGAACTAAGACGTGAAAGGGGTATTACGGTAGAAGAGCTGCGTGTTTACTTCGGAATGAACAACCCAAACTCCATCTACAGATGGTTCAGAGGAGAAGTCCTTCCGACACTTGAAAATATGTATGCACTATCCGTAATCCTCGATGTATCAATAGATGATATAATAGGGAGGACAATTGCATAATGGATGACAAATTTCAACAGATGAAGTAGCAGGTCGTATATCTTATATGATGTATGACCTGCTTTTTTTTATGCATGAATTATTGGATAATAATCAGAAATATTTTATAATCAAGAATGATACGGAAAATATATGCTGTGCTGAAAAGCTCGGAAGGTACAATGATAAAGAATAAGGAGAGGTTATAAATGAAAGTGATTGAAGCAATTAATAATCGACGCAGTTACAGGGGAAAGTTTAAGGATATTTCTATATCAAGAGAAGATCTAACAGAGATTTTAAGAGCAGGTGTGGCAGCACCCTCGGGATGTAATAAGCAGACCACCAGTCTTATCGCAATAGATGATCCGGAAGTATTGAAGGAACTGAAGGCTGTAATAGATCCTCCGGTTGCTGAGACAGCACCTGCGGCAATATGTGTTCTTACACAAGGGATAAATGCTTATAGAGATAAGTGTTTTGCTGTTCAGGATTATTCTGCGGCTATTGAAAATATGCTGCTTGTGATTGAAGAAATGGGTTATGCCAGCTGCTGGTATGAGGGACATATAACCGACGACGATAAGATTAACGAGAAGATGGCGAAAGTCCTGGGGGTTCCGGACGGTTATGAGCTTGTATGTTTCTTACCGGTAGGTGTACCTGAGTGTACAGCAGTAATGCCAAAGAAGAAGGCTTTTGAAGAAAGGGTATGGTTTAATCATTTTGGAGAGGGAAACTGAATTGCAAGTATATATTTCTATCATAAGGGACTTATAAAATATGTCGGAGTTATGCTGGTAGGAACCATGGAGGTATTAACTGATCAGGAAACAAAGAACATGATATGGAAAAAAGGGCGACACTTTATTTTATAAAAAGGGTGTGACTGATCCGGATTACTGTGTTTTGAAGTTTACTGCTGTAAAAGGAAGATACTACTGTGATCTGAAAACAGAGAGCTTTGAGGTATAGATTACAAGGAATTTAGAGGTTGATAACATGCGATTACTTTTTTTCAGACACGGAGATCCCGATTATGAGCATGATACTCTGACGCCGAAGGGCCATATAGAGGCAAAGCTTCTGTCGGATATAATAGGGGAATTTAATATAGATGAGGTATATGCCTCACCGCTCGGCAGAGCACAGGCAACAGCCGAGTATAGCTGTAAGGTATTGGGTAAAACACCGGTGACTCTCGATTGGCTTCGTGAATTTCCGGCGGTTGCAGATCCTAATATTTCGGAAGAGGTAAGAAGAGCTTATTCAAATGAGCTTATCCGAGACGAAAAAACAAGAGAGTACAGTAAAAGGATTTTATGGGATGTACTGCCGTCTTACTATATGGATCATCCCGAACTTTTTGACAGATCCGGATGGAGAGAAGCGGAGATTGTTAAAGCATCCGATATGATAGAACAATATGATAAAGCTGTCAGCGGATTTGAGGCGCTTCTCGAAGAACATGGATATGAAAAGTCCGGCATGGCATTTAAAGTAAGGGAAAGTAATGATAAAACACTTGCCTTCTTCTGCCACTTCGGAATTACATCGCTCCTCATTTCGTATTTATCAAATATTTCTCCTTTTGTGCTATGGCAGTTCGGTGCATTTGCGCCGACCTCTGTTACGGAAGCAGTAACCGAAGAAAGAGAAAAGGGTATAGCGATATTCAGAACTTTGAGAGCCGGAGATATAACGCATCTTCGTATAGGACATGAAGAGCCGTCATTTTCCGCCAGATTCTGCGAACGCTTCGAAAATTCGGACGAAAGACATTGAATAAAAATTGACAATTTGACTTTTTAGTTAAAGATATTATATAATTTACCTAAATTAATAATTTGAGGTAAATGAAATGACTGATCGACTTTTTTGCAAAGGTTATACCTGGGGATTTTTCAGTCCGGCCGGACAGATGCAGACAGAGGATGCGGAGTTATCCATGCGGAGGCTTGCATCAAATGGCCTCGACTGGATATGTATCACGGTAAATGCATGGCAGGAGTACTTCTATAGCACGCACATTTTTTCGCATTATGAGTATACACAGACGGATGATGATATCAGGGCTGCCATAAAGCTGGCCAAGTCGCTGGGGCTGAAGGTGTGTCTCAAACCGATGGTTAACTGTCTTGACGGTTCGTGGAGAGCAAAGATTAATTTCCCGGAAGATAAGGATGGTCACGGCTACTGGGCTGAATGGTTTAAGTCTTATGATACCTTTATGGTTTACTATGCACATATGGCTGAGCAGCTTGGAGTTGAAATGCTCTGTACCGGCTGTGAGATGGAAGGTATGGATAGGCAGGCTGACCACTGCAGAAAAATGATCGATAAGGTGAGACAGGTCTATAGCGGCATTCTGATGCATAATGTAAATCACGGAGATGAGCTCAGTTCAAAGTGGCTTGATGCTGTGGATGTAATAGGTATCAGCGCTTACTATCCGGTTACAGATGGAGAGAACAGAGGTCCTGAAGTGATGCGTTCGAAGTGGGCTGACGTCGTTCAAATCCTGAAGAAATGTCATGAAAAATACGATAAGCCAATAATGTTTGCTGAGGTCGGAGTCAGAAATGAGAAGGGCTGCACTCAGTATCCGTGGGATTTTCAGGACAGACCCGAAGTTCCGATAGATGAGGATGAGCAATCCGATTTTTATGAGACAGCGATGGAAGCAACCTGGGATATACCATGGTTTGCGGGATATTTCTGGTGGGACTGGAAAGCAGTGATTACTGCAGAAACCGAAATGAAGCATGACCGAGACTTTACGGTATATGGTAAGAAAGCCGAGAAAACTCTGAAGGAGTGGTACGTGAATCGATAAATGTCTGCTGTTAATGAGAAGGAAAATGTGTTATTATTCCAATGTATGACATGAGTGTAAGAGTCGACATAGTCACGCTTATGGCACACACATCTATAGATAACTCACTAAAAGGGGGAGAAGATGGCACAGATAAAGAAGGTAACGATGAAGGACATAGCTCAGGAGCTTGATATAAGTATTGTTACCGTATCAAAAGCTCTCGCAGGTAAGGATGGGGTCGGAGACAGACTGCGTGAGGTTATCATCGATAAAGCAAAAGAGTTAGGTTACATCTTTAAGAAAAACGAAGATATAGAAAATGTAAACAGGAACGTCGGAATACTCATCGCTCAGAGGTTCGTCGGAGAGGATTCCTTCTATCTTAGTGTTTATCAGAAGATGCTTGTTGAGATGACGAAAAGAGGAATCGTCGGAATGCTCGAGGTTGTTATCGAAAACGATGAGAGGAACAAGGTTCTTCCGACTATTCTTTCAATCAACAAGGTAGATCATGTAGTGGTACTCGGAGAGCTTAACCTTGACTACCTGCAGGCGCTTGAAGCTACAGGCAAGAACATAGTATTCTTCGATTTCGAAAACGAAGATTTTGAGTGTGATGCGGTTGTCGGTGATAACATCAACGGCGGTTATCTCATGACGAGACATCTGATCAAGCAGGGCTATAATGATATAACCTTTGTTGGTAACTATAAGAGTACGAGAAGTATCCTCGACAGATATCTCGGCTACAGAAAGTATATGCTTATGAAAGGCATTGAAATCCATGAGGAAGATCATATAGATGACAGAGACGATGAGGGAAATGTGATCGACATCATTCTTCCGGAGAAGATGCCGGATGCATTCTTTTGTAACTGTGACGTAGCTGCTTACAGAGTTATTAAAAAGCTGAAGGAGGCTGGTTATAAGGTTCCTGAGGATGTAGCGGTTGCGGGTTATGATGATTTCGCAGGCAACAAGGTTGATGGTGTAGAGCTTACAACCTACAGAGTAAATATCGAAGAAATGATCTACTATACTCTGAATATTCTCGAGCAGAAGTTCCAGAATCCGGATTACAGATACGGTACGGTTCTTACCTACGGAAGAGTGATCGCAAGAGATTCGACGAAGAAGAAAACAAAGTAATAATTGAATATTGTTTTATGAGATTCTTACGGGAGTGTATAAGTTAATTCTTATGCACTCTTTTTTTGTTTGCCTAAATTTTGATTAATTTAAGTAAAAAGAGCTTGTAAATTAAGTAAATGTGTGTTAACTTTTACTTAACAAAATAATTGATTACTTAAATTAAAGGGGGATACATCAGTGTCAGAAATCAAAATACTTAATTCACCTGCTGTTCCGAATATTCCGTGGCAGGATCCGCCGAAGGGTTTAAAGGGCGCTCCGGTATGGAGATACAGCGAAAATCCTATTATTGACCGCAATCCGGTCGAGAAGGTGGCCAGAATCTTTAACAGTGCGGTAATGCCATATGGGGATGGCTTTATCGGTGTTTTCAGAGGAGAGCAGACAAACGGTATTCCGTATGTATATCTCGGAAGAAGCGCTGATGCGATCCACTGGGATATAGAACCGGAGAGGATACATTTCGTAAATGAAGCAGGTGAAGACTTTATGCCTGTTTATGCATATGATCCGCGTCTCGTTAAGGTTGAGGATACCTACTACATCATCTGGTGCGGAGATTTCTACGGAGCAGCGATAGGACTCGCAAAGACAAAGGACTTTAAGACATTTACGAGAATGGAGAATCCTTTCATTCCTTTTAACAGAAATGCGGTCCTCTTCCCGAGAAAGATAAACGACAATTATGTGATGCTCAGCAGACCTTCGGACAGCGGACATACACCGTTCGGTGATATTTTCCTTTCGGAAAGTCCGGATCTCGTTTACTGGGGCAGGCATAGACATGTTATGGGACGCAGCAGCGAATGGTGGGAATCGGTAAAGATCGGTGGAGGTGCCGCACCGATCGAAACAACAGAGGGCTGGCTTCTTTTCTATCACGGTGTCAGCGGAACCTGCAACGGATTGGTTTACTCGATAGGAGGCGCAATCCTGGATATAGATAATCCGTCGATCGTTAAGTACAGATGCGAGAATTTTCTCCTTACACCTGAAGAGTGGTACGAGGAAAGAGGCTTCGTTCCAAATGTAACCTTCCCTTGCGCAACGATCCATGATCCGGAAACAGGAAAGATCGCGCTTTATTACGGATGTGCAGACAGCTATGTGGGACTTGCCTTTACAGAGGTGGATAAAGTTGTTTCCTACATAAAGGAGTATAGCGTAGTAAGAGAATCGGACAGTGAGATAGGTATCAGATAAGAGATCATTTATGGGGTGTGAAGTGGAATTCGGAATTTATGTTGAGGAGAATATGATACTCCTCCAGACTGAGAGTACGAGCTATGTGATAGCTGTATCAGATGGCTATCCGGGAAATCTTTATTACGGAGAACGTCTTGAAGGTTTTCCGTCAAGGGACAGTCTCAGAGAATCGGAGTACTCATATCTAAAAGGGAATAATGGGGAAAAATGCACATTTATGGACGGCTTCCCCTTTGAATATGGAGTGACAGGTACCGGAGATTTTAAATCTAGCTGTCTCGAAGTTATCAGCAGCGGTTTCACGGGCTGCGAATTAAAGTATAAGGATCATAGGATTTATAAGGGCAAGAATAAGAAGTCGGGACTTCCGACAGCGTATGGAAATGAGGAAGATACGATGACTCTTGCACTTATTCTGGAGGATACTGCGGGGCTGGTCGAAATCACTTTATTTTACAGCATTTTCCGAGGTATGGATGTGATCGTGAAGAGTGCGGATGTGAGAAACATCAGCGGTGCGCCTATAAAGCTCGGAAAAGTGCTATCCTCGTCGGTCGAGTTCGGATATGACGGTCAGGATATTATAACCCTCAACGGTTCGTGGGCGAGAGAGCATATAGCTGAGAGAAGGCCGATAGGATATGGGCGTGTTTCTGCTGCATCAACGAGAGGAATATCGAGCCATCAGGAGAATCCTTTCATCGCGATCGTTTCGGGAAATGCAACCGAGACTGAAGGTGAAGCTTTCGGTACAGCACTTATATATTCCGGAAATTTTCTGGCAGAAGTAGAAAGAACGCAGCATGACACGTTAAGAGCTGTGATCGGAATAAATCCATACGGTTTTGAGTGGACTCTGGAGGATGGCGAGATTTTTGAAAGTCCCGAAGCGGTACTTGTTTGGTCTTCCGAGGGAATCGGAGAAATGAGCCGCAGATTCCATGATTATATAAGAGAGCATCTGATCAGAAGCGGTTACTTATATAAGGACAGGCCGGTCATCATAAATAACTGGGAAGCAACTTACTTTGACTTTAATGAGGATAAGCTTCTTGAGATTGCAAGGCGGGCAAAGGATGTGGGAATAGAAATGCTCGTTATGGATGACGGATGGTTCGGAAAAAGATATGACGATACAACGTCCCTGGGTGACTGGAAGCCTAATCCCGAGAGACTTCCGGACGGTGTTAAGGGACTGAAAGAAAAGATAAACGCTATAGGGCTTGACCTCGGTATCTGGTTTGAACCTGAAATGGTTTCTCCGGATTCGAATCTATACAGAGCTCATCCTGACTGGGCACTTCAGATTCCGGGCAGAGAACCGGCACTGGCCCGTACACAGTATGTTCTTGATATCACACGTAAAGAGGTTCGGGAGTACATTTACGAAAGCGTCGCTTCAATCCTGAGGGAATCGGATATCAGATACGTGAAGTGGGATATGAACAGACCGCTCACCGATATCGGAAGCAGAGTGACGAGGCCGGGGGAGATATATCACAGATATATTCTCGGTTTATATGAACTGATGGACAGGCTGACTACCGAATTCCCTGATCTGCTTCTCGAAAACTGCTCGAGCGGCGGCGGAAGGTTCGATATGGGAATGCTCTGCTACAGTCCGCAGATATGGTGCTCTGACAATACGGATGCCGTTGCGAGACTGGATATCCAGGAGGGAACAACTCTCGTTTATCCGCCTTCTGCGATGGGAGCTCATGTAAGCGTATGTCCTAACCATTTGGTCGGAAGGACAACGGATTTAAGAACGAGAGGATATGTCGCATTGGCCGGCACCTTCGGTTATGAGCTGGATATAACGAAGGTAAGTGACGAGGATATGGAGATAGTCCGCGAACAGGTGAGCGATTATAAGCGTTTCGGACATCTCGTGAGAGAAGGAGATTACTATAGGCTTGCTTCGGCGGGGAGCGTTCTTTGCTCAGCGGGAAATCCCGTGAAGGGCGGAAGAATCGGAAGGTCCTACGCATGGAGCTTTGTATCAAAGGATAAGAGTGAAGTGCTTCTCACCTATATTCAGAAAACAGGCGAAGCAAATGTACGTCCCGAGATCATAAAGCTCGCAGGTATTGATAGAAGTAAGCGTTACAGACTGGATGACGGAAGAAGCTACACAGGAGATGAGCTTATGAATATCGGATTCGTGACGGACAGACAGCGCGGAGACGGAAGCGGAAGTATATATCATTTTACGGCAGAGGAAGTATAGAGTATGGGAACTTATGGGATAAATAATTCTAATTCAAAATACTTCGCCTTGACGGGCAGAATCATCAGAAAGAACGGAAAGATAGTTCTCGGCTATACAAACAGCTCCCTCGAATTAATGGTACAGGGAACAGGTATCAGCGTCGAATTTGAAACAGGAGATAATGAGCCGGTGAATCAGCCGGGACTCAGGATATATGTGGACGATATACCGGTAAAGGAGATAGTCCTTACCGAAAGATACGGAAAGTATGAGCTTGCTGCCTTTGAGGATGGGCTTCATAAAGTAAAGATCGTGAAGATCACGGAAGCTGCAATGTCCTATGCAGCCGTTTGCATGCTGTATGTGGATGGAAGCCTCTATCCTGCAGAGAAGGATACATCCCGAAAAAAAGCTCAGTTTATCGGGGATTCGATAACCTGCGGCTTCGGAGTTCTCGGGGAACCGGAACAGGAATATTCCTTAAGACTTGAGGATGGAGAGAAGAGCTATGCGAAGTTTCTCTCGGATAAATGTAACTTTGAGGCAGAATGGGTCAGCGTTTCGGGATACGGAATGTTTGTCGAATATACGGGCGATACATTAAATGTGCTTCCAAACGTATATCCCTATACAAACTATTTCTGCGATAAGGAAGAACGCGAGGACTATACGAGATTCGTGCCGGAGTACATTTTTATAAATCTCGGAACAAATGACAGCGGGCATTTGAAGGATAGTCCCCTTATGAATGGAAGTCTCATGATAGAAGGCTTTAAAAGCGCTTATGAAAACTTCCTGTATACGCTTCGGATGGCGTATGAGAAGGCTGTGATCATCTGCATCGTCGGAACGCTAGCGGATGGCGTTTATGAATATGTTTCCGAGGTGGTAGAGAGCGTACGTGAGAAGGGCTTTGATAATCTTTATGCCATAGAGCTGCCTTTCCATGATGTAGAGAGGGATGGGATTGCGTGCGGACATCCGACTGAGGCAACTCACAGGAAGGATGCCGACAGAATATATGACTTTATGAGAGGGGAAGGACTTATATAATGAACGCTCAGCCGATAGAAAAAGAAAAGATTGAAACGATAAAGAAGGAAATGAATTCGGAATTCCGTGATCACATGATCCCGTTCTGGAAATGTATGAGGGACGAAGAAAACGGCGGTTACTACGGACTTTTTGATGCAGATCTGAAACTTGATAAAAAAGGAGTGAAGGGCTGCATCCTGAACAGCAGGATCATGTGGTTTTTCTCAAATGCATATCTCACGCTAGGTGATGAATCGATGCTCGAATATGCCGAGCATAGCTACAGATTTTTCGAGAAAGCTTTCTGGGATTCAGAGGAAGGCGGTGTTTACTGGTCTGTAACAGCTGACGGTAAACCACTCGACGAGACGAAGCATACTTACTGCCAGGCATTTCAGATATACGGACTTTCATCCTATTATGCAGCGTCAAAGGATGAAACTGCAATAAATAGGGCTTATCAGTTGTTCAGGATTATAGAGGATAGATGCCGTGACAGAGACGGGTATCTGGAAGCCTTTGACAGGAAGTTTGTTCCGGCATCCAACGAGAAGCTGTCGGAGAACGGAGTCATGGCAGTAAGAACCATGAATACCCTGCTTCATGTTATGGAAGCATATACAGAGCTGTACCGTGTTCTTACGGATGATAAGAGGCGGGATGCGGTGAAAAGTAAGCTTACGGAAATACTTGATATTTTCAGATTTAAGATATTCGATCCGTCAAAGGAGAGATTGGAAGTTTTCTTTGATAAGGATTATGACTCACTGATCGATCTTCATTCGTTCGGACATGATATAGAGGCCGCATGGCTGATAGACAGAACTGTAGATGTTTTGGAATATAAGGGAACAGAACATGACATGGCGGATATAACCGAAGTCCTGACCGGAAAGATTTATGAATGTGCCTATGACGGAAGGTCGGTACCGGCCGAGTCTGAATGCGGCAGGGTCCTTCAGGACAGAATATGGTGGGTTGAGTGTGAATCGGTTATCGGATTCCTGAACGGCTACAACAGAGATAACAGTAAAGCGTATTATCTCGATGCCGCATACAAAGTATGGGAATTTATAAAGGCATACATGGTAGATAAAAGAGATGGATCGGAATGGTATTGGGGTGTCGATCCGGACGGAAAGCCTCTGAAGGATAAGGAGTTTGTCAGCCCGTGGAAATGTCCGTACCACAACGGAAGGATGTTCTTCGAAGTGCTGAGACGCGTGTAGACGACATAGTTAGTCGATAGCGATTAAGACGTATATAAGACGGAAAATGAGATTATAGATGAGAAAGCGGGGAGGTAGATATGTTTTCGGAAAATTACAAAAACGAGAAAAGAAAGTACGACGAATTGATCGAGAGAAAGAATGAGATAACTGATTTCTATAACGGTATCTTCGACCGTTGGAAATATCCGGTCCTTACGAGGCATCATGTTCCGCTTAGCTGGAGATATGACCTGAATCCTGAGACTAATCCGTATTTCATGGAGCGTCTCGGTGTGAATGCGGTTTTTAATTCGGGAGCCATCTTTTTTGAGGGAAAGTATTACCTTGTTCCGAGAATTGAGGGGAATGACAGAAAATCCTTCTTCGGTGTAGCTGTTTCCGATAACGGTGTTGATGGCTTCAGATTCCTCGATTATCCGATCCTTCTTCCTGATATGTACCCGGAGGAGACGAATGTTTATGATATGCGTCTTACGAGACATGAGGATGGATGGATCTACGGAGTATTCTGCTCGGAGAGTAAGGATACAAGCGTAAATGATATGTCGGCGGCTGTAGCTGCAGCGGGAATAGTCCGAACCAAGGATATGGTCAACTGGGAGAGACTGCCGAACTTAACGACACTGCATTCGGCGCAGCAGAGAAACTGTGTTCTTTATCCGGAGTTTGTGGATGGAAAGTACGCATTTTACACAAGACCGATGGATGACTTTATCGATACGGGTTCGGGCGGAGGAGTAGGCTTCGGACTCTGTGATGACATAACAAATGCAGTGATAGACGAGGAGCTTATCACCAGCAGAAGAAAGTACCATACGATAACCGAGTCGAAAAACGGAGCGGGAGCAACGCCGATCAAAACCGATAAGGGCTATATCCATATAGCGCACGGTGTCCGAAATACCGCAGCCGGACTCAGATACGTTATTTATTGCTTCGCGACCGATCTGAACGATCCTGCGAAGGTTATAGCTGAACCTTCGGGATATCTGATCTCGCCGCTCGGAGAGGAACGTGTGGGAGATGTCGGAAATGTGGTCTTTACCAACGGTGCGATCGTAAATGATAAGGACGAAGTCTTTATATATTATGCGTCGTCCGATACAAGACTTCATGTTGCGACAACTACGGTTTCAAAGCTTACGGATTACGTATTTAATACTCCGACGGATCCGCTTCGTTCAGTGCTTTCCGTAAAGCAGAGACGCGAACTTATCGAAAGAAATATGAAATACAGGGAAATTGAAGAGAGAGGAGAATAATGAAGCTTGCGGCTGTTTTTTCCGATGGAATGGTTCTTCAGAGAGATAAAGAGATTTATATATTCGGAGAATCCGATACGTCGGAAGCGATTGATATAGAAATAGATGATATAAGGGTGAGCAGCGTGGTTAAGCCGGGAAAATGGTATATAACTCTCCCGGCTCATGCCGCAGGCGGGCCCTATGAAATGGTGATCCGGGCTGTTACAGAACCCGGTAACGTGAATGGTGCGGATAAATGTATAATCATAAGAGATATCTTGTATGGAGAGGTGTGGCTTGATAATGGTCAATCGAATATTGAATTTGAAATCCAAAACTCTGTTGGCGGAGCGGAGGAACTGAAGAAAGCCGACTATCCTGAGATAAGATATTTTAAGGCGATTAAAGCACCGGTAATTGATGATGACTTCCTGAGGGAGGAGGAAAAGCTTCGTTGGCATAAGTGCTCCAACGGGGATTTTTCCGAAATGTCAGGCATCGGTTATTTTTTTGCGCAAAAATTGCAGAAAAACCTTAAAATCCCGGTCGGAATAGTCGATTGCTACTGGGGAGGAACCTCGATCACATGCTGGCTTGAGAAGGAGAATCTCGTCTCTGAGACTGAGGGAAAAGAGTACTTCGAAGAGTATGAAAGAGCTATCGAAGGAAAAACGAAGGAACAGTATCAGAGTGAAGTTGAGGCTTATAACGAAGAGTTAGCTGAATATCAGAGGCTTGCTTTGGAAGTAACCGAAAAGAATCCCGATATAACTCCGGGAGAACTCAGGAAAGCGGCGGGTGAATATCCGTGGCCGCCTCCGATGGGAGCGGAATCTGCCTTCAGACCGTGCGGACTTATAGAAACAATGATGAAGAGAGTAGCTCCGTATACCGTAAGAGGGATCATTTACTATCAGGGCGAAGAGGATGCAGTAAAGAATTATGAGGATATCAGGGATAAGTCAAAGCTGGATGTGTTTTTCTATGAAGGCTTCTACAGAAAGCTTCTGAGACGACTTATAAGTCAGTATAGAAGTCTTTTCCGGGATGAA
Source organism: Eubacterium sp. (assembly GCA_017634555.1). Taxonomy (GTDB): domain Bacteria; phylum Bacillota; class Clostridia; order Lachnospirales; family Lachnospiraceae; genus Eubacterium_Q. Next base: position 7,028 of record JAGBNF010000001.1, on the reverse strand, counting down.
GCGCTTCCGATAGTTTTAGTGCAGCTTCCGATGTTTATCGCCGAAGGTGACGAAGACTTAAGAAAATGGGGATATCTTAGAGAAGCTCAGGCTGAAGTGAGTAGAGAGCTTGCTTCAGTGATGATGGTCCCTCTTATCGATCTCGGTGAGTATGACAATATCCATCCGGTGGATAAGAAAACACCGGGAGAGAGGATTGCCGGTGAAGTCCTCGGACAGATATATGGAGATACTTCTGCCGGAGTACGCCATATGAATATAGGCAGTGCTTACAGGATAAAAGGAGGCGTCACGCTCAGGTTTAATGATACATACGGCGGCATAGCTCTCGGAAAGAATGACCTGATGGATATAAGAAGGGAATGCACATACTCGGATGATGGGCTGATCTTCGGACTGGAGATCGGGATAGAAAATGAAGTTACAGCAGAGAACGATGCGGAAAAAGAATCCTGTATTACCTGGAAAGTTCCTGAAAGAGCAGTGATAGATGACGGAAGACTGGTCATTTATGAAAAAAAGCATATTGCTGCTGTGAGATATGCCTTCTTTGATTACGGGAAGGTCAACCTGTATAACCGAAGATCTGCTCCGCTTGCACCGTTCAGGATCAAAGTGGCAGGGGAGGAAAGCTGTGCTGATGGAAAATAGGATGGATGAACAGATGGATATTATAAATATGAGTCCATATTTTAAAGAGGAAATATGGGGTGGTTCGAAGATGAGAAGCGAGTTCGGATATGATATTCCGAGCGATAAAACCGGTGAATGCTGGGCTGTCAGTGCACATCCGAACGGTCCGGGAAAAGTTAAGGACGGAGAATATGAGGGTGTATATCTGTCGGAGCTTTGGGATAAGCATAGAGAACTCTTCGGCAACATGAAGGGAGACAGATTCCCGCTTCTCACGAAGATTATAGATGCAAACGATAAGCTGAGCGTACAGGTGCATCCTGATGATGAATATGCCGCAGTTAATGAGAACGGTTCTCTCGGGAAAATGGAATGCTGGTATGTTCTCGATGCAGAGCCCGGTGCAAAGCTGATAATAGGCCATAATGCTGCGTCGAAGGAAGAATTCAGTGAAATGATACATGACGGAAAGTGGAAAGAGCTTCTTAGGGAAATTCCGGTTAAGAAGGGAGACTTCATACAGATCAATCCCGGAACAGTGCATGCGATCAACAAAGGCGTTATGATCCTCGAAACCCAGCAGAACAGTGATATTACGTACAGGCTTTATGACTATGACAGGATAAAGAACGGGAAGCCGAGAGAGCTGCATATCGAGAAAAGCATGGATGTCGTTAAGATCCCTTATGTGGATGAAAAGGTGGAAGCCGGCTCCTCTAAGGGCTGGATAACAAAGCTTTACGAATGTAAGTATTACAGGATATGGAGAGGAGAACTGAAGAATTCGGAAACCATAAGCATTGATCAGCCGTTTGTTATAGGCTCACTGATCGAGGGTCAAGCCCGCATCAACGGAAGAGAATACAAGAAGGGTGCACATTTCATCATTCCATCCGGAATGGGAGAATTGAAGTTTGACGGGAATGCCGTTTTTATTTTTTCTTCACCATATTGCTAACAAGTTAGGTAACATTTAACGCTTTTTAAGTGATTTTACCGAATCAAAAGACCTAAAATTAATAAATTAAGGTAAAAAATAATAAAAAAAGCATGTATTTTGCTAAAATATTGTTGACATTGAAGTAAAAATTAAGTAAACTGATAATGTGAATTAACTAAATTTACTTAAATAATACAAAGAAAAGAAAGGAGGCAAATTTAGTTATGAAATTAAAGAAGGTAATTGCGATGGCTCTGGCTGCTACCATGACTCTTTCCGTAGCAGGATGCGGAGGAAACGGCGGTTCATCGGAAACGGGTGATACGGAGGCTGCTACTGCCGCCAAGGTAGAGGAAACTAAAACCGAAGCAGAGACAGACACAGAAGCAGATACTGCGGAGGTTGTAGGAGAGGCTCCTACATATTCATCTATTGTTTTAGGGGAGAGTTACACGGATTTAACTACAACTATTAAGTGGATCCATCACAAGACAGATCGTCAGGAGGATGGAACCATTGAAAACTATATAGCTGAATTTAATAAGGTCTATCCTAATATAACAGTTGAAACCGAAGCGATTACAGATTATGCGGAGGATTCTCTGCTCAGACTTTCATCAGGTGATTGGGGAGACATCATGTTTATCCCTGCTATCGATAAGGCTGAGTTATCGGAATTCTTTATTCCGTATGGAACAACAGAAGAGATGGATGAGTACATTAATTTCCCTAAGCAGTGGGAGAAGGATGGCCTCTGCTACGGTATTGGTTATATGGGAAATGCACAGGGCGTTCTTTATAACAAGAAGGTATTCGCTGATGCAGGTGTTACAGATGTACCGAAGACACCGACAGAGTTTATCGATACTCTTCAGAAGATAAAGGATAACACAGACGCTATTCCTTTATATACAAATTATGCTGCAGGATGGACAATGGGTGCCTGGGATGCATATCTCGGTTCTATCACAGATGGTGATAACACATGGTTCAACCAGAAGTTCGTTCATACAGCTGCTCCATTTGCTGATCCGGGAGACGGAACAGGAGCTTACAACCTTTATAAGATCCTTTACGATGCAGTTGCTAAGGGACTTATCGAGGAAGACTATACAACAACAGACTGGGAAAGCTGCAAGGCAATGCTTAACAATGGCCAGATCGGTACTATGGTTCTCGGATCATGGGCAGTTGCTCAGATGAAGGAAGCAGGAGATCATCCGGATGATATCGGATATATGCCGTTCCCGATTACTGTAAACGGTGTTCAGTATGCAACAGCAGGTCCTGATTACTGCTATGCGATCAGTAAAGATGTTGATGTAGAGCATCAGACAGCTGCCATGATCTTTGTTAAGTGGATGGTAGAAGAGTCAGGCTGGTGTGATTTTGAGGGTGGTTATCCGATCTCAAAGACAGCTCCTTCTTCATTCGATTTCTCAGCAGCAACTATTTTACAGGATGAGCCGGCACTTCCAGGCGAAGAGGATTTCCTCAATGATATGAATTCGGAAAGTGAGCTTTCTTTCAACGCAGGCGGAAATACAAAGATCCAGGAGATCGTTGAAGCTGCTGCAACAGGAAGCAAAGATTTCGATACACTCATGAACGAGTGGACACAGAAGTGGAATGATGCACAGGAATCATTAGGAATAGAAGTGCAGTATTAATGAGGTGACAAACATGGTTGGTTCTAAAGCTAAGGGTGTTTTTTCTTCAAGAAAAGCGAATAAGCTTTGCATCTTAATTACATTTATGATCATACCGCTGATACTGCTTCTCGTATTTACTTACATTCCTTTCGGCAAAATGGTTTCTTTCAGCTTCTTTGATATGAGCTATACGAGAAACAAGGGTTTTGTCGGACTGGATAATTATATCAAGGTCTTTAAAAGAAAAGACTGCTTCAGTGCCTTGAGACTGAGCCTGTATTATATGGTCGGATCGGTAGTGCAGCTGTCACTTGCCCTGTTTTTGGCAAACATTTTATCTTTTAAGATCAAGGGACGTAACATTTTCAGAGGATTTATGTTCTTCCCGTTCCTTATAAGCGGTATTGCTGTAGGATTTATATTTAAGTTTTTCTATACGCATGGATTTGTTCTTGATACTGTTCTGACAACACTCGGATTTAAACTTGAAAATCTGCCGTTCTGGTTGAAGGATCAGCGGATCAACAACTGGTCGCTCGTTGCTACTTCAATCTGGCGATATTTTGGACAGAATATGGTGCTTTTTATAGGCGCGATCATGTCGATCGATGCGGAAATGTATGAAGCTGCAAAGCTGGATGGAGCTACTGAGTTTCAAAGATTCAGATATATCATCCTACCAAGCATTAAGACAATCTTTGTTCTGAATGTTATCATGTCGATCTCAGGATCACTCAGTGCTTTTGAACCGCCATATGTTATTACAGACGGTGCGAATGGCACGGGAACATATTTTGTAATAATGCATGAGATTGCTCATACACAGATGAAGGTTGGACTTGCGTCTGCTATGGCAGTGGTACTGCTGCTGATAATTTTTACGGTTACAATACTTCAAAATGTTTTCTTTAACAGGGTAATGCCTTCTGATGATGTAGAACAGAAGAAACATTCTGTCGGAGGAGGTATATATAAATGAAGAAAAAACGTAAAGGATTGGTAGTACTTATAGGTAAGTATGCGGCGCTGATATTTTTCTCTTTTCTGGCTGTGCTTCCGATCGTATCGTGTGTAGTTACGGCATTTAAGACAGAGGAGGAGTATAACACAACAAATGTTATGACACCGCCGGGAAGCTGGTTTTATTTTAAGAACTTTACGGATGCTTTCAGCAGAGCCAACATGGGTCTGGGCTTCCTTTGTTCGGCGATGATACTTATATCGGTACTTTTTATATCAACTATTATCGGCACGCAGCTGGCATATGTTCTCGATAGATTTAAATTTGTCGGTAATAAGCTTATAAGAAATCTGTTCCTGTTTGCATCGCTCCTTCCGGGAGTTGCAATGCAGGTAGCGGTTTACGAGATAATGTTCAAACTGCATTTGATCAATTCGCTTCCGGGTTACATCATTATGATGTGCGGAACGGATATAATATCGATCTATATCTATATTCAGTTCTTTGAAAATATACCGAGGGATATAGATGAGTCAGGTATTATTGACGGTGCAAGTTATTTTACGATATTTTACAGATTACTGTTTCCGCTTTTAAAGCCGGCAATAGTTACAAGCTGTATTCTTAAAGGTGTTGCTACATATAATGAATATTATGCGGCAAATCTGTATCTTCAGGATAAGAAGCATTATCCTACGGTAGCGACATCACTTTATACATTTGTTGGTCCGCTGGGAAGTAAATACAATCTTATATGTGCGGGAGTTATCATATCCATTATACCTGCGCTTATAGTATTTATTACCTGTCAGAAAAAAATATACAGCGGACTCACATCAGGTGCGGTTAAATCTTAGAAGGTGATTGTATGGGTAAACTGTTATATAACGATAATATGTTTAACAGAATAATGTCCAAAGTTTTTGATCTGATCCTTCTTGGAACTATTACAATACTATGCTCCCTGCCGGTTATCACGGCAGGGGCAGCCCTCCTTTCGGCATACAGGATCATGCTCGATATGGCGGATAACACAGAAGGTCCGATAATTAAATCGTATTTCACATATTTCAGAAGAACCATGAAAAACGATTTTAAAGACAGTTTAAAAGGATGGTTCATAATCCTTATTGTTTATGCTGTTCTGATCACGGATCTTTTTTTGCTTACTAAAAGCACTATGGAGATGAGAAGTTTATTATACGGCATAACTATAGTTATGATGGTAAATGTTATCTCAATCTCCGACTGGTACTTTGTATTAAAGGTTACATTTAATGAAGGAAGTATAAAGACCCTGAAAAATGCTGCGGGATTTTTTATGGTATATCTTTTGCAGAGCCTGCCGGCAGGCGCATATACTGTAGCGGCTTTCTATATTCTGTCTCAGTTCCCTTATCTGATCGGAATTGTCCTGATTTTCGGAGGCATGCTTCTTAAGTATCCGATAATCCTCCTTTATCAAAAAAAGATTCATATATATCTGATGGATAGGGGGATTGAGACAGGAAGGATAGAAAGTGATGAAGCAGAAGTAAATGATGGCGGATATGATGTCAAATATGACGATGATGATGATGATGATGTCGGCGAAGCATTTAAGAAAATGAGCCGAAAGCAGAAGGCAGAGTATATCTTTACATATTATAAAATGCATATCGCAGCGTGCTGCATGGTTTTACTTATTATCGGCATATTTGTATATCAGGTATTCTTCAAGGATCACAGGGACTGCTTTCAGGTTGCTGTGGTAAATGCATATATTAAGGAAAGTGACGTTGATATATCGGACAGACTGAGCGATACGCTGGTCGAGAATACATCCCGTGAGAAGGTATACTTTGATACCCAGTATCAGATAGAATATCCCGGAGTTAAGAATATGATGGCTGATACGAGCTTTCAGGAAAAGCTCCTGATGAATATCGGAGTAGGCGAGGTTGATGTTGCGATACTTCCTATGAAATTCGTTGATTTCTGTAATGAGACGGAATTTATATTCAGAGATGTGAGTACGATCCTGGATGAAGATACGATGAGCCGTCTCGCGGACAGCCTTATATATACTAAGGATGAGGACGGTCGTTCCTATCCATGCGGAGTGATTTTATCCGATACGGAATTTCTGGATGCCGAGGATTTTACATTTATAGAGGGAAGCGCAGGTGACAAGGCTGTAATGACTTTCCCGATCAATGCATATAATGACAGATTCTGCAATCAGTTTGCGATGGAAATACTGGATGAAGAATAAGATTACAACAATCGTGTGAATCAGGTTTTTCGCTGAGGTCACACGATTTTTTTGCGTTTTTGTGAATAAGTAACAAAAATTTTTTACTTTATTGATACCGGAATATGAATGTGCTAATCTTAACGAGGGTTAAAATAACCCATGATTTTGTGTAATTTAAAGGTGTAAAATGAGAGTATATGGTAATCTATGATTCTTCGTTATCATGATCAATTCATGGAAGAATCGCAACAAGGGGAGTTTGAAAGGATGAGAAAATTAAAGGGTAGACTTTCCAAAGTCGTTGCAGTCTGGATGGCTGCAATGCTGATTTTGGGAAGCGGTGCAGATACGGTATTTGCTGCCGAGGCATTTAACAGCAGAACCGAAGCCGTATATGTATCGGATGAGAGTACAGAAAATCTTGGTCAGGATGAGAATTCAGATCCTGAAGATAATAGTGATGTAGTTACCGAAGAACCGGAAACAGAGGAGCCGACAACCGAAGAGCCGGCAACTGAAGAACCGACAACAGAGGAAACTACAACAGAGGAGCCGGCAACCGAAGAGCCGACTACGGAAGAAGTAACAACAGAGGAGCCGACAACC
>JAGBNF010000011.1 GCA_017634555.1 Eubacterium sp. | reverse complement strand
GCTTCTGTTATATGCATTAATTATTCTTACCCATACCCACGAAGCCATTACCATAACACTTGTAAGTACCGCCATTTCTGCAAAAGTAATAGTTCTCGGATTGGACGCAAGTGCTCTGTAAGATCCATATAAGAGCACGCCCTCAAATATGATCACATAAGAAAATACATATTGCAGTACTCCAAAAATAAACGCTTTATTAAAATACTTTTTCCAGATATTCGACTTTTTAATTGATGCATCATTAAGCATGTTCTTAAGTACGTTAAAAATGTTATATAGTCTAAGCTCCTTAGAGTATTTCTCAAGATACATAACACGATTCACATACTCAATCCTTCTGTCATAAGGAACTCCGTCTTTATACCTGTTGTAAGCAATACCGTTTATTTTGGGTGCAAAGTAAAAGTTTCCAATCAGTGGGGCAATAAGAAATAGAATTGTGATAGGATCTATCTCTATCATCGTCTTGAATGCGATAATACCGCCCACTATTCCACCGATTATCTCAGTTACGTTATCAACGTTTGCACTCAGCTTATCCCCTATGTTGTCCAGCGCTACCGTATATTTGTTATAGAATTCCGGATTATCATAACAATTCAGCTCTACATTTTCTGATTTTCTGAATATTTTGTTATATATCCCCTTGTAGATTTTTATATTTTCCAATGGAAATACAACATTTTCAGAATAAAATACTATTCCGTTTAGTATCAAGCTGATTGCTCCAATAATCAAAATAGTTACAACAACTTCCTTTATTGGTCGTTCTCTCTCTATATTATCCAATACCAACTTTACAAAATATGCACTATAAAACACCCAGAGCCCGTAATTAATTAATTGTCTGGCAAATGAAAAATATATCCTCTTCTTCGAAAATGAATGAACTTCCTTTAATCCAAACCAATTGTTTGACCACACCGTCTTGGTTGAAATTTTCTTTTTTGTTTTTTTCATTTCTTCATCCTGTCCTAAACAATGTAATTCTTTGCCTGCCTGTCAAACATCTCTCTATAGCGTCCGTTGATACTCATTAATTCATCATGAGTTCCCTGTTCCTTTATCAGACCATTCTCAAAAAGGTATATTCTGTCAGCCATTCTGGTAGTTGATAATCTATGCGATATGAAGATTATCGTATCATCCTTTGCGTTCTCGATCAGATTCTTGTTAAGCTTATACTCAGATACCGGATCCAATGCTGAAGACGGTTCATCAAGTATTGAAACCGTTCTGTTTCCGTGATTTGCAAATATTCTGGAGATCGCGACCTTCTGGCTTTCACCTCCTGAAAGATTAACTCCATCATCACAAAACTCACGTGTAAGATTTGTGTCAACACCTGCTGAAAGCATGCTCAACTTCTTACCAAAATCTGCTTTCTCCAGAGCTTTTACAGCAATTTCCTTTTCATCATCATTAACCTTGTGCATCAAAACGTTTTCTGCAAGTGTGGCTGCATAAACATTGTAATCCTGAAACACCGCACTGATCTTTTTTCTGTAATCCTTGGTCGTGTACTCTCTGATATCATGATCACCGTATTTTATACTTCCGGATGTAACATCATATAGACGCATCAGAAGCTTAACAAATGTTGTTTTTCCAGCGCCGTTTTCTCCTACAATTGCAATCTTTTCGCCCGGATTTATCTCTATTGATACATCATTCAGTGTATTCTTCTCGGCATTCGGATACCTAAAGCTTACATTTTCAATCTTTATTATCTGAGGGTCAGCCTCCGGTGTTATTCCTCTTGCAGTTTCAATAAGCGGTTTATATTCCAACAATAATCTGAATTTATCCGCAAACTGTCCTATCTGCTGAAGATCTACCAAACAAAAGTTAATCTCATCAAGGTTTCTACGTATATAATTCGATGCATTATTCGCAGAAGCAACTTCTCCGAGTGCTATTGATTTTACAACCAGTGCCAGATATCCAAGATATGCCGGAACCGCAAAGAATGAGAAGATTGAAAATACCGATATCCAGTTTAAGAGCGAAAGCCACGTCATAGCAGGCGCATATTTCTTGCCTGCTGCAACAGCTTCGTCAATTGCCTCGTCGAACTGATATCTAAGCGGTGTTTTAACATCTGTGAGCTTACATTCCTTGGCATATTCAGGCTGATAGAATACTCTCTTTGAGTAATCCGCTTTTCTGAGTGCACCTCTATTCTCAACTTCCCACGCATAATTAAGCGCTTCAATCTTGAATCTAGTTAAAAGATTGATTATAAATCCTGCAATAGGGAATAGGGCAAGAATCGGATTTATACTAAAAATAAGAATTGAAGCAACCGTTAACGCAACTATACCTCCCAGTATTTTACTAACAGCCATAACAGTTTTCTCAGTCATAGTATCAGCATTACTTGCAACTATTACATATGTATCGAAGTAATCTGGATCATCATAGTAGATGAGATCCATCTTGCTGTTTTTTTCAATAAGATCACGTTGTATCTTTCCGCTCAACTTAATAAGTTTAGCCTTTGACCACTCATATATAAGCTGATTTATCCACTCCAGACATATTACTAAAACCAACGATATGATGAGGACTACTACAATCTCCGAAAATGGTGTTTTACCTGTTAGTCCATTAATAATCATTCTTAGAATAAATGTATCATTTGCTGCCATTCCGGCCTTAGATAATACAAAGAGTATTATTATTCTTACAATCAATGGTCTATCATAACGAGCTGCATATTTTATCATGAATACAGCATTACGGATCATTTTCTTAATAGGTACTTTTACTTTTTTATCCATAAAATGCCGCTTCTCCTTTTAGTATTTCCTCAGGAAGACTCTCCTGATAGTTTTCTGCTTGAAGCATAAACATATCATAATAGTCTCCATGAACAGCCATCATATCATCATGATTTCCCTGTTCAACTATTGTCCCATCTTTCATCATGTAAATCTTATCTGCCATTCTTGCTGATGATAATCTATGTGATATAAAGATAACGCCTCTTCCCTTTGACAGCTTCATCATATTGTTATACATATTGTATTCTGCCAAAGGATCAAGTGCCGATGACGGTTCATCAAGTATGGCCATATCAGGCTCATGAGCAAATACTCTTGCGATTGCAATCTTCTGTGCCTGTCCTCCTGACGGAACAAATCCTGTTTTATCAAATTCCCTGCTGATCATGGTGTCCAGCCCCTTTACAAGTCCTCCATGATGTATATCAAATTGTGCATTTATAAGTGCTTTTTCAGCGAGTTCATAATCCGCCTTACTCTCCGGTCTTCTCATCAATACATTTTCAACCAGTGGAATTGCAAAAACCTGCAGATCCTGAAAAACCGTACCAAACCTTTTTCTGTATGCCTCAAGATTGATATCATTTATGTTTTTATCATTTATCAGAATACTTCCGGATGTAACTGGGTATAATCCCATTATGAGCTTTATGATTGTGGTCTTTCCTGCTCCGTTAAAACCTACTATCGCAATCTTTTCTCCCTTTTTCCAGGTAAGGCTAACATCCTTTATAGTTGGCTTTTGGGCTCCCGGATAAGTGAATGATACGTTGCACAGCTCGACCTTCTCAATCTCACCTATATCAGGTTTATTCTCTTCCTCTTTGACATCCTTCTCCAGAAACTCTTCGAGATTCTTAAACAGTATCGACTCATTGGCTATAAAGATTCTGTTTTCAACAGCAGCCTTTAACTGATTAATTGAGAATGCCATTGCTGTTATCATTGCAATATAACTTGAAACGTCGGATACATTACCGTATCTTACCTTTACCGCAACATAGAAATATGCAACTATTCCGGCCAAAACTGAATAACTGCCCTTCATTACAAATGCATAAAATGCCGACTTCATTCTGTAACGAAGTGACACTTCCTCCATTTTTTCAATCGCATTTTCCTGCTTCTCAAGCATTAGCGAATTAATATCATAAAGTCTTACCTCAGCAGCATACTTTTTCTCATAATAAACTCTTTTAACATAATCCGCTGTTCTCTTATCTCGAGTAATAGCTTTCTCTCGATCATAATTACACTTGCTGTTCTTGGTTCCAAAATAGAGACTGATAAACATAGGTATGATCATAAATACAATCAGAACAGGATCTACTGTAACAATAATCACCAACGAAAGAATCGTTGAAATAACGTTTCCTATAAATACTCCGGTCTTTATTGCAATATTCATCGAATCATCAACACATTTATCAAGAGCCCTAGCATAACGATCGTAAAAATCCGGAGACTCATAGTCCTTTAACTCCAAATGATTCGATAATTCCATAACTCTATGGAATATACTCCTATAGATTTCAGGAGTTTTCACCTTTCTGTATGCTTCATACCAACCACACACAAAAAGAACAACTACATGAAACGAACAGGCCATTACTAAAAACCAAAATATTTTATTGTACTCAATTCCATTATCTATACAATTAAATAAATACTTTGTAAGATAAACAAAAAAGAACACATTGAATGCCTGTTCCACTGCATTCTTAAATAATGTAAATATGAGAAGCAGTTTATCTGCTTCCCATATCTTTTTAAGTGCATATTTCCACTGTTTAAATGTACTTGTTTTTGTACTCATTTATATAACTCTCTTTTATATATTTTTATTAGATATTACTTTATAAGTTTTATTCCGAATATATGTACATTCGGAATATCCGGGAATATAAGTTCTGAAATTTCTTTTGAACTGTCCACCTCAAAATCAAGGCAGAAAAGGCCTCTATCAACCGTTTGATTCTCACAATCATTTGCTTTTCCTCTCCAAGTTGATGAGTTTTTCATCTTGCAGAAAAACCAATCCTGAAACTCCAATAGAAGCATCTCATCTTTCTTCTCAGAGTCACATACCTTGATCAATCCGCTGCCGCTTCCCCATTCAGCACATCCCATAATATAAATCTTCTGATATGAATCTTTCGGGATCTTGACCTTCTGATTTGCACATATAAAATTGTCCATCTTTTCATTAATATGAAAATCAATATTCCCGAATGGAATATTCCTGTTATCTACGATATTTTCATACAGAAAGTACTCTCCCTGTTCGGTAAAATTCGGACTGATATCACTGTTATCCTTAAATGCCTTATTGTTATATACATCTCTCAGATCTACATCAATTACAGCCTGATAATTATCCTCATCCATTTTTCCGGATGATTTTATTATCTTATTCTCAATCCGACATTCTCCAAAAACATTATCTATAACTTCTTTTTCATAATCAGCAACTTCTATTATTCCGTTTGCAACCTGCTCAATAACCGAAAGTCCTCTGGAATTCATAGCTCCACCTTTATTCAGAATGAACGCTTTAGCAAGAAGACGCCAAACTTTGTTCCAGCCTTCACCTATATCATCAAAACAATAACCAATATAATATGCGAATTCATCATCATTTTTCTTTGAAATATAGTAACAAGTTTCTGCAAAAAGTTTTCTACTACGAACTATATCGGCAAATCTATTAAGCAAATCCATCTGTCTGAAATCATTAATTCTTTCGTATTTAACCTGATCTGTAAAATATGCTTTGAAATCATGTGCAAACAACTTCATCTCATCAAAAATGGTAAAATTATGATAAATAGGCTTGATAATATCCTTTACATTATTAAAATCCACCTTTTTTTGATCCGTAACCACTTCAAAAACCGCAACATCTGTCTGTTCCCTATAGTTTTCGGTAATTATCTCATTTCTGACATAAATTATATTATTAGAATCACTATGAAGGTCATAACCATAAACGCCTTCCTCATCATAACCAATTACTAGGAAATATATTCTGTAGTCTTTCTCGTCTGTCCAATTACATAGTCTTGGAACAATAAACAACATTACAGGCATCTTCGAATCAATTTCATTTTTTATGATTCTCAGTTCATTACCTTCTGTTTTTTTCAAGCTGGTTCTTATCCCATGATATTCCTCATACGAATTAAATAAGACATCAAAATCTATTCCGCTGCTCAACCCACTGCATAGGTTTGCACCATTTTCGTTGGTATAATGAAATTCCAGCATTCTTGCAAATATCATTTGATAATCTCTATTTAACCATTTCGCTACCGTGCCCATGGCACTTTCAAAGCAATATATTGAAGCATTCTTTATAAGACTTACATCTAACATAACTTTCTCATTCATTGATGATTTCCTCTCAAACTCATAAATTGTTTTCACTATCTCTCGAACAATCTTTTTAGATAATAAAGTCTCCTCTATGTTCAATCCCTGAACATATGTCATTACAATTCCTCTTTTTCCTTCATACAATAACTCACATACCTTTCGAGGTGCTCTAAATCGACATTTTTGCAGAGCTTCCAAAACCATTTTTTCTCTGTCAAAAGTCAACTCATCATAAGGAAACTTCAAAACAAAATCATTCCCTTCAGATATAACCTTATACACATCTGAGCTATAAGAATTACCGAGTTTTTCTACAATCTTATATTTTTTTTTTCGTTCTCTATTGTACTATTCAATATACACATCTTCTTATTCTCATTATCCCCTATCAAGCCTTTATACATAACATGTTATTGTTTAGAAAATATATATTTGAAAGGACCAAAAGTTCTAATCATTCTCCATAAATATGAATATGTTATTATTCCTATTATTCCACTGAACTGACATTTAATCCTATTAGGCGTTGCGTTAAACAACGCATATCCCCCTACTAAAGTTCTTAATATCGGCAAAAATAAAATAGAAATCATAGTAATATCTACTTCTAGTTTGAATAAACAAAACAATAGATATCCAAGATATATCCATGGAATCACAGTTCTTAACAAAATATTATGTAATATTGTAAATCCCAAGATTATCTTCCTAACAAACGTCGCTTTTGTATTTAGTTCAAATACTCCCAAACATACACCTTTGAATATTCCCACATCCTGTTTAACTATCTCCCTAACTGAAGATGGACACTCAACAGAATTATATTCTGGAAATAAACCAAACCTCTTTCCCTTTAAATACAATCGATAACCCAATTCCAAATCATCTATCGGTTCAGGAAAGCAACCATTTTCCAATAAAGTATCCATTCTTATGTACATTCCCGCACCCATACAATATAAAGGCGCGCATATTTTTTTCATATTTAAGAATAAAGAAGCCAATTCAATCCCTACGCTTCTTATCATAGTTTGAAAACAGTGCACTATCATTGCATAGTTTTTTTGTTTCACAAGCCGATTATAATTCTTTGTATTAATTGGAATCTGTTGGACTATTTCAGGACTATTTTGTGTGTTTACTATTCTGCTTAGATCATCTATAACATCCAAATTCGGTCTTGAATCAAAATCATAAACACCTATATAACAACTTGAATACTCGTTATCTTTTAATGAATCTTTGATTGTATCTAAAGCAAAGTTCAATTGCGTCGATTTTGTACCCTTCGTATAATTTCCATGTAAATGAATAATATTGCTATTTCGATTATCACTTAAATATTTATCAACACAATCCTTTGTTGTTTTTATATTTCTTTTATTTATTCTATTTTCATATTCCTCTTGTTCTGAAGTAATAACCATCACTTTACAATTATTAACTTTTATATGGGAATAGTAATCCAATGTTTCTTTTACAAGTTCTTGTTCTTTAAACGCCGGTAACAAAACAAAATACTTCTTATTATCTGAACCAATCTCCGGTGTTTTCTTTATTTTTTTTCTGTATCTAATATAATATTTAGCAGACAGAAAAGTAGATATAATTAATATCAAATCAATTATCAAAAGAGTATTTATAAATAATTTCATAAACTATATTTGAATGAAGCTATTTATATCAGCTTCAATTCTCTCCTTTCCCTACTACAACGTGATAATAGAATAACTATATAGTTCACAAATTAGTTTTCCTTTATTCTCTCTTTTAGTCCGACATGTATCAGAATAAAAAATACTGTCATTGCCTTCAACCTTTACTGAGTAAACAACATATATTGTTTGTGAACGACACTATCCCCGCTTTACTTTTTATTGCTCATTCCCCCCTCAAGTGGTAAAATTGTGCTTAGTGTGGTGCTCCGAGATGCGTTTTGGCACGGAGCATTTATTTTTGAATCAAAGAAATTCGGAGGTTTACAAATGAACGAAATACCGTACAAAATCTATCTTGAAGAATCCGAGATGCCACAGCAGTGGTACAACGTTCGTGCAGACATGAAGAAAAAACCTGCACCGATCCTTAATCCGGGAACCCTCAAGCCTATAACACTTGAAGAGCTTTCACCGATATTCTGTGAAGAGCTTGCTAAGCAGGAGCTTGATGATACAACTGCTTATTTCGATATTCCGGAAGAAATCAGAAATTTCTATAAAATGTACCGCCCATCACCACTTGTTCGTGCATACTGCCTTGAGAAAAAACTCGGCACTCCTGCACACATTTACTACAAGTTCGAGGGTAACAATACATCAGGAAGCCACAAGCTGAATTCAGCTATCGCTCAGGCTTACTATGCTAAGAAGCAGGGCCTTAAGGGTGTTACAACAGAGACCGGTGCAGGTCAGTGGGGTACAGCTCTTTCAATGGCTTGTTCATATTTCGATCTTGATTGTCAGGTATATATGGTTAAGGTTTCTTACGAGCAGAAGCCTTTCAGACGTGAGGTTATGAGAACCTACGGTGCTCAGGTTACCCCTTCACCATCAATGAATACAGAAGTAGGTAGAAAGATCAATGCCGAGTTCCCTGGAACAACAGGAAGTCTCGGATGCGCTATATCAGAAGCTGTTGAAGCAGCTACTACACAGGAAGGTTACCGTTATGTTCTTGGTTCCGTTCTGTCTCAGGTGCTTCTTCATCAGTCAGTAATCGGTCTTGAGACAAAGACAGCTCTTGATAAGTACGGAATCAAGGCTGACACAATCATCGGATGTGCCGGCGGTGGTTCAAACCTTGGTGGTCTTATCTCTCCATTCGCAGGTGAAATGCTCCGCGGAGAGGCAGATTACGAAATCATCGCAGTAGAGCCTGCATCATGCCCAAGTCTTACAAGAGGTAAGTATGCATATGACTTCTGCGATACAGGTAAGGTTTGTCCTCTTGCTAAGATGTACACACTCGGAAGTGGATTCATCCCATCAGCTAACCATGCAGGTGGTCTCAGATATCACGGAATGAGCAGCGTTGTTTCAGAGCTTTACGATCAGGGACTTCTCAAGGCAAGAAGCGTTGAGCAGACAAGCGTATTCGAAGCAGCTGAAATGTTTGCAAGAGTTGAAGGAATCCTTCCTGCTCCTGAGTCAAGCCACGCTATCCGCGTTGCTATCGACGAAGCACTTAAGTGCAAGGAAACAGGTGAAGAGAAGAACATCGTATTCGGTCTTACAGGTACAGGATACTTTGATATGGTTGCTTACCAGAAGTATAACGATCATGAAATGTCAGATTTCATCCCATCAGATGAAGATCTCCAGAAGTCACTCGCTACACTTCCACAGGTTAATCTGTAATCAACATTAATCTAGAATAAAAAAGCACCCTTTACGATGCATTAGAACAAAGTAAAAGAGCGGCAGCTCACATTATTGTGAACTGCCGCTCTTTTTGAGAGTGTATCTTTATGAATTAAAGCTTGTCAAATTCATCCTTAGCCTTCTCTGCAGCTTCCTTTGCCTTAGCAGCTGCCTCTTCAGCCTTTCCCATAACCTCGTTAGCCTTATCAACTCCTGACTGCTCTCCTGTGAATGAATACTCATATCCACACATCATTGAAACGAATGCTGCAGGAATTGCGATAGGAGCTGCAAGTCCGAGAACTGCTGCTGCTCCAACAGGAACAGATGCAAATGTGTCATCACCCTTTTTGATGTTGAGCTTGTTCTTTGTCATGAAATCAACGAACTTACCTGCCGGCTTCTTAACATCTTCAAATGCCTTTCTGCATTTATCATCTACTGTGTTTCCTGCCGGCTTAGCGCCAACATTAAGCTTTCCAAGCTTCTCGAGATATACCATAGCATCAACGATATTTCCGTCACATGCTCTAAGTGCGTTTGTTGCTTCCTCAAATGATACTCCTGTTACTCTTACAAGTTCTTCAATCTTTTCGAATTCTTCCATTTTTTTGTCCTCCGTTTTAATAAATTATATATTTAATAAGTTTTCTTTCGAAGCTTTGTTTTTTCGCTTTCGATGGGTATAATTTATCATTCGAAGTTTAAATGGTCTTTTAAGAAAGATTAAAATCAGATTAGAAAATAAATTTAATTATTCACTTTCCTGATTCCATCCAACACTTGATATAACGTCTCCTGCATTAACCTCCTCACCTATATTTACCTGAATATCACTGTCATTCAGATACGAATAGATATATGTCCGGCCCTTATCATTTATAATCGTGATAACGCCGCCATTTTCATCCGAGCTAATATCTTCAACCTTACCGCCCTGAACGCTTACAACCTTTGTTCCGTCTTCTGTGTCAATAAATGTACTGTCAACCGTTGTTACAATATTCTTTTCCATAACACCTTCACCGAGCACCGGCGAAAGAATTGTGGCATAAACCTTATCCGGAACATCTGTGTATATTTCATTCGGATCATCATTATTAACCGATTTAATCTCGGATTCAGAAGCCCCCTCAAGCTCTATCGGCTTTACAATAATAGATTTCTCCATCGCCGATTCTTCTGCATCCTTCTTTGGATAAGTAAGAAATCCCAATGCCAGAACCGCACATACCATAAGCGCAGCCGAGAGGATTAATCTTCCACCCTTCTTCATCCTGATCACGTTCTTTACTCTTTCTCCCACACCCAGTTCGCCAAAGGCAACCGGACATGCAGATATATACTTTCTCGGAACACTGAGATTAAGCAGCGCCTGAGAATACTCTTTTTTCTTATCGTAACCGATTTTCTTAATTACCTTCTCATCACATGCAAGCTCAATGTCTCTGCAGAGAAGAATATAGGCAAGCCATACCAGCGGATTGAACCAGTAAACCGCAACAAGGATAAATCCCATCGGCTTTACCAGATGGTCCCTTCTTCTGATATGTGCCCTTTCATGATTAACGACCATGAAAAGCTCGTTCAGACTGAGGTGATAAGGGATATAGATCTTCGGACTGATAATTCCGAGCACGAAGGCAGTTCCCACCTTTTCCGACTGGTAAATGTTTTCTCTAAGGATTACCGCATCGGAAACCATACGTCTGAGCTTAACATATACGATGAGTGCATATATGAGTACCGCTGCAACGCCTGCGATCCAGACATACGAAAGAATACCCATAACATCGACAGACGCTTCCTTATTCATCCCCTTGTCGAAATGTGCGGCTTCTCGAACATCATCATCTCCCGCGTAATAAATCTCCGCTGTTTCTGAATTATCGGGAACTGTTGCAGTCTCCATGTATGTATAACAGACGTTCTCACCTATATATTCAGTCTTTTCAATAGTTACATATTCCTTCGCCGGAAGTAAACTGAATGAGCTTTCGATAGAGAACGGAACAGCAAGCCTTACTGCAACGATAAGCCACATCAGGCATCTCACAAACTTAGGCATATTCTTGAAAAACAGCCGCACTAAAATGCACACTGCTATAAGAAAGCAGGCCGATATACTGATATTAAGAATCCCGGTAAATACTTCCTTCATCTAATACTCCCATCACATTTCGTCTATCATCTTTTGGATTTCGTCTATCTCACTCTTACTGAGCTTTCTGCCACGGCTGAATGCTGCAAAAAACTGAGGAATGTTTCCCGCAAATGTTTTCTCTACAACCTCCTCAACCTCAGCAGCCTGTACCTCTTCCTTCGACACCAGCGAAGTGATCACAGCATTATCACTCTTGATGACACCTCTCTCTGTAAGTCTCTTGATAACTGTGTAGGTTGTAGCCTTCTTCCATCCAAGCTCAGCCTCGCAAAGCTTAGCCAGCTCTGTACTTTTAATCGGTTCATTCTCCCAGAGAAGAAGACAAAATCTATATTCACTCTCAAATACTTTTGGTGTAGCCATGGTATACCTCTCTTGCATCTAAATTGTTTCAAAAAAATAAAAATTGCATTTTTACATAAAAAGTCGAACGAGTTCGACCTCACAATTGAAGTCTAACACGTTCGACCAATGGTGTCAATTATAAAATTGAATATTTATTCTATCTGCCTGACTGCTCAATAAATTCAAGGATAAGCGAATTAATATTTATATCCGTTACATTCTCTTCCGGCCATGAATGACGACCTCCCTTGATTGAGAGATTCCATACCTTCGCAGCCTTTCCGTCAGCGGAATATTTAGTAAGCTCAGACCCCTTTCCTATCTCCTCGGTTCTTTCCTGCTCAAGACCGTTCAGGCTTACCCAGTAATCCATAACGTCTTCGATGGCAGGATCCTTCGCATATTTCGCACTGTTATCACTGTACTTGGGAACTACATCATCCTTCTCGCCTGTAACCTGGAAGAAGCTTATACTTCCCGTATTTCCTCTTTCTTCCCATATACTTTCAGGCATCTTTCCGGCAACACTTACAACTCCCGCAAAGGTGGCTGCACCTTCCATTGCTATCCTGTGTGTCATAAATGCACCATTACTGAAGCCTACGGCAAAGACCTTATCCGCATTCAGTGAATACTCCTTAACGAGATATTCCGAAAGTGAGACAAGAAAACATATATCATTGTTTCCTGTTGCACTTATTCCCGAATTCCATCCGGTAGATGAAGTTGCATCCCCGGGATCTGTAGCTCCGTCAACGTATACTACCGCAACTCCACTCGGTACCGCATCTTCATCGAAATGAGTCTTCTCTTTCATTTTTGCCGCGGACTCTCCGTATCCATGAAGCATTATGGCAAGCGGTGCATTTTCCGCATTATCCGGAAGATACACCCGGAAGTCATGCTTTACACCTTCGTATGTGCATGTAAAGGTAATTTCATCAATCTTTGAAACATCCGAAAGCTCATCAACTTCCAATTTCTTAGGAGCCGCCGGTGTCGCAACGTCCTCCGTTACATTCTCTGTTATCTCTTCCGTATTTTCGGCAGTATCGGCATTTTCATCAATATTCTCGGTAGTATCAATTTCCTCGGAGTTTGCTGATGCCTCAGTTGTACTTTCAACGGTAATAACTGCTTCAGTTATCAATTCACTGGATTCGTGCGAATTCTTATTACCGCAACCTGATAAGCATAACCCCATTGCAAGCATCAGGTATAAAAACCTCTTTTTCATTTCGATATTGCCTCTTTATACATTTCAAAATACTTACCCTTTGCAACATCTGTTACAAGGGTTACATTATAATCATAATCATTGGAAACCTGGTCGTAGGTAAATCCCTGTCTGTAGAATATAACCTGTCCGTAGGTTTCTCCGTTTTCGACTATACAGCTGGCATGAACCTTAGAGGTGCTCTTGATAAATCTCGGATGAAGAACACACATCATTGCAAGACTGTCACAGTTCATAGTGGCCTTTTCAGATCCGTTCTTTGCATAGAACAGACGAAGCTTTCCGAAGGATTCAGCCACAAACTTGCCTGTATCATTCAGCTCTTCAAGCTCCTCAAACTGTTCATTTGTCCACATTGCTTCGCCGTCACACATATCGAGTCCGATTATGGTGAGTGGGACACCCGAACTTACCAACTCCCTATATGCCTGAACATCATTATATACATTGAATTCGGCAACCGGTGATGCATCTCCCGGACCATAACCCGTAGTACCCATAGACCATATCATCTTGACGTTCTTCATGGTATCGGGTGCACGGTAAATGGCCTTAGCTATATTTGTTGCCGGACCGAGTGAAACTATCTCGACCTCTCCCGGATACTGATTGACCATATCAATGATGAAGTTGACTCCATCATTACCCTGTATCTCGCCCTTCGGATGGATAAGGTCTGCATCTCCCATTCCGTCATCTCCGAATACGCTGGCAGCTTCAATCCTTTTGCCACCGAACCTCTGATCGGAGCCCTCATGTACAGGTGCATCACAGCCTGCGATCTCTAATGCCATAAGCGCATTATTGTTGCTCTGCTCAAGTCCCACATTTCCGACCATCGTTGTAACTCCGAGGATCTCAACGTTAGGATTCTTTGCTGCAAGGATGATAGCCGAACAATCATCGGCACCTGTATCCGTATCTATGATTATTTTACGTTTCTTTCCTGTGTACTCTTCCTCTTCCTCCTCCTCGGAAGTAACCTCAATGATTACCTCACCACTCGGATAAGGGTTCGGACTGATCTTTGTTCGCCCGCACGAAGAAGCACTGACAGATAACAGTACAGCCAGAAATAACGACATAAATTTCCTATGAAATTGTCGACACCCCCTGCTATACTTTCTCATTTTACACCCCAACAAATATATGCTTTACACGCTTCAGCAGTTTACGGAAAAATCATTCATTATGCCGGTGCTGCGCACCTAGCTGCCTTCTGTTATCATCATAACCTGCTGAAAGTTACTTCGTTAGCATATCCTTGGTAATAGCTCTCCGCTTGGTCTTGAAAGAAATGTTTTCGCGCCGACTGCGGTATTAAGTATTACCTTTCCCGTATTCTCCTCTGTTACTTCTCCAATTACAGAGGCACCTTCCGAATTCTTGCATCCGTGAAGTGCATCTATTATCTTATCTGCTTCCTCTGCAGGTGCGAAGATTACCAGTCTTCCCTCACATGCAAGATAAAGCGGCTCAAGTCCGAGCATAGAACATACACCGCGAACTCCGTCATGAACCGGAATCTTATCAGCATCGAGTGAAATCCCCACATTACTCTCTGCTGCTATTTCATAGAGAACGGTTCCCACGCCGCCTCTAGTCGCATCTCTAATTACATGTACGTCCTTTGTAGCCTCAAGAACTGCTGCTACATTTTTCGCAAGCGGAGCACAGTCACTTGTAACATCCGCATCAATCTTAAAATCATTTCTCGCAAGAAGAATAGTGCAGCCATGACGACCGATATCGCCTGTAACAATGATTTTATCTCCCGGCTTTGCATACGCACCCGAGGTAGCTGCTCCTTCAATTATATGTCCGATACCTGTTGTGGTAATGAAGATTTTATCAACCTGTCCTCTTCCCGCAACCTTGGTATCTCCCGCAACCAGATATACCCCTGCTTCTTCTGCTGTCTTTCCCATAGCCTCGGCAATCTCCTCGAGCTTCTCTACAGGAAATCCCTCTTCAATAACAAAAGAGCATGTAAGATATTCAGGCTTTGCACCCATACAGGCAACATCATTAACGGTTCCGCAGATTGAAAGCTTTCCGATATTTCCGCCCGGGAACTCGTACGGAGAAACTATAAATCCATCTGTAGACATCGCAATCTTACCAGCAGTCATATCAAGTACAGCCGCATCATCAGCCGTAAGATACGGGTTTGCAAAGTGCTTCTTGAATATATTTCCTATAAGCTCATTTGTCTGAACTCCGCCGGAGCCATGAGCAAGTGTTATCTTTTCGTCCATTTTTCTTTCCTTTCAATAATACTATAAATATTAGCCAAAAATCTATAGTAATTTTACTTTTTATTTTGTGTAAATTTACTGTACTGCAGCTCCATATGTATAGTAAGCCGCGCATGCTCCTTCATCGGAAACCATACATGCACCCACTGCATGAAGCGGTGTACATACTTTTCCGAACATCGGACAGTCTGAAGGCTTGCATTTACCCTGAAGTACTTCTCCGCATCGGCATGCAGGATTCGGCTTACCCTTTATTTCAGGCATGTCATACTTGATCCTTGCGTCGAAGTCTGCATACTTCTCTCTCAGCTTCATACCTGACATTTCGATAACTCCGAGGCCTCTCCACTCTGTATCGCAGAGCTCCATTACCTCATCCATTATCTTCTGAGCTGCTACATTTCCCTCAGGCTTTACGACTCTCGGATAGCAGTTCTCGAAGAAAGGCTCGCCCTTCTCAAGATTATCTATAGTTACGGCAAGCGCCGTCATAAGCTCGTTCGCAGTAAATCCCGCAACAACACCTGATACGCCCTCTTCCTTCAGCTTCTCACAGGTTGCATTTCCGGTAATGGCATTTACATGTCCCGGATAGAGAAATGCATCGGCGCTGCCCTTCAGTTTTGCATATGCGTTTGGCATTGTCTTGTTGGCTGTAAGGATTGAAAAATTCTTCAGTCCGAGCCGCTCAGCCTTCTTAACAGCAAGACATGCCGAAGGAGTTGTTGTCTCAAAGCCTACTGCAAGGAATACCACCTGAAGCTCAGGATTCTCCTTTGCAAGCTCAACCGCATCATCCGGTGAATATACAGGACGAACATCAGCACCGTCCGCTCTTGCGCCGGCAAGATTCTGTGTAGTACCCGGAACCTTGATCAGGTCACCGAAGGTACATACGGTACATTTCTTCTCAAGTGCAAGGTATATTGCCTCATCGATAAAGCCTACCGGAGTAACGCACACCGGACATCCCGGGCCGGATATAAGATCTATATCCTCCGGAAGCAGACTTCTGATACCAAGTCTGAATATCTCATGAGTATGAGTTCCGCATACTTCCATGATGCGGAGCTTACGGCCCTTATAGCCTGTTATGATTTCTCTTGCATTATCAATTACTTCACTCATTTGTCTTTTCCTTTATCTTACTTTTTTCTCGTATAGGTCATTCTTGTGAACTTGATCTCATCGCCGCCGGTTTCTCCGGTCTCCACCTCGAAATCATCCGCATTGAATTCCGGAAAGAATACGTCTCCGTCCTCAACTACTGTGTCCACCTCTGTTATATACATTACATCAACGAGAGGCAGTGCTTCCTTATAGAGGCCGTATCCGCCGGAAATATAAACCTTCTCATCACCTGCCATTGCGATAGCTTCCTTAACAGAAGCTGCAGTTGCGAGGTTCTCTCCCTCATACTTCTTTGTTCTTGAAACCACTATAGTCTTTCTGTTTGGAAGCGGATGTCCTATCTCTTCATAAGACTTGCGGCCCATAACGACCACATTTCCTGTGGTGAGCTCCTTGAACTGCTTCTGCTCGCCCTTTATTCTCCACGGGATCATCCCGTTTTTACCTATTACGTTATTCTTCGAACGTGCAACAATTAATCCTACCATAATTCACCTATCTCGCATGCTTCTTCAGGATGCCCATAGTCTCATCGGCATCGTCATCAGTTATCTTTGCAATAGCAACTCCGGCATGAACCATAACATAATCGCCCGGCTCAAGGTCCTCGAGAAGCTCTGCACTTACATCTCTTTTAGCTCCGCCTGCGTCGATAACCGCAGTTCCGTCCTTAACATTTACTACTCTTGCAGCAAGTCCTACACACATTTTATTATCCTCCCTATCATCTATATAAATTTACTTATGATTCTTTTAAATGTACCAGCCCCGCCAGAGCCTGACCGACGCATATTCCTCCGTCATTCGGAGGTATCAGACTGTGCCGGAGAACCTTGATTCCCGAAGCAGTAAGTCCTTCATCAACAAGGCTGAGCAGCAGCTTATTCTGAAATACACCACCGCTGAGAGCAGCAGTTCGTATTCCTGTTTCTTCAGAATATTTCCTGCAGCTTTCAACTATATATCCCGCAAGCTCCGAATGGAACATGTAGGCAAGTCTTCCCCTATCCTCACCGTTCAGCAGTCTCTCAGCAATACTTATGGCAAGTCTGCTTGTAAAGTCAGGTGTTATCTGAAGTCCTTCGGCCGCAGCCGGTATCAGCTTATCCTTATTTTTTCTCAGATATCTCTCTGCCTCAAACATAAGCGAGGTCGATGCTTCTCCCTCAAATGTAGAGCTTCGTCTCACTCCAAGTACAGCACTCACCGCATCGAAAAGTCTTCCCGCACTTGTTGAAGTGATGCTGTTTATTCCCGTTCGCGCCATATTTTCCAGAAGTGAGAATTCCATAGGAGAACAAAGCTTAAGCTCACTGCATATCACGTCTTTACTGAGTGCGGCATTATGAATGGCTCCATCGTCCGTATCAGTTTTACTTCCCATAAAATCCCCCAGCAGTGACGTTGCGATTCTCCAGCCCTCCTTCGAAGAGAGATCTCCTCCGCACTGAATGAACGGTGCTATGGAACCCAGTCTCTCAAAGCCCGAAACGCTGCATCTCAGGAACTCTCCGCCCCAGATAGTACCATCCGTTCCGTAGCCGGTTCCGTCAAAGCTGACTCCGATAACCTCACCCAGATAATCATTCTCCGCCATACATGAAAGTATATGCGCATAATGATGCTGAACCTTCATAACAGGCAGTCCCAGCGACTCTGCAACTGCAGTTGTATTATACTTCGGATGCAGATCACATACAACCAGCGACGGCTTTGCTTCCAGCAGCGACTCCATTCTGGTTATCGACTCCTCGAGAGCATTTACGGTCCTTATATCCTCCATGTCGCCCACATATGCCGACGGATATATCAGAGAATCCTTCGCTATCGCAAATGTATTCTTCAGCTCTCCGCCCACGGCCAGCACATGGCCCTTAAGCTTTCTCATCTCATCATCGCTGCTTATCATAACCGGCAGCGGTGCAAATCCTCGGGAGCGCCTTATCATATACGGCTGTCCCTTATAAAAATCCGTGACAGAGTCATCTGCTCTGGTCCTTATCATTCGATCATTTGAAAGAATGAAATCCGTAAAATCCGAAATCTCAGAGAGTGCATCCTCATCGGTCCTGCATATCGGTGCTCCGGATGCATTTGCACTGGTCATAACGAGGCAGTCCGAAATCTCACAATCATCATCATATTCAAAGAGCAGCATGTGAAGCGGAGTATATGGAAGCATAACACCCACATAAGGATTGTCGGGTGCGACAGACTCGGCCAGCGTACAGCCCTTTCCGTCCTCTTCACATTTCTTCTCCAGCAAAATGATCGGCTTCTGATATCCCGTCAGAAGCTTACGAACATCATAATCAAACCTGCATTCCCTGAGGACTGTATCCATATTTTTCATCATGACCGCGAATGGCTTCATCGGTCTATGCTTCAGCTGTCTCAGTCTTGCAACCGCTTCCTCATTCTTTGCGTCACAGGCAAGATGAAATCCGCCGATACCCTTCACCGCAACTATCTTTCCTTCGGAAAGTGCACGTCTTGCAGCGGTTATGGCGTCACGACCTCGCGTCGTGATCCTGCCCTTTCCCGAACCCGCTGCTTTCCCTGAAGCTTCCCCTTCTTCCCTCTTACTAAGGCCCGTCTCTATCAGATAAACAGACGGCCCGCAGTTCGGACAGCATACAGGCTGCGCATCATAGCGTCTTGTCTCCGGATGCGTATATTCATACCCGCATTCCGGGCACATTTCAAATTCCTTCATGCTCGTACGCTCTCTGTCGTAGGGCATTGAATCCAGTATCGTAAGTCTCGGTCCGCAGTTGGTGCAGTTGATAAAAGGATGCATGTATCTTCTGTTCGACTTATCGTACAGTTCTCTCTTACACTCCTCACAGATTGCAATATCAGGCGATACAAATATGTCGCCCTCGTCCTTCTCGCTTTCTATGATATCAAATGTACCGAACTCCTCCATATCACATTCATGACTTATGGTATTCAGTATCACTGCCCTGTCCGGCGGAGTGTACTGCAGCGCATCGAAGAGTACTCCCACATCCTCGCCCTGAGCAAAGATTTCCACGTAAGAGCCCTTGTTCGCCACCGTTCCGGTAATCCCATTATCCTTACATGTCCTGCTGACAAAAGGTCTGAAGCCAACGCCCTGGACTATACCGTATACTCTTATGTTGTATGTGAGCACTGACCTCACCTCCTATCAATCACTGTAATCAAGATCAAATAAAGTCTTTCCCTCATCCAGCGGTCTGCCGGATACGGCATAATGCGGAAATGCAATAAATTTCCCCTTAAATCCTGCTGCATCAAGCAGCCTCTTTATATCATCATCTGCGATTATCACATCATACTTTCCGCTGCCCGCAAGCTCCCAGAGCTCATCCTCACCGGCAAGCCTGATGTCACTTTCTTCCGAATAATTCTCATTCATCATGAAAAATGTACCACAGTCCACCTCTGCATTTCCAGCTTCACGTATTACGCGTCTCAGTTCATTTGCAGCAAACTGTGAGTGAACGATAAGCACCTTACCGTTCCTAATCTCCTTCGCTTCAGCTATCACCTCTTCAGTAATAAACGGATAACCTGTTTCATAAGGTACTCCGAATTCTTCCTTCAGATACTCTGCAGCTGCGATTCCGGCTGCACTGACAACCAGATTCTTTCCTGCGGCTCCCGCAAGCTTTATCTCATCCAGTCCTGTTCCCATTGAGTAGATAACAGGATTTTCAATTCCGTATCTTTCGAGCCCCTGCATCAGCGGTTCCGGTGTCGAGTAACCTGTTTCGAGAGGTGTCGCTCCGATAACACCGGTAAATGTGCTGCCTACTGAACTCTCGCTATCATTATCCGTACCATTCTCCGCTGCTCCCGCAAATTCACGGAACAGCTTCTCCCAGGCCTCACTCTCGCCCTCGTCGTAGTACTTCGTTCCGATGGCATTTACGGTTATACACGGAACACCCGTCTTCTTTTCCGCCATTCTCTTAAGTGCCTTCATATCGGTACCTATAACGGCTGGCACAGGTGTTGCAACGATGGCCGTGAACTTTCCTCCGAGACTTTCCTGAGCCGATGCCAGCTTTGCGATTAGCTTATCATCACGGCCCATTATGGCATCCATATCTCTGAGTCCCGCAGAAAAAACGGCACTTCTTTTCGTGAACCATCTCGGTTCATCGAAACCGCATATATTTCCGGCACAGCCGCCCGCGTCACAGATGACTATAAGGCCGCCGAGCTCATATAACACACCGCATGCCCCCGACTGATCCGGTGCAAATGGTGATAAATATCTAAGTAATTTTTTCAATATACTATCCTCCAAGCTTTTCAGTCAGTCTTTCGAAAAGCTTTATCACTCCATCATATCCAAAAGGCTGATTATCATCACACCAGTCGATTCCCGGCGTATTTGGATGATAATACTCGCAGTCTGCTCCTATATAGCAGTCAACCTTTTCCTCACTGTAATGGAGCATTGTCGGTGACAGATTCGAATAAACCTTTGTATCCGGACTGAGCTGTGCAAGCCTCTTCAGGAATCTGAAGTTGAGCTCACCGATGGTTGCAAAGATTTCCTTAACCTCGAAGCCTTCCTCAACAAGCATAAGTGCCATCTCGATAGGATCTCCGTTCTGGATCTCACCTACGGAGAAGCTGAGCTTTCCGTATTTCTCCTTTAATGTACCGATGCATTTTCTCGCATTTTCAAAATACTCTGAATCGTCAATCTCTGCACCGAGTGCCTGGCCCAGAAGTCTGTACTGATTTCTGATCTTATCCGTTCTGTAAAGTCTGAGCAGTTCTATAAATGGAATACCAAGTCTCTGCTCCATATCCTGTGCCGCTGCCCTGGCCTCCGGATTCAGTACAAGATTAAAGTTTGCAAGTGACATTTCCTTATATTCATCAAAGTTCTCACATCTTGAAAGCTCTCTGATATTCTTAATACCGATGGACTGCATGAGGGGATAAATCTCGGAGCTGTCCATAAGCGGAGTGAAAAATCCCATGATATTCATGTCTCTGGAATTTCTCTTTTCCCTTTTCTCAAGCAGAGAATAAACCGATGTTCTTACAGCTGCCATCGGAGGAAGTCTCTTCTCTCTGGTTAATGCATACATATAGCATGCAACTGCAGGGATTCCCGTTTTCTCCGTTACCTTTCTGCAGACTCTTTCCATATCCGTACCGAGAAGTGCGTCCACACAGGTGATACATATCATTATGGCTGACGGCTTCTTCTCAAGAACCGCAAGCATTTCCTCTGCCGCCTGCGGAATCTTTGTAAGATGCCTTCCCGTTACTATATCCGTATCATCCAGAAGCTGGAAGAAAAATCTGTCACGATACTCCGGTGCCGAACGAAAAAGCGATGTATTTCGTCCGCAGCAGCCCGGTGATACAAGAAGCATTACCGAATCAGGAACGGCAAGTCCGGCACGCTTAACGCCGAAGCCCTTTGCTCCCGGTGAGTTAAAGGAAAGGGTTGCAGGCGAGCTGTAGATCAGATGCTCCGTACTCTTCAGTTCTCCCGGAAGCTCCGAAAGCTGCAGCCCACTTAATTCTTTTGCAGTTTTATAAAATGATTCTGACATATACATTTCCTTACAATTAGTTTTTGCTGCGCCGATCACGCTTCATCTTCCTCGATCAGAAGTCTTGCAAGATCAAGGAATCTCTTGCTGACCTCCAGTGTCGGGTCACCCTCGATAACTGTCTTTCCCTGATCCTCGTAGTGAATGATATCATTTGTTCTCGGAATATCGGCGATTATCGGAAGGGATGTTCTCTCAGCAAATGCGCGAACCTTATCCTCTTCGCCCTCAACAGCTCTGCGGTTCATTACGATACCACGGACCTTTGCATAGCTTCTATCCTGAAAATTCTTTACCGCACTGTTGATGTTATCAGCAGCATAAAGTGCCATCTTCTCACCTGATGTTACGATGAGGACCTTATCGGCATATCCTTCTCTGATAGGTGCCGCAAAGCCTCCGCATACTACATCTCCCAGGACATCATAAAGTATGGCGTCCGGCTTATATTTCTTATTAAGCTCCAGCTCCTCAAGCAGGGAAAATGTGGTAATGATTCCTCTTCCCGCACAACCGAGACCCGGTGTCGGTCCGCCTGTCTCTATACATACAACTCCGCCGAAGCCTTCTCTGGTAATCTGGTCCAGTGAGGTCGGCTCCTCATCATGCTCTCTCATATAATTCATTACAGGTGTTACCGGATTTCCCGAAAGAAGATTCGCAGTGGAATCAGCCTTCGGATCACATCCTATCTGTATTACCTTTTTACCCAGCGAAGCAAGTGCCGCAGACAGATTTGATGTGACTGTGGACTTACCGATTCCGCCCTTTCCGTAAATGGCAACCTTTATCATAATCTAAACTCCTTTATCTATTCTGCAGATTCATTTCCTACTCTTCTGACATTTTCTTCAGTTCATCCAGAAATGGCAGTTCCGCAGCTATCATATTCTTCTCATACTTCTTGAAGCATCTTCCCGAAAATGCATCATGAGGAATCTCTATAAACTTCCTTCCGTGACATATAGGTTTGAAAAGCGGATCTCCTATTATGATTTCCGACTTCTCGATTTCCTTCTCCAGCTGATCTTCGTCATCACAGGAAATGTCACCTATATAATCAGCTCCGTTTATATCCTTAACTGTTCCCTCACTTACAAGCTGAGACATATCGCCGTCTCCCACGGTTTCAAGAACTCTTACTCCGTATCCCGTCTCAAGGGATATGGCAGCAGCAAGCGATGCAGAAAGAATACTTTCTCCCAGAACAGCTATTCTTTTATCATATTTTCTGCAGCTCTTGGATACATCTGCATTTCTCAGCATATCTGCAATCACTGCAGCGTAACTCTGTCCGTAAGGAACGCCTGTTACATAAGGAATTCCGTATCTTTCCTTAAGACTCTCGGCAAGAGCCTTTCCCGATGATGCTATAACAAGGCTTACATCAGCTCTGTTCAGTCTCCTTACCTCATCCAGTGAAGTACCCATTCCGATACAGGCATTTACCTTAAAACCCTCACTCTCTAACCACTCACGAAGAATCCTGTCTGTTCCCAGTGGAAAATCCAGGGGTGTGAGGCCGAGAATATTTATCTTAATGGTACCCGGTACCTTTTCGTCGTCGTCTTCCGCAGTTCCTGTAAATCTTTCGGACAGCGTAAGAAATGCATTTCCCGCTCCCGTGATATAACTCTGCATTCCGTTGGTCTTCACATCGAAGGCCTGAATTCCTGTACGGCTTTCAACCTCATAGGCTATGGCATCCATATCGATTCCGATCATTGCAGGCATAGGCGACGCACATATTGCTATATACTCCGGTTTTAACTCCTCTGCCGCAGTAACCAGGTCATCTATAAACTTCTCATCATTTCCCATTACCGCATCACTTTCGGTAAGACCCGATATAAACATCATGCTGTCCATATCGTACCAGCGCGGTTCATCATGAGTCGTATAAGTGGAGTTACAGCCCGAGGCATCATGGATTACGGTCATTCCGCCGAATTCATAAAGTGCAGAGCATACGCCCGAGGTATCTGCCGCATATATTGAAATAATTCTTGCAGTCTGATTCATAGGCAGCTGTCGCACCCCCATCCCTTGTGACTGATAACTTTCTTTGTATCCTTCTCGTTATTAAATGCTTCTATCATAAGCTCCGCCAGCTTCAGTACGGCATGATAGCCGTAGGTTCCGCCGCCTTCTACTATATCAATAAAATGTGTTGTTCCCGTAAAGTAAGCGGCCTTCTGACCGATAGCCAGAGTATTCACAGCACCTTCACTTGACGATTCAGCTGTATCGTTCTTCAGATTCAGACTGCATCCGGCAGCCGCAAATCTCATGGCAGGATCATTGGTCGGATACACCTTTATATCTCTGTCACTGTATTCATCAACTATTCTTTCAAAGGCCTCTCTCTCATCTGCCGGGAAGTTATCCGAATATATCTTCTTAACATTGAAACCGTGCTTAAGCAGGAGTTCTGCCAGCTCTAATATATAAGGATAAGCGGTATAGTCTATGGCGATTTCCGTATCACCCACTACCTTCTTCGCTTCGTCTAAAGCAGCATAAGCCTTAGCCTTACGTTCGCTGATCCATTTTCCGATTACTTCCTTGGAGAGTCCCAGCTCTTCACCGATCATATAGAGATTCTCATCTACCTTTTTCTCATCGAATCTGAGAGGCGCCCGGAGCCACTTAAGCCCCAGTCTTTCCGAAAGTTGCTTTCCTGCGGCATCCGAAACCGAAAGATAGGATATTGCCGTTCCTGCAGACCCGAGCTGCAGATACTCATCATAGCTTTTACAATCTGTTATATCCCATACTCTTTTTCCGGATAATTCTATAAGAGACACAAGATCCGAAGCCTTATCATTCGGAAGATTACATCCGATTATCGCAGCAAGATCATCGTCTCTCTCCCGCTTCTTCACCGATTCATAAAGGCTCAGCTTCATCATTGAATCCGGAGACATGGTCTTTCTCATCGTAGGGATCATGAAGCATTCGACAAAATCAATGTCGGGATACATTTCAGATAATTCATCTGTGATCATCGTAAAGTCACAGCCTTCAAACATATGCATACAGCTGAGATAGATAAGAATCGAACGTGGATGTGACTTCATCTGATCCACTATATGTGCCGTTCCTTCGATGACACGCTTTTCCATCTCACCGTTCCACATATCCTCTTCTCTGAGAGCAACCCAGGACATACGTTCTGTCTCATTCATTTCAGCTGCAGTAAGGATTACACCTCTGAGGCAGCCCTGAGCACAGACATAGACCTGATGAGATTCCGGAATCAACATTCCTGTATGAACTATATTCCAGACGCCGCGGGAAGGTGCATTATACTGCAGGCCTTCATAGAACGGTACCGGGAAATCCATTTCCGAAAGTGCTATCGGTTCAGGAATCCTCTTTTCAGTTGTACGAAGTGACTTTATCATTCTATATTCCTTTATATCCTATTACTTCTTTACTTTACCCTTAACTATGTT
Source organism: Eubacterium sp. (assembly GCA_017634555.1). GTDB lineage: Bacteria > Bacillota > Clostridia > Lachnospirales > Lachnospiraceae > Eubacterium_Q. The sequence continues at coordinate 142,463 of JAGBNF010000011.1, read as the reverse complement.
ATAGGTTTTTCCGTTTATCTTAACCTTGCCGGTAAAATCTGACTGAAGCTTTCCCTTCTTCACATACCAATAAGAATTGTTATACTTTACTATGGCCGTTCTTGTTGAATCATAAAGTCCGTCGAAAACCGCATAGTATTTCCCGTTAAACTTTACCAGTGTGGTATCAAACTTAACTCTGCTGTCCTTCACATGCCAGTAGCCTGTCTTACCATTTATAGTTCCCTTAACCAAACCCGTTTTATCAAATGTGAGCCTTCCTTTTTCTACATAATAATACTTGTCATTATGCGAGCATTTTACTATTCCGGTCTTCTTCAGATTAATCATTCCGTTAGTCACATAATACCAGCCCATTTCATTGTTATAACGGTTTTTGAAAAGTCCGTTAACATCTCTGTCCAGTGCAGTAAATGTATTGATCTTAAACTTATAAAATACACAGCCCCAAGACGGTCCCACTACACAGAATCTATAGGTTCCTCGACTCAGTTTGATTTTTTTATTAGTTGCACATTTTTCAGTGGTACTGTCATACATCAGATCATGAAATACCTTTTTATCATTCTCATCAAGTATATAGATATCTGTCTCTCCTGCCTCGAAGCTGTTATAACCGTAAAACTTGATATCACATACCGAAGTCTCTTTTAAGGTAAACTGATAGATATCAATATAGTCGTTATTTGCCGATTCCTGATCTGAAGCCCATCCGCGTATAACCTTTCCGAAAGGAAGCGGATTATAATTAAATGCATCATTATTCGTCTTCTCGGAATAAGTCTCATTTGAAAGCTTGAAAGAAATATCAAATTCATATGAAACCTTATTTTCAGAATATGTAATCACTTCAATATAATAAGTACCCTCCTGCAGACTCCACTCTGCTTCATTTTTAAAAGCATAATGATTACCTACTACTATTTCTGTACCTCCGTAGGTAAAACCACTATAATTCATTACTCTATACTTTTCATCTAATACTTTGATATATATTCCACCGTTGGTAGATTCAGCAAACACAATTATTTCACCTGCCGAATCAAGATTTACCTTATAATACTTTTTGTTTGATTTGCTTACTTCACCTTTGTACGTTCCCTGCTTTATGAGTGCTGCCTTCTTTGGTGTATCAGCCTTTACCGCTGCACTGCTGAGCAATGTTGAAATAGTAATAATAAGTGCTGCAAAAAAACATAAAATAGCTTTTTTCTTCATTTTTATTCTCCCCTGTTTCATATAAATAAAAAAACACTCTCCTTGCGACAGAAGAGTGCAGTAATTCCCTATAGAACTAATGCCACATGCTTCTATCTCAAGCTGCGGATGTTTTTAACATCCTATAGGTTTCAATATCAGGTTGGTTAAGTATTAATCTGTTATCGTATTTTAACACGCCCGTCGAAGGAGTGTCAAACAAGATTCTGTGTTTTTTAACACTTTATGGTCAGTGTATTCCACACTTTTTTCGAAGCCTTCTCAGTCATTAAAACTGCTGTAAATATCCTCTGCAGCTTTGCGGAGAATCTTTGCCACTTCGCTGTCCGGATAAAGCTCAACGATTGTTCCGCCTTCTGCTTCCGCATCAGCAAATATCTTATCACGCGGTATTGTGGCAATTACCGAAGTATCAAAATCCGCCGCCAGTTCAGCCGCACGACTTTCCTCATCTTCCACGCCTCGGCAGTTAAGTATTATTCCGCCCAGCTTTGCATAGTCACGCTTCTTAAAATTCTCCACAGCCATGGCTATATTGGCCGCAGCATATATGGACATTTTCTCTCCTGATGTAACGATATATACCTTATCGGCATAGCCCTTACGCATAGGCATTGTAAAGCCTCCACAGACTACATCTCCGAGAACATCATATATTACAACATCCGGCTGATACTTCTCATATGCTCCCTTTGCCTCCAGGGATTCCAGTGCATTTATAATTCCTCGCCCTGCACAGCCAAGTCCCGGAATCGGACCGCCGGCCTCTACGCAGAGAACACCGGAGGAGCTTTCCTTCACCATATCTTCCAATGTAAAAGGCTTTCCGCTCCTCACCAGATCAAGCACCGTAGTCATCTTTTCCTTCGGTCTGTGAAGAGATGTGGAATCTGCCTTCGGATCACAGCCTATCTGCATAACCCTGAGTCCGTTGGCCGCAAATGCCGCCGAAAGATTTGATGAAAGGGTGGATTTTCCTATTCCGCCTTTTCCGTATATTGCAAACTTTATCATCATAACTCCTTTACTGTTCGTATCTCATTACCGGATTCTCCGAGCTCTGTACCAGGCTGTCACCGGCCATACGATTTCTGAGTTCTTTTATATATTTCCTGTCCAGATTCATTTCGGCCTCGGTATATATATCCATGTTGGCCTTCTTTAATGCCTCCTCCGCCCTGAACAGTGACGCTGCCGCAAGGTCCGGCCTTTTGAGTATGAAATACTGATAGTAGGCAAGTATCCTGCTTCCGTATGCCTGCATATCATTTTCAATCGTTTCCTTAATAAGAGAATATATCTTCATTGCATTCTGAGGATTGATATAAATGTATGAGGAATAGAAAAGTATGTTGTAATAACAGCTCGTGAAATTATATGCCGTATTATATCCATTCGGTGTCAATAGTATTCCATCGAGAGCCTGCAGATACTGCGGCAGCATCTGATAATCACCTCTGTCCAATGCCTTATAAATACACATATTCAGATGCAGCGCCCTGAGATGACCGGATGCGCTCTTATCCGATGTAAGTCCCTGGTACACATTTATCTGAGAAAAGGAGGCGCCGTTCCACAGTGAATATATCTGTTCCTTATAAAGTCTGGTAAGCTCCTTATTTATAGGTTTATTGATGCTTACTGCACAAAGGATGATTACTACGAGCATGAGCAGTGACATAAACAGGGTAAGTGTAGTAAAAAATCCGATTCCCTCATTATAAGCTCCTGAGCCGTAGCTTGTTCTGATAATGATAAAAGGAATAAGATGTATCAGCAAACTTGCAGCGTACGGTCCGAAGACTAAAAGCTTTTCCCTGTCCGGTCCCTTTCTCATCGCAAAAGAAACTATCGGCATTACTTTTCTCTTCACCTTATGCCATCTGCGTTTTTCATTTTCATTATATTTATGTCCGTCCCATCCGAAAATTTCAATCTTTACCGCCGGATACTTAAGCAGCTTTCCGAACAGCAGCTGAAACAGAAATAAAACATATTTCCAATATATCAATCCAAATACAATACCTAACGTTGCGGTAAACATACTATCACCTTCACAAATAATATTTTATCAGTTACGACCGTAAGATACATGGTCTCCCCTTGCAATCTCTACCTTGTATCCGATCTGCTCCATTCTTCCTTCAATGCATCCTCTGCATGCAGCCGATGTATCGCCTGTACATATCTTATTGTCATAAAGCATGTAATTTTTTCTGACATCCATCGGTGACAGATTCGGCATTATTACATTTGCCCCCGCAAGAACTCCCTCTTCCCTGCCCCTCGGATTTATGGTTCCGAGAGCTGTTGTTGCAGGAAGCAGAACCTCCGGCAGCATAAGCCTCGACAGACTCAAAAGAAAGAGTGTCAGCTCATAGGATCCCTTCGGCATATCCCTGAAAGGAGTATCCTTATGCGGGAGAAATGGACCGATGCCGATCATCTCCGGCTTAAATTCACTCATGAATATCATATCCTCTGCGATACAATTTACTGTCTGGTAAGGTGAACCCACCATAATACCGCAGCCTGTCTGGAAGCCCAGCTCCTTCAGATCCTTCAGACATCTCATTCTGTTTTTCCAAGACATTTCCGAAGGATGAAGCTTTCCGTAATGCTCTTCGTCCGCTGTTTCATGACGGAGCAGATATCTGTCAGCTCCCGCAGCCTTATATGCAGCATATTCCTCACGGCTCTTCTCTCCGATGGAAAGCGTTACCGCACAGTCAGGATATTCACTCTTCAGCTTAGATACTATACTGCATATATCCTCACAGCTGTAGGTAAGGTCTTCCCCGCTCTGAAGGACAAATGTTCTGAAGCCGTATTCATAGCCTGCCTTGCAGCATTTCAGGATTTCCTCTTCCGAAAGTCTGTATCTTTCGAGACAGTCGTTGCCTGCTCTGATTCCGCAATAGTAGCAGTTGTTCTTGCATACATTTGAAAATTCTACTATTCCTCTGATGAATATACTTTTTCCGTATACGCTGTCGGCCACAGTACGTGCTCTCTCGGCTGCGTATGCTCTATCTTCATCGGTATATGTGCTGAGCAGTGTTATCCATTCGCCTTTGGTCAGTTCATGCTCTGCCTCAAGCTTATCTATTAATATCTGATTTGATGTTCTCTCTGACATTTTTTGTTTACCCGTAAATTGTTAAAATTCTTCTGTCATGATAACATTTCACCATATATGCGTCAAACACGAAAACCCTATAATAAAGGCCTGCTGTTCACAATGCTGTTCTTTATGATATAATAGTTCCCGAATTTTACTATGTAACCGAGGAGCTTCCTAAAATGGCTTATTATAAACTTGCCTTCGGCGCTATATTTCTGCCGGGAACAATACTCCTATATCAGATATTTCCCAAGAAGATCAGATGGTTTATTCTGCTTCTGGTTTCCTTGGCATACTATTATACCTACAGCTCCATCGGCGTAAGGATATTTCTGTATCCCGCTGCGGCGACGGCTGTTACATTTCTCATAGGACACTTTCTCGAAAAGCTGGATAAAATAAAATCCGAGAAGGTGAAGTCCGTGGTCACCGAGGATGCTTCGGGCAATCCCCGTTCCAAGGATGAGATACGTAAGGAGAAATCCGATATCAGAGATTCATACACAAAAAAGAGCAGGATTGTCCTGACTATCGGAATCCTGGCTCTGATCGGTATGCTTCTTTATCTTAAATATTCCGATTTCTTTATTGAAAATGTAAATCATATCTTTGAAGCCGCAGGCAGCGAAAAACGATTTGCTCTTAAGAACCTGCTGCTTCCGCTCGGTATATCCTTCTATTCCATGCAGGCCATCGGCTATATGGTTGATGTATACTGGAAGAAGGTGGCTGCTGAGAAGAATCCACTGAAGCTGCTGCTTTTCCTCACATTTTTCCCTACGATTGTTGAAGGACCTATCGCAGCATATACCGATATTCATGAGGACCTTTTCAAGGGTGACTCCATCGATCCGGAAAATGTGATCCAGGGTTATATCAGAATAATCTGGGGAGCCATGAAGAAGCTTGTTATCGCAGACAGACTCTATCCTGCGGTAAATCTTCTTTTCGACAGCTCTTCCTCTATCCGCGGCTTCGAGGTAATCGCCGCTGCGGTTCTTTTTACCGTAATGGAATACATGGACTTTTCGGGAAGTATCGATATGGTACTGGGCTGCAGTAAAATATTTGGCATTGCACTTCCGGAGAATTTCCGCCAGCCTTTCTTTGCAAGAAATGCATCCGAGTTCTGGAGAAGATGGCATATCTCACTGGGTGTATGGTTTAAGACCTATATTTTCTATCCTGTATCCATCGGCTCTCTTGCCAAGAAATGGGGTAAGTTCGCTAAAGGACGTTTCAGCAAGCATCCGACAAAAATGGTGGTAAGCGCCATGGCACTTCTGCCGGTATGGTTATGTAACGGACTCTGGCACGGACCGAAGTGGACCTATATATTCTACGGTGTATTCTATTTTGTTGTGATATTAACAGAGCTCATTTTTGAGCCTCTGGGAGATAAATGTCTTGAGAAGCTTAAGCTTACAAGAAAAAGCGCAGGCGTTGAGATAACACGCATCCTCAGAACCTGGATCGTAATCTTCGCCGGCGAGCTGTTCTTCCGTGCAAACACACTGAAGGACGGATTTATAATGTTCGGTAATATATTTAGGCGCTTTAATCCGTCCATATTCTGGAACGGAACTGCTCTTGGCTGGGGCCTCGACATTGCTGACTGGGCAGTGGTTTTCATCATGCTCATGGTTGTCATAGTTGTCAGCGTTATCAAGGAACGAGGAGTAGATATTACAGGAGAACTGCTTCGCAGGCCTCTTCTCCTCAGATGGGGACTTACACTGGGGCTTATCATGGTTCTCTTAATATTCGGTCTTTACGGACCGGGATTTGAGGAGGTGGATATGATCTATGCAGGCTTCTGATAAATCCGAAAACAAAAACTTAAAAAGATGGATAGAGATTTTTCTCTTCCTTGTAGTTCTTTTCATAGTCCTTAAGCTCACATCATACCTTATGGATCCCATAAGACTGGGACGTCCGGAGTGTGCAGGCGAGAGGGATACCTACTTCGTATCAGCCATGGCCGACAAGGATATCCCGATAGATGTTGCCGTATTCGGCGACAGTGAATCGGTGGTTCTCCTGTCCCCAAGGATACTTCTCGATGAAGGTAACATTTCATCCTATATCGTAGGTCAGACCGGCCAGCGTGTAAGCGAAGCATACTATTCCGTAGAGGATTTTCTCGAGGTGCATAATCCTAAGGTCATCCTTCTGGAGGGAAATATGTTCTTCACCACCTCAGGTGACGCAAAGGAAACTCTTCACTCCTTTAATTCGGTAATGTTCCATACATTTCCGGTATTCAGGTATCACAATTCCTGGAAGGAGCTGAGCGGAGTTAAGACTGCGGAGCCGCTGTCACATTACAGAGGCTTCGATACCCGTCCCGAGGTTGATCCGTATACCGGCGGTGAATATATGATCCCGACCGATGAGAAAGAGCCGATAATCAAAACCAACGAATACTACATGGATAAGATATGTGACCTCTGCCGAGAGCACGGCACAGAGATTGTTCTTGTCAGTGCCCCGTCGCCTACAAACCATAACTACAGACGTCACAATGCACTGCAGGCTCTTGCGGATTCAAAGGGAATAAGCTATCTCGACCTTAATCTTCTAAATGATGAGCTGGGGCTGGACTGGGCAACCGATTCTCTGGATGGCGGTGATCACATCAACACCTCCGGTTCGGAAAAGATTTCGATTTATATGATAGAATATCTTAAAGACAATTTTGATTTTTAATCTGCCGAAAGGTGAACATTTATGAAAAATGTACTCGAATATCTCGAGGCTTCTGCTGCGAGACTTCCTGAAAAAACAGCCGTTACGGATGATAAGGAGAGCTGTACCTATAGCGAATTACTAAGAATCTCAAAGTCTGCAGGCTACATACTCTCATCTCATGTGAAATGTGATAAGCCCGTTGCGGTAATGATAAAGAAAAGTGTCTTAACGCTTGAAATGTTCTTCGGAACCGTATATGCGGGCGGCTTCTACAGCCTTATCGATCCCGACTTTCCGGTTGAAAGAATCAAGAACATCCTTTCGGTACTGAAGACAGAGGTTGTCATCACTACTGAAGAATATACTGATAAGCTGAATGAATCGGGCTTCACCGGACAGGTTCTTATAGGATCGGATTTAAGAGAATCAGCCATTGCAACTGATCCTGATTCTGCCGAGGTACAGACTGTCCTTAATGATATAAGACTCACACAGTCACCGACGGCTCCTCTTTACTGCAACTTTACATCCGGATCCACCGGAGTTCCGAAGGGCGTACTGGTGGGACACGCTTCGGTCATAAGCTTCATCGACAGCTTTACCGAAATGTTCGGCATCACCGAAGAAGATGTGATCGGTAATCAGGCTCCTTTCGATTTCGACGTATCAGTGAAGGATATCTACAGCTGTATGAAGCTCGGTGCTTCCATGGTGATAATACCGACCTCATATTTCCGTCTTCCGAACGGTGTAATGGATATGCTGGAGGATCATAAGGTTACTACTCTCATATGGGCCGTATCGGCACTGGTACTGCTGAACCGCCTGCATGAGTTTATGTATAAAATCCCGCCATGCATCAACAAGGTTCTTTTCAGCGGAGAGGAAATGCCGCCGAAACACCTCAGTGACTGGATGGAGGTTTATCCGGATGCCGAATTCGTAAATCTCTACGGACCGACGGAGGTAACCTGCAACTCATCCTATTATAGAGTGAGCCGTGATAATGCGGTAGAAGGAAAACTTCCGGCCGGCCGCACATTTCCTGGTAAGACAGTAAACCTTATAAATGATGCAGGTGAGATAATTCCTGTGGATTCCGAAAATACAGTCGGCGAGATCTGTGTCAGCGGCGACGAGCTTGCTCTCGGTTATTATAATAATCCTGAGGTTACTGCGACCGCCTTCGTTCAGATGAAAATGAGCGACGGAAATCCGGTACGAACCTATAAAACTGGCGACCTCGGATATTGGAAGGACGGACTGCTCTACTTTGCGGGACGTAAGGATTTCCAGATAAAACATAACGGACACAGAATCGAGCTTGAAGAAATAGAACGCGCACTGAACAGTCTTCCTGAGCTGCAGCAGGCCTGCTGTCTCTATGACGAAACCCGTTACAGGATAATCGCATTCTGTACCGGATCAAATGATAAGAAGGCTATCGTGGAAGGACTGAAGAAGATTCTTCCGGAATATATGCTTCCGAATATTTATAAATTTATAGATGAGCTTCCTCTTACAAAGAACGGAAAGATTGACAGAAATAATCTGAGGAGTCTCATAGCTGCAAAGAAATGACATTTATAAAAGGGTGAATGTTGTGAACGAAAAAGCGATAATCGAAAAATATAAAACACCTTTCTATCTCTATGATGAGTCTCAGCTGAAGGAACGTACTGCGCTGATGAGAGCCAAGCTTCCGGGAATCGGACTCTGCTTTGCTCTTAAGGCCGCTCCCGTTCTTGCGGGAACTCTCTCGGAAATGACCGACAGACTTGAGGTCTGTTCTCCGGGCGAATATGAGATATGTATAAGACAGGGAGCAGCTCCGGAAAAGCTTCTTGTTTCGGGTGTAAATAAAACAAATGAAAGTATAAAAAGAATACTTGAGCTGGGCATGGGCAAGGGTGCTTATACCATCGAATCCGAAGAACAGTTCAACATTCTTGATAATGAAGCTGCCGAGAAGGAAGTCATACTAGAATGCTATATCCGTCTTTCTTCAGGCAATCAGTTCGGCGTGGATAAGGAGACTCTCGAGAAGCTGATCGCAGCAGTAAATGCATCCGCTAACCTGAAGCTTTTAGGAATACATTTCTTCTCGGGAACACAGAAGAATCTGAAGAGGATCGGCTCCGAGCTGACAGAGCTTGCTTCCTACGGTAAGGAGCTTTCCGAAAAATTCGGACAGCGATTTTCTCTCGAATTCGGACCGGGAATCGGAACAGATTACTTCAGTACCGGAGAAACCGACGGACGTAAAGCCGAGCTTATAAATGCTGAACAGCAGCTGGACGGCCTGGCAGCGCTGGTTGAGGAAAGCGGCATCAGAGAAGTCTTCGATGATATCACATTTGAATACGGCCGCTTCATCGCCGCACCTTCGGCGAAGTATTATACCGGTGTTGCAGATATTAAATCCACATTTGGAACAAATTATGCTATACTTGAGGGCGGTATTCATCAGATAACCTATTACGGAAGCATGGCGGGAATGAAAGTTCCTTATATAAACGTCATTCCGAAGGATGATAATCCCGGTGCATCAGATAATTCTGCTTCAGACAGTTCCGACACGGAAACCGAAGAATATGTACTTGCCGGATCTCTATGTTCGGTAAATGACATTCTTGTGAGAAAGGCCGTACTTCCTCATCTCTGTAAAGGTGATGTACTTTCCTTTGATCTGACGGGAGCTTATGCACTGACCGAAGGTATAGCTCTTTTCCTGAGCCGTGACCTTCCTGCAATCCTGATAAGAGATACCGAAGGAAATATAAGACTTGTCAGAGATCATATGGAGACTAATCCGATAAACGACGGCAGCGCTGTAGTATCATAAACGCTTAACGCATGATGCTCCGTCATCTGGTGAAAAAGTATTTAATGAATTTAAAAAGGAGAAAATCTATGGACAGATTATTGGAGATTCTTGAAGAGATAATTCCGGGTGAGGATGTTGAAAACTGTACAACACTCGTTGATGATAACATACTTGATTCATTCGCTATCATCTCACTCGTTCAGGCAATCGAGGAGGAATACGATATTGTTGTTTCCCCTGCTGAGCTGATTCCTGATAACTTCAATTCCGCAGAATCCCTGTGGGAAATGATCGAAAGACTGATGGACGAATAGACCAAAATTATAACGGCAATCGGATTCATACATAGATGATCCGATTGCCGTTTTTTGATACATAGCTATTCGATTTATTACTCTTACTTTACTCTGCTGAATTTTCCAGCTTCTCAAGAAGTTCCGGGAATACCTCGAGGCTTCTCGGAAGGATGCCCTTCATATATGCGATGGCAACTCCATAGTTTGTAAATGGAATTCCTGCGTCTTCCGCACATTTCATACGATATACCATCTCACGTGATGTAAGCATACATCCGCCGCAATGGATTATGAGACTGTACTCAGACAGATCCTCAGGGAATTCGGTTCCAGAGGATGTTATTATCTCTATCTCTTTACCTGTCTTCTGCTTCAGGAAACGAGGCAGCTTCACTGTTCCGATATCGTTGCACTGTCTGTGATGAGTGCAGCCCTCACTGATGAGAACCTTATCTCCGTCCTTAAGCTCTGAGATTGCCTTGGCTCCCATAACCGCGGTATCGAGGAAGCCCTTATATCTTGCCATAAGGATCGAGAAGGATGTAAGGCGTATATCCTCAGGAACAATACTGCTTACAAGTTCGAAAGCCTGGCTGTCTGTAATAACCAGATCCGGCTTCGGGTTCATCTTCTCAAGCAGATCTGCAAGCTCTGTCTCTCTTGTGGAAATGGAGTATGCGCCTGACTCAAGTATATCCCTTATTGCCTGCTGCTGAGGAAGGATAAGTCTTCCCTTCGGAGCAGACTCATCGATAGGGATGACAAGAACTATCATCTGCTCAGGCTCGATAATATCTCCCACAAGACGAACAGTAGGTCCGTCCATATTTACGCTTTTTCCTATAAGCTCCTTAAGTTCATAAATGTTTGTCTTCTCGGTTGCGCTGACATAGATCACTCCGGCAGCCCCGTTTTCACCTGCTGCATTTCCCTGACCGGAGATCTCCTTTACGAGATCCATCTTATTCTTTACAACCACGTATGGAATATTCTTATTCTTAAAAATATCGATAAGCTCCTGCTCTGTTGCATCAAGCTCTCTTGAAGCATCCGTAACAAGAACTGCAATATCTGTTTTATTGAGGATCTGCTTGGTCTTTCTGACTCTCAGCTCTCCCAGCTCTCCCGAGTCATCAAAGCCCGGAGTGTCTGTAATAACAACCGGTCCCAGCGGAAGCAGCTCCATTGCCTTGGATACCGGATCTGTAGTGGTTCCAAGAGTATCCGAAACTACAGCCAGCTCCTGACCTGTAATTGCATTTACAAGGCTGGACTTACCCGCATTTCTCTTTCCAAAAAAACTGATTCTCAGGCGCTCGCCTGAAGGTGTATCATTAAGGCTCATGTCAAAACTCCTTTGCAACTATCTGCTTATATGCCTGTTTACTTTTTACCTGTCAGATAGTATACCGCAAGAGCCGTGCGATGTGAAAGGTTTTCTTTTGCGAGAATATTTGTAATATAGTTCTTTACCGTTCCCTCAGAGATAAAGAGCTTTGCCGCTATCTCCTTGTTGGATAGGCCTTCAGCCACAGCCTTTACTATATCAAGCTCCCTTTCGGAATAGCCTTCTGCATCAAAGCCTGTCGCTGCGCTGTCGGCTCCGCTTCCGTCACCTGAACCGGCTTTTCCTGCAAGAGACTCCAGAATGCTTTCCTCCATTACGCCTGTTCCGTTATATACAGAACGTATCATCTGCTTCAGATGCTCCGGTGTATGATTCTTTATCAGATATCCCTTAGCCCCGTTCTGGAGAGCCTGTTGAACCAGATCGTCATCGTCAAATGTGGTCAGTATCAGAACCTTTCCGAGACCATGCTCTACGATATACTTAGTTGCCTCGATCCCGTCCATCTCAGGCATCTGAATATCCATAAGGAATATATCCGGCTTATTCTTTTCAGCCAGCTCTATCGCCTCTCGGCCGTTTGCAGCCGCACCCAGCACTTCGAAATCATCATCCACATCCAGGATTATCTTCATTCCGTCTCTTACGAAATCGCTGTCATCTGCAATTATTACTTTTATCTTATCCATATATCAGCCTTTCCGGTATCACACTTTTTTCACGGTGCCTGGCACCATTAACATTACTCCAGCGGCAGCAGCATGCTTACCTTGAAGCCCACTTCTGTCTCAAAATCGATAGATCCGCCGGCAGCTCTTACTCTCTGCCTCATTCCTGAGATTCCCATTCCGTCATCTATTTTCGGACAGCCAACGCCATCATCCGTAACGGTACATTTCACCATCTTATTTAGTACTATAATACTTATATCTATACGGGTACATTTCGAATATTTCATGGAATTGGTCACTGCTTCAAATGTATTGTCCAGGATTACCTCCCACATATGATCGGGAACCCTTGATATATCTCCCTCATTTGAAAGCTCAGCCTCTACGCCCTTATTGTTGCAGTCTTCACAGAGCTCATAAAGCTGAAGCAGTGCCATCTGCTTCTTCTCCGGCCGCTCTTTTCTGAGGATGGCACGTATCTCATCCATTCCCGTTCTAAGCTGATCAATAACCGCCTGTGCCATGCTGCGGGCCTTCTCCGGCTCCTTATCCATTAATACCTTGACCGCTTCAAGCTGATAGATGGAACCGTTGATATTATGTCCCAGCTTATCATGAAGTGTCTGCGAAAGAGCAGCTCTATCTTCCAGAATCTTATTCTCCGACATAAGTATATTCTTCTTCATCTGCTCTCTGGTAGTGGATTCCTGAATACGCATATCTCTTTTCAGATCCTGCTGAGTGCGTGTTTCCTGCATCATCTGCTTCTCATAATCCGTAACAACGAATTCATGCTGCACATAAAATACAAGCATAAATGTGAGTATGATAAGCTGTATTATAAGTTCCATCGGCTCCTCCTCCAGGACTCTGGCAAGGAAAAACCTTTCTATGATAACGTCCAGATATATCAGAAAATACCAAAACCTGGTGGCCTTAAGGCATAACAGAAGCTCATAGTATATAAATACTCCCAACATGCTGAAACTGATCCCACCGAGATATAAAAGCAGAATATAGGCAGCCGCCGCTGCAGCAATAAAGATCAGCTTCTTCTTTCCTTCAGTAAATTCCTTCAGACAGATCATAGATACAAACAACGAAATAAGCAGGAGTATCTCTGCAGATACTCCTGTTGCTTTTTCCATTTCTATTATTCCGTACAAGCCAAGCAGAACCATGATCACTATACGGGATATAAGAAAATATCTTTCCTTAAGAAGGTTGTCGTTTATGAAACTCCCCACTCTGTGCTCCTTCTGACTTTCAGTCCGATACTTCCGAGACTTAAAGTTACTATCAGATATGCTGCTGTAATACATATTAACATACCAAAAACCTTATTGTCTCCAACAAATATCATTTCTGTTCCGTCCAGGAACCATTTCTGAGGCATCAGAGATGAGATTATCCTGATTGCATCATTTGTGTCATCCAGAGGGAAGTACAGGCCACTGAAAAGTGATGACATACACCATAGTGTAAATGTAGCTATACTTGCACTGAATATATCATTCAGCATTATGGCTACGAACATACTGAGCGAGCTGAATATAAGTCCCATCATGAATACCAGTGCGAGAAATGTGATCCTGTCCATTCCCAGTTCATTCATATCCAGCATAAAGCTGCATGCTCCGACTATTACGGTCATCGCCACTGAAACCGTAAACACTGTTACAAACTTTGATGTGAAGTATGTAAGTGCACTTGTCTTTGAAAGATTTACTCTTGTAAATACTCCGTTCTTCTGCTCCTTGATAACTCCGTTTGCCACAAAGAAACCTGCAAAGACAAAGCCAAGGGTCAGGAATGAAAATGCATATCCCATCTGAGCCTTCTGATTAGTCTGCTCAGCTGTAAGCTTTCTTGCTTTGTTAGTAGTAACCGAGATTACCTCCTTTTCCGGAGTCATCTCATCTATAGATTTAAGACCTTCAACTAATTCTGATTCACCGGATGCGTGAGCTCTTACTGAATCCATTCTTGAAAGCTGCAATGTCAGCTCGCTTTCGAAGCATTCCGTTCTCGCATCGTCTGAAAGCACATACATGATAAGCGCTTCACCCAGCTTACCGTCCATCACCTTTTCGCTGAAGTCAGCTGTGATATAAAGAGCAGCCCCCATTCTGTCTTCATTTCCATCAAACTCAATATGATCCTTTATATAATCGTCTGTAATCTCTTCACCTGAAATGTCTGCTCTGCAAAGGATGAACATTCCACTGTCTGCCAGCCTGTCTATAAGATATTCCGACAATTCGGATTTAGAGGCATCATATACCTTAACTACATAGTCGCCCTTTTCAGCATTATATGCTACCTTTTCATCCGCACTATCCAGCTCCACCAGACGATTTAATTCATCCATATACGCTGTATATTCATTATTGCTCTTTAAAATCAGTGTTGATAGTATCGGCATAATAACTATAAACAGCCAGATTATTTTTGTTCTTATCAAAAGCTTTAAGCTTGATTTGATTAATACTTTCATGCTCTTCCTCTCTTTCTGATCTGTCCGAAAAGTATCGCAATTCCTGACGCCGCTGCTATTATCAGGCCTGAATAACCAACTGCGCTTCCTACAAAATCACTCTGTCCCATACAGGATAACTCTGTAAGTGCTCTGTTGATATGATAAAGCGGTGATATCATTTTCAGGATCATCGGATGTGATGAGAAAAGATATGTCTCAAAAGCACCTCCCCAGAACCCGAAAATCCATACAATTACGAAGGTAATGATGATCGTTGATATCATGTTGTCTGTAATGTTATAGATCATTATTCCAAATGCGGAAGCTGCCGCTACAGATGCGATCAGTATTCCTATTGAGAGAAGCGGATTGCCCCAATGCACCCCCAGTAAAACCACCGTCAGAAGTGCTGCGATAACAGTACCGATTGATGCAATTACTGCTATCGGAATAAATTTACTCATATATTCCTTGAACGGTGTCAGATTGGCCACCTGATATCTCTTTCTTATCTTATATTTCTTCTCATTCATAAAGATTCCTGCACCGGCAACAATTGCACACCATCCAAAGTAGATAATCTCAACTATTCCATAGTAATCTTTTGAATCTATAGATTTCTTGTATTCAGGATGTTCCACTGTAAGCTTTACAGCGTCTGTATCTACTCCCATGGCTGCTGCCGATGCATTTCCATAGAATTCATTTACAAAGTATTCCAGTACCTTTCCCTTAGCTGAACTATCTTCATACACGGTATAGGTATCAGCCTTAAATACGATAAAACCTGTAAGTCCGTTATCCCGGATCAGCTTCTCAGGATCACCTGTCGGATATTCATTAAGGGTAATACTGTTTTCTTCTGCCACTTCAGCCATGGCATCTATCATCTCCTGTGTAATTCCGTCTCCCTCTATACGATAGCCTGCTGTCATATCAGTCTCTTCATACTTGCTCATCAGAGTATCAAAGGCACTGGATAGACAGAACACCAGGATAACCGGCATGATGACAAAGAGAAGGATATTTCCCCAGCTTCTGTACATCAGCTTTATATTATTTTTTATCAAATATCTGTTCATCTCTGTAACCTCATTAATAATCTCTAAGTTTCTTTCCTGTAAGTTCAAGGAAAACTTCCTCAAGGGTAATTGTTGATGTATCTTCAACAACCATCTTCTTCAGCTCCTCACTGGTTCCTGTTGCTATAACCTTACCGTTATCCATGATTGCTATCCTTGTACAGATTGCTTCAACCTCTTCCATGTAGTGGCTTGTATAAATAACTGTGGCTCCGTTCTTATTGGATTCCTTTATCTTATCCAGAATGAAGTTTCTTGACTGTGGATCGATACCTACTGTCGGCTCATCGAAGATAAGAAGCTTCGGATGATGTCCTATGGCACAGGCAATATTAAGTCGTCTCTTCATACCTCCGGAAAATGTTTTCGCGAAATCATTTCGCCTGTCAAGAAGACCAACATATTCAAGACTTTCATCGATTCTCTTCTTCAGCTCCGCACCCTTTATTCCATAAAGTGATGTGAAGAGCTCTACATTTTCCCAGGCCTTCAGATTTCCGTGTATTGCCAGATCCTGTGGAATGTATCCCAGCTTATCAACCAGCTCCTTACGATTCTTCTGGAAATCCTTTCCGAAGAACTCCACACTTCCGAGAGTCGGCTTCACCAGATCACAGACCATATTCATTGTGGTACTCTTTCCTGCACCGTTAGGTCCCAGAAGTCCGAATACCTCGCCTTCCTTAATCTCAATATTTAAATTATCTACAACCACCTTGCTGCCATACTTCTTTGTCAGCTCGTTCAGCTTTAATATAGTTCCCATCGTTCTCTCCATTCTTCAAAATATCTATATCTAAATTTCTTAACAAAAATGAGTGCGCCAATGACTCATATCTCATTGACACACTCATTATATAAAATTTTATCCAAAGCTTTGTAGTGAGAAAAGAAACAATTCCGATGTGACTAAAGTCACATTTCAAGATAATACATTTTCTTTTTTCCATTTATACTGTCCAAAGAATTTCCTATGTATCTTTTTTGCACTAATACTTTTTGACAATTATCAAATGTTTAACTACAATATCCTTAACAGGATAATCAGAAGGTGAGTACTCCTCACCCGATCCTGTAATAAAACAGCTTATAAGAAAAGCCGTCCTAATCTTTAGCAGGAGTCAGGACGGCTATTTCTTATATTTACTATTATTTTAATCTGTAGGTTGCCTTTTTGAAGACATTATTATCGATAATGAATTTCTTCGGATCAACCTTCGCTATCAGCTGGCTGATGAAGAGAAACTCCTTCGAAATGCGAACGAGATACTGCTTTGTTCCTTCTTCAACAAGATAGTAGCCGTCATGATCATTCGCATAATCCGTAAGCTGAACGACTCCCGGCAGGGTTATAAAATCAATTACAGCTTCCATCTTGCTCAACTTTTTGCTTCTTATAAGAGGATATATCGCATCGGCTTTTGCGAATCTCTCAAGACACGCTGCATCCTTCTTATCTCTGCAATGCCCCGACTTCTCATACTCTTCAAGATTGATCGGTTCCTTCGTCTCCATCAGGTTCAGACTTTCATCCTCATCCAGAAGATGATCTATACTGACTCCCAGAAGCTGTGACATAATCTTCAGATTATTCACATCAGGCAAACCCTTATCACTTTCCCACTTTGCAACTGCCGATCTTGAGATACTCATCTTCTCAGCAAACTGCTCCTGAGTAAACCCTGCTTCTTTTCTTGCATTTTTCAACTTTTCACCAAACGTCATATTTTTGACCTCCGTACTAAAATTTTATTACTGTCACCAACACATTTTTCACTGAGATATGCATTGCTGACCTCTGAGTACAGCATATTTCAAAAAAGTCGTAACTTGCAAGAAACCCTTTGTAACAGGGCTGTTACGCTCCGTAACACGGCTGTTTTAGGTACATTTTACAGCAATTAGTAAACTGTCTTTGCTGAAACGCCTTCAATTCGTCCGATTCTTCCGGCCATGGTGTTGATGGTATCCATATCTGCATCCACTGCGATGCTGATGATATTGATTCCCTTAGTACGGTATGGGATTCCCATTCTTCCGATGATGCAGTCATTATACTCATGAAGTACTGCATTGATCTCGGTTGATGACTTTACGTCTTTCACAATGATTGCGATGATTGCTGCTTTTGTTTCCATAGTTTTACTCTCCTTCTCTTAAATATATAATTTATAACCCCCTTAAGGTCACATTACTCCTTTATCTCTTCAAAGTAAAGAGTATATGGTTCATCCTTAACATCATATAATGGAATCAGCTTGAAATTCTTCGACTGACGTTTTGTTCTGTAATTATTCTGGAGCCATACAAATATATCATAAGCATGTTCTGAAACCTTATCAAGAAATTCTTCAGGTGCATCAAAATCACCCTTGATGGTATCTATATCCTCAGTAAGTCCGGCAAGTACTATCGGTCCGTCAAGGAATGCTGCAAGATACTTCATATCCGGAAGTCTCTCTGCATGTATAGCTGAAGGAAGATAGATGTCTATCACGTCTCCTGCCTTTAATCCCTCAACATCTGTATAGCCTTCCTCGGTCTTAAGCTCATCGAAATTCTTCTCGCTTCCGTTTACGGAAATAGTCGGCTGCTCCACTACCCATTCAGGAATTCTGAATGAAACAGTGATACCGTCGCCCTCTTCAACCACGAATCTCATCTTCCATCTGGACTTCTCGCTGATGGAATGCTCCTCGAAAAGTGTTGCAACCTCACGTCCCATCATTCCGAGAGTCTGTTCAATCTTAATATCCTTATCTCCCAGCTTTCCTGTAACCTCTGAAGGAATATACTGATTTACATATATCTTTCTGTTTTCATCATCTGCCGAGTAGATCATCTCCGGATACTTAGTTGCCGACTGGATCATAGTTCCCTGGCAGCACCAGAAATCATTTCTCTTTGTAGCCCATTTCTTCTTTGAACCTGTTGTCATAGGGAGGAAATAGGTCGGCATACCGGTCTCTGCAGACTGCTGAGCCAGGAAGCCGTTATATATACATCTCTCTATATAATCCGAATATTCTGCCTTCTTGGTCCATTTGAAAAGATACTCCGCAACACGGACCATGTTGTATACTGTACAGAATTCCTGACCACGGTCACCTCTATATTCGCCCATCTTTTCAGGCGGTATCCAGAACTCACCTGCATTCTGTCCTGTAGTTGCAAACATGCCTCTCTTTGTAACAGCCAGATCCCAGAAGGTTTCAACTATATTTCTCCAGTCCTCATCACCTGTCAGCTCATACATTTTAGCTGCACCCTGAATGATAGGAATGCTGGCATTTGTATGCTCATCTGTAAGGGCATCCTTACCTGCTCTGATAAGCTTGAAGATTCCCTGATCCTTATATGTTTCGGCAAGCTTTCTGTATTTCTCATCTTCGGTCACAGTATATGCATCTGCCCATAATTCAAGCATTCCGGCCTGCTCACCCTTAAATATGGTCTCCGGACTTCTCTTCTTCACGTCCTCGGTCCAGTCTGTGAACCAGTCTGCCATTCCCGAAAGAATGAGAAGTGCTTCCTCGTTGCCGGTATATTTATATGTATCCAGAAGTCCCATTAGAAGCTTATGAATAGTATACTGAGGCGACCAGATATAGCCGCTTGTTATCATGAATTCAAAATACTTCTCCGGAATAGAGCCTGCCCATTTTCCTCCGTTTGCCAGCTGACATCTGCGGAGCTCGCTTACGATATGGCAAAGCTTTGCGGAGAGAATCTCATCTCCGTCATTTGCTATCAGCATGGCAGCTGCAGACATATAGTGTCCGAGGAAATGTCCTCTAAGCTGGCAGGATGGTGCCTCCCAACCCCAGTGCATATTTGCCTCTGCAGGATTCTCCAGAGTCATAAGTCCCGGAATTATGATTCCTGCTTCAAAATAATAATTCTGAAGCAGACATGTGTCATCAAGCTCTCGGAGATATGCTCTGTTAACCTCCATTCTCTTACGGAAGAGTCCTTCCTTTACCTTTACTTCTTTAAATGTGTATGTTCTTAATGCCTTATCCATATTACTTTCCTCTTACAAACTGAGATATAAATTTCCATGCCTGTCTGTTTGTATGCTGTCTGCATTCATGAACCTGATTGCTTACGCTGGCAAGCGCACTGCGGCATACACCGTCGGTGCTGTTGTAGTATCTTATAGTAAGCACGCTTTGTCTCGGCTCATTTGCCACTTCCTCGACTCTGTCAGGCTCTGCTCCGTAGAACTTATCCTTCCAGTTGTCCTTATCCTCATAGCTTATGTTAAAATCTGCTGCAAGCTTATTAACTTCAGCGAAATACTGAATTCTCTCAAGAGCGCCTTCGCTGTGATACGGCAGCTCTGCAAGATGTGAATTCTCTCCTCCTGAATAGAAGAATGGTACCGCAACTGTCATATTAAGGCGAGGATCACCCAGTGACATACCGAAAGGATTATTCTTGATCGGGAAGAGTGCACTTGCCGGCGCAAATCCCGCAAAAACTTCCGGATACTCATGGTACAGATCCCAGGTCTTTCCGCAGCCCATTGAGAATCCTGTCGCATAGATACGATTCTCGTCGATATCATATTTCTTCTTCAAATCCTCTATAACCTGAATTGCCTCGGTAGCCGTTACATCCTGATGGTTCTCTATAGATACGAAGAGGAAATTCTCCTCATGAGCTATCTCCCACCAGCCCGAAACAAATGTAAGGTACATCGATGAATCTCCACCGCCGTGGAAACCTACAAGAAGAGGTACCGGTCCCTTATCGAAAAGTCCCTTGTTATAGTATGCGAAGTATCCTACCTTATGCTCCGGCTCATCCTTGAATCTGCCCTTATTGTCAGGTGATGTCTTAACTGTCGTGCAGCCTGCATCCTCTACAATGCCCAGTTCCTCAAAGTCAGGCTCCTCTTCAATAACGCCGCACCACATCTTATAGCATCTTACAAATGAATTGTAATCTCCCACATAATCGGAGCTGTCCTCTATAAGATGATTCTCACATTCCTTGAAATACTCATTAATCTCCGGACTGTTGCCTACACTGATGACAGGTATATCTTTCCTCTCTATAACCGGAGTAACGCTGAGTCTCTCCATATAGCAGCATGCAGGCGTTATCTCACCCGGTCCCCAGAGATACTCTCCGTCTATCTTCTTCAGAAGCTTCGTTGCCACATAATCCGCAGACTTTCCGTAGCTGTAGATATCCGCACGGAATATGGCTCCTCTGATGAAATATCCCTTAAACTCCTGTGTGAAGAAATCAGTAATAGGTGCGATTCCGTCCTCATATATGAAATGGTTCTTCACCTCAGCAATAAGATCGATATAAACATTTTCCTCAGCCTTATCCCATCCGCCTTCGCAGGTCGGATATACGAAAAGAACACTTGCATCATATGATGATGCGATCTTGGCAAGTCCGGTTTCCTCAGCAAACTTCACTGCCTCGTCGGCTGAACGCTTTTCTTCCTCAAATACAAGAAGAAGCGGGGCTCTGAAGCCATAATTATTTACCTGCCCGTCAATCTCGGTTGCAGGCACATATGCCTTCAGACAGAAAGCATCATAATCATGCTCCCAGTATTTCCCGCCATTCTCTAAACTCTTTACTGTTGGTCTTTCTAGTAATCCCATATTCTTATTACCCCATAATCTAAAATGATACAGTGTGTCTCATAATTAAGACTACACTGTATCATAATAACTTATTCTATTTCATTTTTCAAAGAATAACTAAGCCTTTCGCTCAATTATTTCTAGTTTCCCGAGCTCTTGTAAAACCTTATGGAATATCTCCAGAAAAGGTACGAAAGAATGTACATGACTATACCTATAACAGGAGTCAGATACATGTAAAATGCGGGATACTGATTCATATCGTTTTTTCTGAGAAGATACTGTGCCGGAAAATAATTAACAAAAGCAAAGGGCATAATATAAATCATGATTGTCTGAATAAGCTTTCCGAATATGCTTATAGGATATCCCGCAAATTTTCGCATATTCCAGTACAACAGCTCCTTGAGGCTGTTGGTTTCCAGCAGATAGATATTCAGCGCTGCAAGAAAAAGGAATATGGCACCCTGGATCAGCACTCCTCCCGCAACCGTAAGAATATAGTAGCAGATATTCTCCGCATTCCAGCTGACTCCGACTTTTCCGGCAGACACTATGAAGAGAGCTACTCCTAGGCCGCCCTGTCCGATCGACGCGAACCAGTCCGCATTTGAGAAAAGTATCTGGAACAGCAGTCCTCTCGGTCTCAGCAGGAACCTGTCGAAGCTTCCGTCACGGACAGTCTTTCCAAAATCTCTGATTCCCGTGAAGAATATGATCATTATTCCGTATGTCATAAAGATGAGACTGCAGAGAAACAGCATCTCATATATATTCCAGCCACTGAGCGTATCAAACTTAAGAAGCGTGAAATATATGACGATTATGGCTGTGGATTCTCTCAAAAAAACTGCCAGAGATTTGAGCAGCGCATCAACTCTGTATTGAAACCACGCCTTTGCTGTTGTCTTCGTATATACAGCCATTAAATGTATCGTATCGCCCACTGTTAACCTCCCTGTACCACAAGCTTCTTCTGTCCTTTGTTCCAAAGGAAATCTCCGACAGCATATATAACAACTATCCATATGATCTGAAGCAGACATTTATAACCTATCTCGGAGCCTGAAAGCTGTCCTAGATATATCTCCACCGGAGTAAAATATATGGATGCGAAAGGAGAATACTTCAAAACTCCCGCCATCCATACCGGCATGAACCAGAGCGGTATCATTTTTCCCGAAAGGATGTTTACAAAAACATCCTTGATGGTAATAAGACTCCAGATATTAATGAGCCAGAAGGAGGTCATCTGAACCGCAAAGCTTATGGTCCATAAAACTCCGTATCCTAGGATCGCACTGACTATAAAGAGTATCAGGTTCAGTGCCCCCGCCGGCTTTGACATTCCCGTTGTGAGTAAGGCGATAATAAGAATCGGTATAAATTTGAATATGAGATTGAATACCGCCTCTCCCACATTTTCCGCGATCATTCTGCCCTTAAAACTCATAGGTCGAAGTAGCTCCGTGGAAATGCTTCCGTCCCATATCCTGCTCGGGAGAAAATAATCATTCGGAGTAAATACAGCACCCAGTCCGAAGGACAGCACAAAGTTTGTGGTGACCATCGACATCGTTATTCCGTCGACACTGTCACTACCTCCGTAAAGAGCTCTGTAAATCTCATAAAAGATAAAGAACTGCAGACAGGTGGACAAAATTCCCATCAGGTGATCGAATCTGTAAGCACTCTTTCCGAGAAATGTTTTCTTCGCATATGCGTAGTAAGCTCTCATACAGCCACCTTCTCTCTGCTGTATATCTTTCTGATTATGCTTTCTATATCTGGCTCAGCGATATTGATATCCTTTACATTGTACTTTGTAAGCAGCTGGCTCATAAGGTCATTTATGCGGACCTTTCGTCCGTCAAAGATAAGCTGACTGTGACGTTTATCAACCTCTTCTATCTCAACGCCCGGTATCGGCTTTACCGTCTCATCATTCATGAAATATACATCCAGCTGACGTGACGATCCGTGAAGACGTCTAACCTCATCCAGTGTTCCGTCAAAAATCTTGGAGCCCTTGTTGATGATGATAAGTCTGTTGCAGGTCTTCTCGATATCCTGCATATCATGAGTGGTAAAGATCATCGTTACCTTATCTTCCTCATTCAGCTCTCTTATGAAATTTCTTATGCTGTCTTTACCGACCACATCCACACCAATGGTCGGTTCATCGAAGAATACGATCTCCGGAGAATGCAGCAGCGCCGCAGCTATATCTGCCCTCATTCTCTGTCCGAGAGAAAGCTGTCTTACCGGCTGCTTCAGAAATCCCGACATATCCAGCATCTCGGTATATCTGTCAATATTCTTCTTATACACTTCATCGGGAACTCTGTATATTGCCTTAAGAAGTTCAAAGCTGTCCATAACCGGAAGGTCCCACTGAAGCTGCGACTTCTGTCCGAACACAACGCCTATCTTTCCGACATACTCACGTCTCTGCTTATAAGGGATTATCCCGGATACCGATATCTCACCCTTATCCGGATAGAGGATTCCCGAAAGCATTTTTATCGTAGTGGATTTGCCGGCACCGTTTGGTCCCACAAAGCCCACCATTTCACCCTGCTCTATCGAGAAGCTGATATCCTTCACCGCTTCCTTATCTTCGAACTTCGGAACAAAAAGGTTCGCAAGCATTCCCGGAATTCCGCTTTTCCTCTTGCTTATCTTATATTTTTTGCTGATGTTCTTTACCTCGATAAAACTCATCTTTTTCCTCCGACTTCATTATAGAAATAACAATCTGTTCGAGGTCAGGTTTCTTAATCTTGATATCCGTAATCTCAGTCTGTGCCATAAGAACCTCCATAAGCTCCGATGCGGTTATATAACGGGAATTGTAATCATAGCTGATTTGCTTTCCTTCCATCCTGTATCTCACTATCGGAAGATCATCTATATTCGGAATCGCTCCCTCATAAGTGATCGTAAGTGTATTGATCGGAAGATATCTGCTTCTTAGAGAATCCTCGCTACCGTGGAATATCAGGTGTCCTTTGGCCAGTATGGCAAGTCGCGAACAGGTCTTTGATATCCCCGCCATATTATGGGAGGTGATGAGAAATGTAGCCCCCCGGGACGCTCTGTCCCTGATCAGCTCTTCAAGTGCCTGCTTTCCCATATCATCAAGGCCCACCTCGGGTTCATCAAGGATCATAAGCTCTGAATCCATAATAAACACCGAAGCCAGCTCCACCCTCTGTCTCTGTCCGACGGAAAGTGATTTCAGAGGATTCCTCTCATAAGCCTTAAACCCGAATCTCTCGGACAGCTCATTGTAGCGAGCCTCGAAAATGTCTTTCGGTATGCGGTACATTTCCTGCAGCATATTAAGAGCAGTCATTGCCGAATCCTCATCTGCAAGATGATGTACGCCTGCCAGGAACACGCTAAGTTTGGAACCGTATTTCCCGCGATATGCTATGGGGTCCTCGCTCATCACTCTCACTCTTCCTCTTTCGGGAAGGAGAAGTCCTGCGGCAAGTCTGACCAGCGTTGTCTTTCCGGCGCCGGTATGACCTATAAGTCCCGTCACCGTTCCTTTCGGAATATGAAGTGAGACATCTGAAATTATGAATTTGGATACGTTCTCAAAATTAATCATGCCAACCTCAAAACGATAATATCCCCTGTAATATACTATTACAAGGGACCTGGGATAAACGGTATCTATAGTGGGATAAACGCACAGACTGTGAAGAAGCCATCTTCCTCATAGAAGTCGCATATGCCACTGTATTTTTCTACAATTCCTTTAATCTGCGGAATGCCTCTTCCGTGTTCAACGGAATCGGACTTCGATGTTACAAGCTCCGGATTACTGTCGAGTACCGATCCGGAAATCTTATTCTTTACTACTATTGTTTCATATGCTCTCTGCTTCGAAATTCTGACCCCCAGCTGCGGTGTCTCTTCCTTCATGCATGCCTCTATGGCATTATCAAGCATATTTGAAAGAAGGGCAGAAAAATCCATGCTCTCCATCTTATCAAATGCCAGGTTTTCAACCTCTGCCTTGATATCTATTCCATGCTGACGCGCCTCTGCCAGCTTCTCATTCAATATATGATTCAGCAGCGAGTTGCCCGTCTCTATATAACTGTGTATCTTATTCAGCTTATTGAGTATTCCGGAAATGTACGTCTTCGCAGCCTCACTGTCTCCGTCATTCAGATAAGAAAGAGTGACCATTAGATGATTCTTCATATCATGCTTAATGCTCCGCATGCTTTCATGAAGACTGCGTATCTCCTCTTCCTGCTTCTCAATATTATCGGTATTTACCCTCATTTCAGAAAGCTCAAATTCCAGCTCCTCACATTTTGCAAAGAGCTCATCATACTTTCTGCTGAGTTCTTCATAATCTGCATTTGATTGATTCTTCCTACCGATCACCTGAGCATACTCCTCATAAGCGTTCTTCTTGCATTTTCCTGATAGCTTCTTCCCAGCGGAATTTCAGAATTATCAGTAAGAATGATCATATCTGAATTAATGATCTTAACTGCTTCCTGATTCACGAGAAAGCCCTTATGTACTCTGACAAAGCCATCCTGTACAAGTGTGTTTTCAAGTACCTGCATGGTTTCTCTGAAACGGTATTCCGCATCGACAGTTTTAACCTTGATGTAATTACCGTCAGATTCAAAATAAAGTATATCTTCCGTCTTAAGTCTGACATCCCCTGAGGAGGTATGAAAACAGAAATGTCTGTCACGGGCACAGACCTCCTCTGCCGCATCCCGCAGAACTCGTGTCAGTTCATCATCCAGATGAGACTTTCTGACAAAGCCGAAGGGATGCAGCTGAAGACTGTCATATACAAGCTCATCATGACTTGTGACAAATACGATAAGTGGCCGCTCAGTCCCCGACATAATCTGAGACGCAAGCTCTAGGCCGCTTATTTCCGGCATATCTATATCCAGAAGGAGCAGATCAAATGTACGTTCCCGTAATGCTTTAAGAAGCTCCTTCCCGCTCCCATAAACATCAATCTCACAGTCAGGAAGGCTTTCTCTTATCCTGCCTGCAATCTCCTCCCGTATTCTCTTTTCATCGTCACATACTGCAACTCTCATCATAATATCTGAATAACTTCTCTTACAAAATCCTCATCCAGAGGCTTTGCAAAGTTACCCGGCTCAAATTCCTTTACACTTCCTATGCTGTCCTGAAGCACGAAGCGAAGTCGTCCGTCACGAACCTTCTTATCTGTATATAGCTTCTTAACCAGTGCCTCCCTGTCAATATAGTCAGGAATGCGTGTCGGAAGTCCTGCCTTATCGAGAAGGCTTACAACCTTGTCTCTATCATCGACTGTGATAAGTCCCAGCTTCTCTGCCAGATAAACCTCGGCAACTATACCTATTGAAACAGCTTCACCATGCATAAGCTCATAATCGCTGACTGTTTCTATGGCACGTCCTACAGTATGTCCGAGATTGAGTATCTCTCTGAGACCTGACTCTCTCTCGTCCTTCATAACAACCTCATACTTGATCCTGCAGTTTTCCTCGGAAATGTGCTCGCAGGCTTCTCTTTCCAGGTTCAGGATTTCCTCCATATGTTCATCCAGATAATCAAAGAATGCTCTGTCCTTAATACATGCATGCTTGATAGTATCCGCAAGTCCACTGATTATCTGTCTCTTCGGAAGGGTCTTCCAGGTTGCTATATCTATATAAACCTTCTTTGGCTGATTGAACAGTCCGATAAGGTTTGTGGCAAGCGGTGTATCAACCGCTGTTTTTCCTCCGACTGATGCATCTGCTGCAGCCAGAAGAGTAGTTGCATAATTGATAAACGGAACTCCTCTTCCATAGGTTCCTGCTATAAAGCCCGCAAGATCCGTAACAACTCCGCCACCCACTGCGATAATGCAGCAGTCTCTTCTGTAGCCTGCTTCAAGCATTCTGTCTTCGATATCAGCTTTAACCTCACGTGTCTTACTCTTCTCACCTTCAGGGAATACGAAGAGATCCACCTGATAACCCTCTGCCTTTAAAAGCTCACAGACCTTCTCGGCATAAAGATCCTTTACTATACTATCAGTGATAACAGCAAACTTATGAAGCTTTCCGACAAGTCCTTCCTTAATGTCTCTTATCAGGCTGTCCATAAGTTCGTAGCCGACTTCGATATCATAGCTGTCATCAACTACTTTTTTTAACTCAACTCTGAATTTATTCATTTAATACCACCTTAAACTCTAATTGGCTATATTCGCCAAAAACAATAAAACAGTACGATCACTGCTCAAAATCGTACTGTTTCATCATAACTTATTTTATTACAAGTTGCAAATGGCACATCTACCAAGAAACTTCGTTGTTTTAGTACAGTTTATGCGCCTCCTGCTTCATCTCATACATTGCTTCATCAGCCATTCGGAAGTACTCTTCATTTCCGAGATTATTATCCGGATCTATGAGTACATATCCGATACTTACACTGAGCTTGAAAGGAAGATTCAGGTCCTCGGAAATCCTCGTAACTTTATCAAGGACTTTCTTCTTGATTGCCTCCATATCCTCCGAGGCCTCGTACTCTCCAATAATAACATATTCATCACCGCCGTACCTTACGGCCTTCCAGGTATTCGGAATAGAAGACTTTAAAACGCTTGCCACGATTTTGATCGCCGTATCACCCTGAAGATGACCATACTGATCGTTTATCATCTTCATTCTGTTTATATCCGCAACCATGATAACCGATTTCTTTTTTGTGCGTCGAAGCTCATCAAGATAAGGGATTGCTATCTTCTCATATCCCATTCGGTTATAGAGTCCCGTAAGCTCATCTCTTACCGATATATCTGCAAGCAGCTTATTAAACGTCTCAAGCTTTATATTCTGACGTGCTCTTACGAGACCGGATGCAACATGCCTTGTCAAAGAATTTATATAGAAATCCTTGATCATTTTTATGTAATTCTTACTTACATAATAGCCTATACATTCGGCATAGATATGAAGCGGCACTATCAGATATAACACAGTTTCCGATGAATCAGGGTCATATCCCGGAACTAATTCATCAACCGATATTGTATATCTCGGAATTGTTACACCTTTTTCCATCCCGTATATAACATCGATTCCTTTACTGTAGCCTTCGGTATTACCGGTCACCTCTCTCTCCATGGACTCAACGAACTGCTGATCCAGACATATGAAGAAGTCATCCCCTTCATAATTATGGTCTTGTTCCATCAGCCCGGCAAATGCATCATGTATAGCTTCCGGCGTCTTTACATTTGTAACCGCTTCATCGATTTTTATCAGATGCCAATCAAAGATTGTTCTTTCAACAGGAATACTAAATGCTCTGGTTCTTGCTTCTTTCTGTATTCTCTGTCCCGCATCGCCCATCGAACATCCGCAGGATTCACCCTTATCAAAGGTTGAATGATAAACCTTATCACCAAAATCGGGGTCACCGTTCATAAGTCCTATAAGGCTGTCCATTGCCTGATAGCTTCGTTGCTGCCATCCACGGTCTACAGATGTAAGGATCGGTGAAAAATAGTTACCGCTCATGAGATTGTCAAAGCCCGTTACCTTTACATCCTGCGGAACCTTTATACCTGCATTATCAAGCGCAACACATGTAGCAAGCGCCATTGAATCATTCGCACAGATAAATGCGTCCGGAAGCTTATCCATCTTGGAAAGGATCTTCGGAAGGTTTTCTTCTACTATCGCATAGCTCCAGCAGCCTTCAAAGGATTTCTCCGGATCCACAGTAAGCCCGTGCTCTTTCATAGTCTCAACTAATGCATTATATCTTTCATTACTTTCTTCATTATCATGAGGACCGCTTATCCAAAATATATCCTTAACTCCGTGAACTGTTATCATATGCTCCATGAGTTCTTTCATACCGTTCACATTTTCGGTTCTTATGCAGTTTATACCCTCAAGCAGATATTCTACGCATAACGAAGGAACCTTCGCTTCAAGTACTTTCTCACGAAGGATTGCATTCTCTCCGGCATTATTCAACGTATTCCCGAGCAGCAGCACTCCATCAAAAGCTGCCAGCTTCGGAAGATTCAGGATATTAAGCTCACCAATGATATCACCTTCGACCTTATCATAAGATGTATAATCCATAAATATAAATACATCTATATTATCCTCAGCGGCACGTTTTCTGATTCCTTCCAGCGCAAAATCCAGATAGTCGTCATTCCATCCGTTTGTAAATACAGCAATCTTTCTCTTCATAAGTAACCCCCAAAAAGAATTACATTCTCCCATTTCCCAATATATATTATTATACTACTTAAGAAAACGTTTTGAAAAGAAAAACACTTACTTGTTCAATTCTTTCATCATAGAATCCTTATCCATATACTGAATCTCATTAAATGCTATTCCTGACTGTGAATCTGTAAATTCATCTATCTTACTGTCATATTCCTCCTGAGTTACGACATTGCTTCCCCAGTACCATTGACCCTGCTCCAAAGCTTCTTCACCTGCTTCCGGATTCGGATCAAAGAATGCACTCTCTTTATATTCGATCTTTCCGTTCTCTGATTTATACAGAGTAAAGCCCGGAGCGCCGTACGGTGCGCTGATAGACATATCATATATAACCGAACTGTTTGGAAGATAATACAGTGTTCCTCTATATCCACCTGCTGATGCAACTCCATCTGCCATCTCATTTATTACGAGACCGCTATCGGTATTATCAAGTACCAGATAATGCTGCAGACCATCCGTCGGACTGCACTCATTTAAGCTTGTTACTATCATCTCCGGTGAATCGTCTCCGTCAAGTTCTATAAGCTGATAACCATCCCAGTTAAATACCTGCTCAGGATTTCCGATTTTTTCCCATTCATAGGAATACGGATCTGATATGAAATCAGCAAATGCAGTTACATCTACTGCCTTTTCTGTAGAAAGCTCTGACGTTTTTTCAGTAATGCTGATTGTTTCCGTTGTTGCTTCTGTTGTTGTTTCCGTGATGTCTATAGTTTCTTTTGCTGTACCATCAACCATACCGGTCTCGGCCTTATCTACAGCTTCAACCTCAACCGTCTTTTCCGACTTACCGCATCCGCCGAACACAGCTGCCATTCCTAAACTTAATCCTATAATTGTTACTAAACCTTTCTTATACATATACCTATCTCCTTTTATTCAATCCCATGTTTCCACCCTATCTGACTATATTATATGCCTCACATCTTAAATCACCTTTTACATAAGCTGCTGAATAATCAAAAGATACCATTAAGAATTTCTTATTCGTGTCAAACAAAAAAAGAAACCGAATATCCAGATCAGATATCCGATTTCTTCTATATATTTTTGTTCCGTAACAGAATCACATTGTGAATACCATACCTTCTGTCGAATCAACAAAGCCAAGATTTTTATAAAGAAAGCGTCCCTCCTCGGTTGCATCAAGACTGACCTCTGTGACTCCTCTTTTACGGGATTCGTCCATCAGCATCGATACCATTTTCTTTGCGATGCCGTGTCTCTGCCACTCTTTCATGGTATATACATTCATTAGGTGTGCCCTCTTTCCTGTAGGATGTGAGAATGTCGGCATGATATATATGTAGCACATTGTGGCACAGCCTATAACACGGTCTCCATCCATAGCAAGAACAGTGGTATGATCTCCGTTTTTAAAATATTCTATACTGCTTTCGACGATCTCATCACTGTACTCATAAGCAAGATCCAGATCATTCACCACCCTGAGCATTTCAAGACGACTGCTCATCATCTGTTCCATGTCATCAACGGTTGCAACCTTATATGTTACATCATAAGAAAGCTGATCCGGTAAATGATGAAGATACATATCAATGGCATCAGTGCTTTCTCTTAAAACCTTCATAAGGCTCTTATCCGGATATGAATGATTATCGTGATAATCAATCTCTCCCTCAGATTTTATCTGAAATGCCAGTTGTTCCTCTTCTACCGAAAACTCAGCATTTACGCCTTCCTTATTGCCTCTTGCATCAAGTCTTATCCACTTGTTAAGACTCTTCACATAAACCGTATTCATAGCATGAATACAGAACCCTGTATCCGGTGTATCTCCGAGAGTTAGTCGCTGGTAGGAAAATCCTGCCGGAATCCCATTTGCACGAAGGAGAGCTGCCAGAAGATTCGACTTAGCCCAGCATATTCCAACACCTTCTCTGAGCGCATCGCTCGCTGTAACAGTAACACGGCTGTCCTGTGCATCCCATGAATGCTTTATCTCATCTCTTACAAAGTAAAATGTATCCCTTATAAGAGAAACTTCATCCTGTGCCTGATTTCTTAAATGTTCTGCCACATTTCTGATGCCCGCATCATCATAATCCACATATTCCGTTTTTTCTAAATATTCGTTATACATAATCTCTCACTCTGCCCTAGCAACAAATGCAATCAGCTTATTCCCAAGTTCTCTCTCAAAATATTCCGGAAGCTGTTTTTCCATTCCTGCCTCTCTTTTTTAATTCTTTAATTTAGAAAAATACATTCTGCCTTCATATTTACCGTCTATAAAGAAGTAGTCTCTGAGTGTACCTTCATACTCAAATCCACATTTCTCAATAACCTTCTTAGACTTTATATTGGCAGGTCTGACACATATCTGAACCTTATGAAAATGTATCTTATCGAAACCGTAGTCAATCACTGCTTTTGTTGCTTCTGTTGCATAGCCCTTGCCCTGATACTCAGTACCTATACAGTACTCTACCTCTCCAAAATTATTATGAGTATCAACCAGGAAATATGCCACCTGTCCGATACACTCTCCTGATCCTTTTTCTATTACAGCCCATCTGTAATAAAAACCGTTCTTATATCCTTTGATATATTTCTCCAGAAGTTCCTTTGCAGCTTCAGGGGTATCATAGGTTGGTTCTCCGTACTCATTCTGAACCTCATAACATCCCGCCCAGTTTTTGCACGCCGACTCCGCATCAGAAAGCTTAAACTGACGAAGCAGCAGTCTGTCCGTTTCAATCTCAAGTGTACCGCAAGGCTCGATTCCATAAGAAGTATCCTCTGCCTTATAATTCTGTATCATTTTCACAGCTTCATCAAAAGATATACATTTTGCATACCTCTTCGGCCACATAAATTCATTAAAGTACTTGTAGGCAGTTTCCCTATCAAAATAAGGATTATCATAGGTTGAGTTTGTGTATGCAGGAACGATCATGTTGAAGCCTCTTTCAAATCCGCCTTTTATGGTCGCATCCATACAATAATCTGTTGATACACCGATGGTTAAAATATCTTTTTCACCCTTAGAATTTAAGTAATCAGTTAATCCTGTCATAGGATGAAACGCACTGTTTACATTTTTTTCAAAACGCTTCTCATCTTTTGTCGGAGCAAATTCCTCATATATCTCATAATTATCCGCATTCTTATCCAGATCAGTTCCCGGACCATCGTCATGCTGGACATAGAGAACCTCGACATTATTCCCTCTCGCTAAAGCAATTAACTGTTTGATATTTTTTCTTACAGTATCAAACAAATATAGGTCTTCGTTAAAACATCCCTTCTGTGTATCTACAACAAGTAAAACCATAATTTTCCCCTGTCCTCCATCATATGTTTACTTAGTTTATATGTCCTCATCTCTGTAGGACTTAGACTTAAGTATAGTATATCTGTCGGAAAAAATCTCCCTGCAAATTTTGATTTCCAATTCCTGTCTGTGACAGAAGTGAGAAAGCATATCTTCTTCACCGGATAATCCGTTTATCTTTGCAAATGGTGATTCGTTAAAATACTTAAGCATCAGAGGAAACCAAAGTTCATTTCCCTGATCATCCGATCTTTCTTTTCTGATCACATTGATATTCGAACGTACATCCTCACTCATAAGGTATTCTATATGATAATCCCTTCCACTCAGAACATCTTTGATTTCTCTGTAAAACGCGATTATCTCCTCATCGGATGCATTCTGAAACAGTATCATATCCTCTACTATATTCTGAAAAAGCGAGCATTCAAAAATGTTATTATCTGTATTCCAGTCAGAATAGCGCTTCAGAATAATACTCTTAAAGTCATCGCGGGATATACGATTATTGTAAATCTCGTATTGCTCCAGATCCTTGTGGAATCCCGGAATATCCGTGATTATCTGTGTGTAGCAGATGATCACATGCCCGTCTTCCGCGTGACTTTTCAATGTCAGTTCATTTTTTATATCATCATATTTTTCCAGAATGGAAGGATAATTATCCTCCGAAACATAAGAACACCAGGCCAGTTCTACGGGATTATAATCGCCTTCACGAAACACATTATAATCCGGATGTTTATCCGACAATTTTCCGACCAGGGTACTCTTTCCGCTTCCCTGTAAACCTTCAACAAAATAATTCATATTCTATTCCTGCTCCTCAATCTATATACCATAACATTATTGCATCAGATCAGACAAAGAATCCTCTGTATCCGTCGATGTCCAATGTCCCTCAAGACAGATTTCCGGATTGATATCCTTGATAGTATCGTATAGTTTTTTGCAAAGTGTCTTATTCTTAATTCCGGTACTGAATTCCTGACAGGTAGAGTCTCCGAGAAACAGTGTTTTGTCTTCACATACATAAACAAGTGTAGAATCATCCGTATGCGGTGACTCTGCCTGAATAAGCTTTACCGTTACGTCTCCGAGATTCAACGTCATTTCTCCTGAAAATGTCATATCTGCAGTCTTGACAATAACCTTATCATTTTCCTTATATTCGCATCTGATGCTTTCACTGAGTGAGAAGAATTCATCCGTACCGTTATTCTCTATTTTCTCCTTCCACTGCATCAGGTGCTTATCAGTCAATTCATTTGCTATACACAGTCCATTAACGGCATGCATTCCAAAGGTGTGATCCCAATGCCAGTGTGTAAGAACCGTTATACTTGGAAGAGGAAGATTTTCCTTTTCCAGAAGTTCATAGAATTCTTTGGTATGTGCTTCCGAATGTCCTGCATCGACTGCAAGGCTCCAGCGTTCCCCCCGGATATATCCAAGATTTGGGCGGTCTCTTTCGGTCTCATATGGCATATACCAAATATGTTCTGTTAATCTCTTAAGTTCCATTCGTGTAACCATCCTTTAAATTTATGTTTCTATTAAGCTTATTGCCGTAATTGTAAAACAGATTGCCTCAGCCAAGGACATGGGCGTCATTATACACATGCAATTCTTGTAGCCTTATTCGATATAAATACGGGAAGTATCCTTCCTCCCGCAAGAATGATATATAGTGCAAAGCCCTGAACAACCAATTGGCTTACTGCAAGTCCTCGCATCTTCGGGGGGCCACACTTTATATCTCCCACCCATAGTCAGCTCCCCGAGGGGCAGACCACATATCAGAAGAACGCTTAAGATCATAACTATTACCAGTAATGCCGCTCCCAAATATATCTGCATTTTATTTATCCTCCAAAACCTGCATATGGTATCGCTTCGATGAGGTTCTGTGCTGCATCCTCGATATCTTCATAATCAAGCTCTTCACCTTCACGGATGGCACATTCAAATTCATCCACGATATTCTCAATCAGTACCATGTCAATGAACAGTGGAAGTTTTTCAAGCATCTCCTCCGGAACTTCCGTTTCGGATTTATATCCCTGCAACTGACAGTCGAAGCATTGCTGCATCAGAGCAAATCTCTTGCCCGGGTCAGCTTCCTGCCATGTCCAGCCTTCGTTATGAATCCAGAGATTAGCAAGGTCAAACATATACCAGCAGTTCATACAGTTATCAAAGTCAAACACCTTAATCTCCCCTGTATTCATATCGACATGGTAATTGCCATCGCTGTAATCAAAGTGAACCAGACCATAGATGTCTTTATTCTTAGGAAGCGCAAGGAATTCATCCAGACGCTTGGCGATAGCTGCCTTCAGTTCACTATATTCATCCGGAATCAGTTGATCCAGATATGTCATATTGTATTTATCGAAGTAATCCTGACGAGTATGTTCAGGCTCATATTCCTTGGACAGTCTATGAATTGCTCCCAATGCTTTGCCTGTGTTATAGAAGTATTCGTCCAGTGATGCACCATCCCTGTAACGGTAGCCGTTATCCGCAATCAGCATTCCCTTAGCATAAGCAAACAGACTGACAAAAATCTCTTTGTCATATACTTCAATGCGTTCCACCAGTCTACCCTGAACCGATGGAATTACATCCGCCACAGGCGCACCATTCTCAGCCAGGTAATGAATATACTCTGTTTCTGCAAGATAATCCTTCTCAGTTCGATCACTAAGATCAGAAACTCGAAGAATATACTGTTTATCCCCGTTCCTGCTGACGATCATAATACTGTTACGACCGCCTTCATGACCGCACACCGGAATGAATGTACAGTCTTCAATATCAAAACATTGTTTCACTTGTTCTATAATTCTATTCAACCAAATTCCTCCTACTTGTCCCACGCCTTATTCTTCTTTAGCTTTTTCAGCCCCCGCTCATATACTTTGCTCTGAAGCAGTTCATTTTTGCACTGGGCGACACTTTCATCATCATCCGACAGTTTCTTATATTCCTTCAGAGTTCTGAGCCTAACCTCCGGAGTTTTTTCATCCATCAGCCATTCATAAATTGCATTTTCCATCCTTCTCCTCCTCCCAATCAATCTTACTTTTTGCCTTTGTTATCCATCACCGTTTATTTATCTATTTTCCTTCCCTGAATGATCATGGAAAGAGGAAAACCACTGTGATCAAGTGAATTGAAGCCACCGCTGAGATCGTAATCATATTCCTTCAGATCAGTCACAACGATTCCGTTGTTACACATTCTTCTACTTTTTCCCAGTCAGTCCATGCTGTTTCCTGTAAGACCGTATATTTTCCGCAATGTTTATATCCATATCGCATCTTCCTTTAATGATGATAGAAATATTATAAGACAGACGATAATGGCGGTA
Source organism: Eubacterium sp. (assembly GCA_017634555.1). GTDB lineage: Bacteria > Bacillota > Clostridia > Lachnospirales > Lachnospiraceae > Eubacterium_Q. The sequence goes on along the minus strand of JAGBNF010000011.1, from coordinate 106,144 downwards.
AATATACTGATAATATAATTATGCGGGTATTTTCCCATACCGGTAGTATGGGTTGTACCTATACCATAAAAACAGCACCGCCGATGAGTAATCCTCATCAAACGGTGCTGTTTTAACTCTATTAAGTTGATTCCGATCCGAGACGTTTTGAATAAAATACAAACTCTTTATCACGCTTTATTTCCTTGTAGCCAAGCTTAGAATAGAACGCATTTGTTCTGACATTCCAGACTGGTGTATCAAGAGTAATCTCCTTTACCTCAGAAAACATCTCCTCTATCTCCCTCATCATGAATAGTCCATATCCTTTGCGAAAATGTTCCGGCGCAACGAAAATCCTGCCTATATTCAATACATCATTTTCCAAAAACAGGATTGCTCCGCCAACGATCAGTCTTTCATCTATTAATTTATACAGATGCCCCTGTCTTGCCATCTTCGTATGAAATGGTACTGACATATATCCCGGAGGTCCGCCTGTTGATACTGCTCCAATCAGAATATCGCTGTCAAATGCACGCTTTGATATTCCGTTCAACGTCAACACATCAGCGGTGCCTGCCTTTAAGAATTGCAAACTCATAGCCTCTCCTTCTACTTGCATGCAATATAAACATCCATGCTCTCTCCATCCGTCTCAAAGCCTGGGATTACTTCGTTATCCACACGCTCCAGTCCATTTGTTCTCATATAATCAAACAAAGTATGATAAGCTCCCGGTATAGTCACAAAAGGATTATCAAACGGTCTTTCAATGTGAATAGCCACATATTTATGAGCTGCCTGTTCCTTGATCTGGTATCCTTCCGGTTTTACACCATCAGGCAAGATCAAAGCTGCAGTATATCCATGCATATTAAAGACATTAATCTGCTCCTGTGACAGATTCGGAAAATCCCATCCGACCACTCTCGGATTTTCAATTCCGTTTTCTTCTGCAATTCTATACATTCTTCCTATCGCATCACTTTCAGGATCTGTACTGATCACCGTATGCTCAATATAGGAAAATCCTGCTAATTCTTCCACACGAAGATCAGAATATGCATCGCTTCTTTTATCCATTTCTTCCCTGAAAAGATTATCCAAAGTGCAGTTAAATATCTTACATATTTCAAGTGCCTTGTCCATTTCAGGATTTGCTGCATCCATTTCCCATTTTGAGATTGTCTGTCGACTTACATTCAGCTTCTCTGCCAACGCTTCCTGCGTCATGTTTTTACTTAGCTGGCGTAAATATTGAAGATTCTTTCCAAAACTCATATTAACTCCTTATCATCCATATCTGCTGTACTTAAGTTACTTGTGCTCCGCGTTGCAGATATAGATTATCAAATATACACAGTTAACTCCACCAACCGTTAAGTGCTGTTTTATACTATTATGCAACTACAGGTTGCGAAAAAGTAACCGACATGTCCCATTGTTAATCCTCTGATCAGCATGATAGAAGGAGTCGCACCTATCGCATAAGGAATATCTTCAACAAGGCCGAAGACGGTTCCGATGATTACCATAAAAGCCGTAATATCCGCCAATGGAAAGATAGCTATCATCAATGATTATCTGATCTGATGCATAAACAATACCTTACTGCAGTTATGTTGCCAATATAGCAATGAGAACTAAATTCTTTGTTTTCTTCGAGCTTTTTTTACACGATACATTTCTGCATCTGCTTGTTGGATGAACTCAATCAGTGTATCAGACTTGTCCGGGATCGCATTAATAAAGCCGACACTTGCCGAAAGCTCATATGGCTTATTCATTTCTTGGTTTTTCCTTTCGAGTTCAGCATCAAATCTTTTCTTGAATATATCAGCAAAATTTTCCCCACGGCCTATGATTACAAATTCGTCTCCGCCGATTCTTCCGCATACATCCATAGAGCCGCATGACAATTCAATAGTCTCTGACACGGATTTGATCGTAAAGTCACCCTCAGAGTGACCATAAGTGTCATTAATTATCTTGAGACCGTCAACATCGATAAAAATAACAGAGAGTGCCGCTTGAGCCTGAATACATTCTTCAAATATATATCCGGCATTGATATTAAATCCGTTTCTGTTATAGATTCCACACAGAGGGTCAAGCACATTCAGTTTGGATATAGTTTCTATAGCGTTGCCTATACTCATTGTTATTGTATGACAGTGATTGCTGTATATAGGAAAATCTGTGTTCGACATGATGTAATATCCTAATATACGTGGGCCAAAATGAAGCGGAATATAGTAACTGACCTTGCCGCTGGACAATTGCTGTTCAGGATAGAGTTGTTTGCTCGGGAAGGATTTTACAGCACATCTTTCGCCGTGATCCCAAATAAGCGGAGCAGTCATTGCTTCAGGATAATTACCGCCGTCGTCATAGGAAAGTGTGTTATATGTCTTCTCCCAGTCGCTTACAAGACACAGAGCAAACTCTCCGCAATCTACTGCTTCTAGCCATTTACAGATAGCATCAGAACATTCATCGATGTTCTTTGCGACAGCTAATGCTGCGATCAGTCTGTTAAGAATATGGATACCCATATATGTCCGTTCGATCTTTAATGCTGTCTCTTTTCTGAATTCCAGAGCATTATCTCTGTTGTCAGGATTACATCCGCAACTCTCGGCAAAGACCGGTTCTGCATCCATTATCGTGCTGCGCGGACTCTTTTCTCCCTGCATAAGGGAATACAAAACCTCGCAAGCTTTTACACCTGAGGCATACAAAGGTCTTTTCACGGTTGTAAGAACCGGGAATGCATTACGAGCATTGAAAGTGTTATCGAATCCGGTCACTGCAACATCTTCAGGCACTTTAACACCATTCAACTGAAGCTTATTCATTGCAGTCAGAGCCATGCTGTCGTTAGCACAGACAAAAGCATCGGGCAAACTGATTCCGGAATGCATAAAGTCATCTATAGCCTTAATTCCATCATAGCTGCGGAATTGACCTTTATAAAGGCGTCTTTCATCAAATTCCAAACCGTTCTCAGAAAGAGCATCACGGAAAGCTTTGTATCTCTCCTGAGCCTCAGAATTGGTTTCAGGACCGGAGATATAATTGAACACTTTATAACCATGCTCATTTATAAGATGCTCCACCAATCTTTTCATTACGGCATAATTATCAATACTTATATCGTGGAACTCCTCATAGTCATTGCACTCGAAAATAACTGTAGGAATGTTTGCAGCTTTAACCTTATCAATGATCGAATTCCTTATATCCAAGTTTGAAAAAGTGTTTGTCAAAAGAAGTGCACCATCAAAACTTGCGAGCTGTGCCAGTTTGTATATGCTGTATTCTCCGTCATCAAATGAACTGTTTTCTACAACACCGCCGAAAGACGCAAAATACGAAATATTGATTGCATGATTTCTGGCAAATTCATTGATGCCTTTTATTATCTGATATGGGTATTCCTCATCCATACCGCAAACAAAGGCTGCTACATTAAATATCTTTTTCATATCATGCCTCCTAATCTAATCAAACCACTGCTTTTCAAAACTCTCCGAATCAACCGGTTTTGAAAAGTAGAAACCCCGATACAGCTTGCATCACATAGCATATAATCTCTCAAATTGTTTTGCTGTTTCTACGCCTTCTATGAGAGTATCTACACCAATCTTCTTTGACATGTCTATAATACTGTTTATTTTCCTGTCTAACGATTAACCTCAGATATTAAGATTAGAAACTTGCAATCCGGTCTTTTCATATACATGTTTCTTTATCTTGTTATACGATGCATTGCCGTGAGCAGCTGAAAGATCCATATCCTCAACTGAAAACTCAACTTGAACCTTTCCAGCAGATATGTCAATTCCCTTGGAAAGAACGACTACCGTCTCGACATGAACCGTATTCGGGAACATATCGCAGCAGCAGCCCTTGACAGGCATATATCCGTTTGCTTCGAATATCTCAAGATCTCTTGCCAGTGAAGTAGGCTTGCAGCTTACATATACGATATTCTTAACACCGTAGGCAAGGATCTTTGTCAGTGCCTTAGGATTCAGTCCGTCTCTCGGCGGATCCAGAATAATAAGATCAGGCTTTTCCTCAAGCTCATCCAGCTTCTTCAGAACATCGCCAGCTATAAACTCACAGTTTGTAAGCTTATTCAGCTTTGCATTTTCCTTGGCTGCTTCAACAGCTTCCTCAATAATCTCTATTCCGTAAACCTTATCAGCAACCGGAGACATAAGCTGTGCTATAGTTCCTGTTCCGCTGTAAAGGTCATATATGACTCCCGTCTTTTTATCCTTAAGAGATTCAAGCGCATACTCTCTTACCTTTGAATAGAGCAGCTCCGCTCCCTTGGTATTTGTCTGGAAGAAAGAGAACGGTGATATCTTAAACTTCAGCCCGAGAATTTCCTCCATCAGGTGATCATCTCCGTAAAGAAGCGTTACCGAATCAGGAATTATAGCATCCGCAAGAGTATCGCACTCTGTATAGAGTACGCCTGCGATCTTATTATAATATGACAGTGAATCAAACTCTCCGGAACCTACATTATCCTCGAAGCTTCCGTTTACACGCTGGAGTTTTCCCCACTTATCTCGAACTATCTTCTTCTTTGTATTTGCCTTCTGATATCCATGAGAGGTATATGCATCAAGCCCCACAGGCTTTGGCTCGCCCAGTGACAGAAGTCCCGCAACATATTCAGGAAGATTAAGCTCATCAACTGTTTCGCTTCTCTTCTCATGCCATGGTATATTTCTTGTAGATTCATCAATACTGTGATGAGTCGTTGTTACAAGATTTACAAGAATCCTTCCGTCCGAAGCAGACTGTCTGATCACAAGATTTCTGAGAACTCCTCTGTGGGTATATTTATTGTAATAAGGAACACCCAGCTTTCTGTAGAACTTCTGTGTGTACTGCAAGATCTCATTCCAGGTAGGACTTACGATTCCGCAGGAATCTATGCTCAGGATATCATGATTTGAAAACTGTCTGTGCAGTCCCAGTGTGAGCGGTCCGTCCTTCTCCTCATCACCGAAGGTAAACTCCATCTTATTTCTGTATCTGAACTGATCCGGTGAAGCGATTATTCCTTCCCAATCGATGGCCGGAACTGTGCTGCCCTCATTCGATTCGCTGTCCGACGTACCGAACTTTACCACATTTTTCAGAACCTTCTTTACCATATCCTCCTTCAGCTTAAGCTGATTCGTATATGAAACGGTCTGATATGTGCAGCCTCCGCAGCTGTAGAAATGGTTGCAGAGCGGTCTCTTCGTTTCCAACGGTGACTTCTCAATAACATCAAGCACCATTCCTTCCGCATAACCGGTCTTCTTCTTTATTATCCTCACCTTAACCAGACTTCCCGGCAAAGCATTCTTTACTATTATCTTTCTTTCTTCGATGGTGCCGTCGCCGCTTGCCGACGGAGCACTGTACAGAAAACTTCCCTTATTCGGAAAGCTGTAATCTGTAATCCTTCCTTCGATAATATCTCCCTTTTTCATTACAATACCTTCCCTTATTCTGATTCTTCCGAAATGAATTTCTTCTCGACATTATAATATCCGTCTTCAGTCATATTCATTATCATATAACTCTTTTTTCTTCCGCCGCGCGGCTTGGATATACTTCCCGGATTAAGAATCCTGATACCATCAATCTCTTCATCTACAGGCACATGAATGTGTCCGAAGCATACAATGTCACAATCGTTGGACTGTGCGTGATATTTAAGCTTCAGAATATCCTCACTGCTGTGAACTCCCTGTATATGTCCATGTGTAATAAGGAAATTATGGTTGCACAGCGTGAATTTTCTCGTCGGCTGGTTCGTCGAACCCCAGTCGCAGTTACCCTTAACAAAAACGCACGGAGTTCTCGGCGCTCCCGCCAGCTTTTCTATGACGGCCTCACTGCCCTCCGCATCGCCGCAATGTATAAGCATATCAGGCTTTTCCAGATCTATAGCAGTCTTCACATATTTGTTATAACCATGTGAATCACTGATAATAAGTATTTTCATTTTTAACCATTCACCTTTTTGTTTTTATGAAATGTACCGCTTCCCCGCAGCTTATCGCCGCTCGAGATGATTACAGAAGATCGGCGATTGCTCTGAGAGCCTTTCCTCTGTGGCTGATAGCATTCTTCTCTTCAGGGCTGATCTCAGCTGAAGTCTTTCCATACTCAGGAAGGAAGAATATCGGATCGTAACCGAAACCGTTCTCACCTGCTATTTCATAACCGATACGACCTTCCATAGTTCCCACAACAACCTCTTCTCTTCCGTCAGGGAATACAGCGGCCATAGCACATACGAATCTTGCAGTACGCTCCTCATCAGGAACTCCCTCAAGTCTCTCGATAAGGTTATTGTTCTTCACTGTATAAGATGTATCATGTCCCATATATCTTGCAGAGTAGATTCCCGGCTCTCCGCCGAGAGCATCTATCTCAAGACCGGAGTCATCGGCAAGAACAAGCTCACCCGAAGCTTTAGATATAGCTCTCGCCTTAATGAGTGCATTTTCGGAAAATGTCTTTCCGTTCTCCTCAACATCTATATCAACTCCCGCTTCCTTCATGGAAAGGATCTCATAACCCCTTCCCGCAAGGATCTCGCGGATTTCTCTCATCTTATTCTCATTACCTGTTGCAAATATCAGCTTCATAATTTTCCTCCCATCATAATCCTGTATGATCTACTGTCCCTCCGCATCGGATTTGGATGCAGTTTCAGCATCATCTCTTTTTCTCGTAAACGCCTTGAGGCATATGTTACAGCCCTCATTTTCGGCTCTTCTCCATACCTCACCGTAAAGGCTCATATATCCTTCGCCGTCATCCAGCTTCATATTCTCGGTTCGCTTTCCGTCATCGCATTCGATTGCGATCGGTCTTTCACTTCCCGGAGTATTGATGCTTACAATCACCGCAAATTTCTCACCCTCATCCAGAGGAATATCTTCATCAAATTCAACCGTATAATATCCTGCGTATCTGGTCTGTCCCTCACCCACAAGCATTCTGTCATTGAGGGATTTCTTATCCTTAAAATGTCTTACCAGATATATGGAAAATGTGGTATCCGGTCCTGTCGCATAGAAGGATACCGCTGCAAGATCTTCTCTGTGGCCTGCAGTATAACAATTTGCAAAGTAAGCCGAATCCTGTTTGAAGCCTATCTGACCTACCCATCCCAGGATATCCGACTGATATATATTATCAAAATCATCAGCATCCGCAAGCTTCGAATATATAACTGTCTCCTGACATATATTTACATCTTCATAGGATACATAGAAATATCCTTCCTTACCGAAGGAGGTACCCCAGCTGTTCTTACAGATGAAGGCTCCGTCCTTCGACGGCTTATGACTGAAGAGTTCCTTCGGATACGAATCATCCCATCCTATCAGAACAACCGCATGATTCGGCTCCATATCACCGTTATAGTAATAACTTCCGGTCTCACTGTTATAGTAATCCGAATACTCTCCGCCGTACGGCATTTCCAGATAGAGGGAAGTCTCAACTCCACCATACTTGAAGATCGCACTCTTTACGGCTTCATCGTCTCTTTCCTTAATGATTATCGCTTCCTCCAGATGCTTAACAGCCTGAAGATGCGAAACAGTCTTTTCATCTCCGTAAGGGTCATCCTTATCCAGAACCGGTCCCTTCCAGGACGCCAGGTAAGAGATACTCATTCCATGCTCGCCACCCTCACTGATATCCAGTGAGAAGCTGTTGTTCATGGACATATGATCTACAGAATAAATGTTTTCTTCACGCGGCATAAGTATGGTCTCGAGTGCTCCCAATGAAGCAAATGCCCAGCAGGTACCATATATTCCCTGATCCCTTACAGGCGTAACTCTGCCGGCCTCTCTCATATCATACATGTCCGGAAGATACTCACCGTCATCGATACATTTAAAGTTTACCGCTCTTCTGTTGTAGATAAACTCCGTATCATATCCGAGAAGTCCGAGAAGCCCATCTGTAGGAAGCATCACTGTTCCGTCCTTCAGCGCCTTCACTTCTCCGACTATTTCCTTATCCTCAACCTTCGAACCGTCCGTAATGACACGGACTCTGCTGCCCGAAGAAGGATATTCGATTTTTATATCTTTACGTTCTACAGTAACTTCACCGTTCTTATAAACATTTACAGAACAGCCCACTATATCTTCAAGGAACCTGTCTGAACAGCTCACCGCCATATCATCGCCCAGCTCAACACTGTAATCGAAGTCGTTAATGCTCCGCCCTTCGATCATGATATCGAAGCCCTGTTCCTCCGCCTGACTGAGCACACTGTCTCCCAGTCCCTCAGCCGCCGCATCATAGAGTGCATTCTTCTTGATGCCGACCTTACGCGGTGATGATGAATGAAACATCACGGTTCCCGCTGCGATTATTAATATTAAAAATACAATAATCCATTTCTTCATAAGTGGTATTTACTTAACCTTCCCTTTTTGGCGGCTTAGGTCCCATAAAGCTGTAGAACCTTGCCTGAATCATACCGTTATAAATCTTCCTGTTCTTATCGGCCTTCCTGCCGATATATTTCTCAGTATCTTCATAAGACGTAATGATAAACATCGACCATCTGTCAAGAGCCGCATACACCTCCCCAAGTGTACGATAAAGCTCCGGCAGTGCCTCCTTCTCCTCAAGTCTTTCACCGTAAGGAGGATTGGTCACTATAAATCCGTAAGGCTTCGGATTCTTCAGATCCTTCATATCCCTTTGCTGGAAATGTATGTATTCGTCAACACCGGCATCGATGGCATTTGTTCTCGCCGCCCTGACGATCTCAGGATCCAGATCGTAGCCCTGTATATTCATCTTAACATCCCGCTTCTCAAGGCTCCTGGCCTCATCATACGCATCATACCAGAGCTTCTTCGGAAGAAGCTTCTCCCAGGTACATGCCGTAAAATCACGGTTAACACCCGGTGCTATGTTGGCACCTATAAGTGCTGCTTCTATAGGAAATGTACCGCTTCCCGAGAAAGGGTCGACCAGTATCCTGTCCTCTCTCCACGGGGTCAGCATAAGAAGTGCAGCCGCAAGAGTTTCTGAGATCGGTGCTTTTCCGACGAGCTTTCGATAGCCCCTCTTATGAAGCGATACACCTGATGTATCAAGTCCGATGGTAACCATATCCTTCATGATAAAAACTCTTACCGGATATTCATCACCATCCTCGGCAAATCTGTTTATATGGTAAACGCCGCTCATTCTTTCGACCATGGCCTTCTTCACGATAGCCTGTATCGAAGACGCAGCAAAAAGAGCCGATCTGTTGGTGGTTGCCTTCGTTACCCAGAAACGGGCATCTCTCGGCAGTATCCTCTCCCAAGCGATAGCTCTTGTCCCCTCATACAGCTCATCAAAGGTCTTCGCCTTAAACTCACCGCATTTGAGAAGTATTCTCTCTGCTGTTCTGATATTTATATTAGCCCTGGGTATTCCGTCCGCTCCGCTTCGGAAGGTAACTCTGCCGTCCTCAACCGAAGTGATCTCATAGCCCAGATTCTGAATTTCCCTTTTCAGAACGGCTTCAAGTCCGAAATGACATGGTGCTATAAGCTCAAATGTCTCTTTTTCCATTCTTCCTCCATAAAAAACTTAAAGGACGAAGAATGAAACCGATCTCAAACCCGGTTACATCCTTCGTCCCGAAAATCTTAAATCAGATTACTCTCCGAGTCTTTCTCTGATTGCCTTTGTCATTTCCTCAAAGCCCGGCTTTCCAAGAAGAGCAAACATATTCTTCTTGTAGCTCTCAACACCCGGCTGATTGAAAGGATTAACACCAAGAACATAGCCGCTTACTCCGCAGCCAAACTCGAAGCAGTAGAAGAGCTCTCCAAGTGTCTCCTCTGTAAGATCTTCCATATCTATTCTGATATTCGGAACCTGACCATCAACATGAGCAAGGATTGTTCCGTTCATAGCACATTTGTTGATGAAATCAACTGTCTTACCTGTAAGATAGTTAAGGCCGTCAAGGTCAACTGCCTCTTCCTGCATAACCATGCTTCTGCGCGGATTCTTAACATTAAGGAATGTCTCGAAGTGGTTCTTTGTTCCTTCCTGGATGAACTGTCCCAGTGAGTGAAGGTCTGTTGTAAAGTCAACGCCTGCAGGGAAGATACCCTTTCCGTCCTTTCCTTCGCTCTCTCCGTAAAGCTGCTTCCACCACTCTGTTACAAAGTGAAGTGAAGGCTCGAAGTTACCGAGGATCTCCATTCCGAGTCCCTTCTCATGGAGTACATTTCTTACTGCAACATACTTAAGTACGTCGTTTGTATCATAGTCATTGTTAAGGCAATACTCACGAGCCTTTGCAGCTCCTGCCATAAGTGCATCGATGTCAGCACCTGATGCAGCGATTGGAAGAAGACCAACTGCTGTAAGAACTGAATAACGTCCTCCTACATCATCAGGAACTACGAATGTCTCATATCCCTCTTCGTTAGCGAGAGTCTTGAGAGCTCCGCGAGCCTTATCTGTTGTTGCATATATACGCTTAGCCGCCTCTTCCTTTCCGTACTTCTTCTCAAGCATTTCCTTGAAAAGTCTGAATGCAACTGAGCACTCTGTTGTTGTACCTGACTTAGAGATAACATTGATTGAGAAATCCTTATCTCCGATAACATCAACAAGATCACACATATATGTTGAGCTCAGGTTATTTCCGCAATAGTAAATCTCAGGTGTCTTACGGATTGACTTATCTACTACGTTGTAGAAGCTATGACGAAGTGCTTCGATTGCAGCTCTTGCACCAAGATATGATCCGCCGATACCGATTACAAGAAGAACATCTGAATCGCTCTGGATCTTAGCTGCTGCCTTCTTGATTCTGTCAAACTCTTCCTTGTCATAATCAACAGGAAGATCTATCCATCCAAGGAAATCATTTCCTGCTCCGCTCTTACTAACAAGCGTCTTCTTAGCTGCTGCAACTCTGTCCTTGATTGCTTCAACAGATGCGTCGTCAGCCATGAACTTTGTGTTTTCGAAATTAAATGAAACATTAAGTGCCATAATTTCTCTCTCCTTTTTCAATTCTTTCCACACTGAAGCATTAAAAATGCCAACCCTAATTTTAACAAACGAGGGGTCTTTTTACAAGATTTTGTTTCATTTTAAAGGCCTGCTGCAGCCTTTATACGGTCAAAACCTTCACGGCACTCAGGATCAAGTCCATCAACGTTTTCCTGCAGCTTTTTTTCATTTTCCAAAGTTCCCTTAACGCCCATACCGGCAAGCTTTTCCACAAGCTCTGCTCCGTAATTGTAATTGCTGTAATATCTGCTTCTCCAGGCAGTTGTATCATCAGCTGATGCTCCGAATATACGGCTCTTACTTCCGTCATTAAATGTGAGCTCCATCTGAATACTTCCGCTCTCATCATATATCCTGTATGTATTTATATCCTCTAAACCGTATTCGGTGGCTGCCCCTTTATGTTTTACGGTTATCTTATCTTCCGTGAGCATCACATTTTCATTTATCGCTATGTAGCTGAAAACACCTGCCGTGATAAATACCACTGCCAAAAGTACAATAACGATTTTCTTTACGTTTTTTACCCAGAGTGCAAGTATCGCCTCCTTGGAAACATCAGTGATTATTAAGCTGAGTCCAACGATTCCTATGATATATATAGCCAGCAGCCAGCCTGTATTTGATGAAATACTTACAGGAATGCTGTCATCAATTCCCTTCATGACTACAGATGAACTGATGATGGCCAGGAACACAAGTCCGATCATTATAAATGCAACGCATACCGCAACTATCTTTACAGCTCCGAATATACCTTTTATCGCACCTAACACCACATTAAATATAAGTCGTGTGCCATGGTACATTTTATATCCCATTATAAGACGATAAATAACTGTTAAGATTACCGGAATAAGGATGATTCCTGCAATAAATGCAGCCTCTGTCGCAGTCGAAAATAAAGCGATCTTTGATATTCCCATAACTATAACAGCAGCTACAGATACAAGCTGTAACGGAATAAGCTTCTTGTAAACCATCCAAAGATATGTACCGATATCAAAGCTATGTGTACGGGCAAGATCCGCTACCGAAAAGTTCGGATTGCTGAAGGTGACCTCATCCTCGGTGTCTGCCTTTTCCATATCTGATCCGTAGTAGAACTTTATATATTTGTTTATATAGAGATCTACGGCAATCACGATAAGCAGCAATGCCAAAGTCATATTGAATCCCACCGATCTGTCAATGAGAGTATTCGATGAATTATCGCCACCTGACATAGCCATCATTCCGAGGGCAGTAATCCATACGATCACCCATCCCACAAGGCTCTTATTCATTTTGCCAATGTATTTTTTAAAATTATAGATCAAAGCCTTATTATCCATTTCCAACTAACCTTTCATCAAATCTCTCAGACTCTTTTCTCCGTCATCGCCCAGGATTTCAAATCGACTTCCCGACTTTACTATACATCCGTCATCGAGCACATTTATATAGTCAACCATGTCCGATATCTCATCCAGAAGATGTGTGCTGATCAGAACTCCTATCTCATTATCCGATACAGCCTTCTGCAGTAACGCCAGAATATCAACCTTGAATACAGGATCGATATTAGCCAGCGGCTCATCCAGTATTATGATTCCCGGACGTCTCGCAAGCATGAAGCATATCTCAGCTTTAACCTTCTCGCCCTTGGAAAGTGTCCCGAACACACTGTCCCTCATCCTGTCTGCACCCGCCACCTTCATAAGCGTATCAAAATATTCCTTATCAAATGATGGATAGAGCTGCGACAGCATTTCAACATTATGTTCCACCGTCATGCTGTCTACGCACCAGGCTCCTCCGACAAATGCCGTGTCCTTCCTGAAGTCCATCAGGTTCCTGCCATCCACTCTTTCACCATCCCACAACACCTCTCCCGAATTTGGCTTCAGCATTCCGTAGATCAGTGAAAGGAGCGTTGTCTTTCCCGCTCCGTTCTTTCCGAGAAGACAGGATATATATCCCTTCTCGATCTTAAGCGAAGCATCCTTCAGCTCAAATCTCTTATCCTTATTCTTTACTTTTTTCGCATATTTATATCCGATATTCTTTAATTCAATCATCGTTTTTTCCTTTTATGAAATGTACCGCCAACCGTCAGTTTAGTCCCACAGTATCAACATCATATCAACCGCTTCTTCCTTCGAAAGCCCTGCAGTCTTCGCATCGCTGACCCAGTCGGCAAGCTTCTCCTCAAGTCCGAGGGTTTTCTTTTCCTTCATATACTGAAGATCCGGGTTATCTACATAGAAGCCCTTGCCCTGAACGGAATATATCATCCCCTCCTTCTCAAGATCTTCATATGCCCTCTTTACAGTAATGACACTTATCTTTGATTCCGCTGCAAGAGCTCTGATTGAAGGCAACATTTCACCTTCCTTCAGTTCTCCCGAAACGATCTTATCCTTTATCTGTCTCTCTATCTGTTCATATATCGGCAGGGCGCTTTTAGTCTGCAATACTATATTCATGCCATTCCTCCTTTAGCCGCCTTGATATTTATCAGCTCCGGTCTGAAATCTTCTATCTTCCATCTCTTATACTGAATAATGGTGTAAATGATCGATAACAGCGCTCCTATCAGCATTACCAGCACGTGAGGCCATTCCTGTCCCCAAAAGAATAATCCTTTTCCCGTATTCTGGATACTGGATACTCCGTAAATGAAAAAGATTATCGAAGGTATCGAATTGAAAATGTATCTTTCTATCGGCTGCTTTACTGTGAATCTTTTACTTGAACTATTATCTATCATCTGCTCAAGCATTGTCTGATATATTGTAACCATCTGAAGTATAAAGAATGCAAAATACATACATGGCCTCATCATAATGAGATCTCTTACATTCTGATATATTGTGAGATTTAATGTTACTATATATCCTATGATTCCAAGTATCAGATATCTCAGCCATACCATATTTACTCTGACAAATCTTTTCTGTTTCAATTCCTCATCTGTGAGCGGTATGATTTTCTCTGCTTCTGTATTCTGTATGAATCCGATTGAGAAGACTGCACCCATGACCATCATGCACCACTGAACATTAAAAGTGAATATGATAAGTGCCGCAAAATCTATTCTCATAATAATAAATACCGGCCAGCTTCTGAAAGATATTTTCTCTTCTCTGAAGTAATCCTTTATAAAGTTTATCCTTTTATTTGAACCTTTCACTTCAGTTCACTCTCCTTTTCAACATAGTACATAATTTCCTGTATGTCAGGAAATCTCAATTCGCCGCACATTTCAGCTGACATCTTATCTTCAAACCGACCATCCTCCGAATAAAGAAGATACTCACTGTGATAATCTCCGGCCTTTGAACCGGCGATCAGCCCGCTCGGAATATCCGCAGCAGCATTCTTATCAACCGACAGCAGTCTGTAGCTGTCTTTCAGCTCATCGATTCCTCCGAAATATCTTACAAAGCCTTCACTATCATTTCTTCCGATCCAGAGTATCTTATCTACCAGATGCTCCAGCTCGGTTACCAGATGGCTGGATATGATCACCGAACTTTTCTCCGTCTCAACAAATCCTCTTATCTTGTCATAGAAATTATCTCTGAAATCCACATCCAGATTACCGGTCGGCTCATCCATTACATAAAGCTTAGCAGGATAGCACTCTGCAAATGCGATCTGCACTCTGAGCTGCTGGCCCTTCGAAAGCTCGCTCATGGATTTCTTAACATCAATGCCGTATTTCTTCAGCAGATCCTTATATTTTTTATTATCGAACCCATTATAGAAGAAGCCGTATCTTTCACCGATCTCCCAAGGTCTCATATTCATTGAAAACGGCGTATCCTGAAGAACATAGGCAAGTCCGCTTTTATACTCACTCATATTCTTCATCTGATCTGCACCATCAAGGATCAGAGAGCCTCCATCCTCTTCAGTCATATCAATCCTGTAGCTTCCGAGTATGGATCTGATGAGTGTTGTTTTTCCGGCACCGTTGATGCCGATAACTCCGAGTATCTCTCCCGGCTCCAGCATGAAGCTGATATCATTCAATTTATATTTTCCTAATTTCTTTGTTAGCTTATCGCAATTAAACAGTGCCATGATTATCCTCCGATCTCCTCTGCAGATATGCACAGTATATACAGTTATATACAGTCTGTCAATAACTAATTTTCTAAAGTCCGTAGAGTTTGCGCCATATGCCATATTTTTGATATAATAAATCATGGCTGCCAAGGGTCCGAAACCTTATGTATCATTGGCACCAATGTTATATTGGGAGGGTTTGCTATGTGGTTTGAAGAATCAGTTTTTTATCAGATATTTCCACTCGGTTTTACGGGTGCTCCGTTTGAAAATGATGGGATTCTCACTTCGAGAATACTGAAGGTCATCGACTGGATACCTCACATCCAGAAGCTCGGTGCGACTGCCATTTATTTTTCACCTGTATTCGAATCAGATACACACGGATACAATACACGTGATTACGGAGTTATAGACAAGCGTCTCGGAACTAACGAGGATTTTAAGAAGGTTGTGGATGCTCTTCACGAAGCAGGCATCAAGGTTGTACTTGACGGAGTATTCAATCATGTAGGCCGCGGCTTCTGGGCATTCCGTGATGTTCAGGAAAAGAGATGGGATTCCCCTTATAAGGATTGGTTCCATCTTTCATTTGAAGGCAATTCATCATATAATGACGGCTTCTGGTATGAGGGCTGGGAAGGAAATTACGATCTCGTAAAGCTCAACCTCAGAAACAATGATGTTATCGAGCACATTTTCGAAAAGATACGTTTCTGGGTAGATTATTTCGATATCGATGGCCTGCGTCTGGACGTAGCTTACTGCCTCGACAGAGATTTCCTGCACAGACTCCGCGATCTGGCAAATCAGATCAAGCCTGAATTCCTGCTGGTAGGCGAGCTGCTTCACGGTGACTACTCTATGTTCGTTAACGAAGGAATGCTTCACAGCTGTACAAACTATGCATGCTACAAGGGTCTTTTCTCAAGCTTCAACAGCATGAATATGTTTGAGATCATCCATTCACTCATGCAGCAGTTTGGTCCTGAAGACTGGTGCCGTTACAGAAACATGCACCTTATGTCCTTCGTAGATAATCATGATGTTACGAGAATAGCAAGTATTCTTACAAACAAGAATCACCTGCCTCTCATTTATACTCTTGCTTTCGGTATGCCCGGCTATCCTTGTGTTTACTACGGCAGCGAATGGGGAACCGAAGCTAATAAGCAGGATGGTGATCCTGCTCTCCGCGCATGCTTTGATAAGCCTGAATGGAATTCACTCACCGATCATATTGCAAGGCTGGCACAGATCAAGAAGAACAGTGAAGCACTGAATTACGGTGGATTCAGATCCGTTCTTCTCACAAATCATCAGTGCATCTTCGAGCGCCGTTCCGAGAAGGAGCGTATCCTCGTTGCGATAAATGCATCAGCTCAGCCGTATACAGCACATTTCGACGCAGGCTGCGGCATGGCAGATGAACTGATAACAGATACTAAACACGACTTCGGAGGCGGATCTGAGCTCGCACCGTATACATCCTACATCTGGCGAATGGAGCGTTAATCCGCCGGGAGAGGTAGGTTATAACAATTAATAATAGCCCGTACATACGTATACATCGGGGACCATGTAGTGACGTCGGTTCTTGGCGAGCGGCCGACTGAAAGGAGAGCCGGTTGCTTAGAACCGCTACGTCACGATATGAGGCGCGAGCCGAGTCCTACGATGTATACTTGTATGTACGGGCTATTATAAATGAAAAAACCACCGGGATACCTCTCCCGGCGGGTATAAGTGTTCTATCTCATCCAGACATCGAGATCTACGTTGCCTTCGATACCGTCAACCAGACCGCTAGGCGTATACTGATAAGCCTCAGTGTGATATGGGAATACCGGCGTGTCATAGGCTGCAAGCCAGAACTCGTAATCTCCTATGTCATCGATGTTCATATAGAAGATGAACTGATCACGGCTGGCATAAACCATCGGTGTGTAACCTGCTTCTTTGATCGTCTCGCAGAATCCTACAACCGCTGCCGTTCTGTCATCCTCTGAAATATCATTTGCTCTCGCATTATCTACATCAAAAATGTACTCTGTATCAATAATGATCGGCTGAGTTATCTTATAGCCCTTCAGCATATCGAGTACGAATTTCGCTTCCTGCTCACCTTCCTCACGATTAACTGCTTCTGAGAAGAAGTATACAGGCGTCTCTATTCCGACTGCCTGAGCACCCTTCATATTCTCATCAAATTTCTCATCCTTTACAAGCTTTCCGTTGGAATAGCCTCTGAATCCGGCTCTGATAACAGCCACCTCAACTCCGGCAGCCTTTACCTTTTCCCAGTCAACTTCATTCTGATATTCAGAAACGTCTATTGCTATACGCCCTGTCGGCTCTCCATCCTTAAATCTTTTCCAGTACAGAGCTCCCTCAGGACAATAGAAATCATTTTCCCAATCAAAATCATTTCTTTCTACATTTGCACTGATCTTTACAAGAATGCAGTTATCCGGATAATCACCTACCACGATGTAGGCCATATTCAGATATCTCCAGTAATTATCAGCTATCGCTTCAACTACCTCTTCATCATCTTCAAAGTATATCTTTTCTGTAAGCGTCTCACTCCACTGCTGATGAAGTCCTGTAACCTCTTTATGTCCTACCAGCTTCTTGACCAGCACAATTATCAGTCCGGCTGCAATGACAATAAAAAGTGTCCACAATATAAACAGTAGCCTAAATCTGCTCTTTTTTGATTCCATTACCTTTATTTCCCTTATTCTTTATAACTAGTATTGCAATTCCGACAGATGTAAGTATAACTCCGGTAAGGAACATAACACATATTTCCATTCCACCTGGCGTCTCGTCCGCCATGATTGGAAAAACCTTATTAAAAGTTTCCGGATAGTACATCTGAAAAACGCTTATGGCGTTATTCAGAAAATGCATGAGCATTCCCGGGAAGATGCTCTTTGAGTAATATGCCGCAATCGCAAGTGCAGCCCCGAGAAAAGCCGTCGTGAAAAATCTCACTATGCTCATATGGTATACACCGAATATAACGGATACCAGAATTATCGTAGTAACAATCTTATACCTTGTTCTGAATGCAGACATTACAAAGCCTCTGAACAACATTTCCTCTGCTATAGCCGGTGCCAGTGCAACAACTGTAAGCACAAACAGGAAACCATGTCCTGCCAGCATCGTATCCATACCTCCGCCTACAGATGCCGCATCCTTAGGAAACAGCATTGATGTAACCATAGTAAGGAGAACTCCCAGCAGGAGCGCTCCGCATATAAGCATAATTCCTGCAAGGAAATTGACTACATGAGTCTTATTAAATTTATATGTTTCCTTCACGCTTCGCTTTGTATAAAGCACAACAACAAGCGGTATGAAGAGTATCAGCAGCTGTGTACCGAGAACTCCGCCGAGCCCGAATTTGAGCTGAAGCAGCGAACCGAGATACAGTACTGCGATAAATACTACGCATATGATAAACCATGCATCGCCTGTAGTAGGAACGCCACCCTTCTTCATATTGCTTCTTCTTTCGAAAAGCTGAAGTCCTGAACGGCCTTCATCGAAGAGGATTCCTTCACTGTCATAAATCCTGCTGAGGAAAATGATAGCAAGGCCTGCATAGATAACATTACTGATAAGAACTATAGCTATTATTCCAATATCGTATTTGAAGCTGAGTATGTTCTTAATGAGGAGGCAGATATTTGCCACTGGTATAAGAGCCATATTTCTGTCCAGATTGATATTAGGGATAAATGCTATATATCCCGTAAGCATTACTACAAGAGTAAGCGGTGTAATATAATTATTTGCTTCCTTATATGACTTTGCAAATGCGGTTATGCACATAGTTATCGCACTGATAAACAGCGAGAAAACAAGCACCGCAAGTATAGTTACAACAATCGCCGGAATAAAGCTTCCGAGATTGACACTGTCTGTTGTGACGCCCATACCGCCCATCAGCTTTACCATGTAATAGCCGATAAGCGCCATCGATAAAAGATTCAGCAATGCCGAAAAGATACCGATAGTAGCAACCGTAACAAACTTACTGAAAATTATCTCTCTGTTTGTTACCGGAAGCGTCAATATGGTTTCGAGAGTTCCTCTCTCCTTCTCTCCTGCAGTTGTATCTATTGCAGGATACATAGTACCCATGAGAAGACTTATTATAAGGATCATCGGAAGAACCATTCCGAGAATATTTCCCGTGGCCTGTTCCTTGCTTGCGATATCAGCCGTATCGATCACTATCGGTTCAAGTATCAACTTTACATTGAGTCCTGCTTCTGTGATCAATCTTTCCGATTCAGCTTTATTGACCTTCTGCATTATTCCCGAAAGGATATCGGCAGCATAAGAAGAATTTGTAATCGAGGATACATAAACTATCCTGTATTTCGTTCTTCCGTCAACATCCAGAGAATCCGGCATTACATATGCATCTATCTCTTCGTTCTGAAGAGCCTCGCATGCCTTGTCATAATTCCAGACCTCATCGGTCCTTACAACATTTATCTTATCCGTTACAGCCTCAGCTTCTCCGGATCCGTCTTTTTTCTTTGGATTATTATGCTCATCTATCGCTGCAACAAGATTATCATAGGCAGCAACTCCGTCAGGATGATATATCGCAACCTTATATTCATGCTGCTCCATTCCGCTCTGAATTGCAGTCATAACCGCCATAGTTCCGAAGAATATGAGCGGATAAAGTATAAGCGGAACAAGGATCATCATTGCTACAGCCTTCTTATCCCTGAGGACATCCAGAAATTCCTTCTTGATCAGGGCCTTAACCAGTTTAGCTCTCATAGTCAATGCCCTCACTTTCTATTATTTTGTAGAAGGTCTCTCTCATATCTGCCGAACCGGTCATTACCTTCAGCTCTTCAGGGCTGTTATTACATATGGTCTTACCCTTGTTCAACATTATGATCCTGTCGCAGAGATATTCTGCTTCTTCCATATAATGAGTGGAATAGATAACTGTCTTTCCTCTCTCTTTTTCCTTCTTCATAAACTCGATGATTGCTTTACTGCTGATTATATCGAGTCCCAGAGTCGGCTCATCAAAAATGTATATCTCCGGATCATGAATAAGAGTTCTTGCTATAGACGCTCTCTGAGTCTGGCCTGTAGACAGTCTCTCAATCCTGTTGTCTACGAAGCCGCTCATATCAAGGACTTCAACTATTCTTTCGATCCTGCTCTTTATTACGCTGTCCGTGAGTCCGTATACCGTACCAAATATTGTAAGAAGCTCTCTTACGGACATTCTTCCGTAAAGCTTTGTGTTGCCTGACAGATATCCGATATTCTTCTTTACATCCATTTCTTCGTTCTTGCGTCCGAAAACTTCTGTTGTTCCTTCAAACGCAGTGTTGCCCTCGACTTTTCCATCCGGTCCGAGCTCGGAAATAATCCTTACAGTTCCCTCGGTCGGTTTCATAAGTCCCGAAAGCATACGAAGCAAAGTGGTCTTACCCGCTCCGTTCGGTCCGAGTATACCAAGTATCTCTCCTCTGTCTGCAGACAGAGATATTCCGTCCACAGCATTGAATTCGGTCTTCTTACCCTTAGCCTCTGTCTTATAGAAGCTTTTAACAAGATTTTTGGCGATCAGCATCTCTTCTCCCTCTTATGCCCGGACATACAACCAATGTATGTCGCCTGAATCATTATAGCTTACTGTATAATAATAAACAACGTACTGATTTTCTTAAGATAATCAGATGAAAACATGAAAAAACCGTTCGGATTTACCTTCCCACGAAATCCGAACGGTTTTTACCTTCACTTTTATACATATATGTATCAAAATACCCCCACAAGCATTTCAATCGTTAAATTCAGACCATCTAATCTGAAACCCCGTCGGTTTTTACCACCGACACCTTCATTATTATACCAAAATGGACCCCAAAAATGTACACATTTAACAAATTTTATGAAACTTTGTGAACTATCCACAAGAAAAAATTAACGCTCGTTTATGCTATAAATAACAAAAAGCGTGCATATAAAGGGATGCACGCTTTGGAAACTCAATATTTTAGCCCGGTTTTTTTGGTACATTTAACTAACGTTAACAGGCCATTGTCACGATTTATTCTCGTGTGCAACGAGGTTGAGAGCACCATATCTCTCTCTCAGAAGAGGCTTCTCAATCTTACCTGTTGCATTTCTTGGAACATCTGCGAAGATAATCTTTCTAGGTCTCTTATAACGAGGAAGCTCCAGACAGAAGTTGTTGATCTCATCCTCTGTAGCCTCGCAGCCTTCCTTAAGCTGGATGATAGCTGCTGAAATTTCTCCGAGACGGCTGTCGGCAAGACCGATAACCGCAACGTCCTGAACCTTCATGTTCTTCATGATGAAGGATTCAATCTGTACAGGATAGATATTCTCACCACCACTGATGATAACATCCTTCTTTCTGTCTACAAGCCAGATAAAGCCTTCCTCATCGTACTTAGCCATATCACCTGTGTAAAGCCAGCCATCCTTAATACTTTCAGCTGTAGCTTCAGGATTCTTGTAATAGCAGATCATAACGCCGGGTCCCTTAACACAAAGCTCTCCGACACTCTCACTGTCTGTAGTAGGAATGATATTTCCCTCATCATCAACAACCTTACACTCCCAGCCATAGCCCGGAATTCCGATAGCTCCGACATGGTCGATATTCTCAACTCCGAGATGTACGCAGCCAGGTCCGATAGACTCTGAAAGTCCGTAGTTTGTATCATACTGATGCTTAGGGAACATCTTCTTCCAACGTGTGATAAGACTTGCAGGAACAGGCTGTGCTCCTATATGCATAAGTCTCCACTGATCAAGATCATAATCATCTTTATTAAGCTTTCCGTCCTCAAGAGCGATCAGGAGATCCTGTGCCCATGGAACAAGAAGCCATACTATAGAACATTTCTCTGTACTTACAGCATCAAGGATGTCCTGCGGCTTTGTACCCTTAAGGAGTACTGCCTTACTTCCGGATATAAGCGATCCGAACCAGTGCATCTTTGCACCTGTATGATAAAGCGGAGGAATACAAAGGAATACATCATCCTTTGTCTGTCCGTGATGCGCCTGCTCTACCTTTGCACTGTGAACAAGAGCCTTATGCTCATGAAGGATTGCCTTAGGGAATCCTGTTGTTCCTGATGAGAAGTAGATAGCCGCATTGTCATCATCCGTAATCTTTATGTCAGGGCTGACACTGCTCGAATTAGCAACCATCTCTGTATAGTCCTCTGCAAATGAAGGACAATTCTCTCCAACATAGAAAAGAAGACGATTTCTTGAAATTCTGTCTGCAATCTCCTCTACACGGCCGATAAACTCAGGTCCGAATACAAGGATATTTACATCTGCCAGATCTACGCAGTATTCAATCTCATCTGCATCGTAACGGAAATTGAGCGGTACTGCGAGTGCTCCGGTCTTAAGTATACCGAAATATATCGGAAGCCACTCAAGGCAGTTCATAAGAAGGATTCCTACCTTATCGTCCTTCTTGATACCACGGCTGAGAAGTACATTTGCGAAGCGGTTTGCCTTCTCGTTGAAGACACTCCATGTAATCTCTCTTCTGTAAGGAGACTTTGGATTCGGCTCCATAAGCTCATACTCTCTCCATGTTACACGCCTCTTCTCCTGTATTGCAGGATTAAGTTCAACAAGCGCTATATCATTTGCATATTCTTTTGCATTTCTTTCAAGCAACTCTGTAATAGGCATTTTAACAATCCTCTTTTCTACATTAATCTACGCTGTTATAGCCTGCCTCAAATCCGGCAAGGTTAATATCTACAGTCTTTGGAGGAACCTTGGCCTTGATAACCTCGATCCACTGCTCCTTTGAGTAATTCATGTGACGAGCTGCCATACCGAGAACGATAGTATTGAATACTCTGGTATTTCCCAGCTCTTCAGCCTTCTCCATAGCGTTTATTGAGTAAACGCTGTACTTCTCGCGAAGCTCCTCAAGAATGTTCTCAGGATACTCAGCTGCTCCTGTGATAACAGGCATCGGATCGATTCTCTGATCATTAACGATAAGTGCTCCGTCCTTCTTAAGGAAATGTGCATATCTTTTTGCCTCGAGTCTCTCGAATGCAATAAGTACATCAGCACAACCCTCTTCAACGATAGGCTCGGTAACAACCTCACCCTCTGTTGCATATCTGACATAGGTTACTACAGAACCGCCACGCTGTGCCATTCCGTGAACCTCTGAAAGCTTTACATCATATCCTGCAGTCTCGGCAAGACCACCAAGGATACGGCTTGTAAGAAGTGTTCCCTGACCTCCTACACCAACAATCATTATATTTGTTACTGCCATTTTTCTTTTCCTCTTAATCTACTTTAATATTTGATGTCAAGTCGGCACGTCAGTGCCAACTTGGCACTGCGGCTGCTTACACGCGATTACCTGAGGGTAATCGCGTCGAAAGGACATAACTGCTGGCATAATCCGCAGCCGTTACACATTGTCTCATCGATTACTGAGAATCCTGTTTCCTTATCCTTCTTGATTGCAGGACATCCAGGAACGAGACACTGACCGCATCTCATACATTTCTCAGTATCTACAAAGCACTTGCCCTTCGGCTTATATGTCTTAAGAAGTGCACAAGGTGACTGTGAAATGATAACTGAAAGCTCATCCTTAGCAACTTCTTCCTTGATAGTCTCTTCAAGCTTCTTAAGATCAAAGGCATCAACAACCTTAACGTTCTTGATTCCCATTCCTTCGCAGAGCTTAACGAGGTCGATAGCAAATGTCTCCTCGCCGTTCAGCATCTTTCCTGTTGCAGGATGATCCTGATGGCCTGTCATACCTGTTGTGGAGTTATCAAGGATGATAACTGTTCCTGTAGCCTGGTTATAAACCATGTTCATAAGTGAGTTTACACCGGTATGAAGGAATGTTGAGTCACCGATTACAGCAACCCAGTTCTTAACCCAGTCTTTGCCCTTGCCCTTCTCCATACCGTGAAGCATTGAGATAGAGCCACCCATACAGAGTGTTGTATCAACGACTGAAAGCGGAGCCGCAACACCGAGTGTATAACATCCGATATCACCGCTTGCATGGATCTTAAGTTTCTTGAGCACGCTGTAGGTTGCTCTGTGAGGACATCCGGGACAAAGGATTGGTGGACGTACAGGAACTGCAGCCGGCTGCTCAAGATTGAGCTCCTGACCGAGTACCTTCTCACGAAGCATATTTGCACTGTACTCTCCGTCAAGAGGGAATACATCCTTACCTGTACATGCAATGCCCCATGCACGAACCTGCTCTTCGATAACAGGCTCAAGCTCTTCTATAATGTAGAGTTTGTCAACCTTTGAAGCAAACTCCTCTATAAGCTTCTTTGGAAGAGGATTTACCATACCAAGCTTAAGTACGCTGGCTGTTGGGAATACCTCCTTAACATACTGATAAGGAATACCGCTTGTGATGAAACCGAGTGTCTTTCCCTCGCTGTCCTTATAGTCGCCGTATGTTACCTTATTGATATCAGCGAACTTGTCTGATGCGCCATCCTCTGCAAGGCTTGCATCACGCTTGATAACAAACTTATGACGCTGCATTGCATTTGCAGGAACCATAACGTTCTTTGCAGGATCACGCTCATATTCCTTGTCAGCAACCTCAACTCTATCCTCGAGATTTACCACACCCTGTGAGTGTGCGATTCTTGTTGTTGTACGTAAGATTACCGGAGTATCATACTCCTCGGATATTTCGAAAGCTCTCTTTGTAAATACTCTTGCCTCTTCACTGTCTGATGGCTCAAGTACAGGAACGTGTGAAGAAACTGCTATTCTTCTTGTATCCTGCTCATTCTGTGAGCTGTAAAGTCCCGGATCATCTGCTACGAGATATACGAGTCCTCCCTTTGCACCGATGTATGATGCTGTATAAAGCGGATCTGATGCCACGTTGAGACCAACGCACTTCATAGCACACATCGCTCTTACACCTGCGATGGAAGCACCCATAGCCACCTCAGCGGCAACCTTCTCGTTTGGTGCCCATTCTGCATAAACACCTTCATACTTAACAAGGTTCTCACTCATTTCAGTACTTGGAGTTCCCGGATATGCTGATGATACCTTTACACCGGCTTCCCATGCTCCGTGGGCAATAGCTTCATTACCCAACATAATCTTCTTTTCCAACTGTCTAAACTCCCTTCATGGATTTATTTTTAATTATTAAATAGTGCACTGAACTTCTCATATCCCAGACGGACTCTTACGATCCATGTACCTTGAGTCCTTTTGTTGATATTATAGATAAGTTTCAGCTTTGAGCTCCAGCCCGGCATCTGCTGAATGCCGTCCAGAACAGGTTTTGCACTGACCACACGATATCCCGGATCCCAGCTCTCTATAGTGCTGTTCGGATCATTCATATACAGCCTCCTGCGTCTGTATTCGGCACCTTTTCTGCCCGAATAAATACTTGAGGCTATCATTTCATAAAATGTATCAACCTCGAATGCGATATTGCATCCTCGGAAATGCTCAGAGAGCTTTGCCAGAAACTCCTTAAGCTCATTTTCAGTATAATACTCTAGCACATTTCTGAAAACAAACAGGACTCCCCTGTCTCTCTCACATTTCACCTCATCAAACCACGATAGGTCATGCACCGAAATATCTATGATTTTTTCCCGGTCGTTCTCGTCGGTATACATATTTCTTATAGCAATACGCCCCGGGCTGTCGAGATTATACCACATAACTCGACCGTTATCCACTCTTTCAAACATTGTATCCAGACCACATCCGGCATATACCACCGTGCCGTCGGGATACTGTTTCAGGAACGTTCTGACTATCTCATCAAAATCATGATATGTCGCCGCTTCTATCAGGTATCTGAAGTCCGGCTTCTTCTTATATTTCTTATACCAGATTCTGTTCTTTGCCAGATATCTGGTGGCAGCCTCATCATTGAAGATCTCAGGGAACTTCTTGGAGAGCTCTCCTCTGGTTTTTACCTCGAACATATATTCGTTGATGATCGTGTCCCTGGAATCCGTGAGCATATCCTTCAGTATCTTCCTTAAATGTACCGACTGGTTAAGCTTTTTCTTAATAAAGAAATCGCTTCCGACTCCGGTATATTCAAAGTAGAAAGGCTTTACTCCTCCTTCATCAAGTATGGTACAAAGTCTTCTCGCATGACTGTTATACACATCATCCGTACTCGATACTACAATGAAGGTTCCGCTGTTATAATTCATATTTTCATGGATAGGACTGGTGTATTCATACATACCCTTATAGTCCTTAACCCAGTAATCACGTATAAACTCTATAACTCCCGGTGCTAAAATGGCTCTGCTTTCCTTCTTTGCCTTCCTGCTCATCTTTGTCATGAGAGCCTTATCCTCATATTCCGCATCAAGTACAGGTGACAGAAGAACCGTCTTATCAGGATTCTTGAGTCCCTCCTGCCATGCTATAAGATTGAGGGAAAGCGCAAGTCCCGCTCCGGTACCGCAGCCCACCACAATAAGCTGGTCCATCTCATATTTCATTGTAAACTCTTTATAAACATCTACGAGAGCCTCGAAGGTTTCCCTCGCACAATGCTCAGGAGTCAGCGGATATTTAGGGATGAAAAAATCCGCATCGATATAATGTACCATATCGACCACGAAATCCCATTCACCTGTTTTCATAGGATAGCAATAGCTGCTGTCATAAATGTAGAAGATCTTCCTCTTTGACTCATGTCCCTTACGGTAAACATGATAAAAAAGCCTGTCGCCCTTACCATTTCTCTCAACACAGGCTCTTTTCTTTGCTTGCGCAGGCACTTCGTCTTTGATCCATTTCCGCCTGGACATAACAAAATCATATACCTTGTCTTTTGATTCGTATCTTCTCATAATTACAATGCAAAACGGCATCAAGCAGGTTGTTTGCTCAATGCCGTATCCCATATCAAAATTAACATATTAAAGGATCAGTCCTGGAAGAAGTAGCCAACGCCCCATTTGGTATGAATATATTCCGGATCCGCAGGATGTGTCTCAATCTTTTCTCTGAGACGTCTTACATGAACATCAACCGTTCTTGCATCTCCCGGATATGTAGCTCCCCAGATTTCCTTCAGGAGCTCATCTCTCGAGTAAACCTTGTTAGGATTTGAAACAAGCAGAAGCACCAGTTCAAATTCCTTTGCTGTAAGGCTTACTTCCTTACCGTTGATATAAACCCTTCTTGAGTCGGTTTCTATCTTCGGGCCCTTTTTCTCTATTACATTTGTCTTTGAATCCTTAGATTCATCATTTCTTGAGTTTCTTCTGAGTCTGGCCTTAATTCTGGCCTTTACTTCAAGTATATTGAATGGCTTTGTGATATAATCATCAGCTCCGTATTCAAGACCGATGATCTTATCCATATCATCGCCCTTTGCGGTCAGCATAATGATAGGTACATCCGAAAATTCTCTGATTATCTGACATACCTCAAGACCTGAAAGCTTAGGAAGCATTATGTCCAGGAGAATGATATCATAAATATCCGACCTTGCCTTATCAACAGCCTCTTCTCCATCATAAGCAGTATCAACCTGCATATCATCCTGTTCCAGGTATGACTTAAGCCCCTTTACTATACTCTTCTCATCATCAACTATTAAGACCTTCTTCAACGTACTATTCCTTTCATCCAATGGTTATCTTATCCTTAAGCTTTTGGAATGTGCCTTCCTTAATACCGTTTACATTCATCAGATCCTCTATCGATCCGAATCCACCACTTTCCTCCCGGTATCTAATTATGTCATCAGCCTTGCTGCCCCCGATTCCCGGAAGTGTCATCAGCTCACTCTTGTCTGCGGAATTGATATTCACAAGCTTTTTACCCTGTGACTCGGAGCTTCCTATGAGATTACTCTCCTTCGACTCCAAAAGAATATCCGCTGTATCCGCATCGATCTCGTCTTCATAAGGAATATATATCCTCTCTCCGTCCGTAACGACCTCTGCCAGATTCACATACTGAGCTGCCGCTCCATCTCTGAAGCCTCCTGCCAGCTTTACGACATCATTCACTCGCGATCCGGCAGGTACACAATACACATCCTCATTCACAACCGCCCCGCAGAGATATACATATACCGATGTTTCCTCAGTAACATCCTCTGAAATGTGCGGCTCCTCCGAAGAAACAGTCTCTTCCTCGGTCTGTTCCACCTCTGTCTTCATCACGCTGATCTTCATGTCATTATCCGATGACAGATCACAGCCGGTCATAAAGATAGTCAGAACCAAAATACAAACTACCGGAAAAATCTTAAGTTTTATGCTCATACTTTATCTTTATAAAGTGGAATTAGTACCTTTATTTTATCGGATTATCCGATAATTTACAACCTTTATATTAGGAAGAATTTACAGTGGTTCCTTCATGATTGCGGTACCAATACCCTTTTCTGTAAAGAACTCCAGAAGCAGGCAATGCTCGAGTCTTCCGTCAAGGATATGAACCCTTGAAACGCCGTTATTCATGGCATCAATACAGTTCTGAAGCTTAGGAAGCATACCTCCGCCTACAACACCGTCATCTATAAGTGTCTGTGCCTCTGAAATGCTCATCTCTGATATAAGAGTCTTTTTGTCTGTAGGATCTGTGAATACACCCTCGATATCAGTAAGGAATGCAAGCTTTTCAGCCTCAAGAGCTGTAGCTACAGCACATGCACAGTCGTCTGCATTTATATTATAATCATGCTCATCCTCGATGCCCATTCCGATAGGTGCGATAACAGGGATAAGATCATTATCGATAAGTGTGTCGAGAAGAACCGAATTTGTCTCAACGATCTCGCCTACATATCCTATATCCTTTCCGCCTGCAGTCTTCTTCTTACACTTAAGAAGTCCTGCATCCTTACCGCTGATTCCGACAGCATTAAGACCAACCTTTGACATAAGACCTACAAGGCTCTTATTAACGTTGTTGAGTACCATCTCAGCGACCTCAAGAACAGGCTCGTCTGTAACTCTGAGACCGTTCTCGAAACGTGTCTCCATTCCGAGCTTCTCGATCCACTTGCTGATTTCCTTACCGCCACCATGAACGATAACCGGCTTGAAACCTACAAGCTTAAGGAGTGCCACGTCCTGAATTACGTGATACTTCAGGTTTTCGTCAAGCATTGCTGATCCGCCGTACTTTACGACGATCTTCTTGCCGTTGAACTTCTTGATGTAAGGAAGGGCCTCAATAAGGGTCTGGGCCTTCTCTAAGATCTTGCTCATATCTTCATTTTTTGTCATATCTATTCTCCTCATAGTTTTTCCTCTTGTATATTATCCTGGCAGCCGATAACCCGCTCGGAACTCGGCTCTCGCCTCATACCGGACAATTTTACCTGTACTAACTGCGGTAGTCTGCGTTTATCTTTACGTAATCGTAAGTCAGGTCACAGCCCCAGGCTGTTGCCTCAAAGCTTCCGGACTTAATATCGCAGATTGCTGTAATCTCATCCGGCTCAAGTACGTTCAGCGCTTCCTCCTCTGAGAAATCAAGGAATGCTCCGTTCTCTACGAACTTGATCGTTCCGTTCTTACTTGTAATGGTGATATCTGTCTTATCAGGATCGAAGTCTGCACCGGAATATCCCATTACACAGAAGAGTCTTCCGCAGTTTGCATCCTTACCGAAGATTGCAGCCTTTGTAATGTTTGAAGTGATAACTGACTTAGCAAGAACCTTAGCCGTCTCATAGTCAGGCGCTCCCACAACATGTGCGGTAAAGAGTCTTGTTGCACCCTCTCCGTCCTTAGCTATATTCTTTGCAAGGAATGTTGCAACCTCTGTAAGTGCTTCCTTAAAGTTAGCCAGATCCTCTCCTTCGGCTGTGATGGTCTCATTTCCTGCAAGACCGTTAGCCATAAGAAGTACTGTATCGTTGGTTGATGTATCACCGTCAACCGATACCATATTAAATGTAACCTCTATAACCTCTCTCAAGGTCTTAAGTGCGATATCGTAATCAATCGCAGTATCTGTCATGATGTAGCCGAGCATGGTTCCCATATTCGGATGGATCATTCCGGAGCCCTTGCACATAGCTCCGATAGTACAGATCTTTCCGCCTGCCTCGAACTCTACAGCAATTTCCTTTGGCTGTGTATCTGTTGTCATGATAGCAACTGCAGCCTCATGCGCCTCAGCTCTGTCATCAGAGAGGAGCGGAGCCAGCATCTCAGCACCCTTAAGGATCGTATCCATAGGAAGCTGTGGACCGATAACTCCTGTTGAGCCCACAAGAACATACTCTGCAGGTATTCCGAGAAGCTCTCCTACCTTCTCAGCCTCGATCTTACAGTTTGCAAGGCCCTCTTCACCGGTTGCCGCATTTGCAACAGCCGTATTAACGATAACAGCCTGAGCCTTCTTTACATTGTAAACAATATTGCTGTCCCATTTTACAGGAGCTGCCTTTACAAGGTTCTTGGTAAATGTACCGACTACCGTTGCAGGTACATCGCTCTTTATAAGCGCCATATCCTTCTTTGTGCTGCTCTCCTTAAGTCCAGCCCTTACACTGGCAACCTTATATCCCTTTGCGGCATTTACGCCGCCGTCTATAATCTTCAAATCATTTCCTCCTGCGATACCGGCTTCATACTTCACCGGCATTTTCTCTATATCATTCCTACAGGCTGAGTCCTGTAGCTTCATCTACTCCCATAACAAGGTTCATACACTGAACTGCTGCACCGGATGCACCCTTTCCAAGGTTATCGAAACGTGTGGCAACC
The DNA here is from genome assembly GCA_017634555.1 of Eubacterium sp. Lineage (GTDB taxonomy): Bacteria > Bacillota > Clostridia > Lachnospirales > Lachnospiraceae > Eubacterium_Q. Next base: position 75,206 of record JAGBNF010000011.1, on the reverse strand, counting down.
ACCAGACGATCCTCATTACCCGTAACGAATATCTGCATACCGTCCCACATAGAACATGCATCGGCAAAGAGCACATTTCCCTCATCTGCTTCAGCACCGTAAGGCATAACCTTTATGAACTGCTCGCCTGCATAATAATCAGCGAACATATCTCTCAGCTCTTCAGGACTTACCTTCTTCTTTAAAAGATCAGCATACAGAGGAACCTGTACCAGCATTCCGCTGTAGTAATCAGTAGTCATCGGTGTAAAGAGCGGTAATCTGTCGATACCCGTTATAGCCTTCATTTCCTTCAGGTGCTTATGCTCCTGTGACCAGCCGTAGGTTCTTACAGAAGAATAGCACTTATCTCTTCCTTCGTCCTCGTAAGCGGCAATAAGCTTCTTGCCGCCTCCGCTGTATCCCGAATAAGCATTTATAGTTATCGGATAATCTGTACCGATGATTCCCTGCTTTACAAGCGGATAAGCTATTCCTATAAAACCGCTGGCATAACATCCGGGAACCGCGATACGCTTTCCTGTCTTTATCTTCTCTCTATGCTCGTCAGAAAGCTCAGGGAAGCCATAAGCCCAGCCTGGCTCTGTACGATGTGCTGTTGAAGCATCAATGATAACCGTATTATCATTCTTTACATATGTAACAGCTTCCTTTGCTGCTGCATCAGGAAGACAGAGAAATGTGATATCGGATTCGTTGATGAACTTGCTTATCTCATCCGGATTCTTTCTCTTATCACTGTCGATCTTTAATATCTCTATATCTTCACGTCCCTCAAGACGCTCATGAATACGCAGTCCCGTAGTACCTTCGCTTCCGTCTATGAATACCTTTTTCATCCTACAGATCTCCTTCATTTATACTGGCCGGCACATCCGGCTTATCGGTTCTCCCGATTCCACTTTCTCTGTTATAGCCCATCTTGGAATATAACGCAAGTCCTTTTTTCACATTTTTGTATATTTCTTGTATAATTTATGCATATTATGCGATATTTATGCACTTTTACCTATATTTATGAATATTTTTAGAATATTTCTATTAACTAACGCACAAAAACGCCCACAGATTACTCTGTGGGCGTTGATCATATATGTCTCAATTTCTTTGTGAAGAACATTTACCATATTTTACCAGAACGCATGATTTCCGATTACTGTGTAATTTCCAAGCTCAGACTCATCGAAAGCCCAAGTAGGAAGGAAGTACATACATCCTCCGATATTGTTCTCTCCGGCAAGTGCTGCCTGTGCAGCCTGGATACATGATGGTGAACCACCTGTTGAGATAAGTCCGCTGATGCTGTAACATCCTTCGAACTGTCCCGGAGCATAAATTACATCCGAAAGTGTGCTTCCCCAATAACCATTGTGAAGTCTGTTCATAATAACGCTCGCAACTGCAAGCTGTCCCTCATAGCTCTCTCCGCCTGCTTCAGCATATACGATAGCGGCAAGGAGATATACATCGTCAGCGTCTGCTACTACAGGTGCCTCTGTTGTAGGCTCCTCTGTAGGCTCTTCTGTTTTTTCCTCTGTTGGCTCTTCTGTAGGCTCTTCGACCTTCTCCTCTTTCTTCTCTTCAGTAGGTTCTTCGATCTTTTCTTCCTTATTATCAGGAGTTTCTTCCTTAACTTCCTCTTCGTTGTCAGCCTTTAATTCTGACTCCGTCTCATCGGAAGCTTCCTCTGCCTTCTCTTCTGTCTTCTTATTCTCAGCTTCAACCTCTTCAGCTGTCTTAACGCCTGTATAAACATCTATAGCATCATTAAGATTCTTAGCTGCATCCGGAGCTACTGCTTCCTTGAAGCCCTGCTCGATATCAACATAGAGAGCTGATACATAAGCCTTCTTTCCGTTTACAAGCTCAAGCTCTGTCCAGTCGTACTGATCGACTTCTTTAACAACAAAGCTTTCACCATTCTCTGCAAGGAAAAGTACCTTTGATTCCTCATTAGCATTTTCTCTTACACCGATATTGTCTACATTAACTGTAGCTATGTCTACAACCGCATCCTCAGCAATCTTTGCTGCTTCCTCATCAGTTACGATGCAGTCATTCTTTACATATCCTTCAATATTTCCTGAAGAAACCTTTGTCCATTCATTTGTCTTCTCAAGCACCTTACCGCTTGCATGCTCCGGAAGATATCCCACAACCTCTGACTTACCGTCAGCCTTTGCATAGATGTTGGACTTCTTCTTTGTTGAAATGAACTTGTCTTTCATATCAAATTTGCTGTTTGTCAGGTTCTTTGTATCACCTACAGCAATATCAAAACCTTCTTCAGCTTCAAGATGATCTCTTAAAATATCGATTGAGTCATCATTTATAACCATTGTATCTGTGGCATTGATCTCGAAACCGTCTGCTGCGATATCAGCTACTACAGTTTCATCTGCCTGTTCAAGTGCTGCATTTATTGAAGCAGTTCCAAGAACCGCTGTTGCTGTTCTTTCGTTATAATCCGGAAGATTCTTTATAGTAAAGATTCCTCCTGCTGTTATAGTTCCTGCTAAAAGCAGAACCAGTGAATTTCTTACAATAAATCTGGAAGAGAAAATGTACTTCCTCGAAAATACCTTTGCTTTATTAAGTTTTATTTCCGTACGTCGTTTCATAAACTCCAACCTATTTGTTAAATCCGCCCATGCAGATTTACATAAAATGTTACAATTTTGTTACGGACATATATTAACACTTTGTAACATTTATGTCAAGTTGTTTAAAGTAATTTAACATTTTATTATAAAACAGGACATTTCTTTGTGAAATGTGTCAATCCCACCAAATTATTTAGTCTTTTCAGCGAAATAATCATCAACTCCATCGGCTATGGCAGTTGCCAGAGATCTCTGATATTCAGGGTCCGCAAGAGCCTGATCGTCATACTGATTTGACAAAAATCCTACATTTATAACAGTGCCCGGCATCTTGCAATAATTGAGTGATGTCAGATCATCCGTCTCATAAATTCCGAGTCTTGTTGCTGTAGTATCCTCGGATATATTCTTCAGGATATCATAGCAGAGCAGATAATTATTCTGATAATTGCTGCCTGTGGTCGAATTGGTTGATGTGGTTATAAATCCGATAACACCCATTGTAGTCGGATCAGATACCTCACCGGCTTCTATCTTGATATAAATTTCAGCCTCATCCGCATTTGCCATAGAAGCTCTTCTCGCATTACTGAGATTAACACTGGCGGATTCTCTGGAAATGTATACCGTATATCCTCTCTGAACCAGGACCGACTTAAGATGATTTGCCACATCCTGTGTTACGTCATATTCATATCTCTCAGTGCTGACTCCAACCGCAGCCGGCTGCATCTTAACCTTCATTCCGGCTCCGTCAACAACCTGATCAGGATCCACATCAGGACTTATAGGCTCCAGCTCTTTATCATCCACTACCTGCTTGCCCGGATCGATAAATACCACATGGCTCTCAGCCTTTGCATCAGACTTTGTAGCCCATGCTATATCCGTCTCCTGCACATTTGAAGACTTAACATAGTAGTTTCCTCCGTTAAGAAGAATTCTTACCCAGCCTTCCTTAACTCCGGTACGTGTCAGGTCTACGTCCTTGTTAAGGGTAACATATACATTTGCTCCCTCTTTCGGCTCATCGTAAAGCACTGTATTGTCCTGATTCGTCCTGACATAGCCCTTTACAGGTGTGAAGCCCTCCGAATCCATCAGCTGCTCCTCTGAAGGAGGCGCACCTTCCGTGATAGGTTCTACCGGCGGCTTCTCTCCACAGCCTGCAAAAACAGTCAGCATCAGCGCAGATATTAATGAAATTGTCACCATTCTGAATTTCTTCATTAAAATATTCCTACTTAACTAAATATAGCTCCCAATGCTCCGAAAAGTCCGGCACTTGCAAGGCCCATAAGGATACCTGCCAGCACCACGCCCGAAATAACAGCAACGACACATTTCTTAAAATCAAGATCAAGAATGCTTGCTGCAAGCGTTCCTGTCCATGCACCTGTTCCGGGTACAGGAATTCCTACAAAGAGGAACAACGCCCAGTAAAGTCCTTTTCCGGCTTTATCCTGGAGCTTCTTTCCGCCCTTCTCTCCCTTTTCGAGACAGAAGGTGAAGAATTTACCGATAACCTTCTTATCCTTACCCCATTCGAGGATTCTTCTCGCAAAGAAGAATATAAAAGGAACAGGGATCATATTTCCTATTATACAGATTATATACAGCGGAAGTACCGGCAGCGGACCGCCGAAGCTGTCGTGCAGACCAAACGGTACGGCTCCACGAAGCTCAATGATCGGAACCATCGATATTAAGAATACAATTATATATTTTTTAAGCATGATTTTGTCTCCTAAATGTACTGCTTTCATCGGATGAAAGCCTGCGTCACATTTTACCAAATCTAATAACTGCTTTCAAGGTACATATTCAGATACTCAAAGAGCGAATCTCCATAGATATTCTTATACATATTCTTCTTCATATGTCCCGGCTTGTTGGTGATGATGCTGTCCACGTTAAGAAGCATCATTCTCTCCATGGTCTTATCGTCATCGATAACCCATGCATAAATCTCCTTGCCGTGTTCATGTGCACGCCTAACAACCTCATTTGTAACATATCTGTACTTCAGACTGAAGGCATCGGCATATTTAAGGTCATAGAAGTCTCCCATGGCAACGGACATTACATAAACCGTCTTGATCCTGTCGTCATACTTCTTAACCTTCTTTATAGAGTCATAGGTCTGGGAGGTTACAACGCAGCTGTCAAAAAGATCATATTCCCTGACCAGCTCTGCCACACAGATCTCGAGATTGATATCGGTTGAAGCCGGCTTAAGCTCGATATTCATATCAGCTCTGCCGTCTATCAGCTCTATGGCTTGCCTGAGGGTCGGAATCCTCTCGTTAGGATATTCCTTCTTATGGCCCGCATCGATATATATGCCCTGAAGCTCGGCATAGGTCAGCTCTCCAACCTTCTTATTCACGCCGCAGGTTCTCTTCAGGCTTTCGTCGTGCATTACAACGATCACGCCGTCCTTGGTCTGCCTTACATCCAGCTCCACTACATCCGCACCGTCCTCTATCGCAACCTCAAATGCTGAAAGGGAATTCTCCGGAGCCTTCTTCGAAGCACCTCTGTGGGCTGTTATGGTTACCTTATTCATATAGTCGGCGTGAAGGGATATCACATTTGTCGTAATAAGAATAAAAAATACAACGTCGATGATTATGGCTATCATTGTTATAGCAACTACTATTGATAAGCCCTTCTTTACCTTCAGTTTTCCGTCCGGCTCCTCGTAATCGTCTATATTATTCGAGCCCGATTCATCAGGTACATTATTATAGTAGGAATTACATATAAAGCAGTAGAGGATTGGAACGCATACTATTAAATATATGAAGAAAAGCACCACATTTGTACTCTCAAATACAAATCCGGCAACAAATCCCGCCCCCTTGATCTTAAGGATCTTATCAAGCAGCGGTCCAGTAAGCAGGAAATGCAGCCCATACGCCGTTCCCAGCACTACCACATTAACCAGAAAAAGCCCCGGTATAACCCGAAGCATCTTTCCCTTTACTATTCCGAAGGATTCCTTCATAGCCTTCAGAAAACTGATCTTTCTTATTATAAATACATGTAATGCGAATACGAATATAAAATTGAAGAGATTGATCAGGATATAACCTGCTATCACCGCCACAGTCACCTTTATATTCGAAGCAAGTGCACCCGCTATATATAAAGGAAGCTTAAAATTCAGCAGCAAAAGTCCCACAAGTATCGCGCCTGTGAGAGGCATGAAGCAGATTATAAAAATAAACATCGGGAAATTATGCGGGACAAAAACTCTCAGTCCATGCCTTACCGAAAGCGCGATCATTCTGATGAGACCGATCTTCTCGGTATGGTTTGCCCAGTCACAGCTTATGGATATTCCCGAATAGTTGATCATGAGAAAAAACGAAAGGACGAGCAGCACCGCAACAAGCATTATCCATGTTGTGGGTGCACTAAGAAAACGCGATACATTTTCTCTGCTGAGATAATCGTCTCCCGTTGCTCTGATGGCAAAGTTTAAAAACAAATATCCCGCAGGAACAAGTATCGCAGCAGAAACTATCATAAGGATAAACTCAAAAATGATCACCCTTCTGATATTAAATCTGAATAATTTCAGACTGTCTCTAATGTTTCTCATCCCTGTTACCTGTATCTATCAGATCCAGAAGGAAGCATCACCGAAGGAGAAAAACCTATATCTCTCGTTGACAGCCTCACTGTATGCTGACAGAACCGCTTCTCTGTTATAAAATGCCGAAACCAGCATGATAAGCGTTGATTCCGGAAGATGGAAATTCGTAATAAGGCCGTCGATAACCTTGAAGGTATATCCCGGATAGATGAAAATGTCCGTCCAACCCTTCATAGCTCTGACAACCTGAGTGTCCGAGGCACCGCCCTCGGACTGCAGACGGCATGCCACAGTTTCGAGAGTTCTCGTGCTTGTGGTTCCGACAGAGATAACTCGCCCGCCGGCCGCCTTTGTATCATTAATTATACCAGCTGCTTCCTCAGAAAGCTCGAAATATTCACTGTGCATATGATGTTCTTCTATCTTCTCGACCTTGACCGGTCTGAAGGTTCCGAGTCCCACATGCAGTGTGAGTCTGGCAATCCTGATACCTCTTGCCTCTATATCATTTAACATTTCCTCTGTGAAATGTAACCCTGCCGTAGGCGCAGCGGCCGAGCCCGAATTCTTGGCATATACGGTCTGGTAACGGTTCTTATCCTCAAGCTTATGAGTTATATAAGGAGGCAGCGGCATTTCGCCCATCTTATCCAGGATTTCCTCCCAGATTCCCTCAAACTCAAATCTTATGATACGGTTTCCGTCCTCAACCACGTCAAGAACCTCGGCAGAAAGAAGAGGTTTTCCGCCTTCCTCTGACTGACCGAATACCACTCTTGCTCCCGGCTTCATCTTCTTACCCGGCTTTACGAGGCATTCCCATATACGGGTATTTATCTTTGTATCACTTCCGGCTGATGTAAGCTCTTCCGCAGCTTTATCTGCATAACGCTCGGAGGCATCCTTCAGAAGCAGCACCTCAACTGCCGCTCCCGTATCCTCCTTAACGCCGAGAAGTCTCGCAGGAATTACCTTGGTATCATTGATAACAAGGCAATCCCCTTCCTTCAGATAATCAAGAAGATCACTGAAGTGACGATGCTCTATCTCACCACTGTCCCTGTGAACGACCATCATTCTCGAATCACTTCTCTTTTCCAGCGGATCCTGAGCTATCAGCTCCTCCGGAAGATCATAATAAAAGTCATGTAAATCCATAATCTTTTCTCTTATGCTCTAATCTCAATTCCCTTATCCTTAAGTGCGGCAAGTACGCTTTCAACCGAAGCATTTACTTCCTCACCTGTAAGGTTTCTGTCTGCTGCACGGAAGGAAAGTGCATATGCTACGCTCTTCTTGCCTTCCTGAATGTTTTCGCCCTCATATACATCGAAGAGCTCACATTTCTCAAGATTCTCACCTGCACTTGCGCGGATGATCTTCTCAATATCACCTACATAGATATTCTTGTCACAAAGAAGTGCAAGATCTCTGGTAGATGCAGGATACTTAGCGATCTCAACATACTTGATATCGAAATCAGCCATTGCAGCAGCCTTATCCATATTTACAACTGCTATATAAACGTCACCCTTGATTCCGTAATTCTCAGCTACTACAGGATGAAGCTGTCCGAGGTAACCTACCTCTTCCTTATCCTTGCCTGTTACAAGCTTAGCCTGTCTCAGTGTGTGAAGGTAAGGATAATCCTCATGTGAATAGTCCTCTGTAGCAATGAACTGAACCTTATCTGAAATGTTCAGCTTCTCGAGAAGCTCCTCAAGAACTCCCTTCATTGTGAAGAAATCGCCTTCACCATACATTCCTATTGCAAGACGAGCTGCCTCTGTAAGAGGAAGGTCATTCTCTCTTCCCGGCTCAGTCGGCTTAACCGGCCATGTCTCATCAGGAAGATAAACTGTTCCGAGCTCATACAGACGAACATTCTTGTTCCTTCTTCCGGAATTTGTTCCGAGAGATGTGAGAAGTCCGTTCAGAAGAGTTGTTCTCATACATTTGAAATCCTCTCCGAGAGGATTGATGATCTCAATTGCATTTCTTACAGGGCTTCCTTCAGGAATAAGAAGCTTATCGAATACCTTGCGGCTCTCGAAGCTGTATGTCATAGCCTGTGAGAAACCGTTCTCTTCAACTACGGCTCTTGCTATACGGTTGATAGACTCAGCATAGGAGATTCCTCCGATACCGCCGTTTGTTGTAGGAACTGTTGATGGGATCTGATCATATCCGTGGATACGAGCGATCTCCTCAGCCAGATCAGCCATGCAGTTAAGATCCTGTCTGTATGTAGGAACTGTAAGCATATTTGAAGCCTTATCATATGTAAGACCAAGTCTTCTGAAGATATCAAGCTGCTCATCGATATCGATGTTAAGTCCGAGGAGGCCGTTCATCTTCTCAGGCTCGAATGGCAGCTTCCATGCCTCAACAGGTGTCGGATAAACATCAACCATTCCCTCAAGAACTTCACCGCAGCCGAGCTCCTGAATAAGCTGAACCGCTCTTGTGATAGCAAGCTCTGCAAGGTTAGGATCAAGTCCCTTATTGAACTTAGCTGATGAATCTGTTGAAATACCGTGACGTCTCTCTGACTTACGGATGTTGTTGCCCTCGAAGCAGGCTGCCTCGAAGAGAATGTAAGGAAGCTCCTTTGTCTCAAGTGGGATCATAGAGTTCTTTCCACCCTTGATTCCTGCAAGAGCTACAGGCTTAACGCTGTCACAGATCATAAGTGTATCTGTATCAAGTGTAAGCTCCTCATCATGAAGTGTAGTAAACTTCTCTCCGTCCTTTGCACGTCTTACTACAATCTTTCCACCTTCAAGAGTTGAAAGGTCGAAGGCATGCATAGGCTCTCCAAGCTCTTCCATTACATAATTTGTTATATCTACTATATTATTGATAGCATTTATTCCTCTGCTGCGGAGTCTCTGCTGAAGCCAGAGCGGTGAAGGACCGATCTTTACATTTCTTACCACACGTCCGATATATCTCTTGCAGAGTTCAGGTGCCTCAATCTCAACTGCGATCTTATTGGATGACTTCTCATCCTTAACTTCCTTAGCCTCTACAGCAGCCTTCATCTTCGCAAGGTCATACTTTCCTTCAGGGTCGAAAGCAACTCCGTAGGTAGCTGCAGCCTCACGAGCCATTCCGAGAACTGAGAAACAGTCAACACGGTTTGAAGTGATCTCGTACTCGATATTTGCATCATTAAGTCCGAGCTTCGCTGTAGCATCATCACCCGGCTTAAGATCCATAAGGCTTACCTCTTCATCAGTGAAAAGATATACTCCGTCCTTATCTCCCGGATAGAGATTTCCGTCTGCTCCGATCTCCTCGATAGCACACATCATACCTGCTGAAGGAACGCCTCTCAGCTTACCCTTCTTGATCTTACCTTCCTTAGGTGAAAGGTCCTCTCCTGTATGAACATTATATACAGCAGTACCGCCGTCCAGAACCGTCGGAGTATAGATCGGCTTATCGTTTCCGTCCTCTCCGAACTTGTATGGCTTAAGCTTAATGATATTAGGCGCACCTGTAACGATCTGAACGATACCGTTCTCGTCCTGGCCTGCCTCTACAGTATGACCCACATTTACCTGACATACTACGAGTCTGTCTGCATCAGGATGTGAAGCAACCTCCATAACCTGTCCGATAACGACACGTGCAAGTCTTGCGCCTGTAGGCTTCTTGAAATACTTTGTAACTCTCTCTACATGAGAGCCTGAAAGAGTGATTCTGTCAGCGAATTCATCAACTGCCTTATCAAGCCCTTCATATTCTAATATATCCTTACCTGCTTCATCCGTATCATACTCAGGGAATGGAAGATCAGGTACAATATTCTTCAACCACATAACCGGTGTATCCATAATTAATCTCCTTTATCTATCTATACATGATTTATTATTTGTTCTGTATCCATTAAAACTGTTCAAGGAATCTGATATCGTTTTCATAGAGAAGTCTCATATCCGCAATCTCATATTTGAGAAGCGCAACTCTCTCAAGTCCGATACCGAAAGCAAATCCTGTATAAACCGGAGCATCCGGATCGTTCTTATCATTTATGCCGCACATTTCAAGGACATCAGGATGTACCATTCCGCATCCGAGGATTTCAATCCAGCCTGAGCTCTTGCAGGCTGTACAAGCGCAGTCAACCTCACGGCGAACAAGCTTTCCGTCCTCTTTTGTCTCCTCCATCTTCTTAACACGTCCTGTTCCATGGCACTTGAAGCATGTAACATCAACCTCTGCTGATGGCTCTGTGAATGGGAAATGATGCGGACGGAGCTTTGTCTTTGTGTCAGGTCCGAAGAATTCCTTAGCGAACTGATCAAGTGTTCCCTTAAGGTCAGCCATTGTTACATTTTCTCCGATTACAAGTCCCTCAACCTGATGGAATGAAGGGCTGTGTGTTGCATCAACTTCATCAGAACGGAATACACGTCCCGGGGAAATGAGCTTGATAGGAAGGCTTCTCTCAGGGAATCCCTTTGATGTTTCCTTAAGCTTTCCTGCCGCAAGCATAACTCTTGCCTGAACTGATGATGTCTGTGTACGAAGAACGATGTCGTCCTCTGTCTTCTCTCCACGTGATTCATCATGTCTATTAATATAGAAGGTATCCTGCTCATCCTTAGCCGGATGATCCTCAGGAATATTAAGAAGCTTGAAGTTCATTCTGTCGTATTCGATCTCCGGTCCGTCTACTACTTCATAGCCCATACCGATAAATACTCTCTCAAGATCCTCAAGAGCTATCTGATTAGGATGCTTATGACCACGCTGAACTCTTGTTCCTGGCTTTGTAACGTCCAGCCACTCTGTCTGCATCTTCATTTCAATAACCTTAGCCTTAAGCTCCTTCATCTTGTCGGATATAGCTCCTTCAAGCTTATCCCTTACCGAATTCACCATCTGGCCGACCTTTGGTCTGTCCTCCGGAGCTACGTCCTTCATACCCTTAAGGATGTTTGTAAGCTCACCCTTCTTTCCGAGAACCGAAACTCTTATCTCATCAAGGGCTTCAGGTGTAAGTGATTCAGCAATCTTCTTCTCGGCTTCTACTCTGATTTTCTCAAGCATTTCCTTCATACTCTGTTTCCTCCTAAATTGTACTTCGCATTCCGCTACGCTCCATGCTCATGATGCGGTCTCGCCAAAGTCGCATATCTGCCTTCGGCAGATATGACATAAATTCTGATAAACAGACTTTCGCATAAATGCGAGTCTGTTCACAGAATTTTGTCATATGCTCCGCATATGACATTGGCTCAACTAACGCACAAAAATAGTCCCTGCATCTTACGATGCAGGGACGAACTATTACTATTCCGTGGTACCACCCTGATTCCGCAGTCTGTAAAGAAACTGCGACACTCATTAGAAGTTTAACGTTCTCCAACGTCCCAAACTACACAGTAAACCTTCATCTGGGAAGCTCCGGTGTGAAGATGATGTATAGCTCAGTCTGACGGGGCTTTCAGCCGGTGACCCCACCTCTCTGTTGACGAATGAGACTGCAAACAGCCTCTCTATACACTTGTTGCACCATCTCAGCTAGTCGATATTTGATTTATTCAGATATTATGACTTAACGCTTTGCTAAAGTCAAGCATCAATTTTGAAAAGCGGTACATTTCATATATAATTCAGAAAATTCCCATTGACTTATTATCATTTTGATTATATGATATATCTAAGACAGAAATTATGGGCATTATATTAGTATGTAACTATGTTGGACCCACATCCACGTCATTGAAAGATGATGTATTTTTTCATATAATAGGATGTGTGACATTATCATTAACTATTTGAGGTTGAAGGTATGATTGATCATTATAATGCGTTTATTTCATACAGACATGCGCCTGAGGATATCAAGGTTGCGGAAGCTGTCCAGCGTGGTCTTGAGAGATTCCATATCCCTCACAAGATCAGGAAGCAGACCGGGATGAAGCGTATTCAGCAGATATTCCGCGATAAGGATGAGCTTCCTATCACAAGCAACCTTACGGATACGATCTCTCATGCTCTGTATAATTCCGACTATCTCATAGTCATCTGCTCCACAAATACCAAGGAATCCATATGGGTACAGCGCGAGATTGAATTCTTTCTCCGCAATCACACTAAGAATCAGATTCTCACGGTACTTGTTAACGGAGAACCGCAGGATGTAATTCCTGATGTTCTTAAATATGAAGAGCGTACTGTCATTGACAACAACGGTATGTATCAGACCGTCCAAACACCTATCGAGCCGCTTTCCTGTGACTACAGAATGCCGTTCAGAAAAGCAAAGAAGGTTGAACTTCCGCGACTTGCCAGTGCCCTTATCGGATGCAGCTATGATGAGCTCATGAACCGCCGCAGACAATATGTAATGCAGCGTATGGGCCTTATTTTCAGTGCTATCACACTTGCTGCTGGTGGATTTGGGGTTTATATGTACCAAAGCAGGAATCAGATTAAAACAAATTATCTCAATTCTCTGAGAAACCAATCCATATTCCTTGCTAACGAATCGCTGCATCTTCTCGAAGATCAGGAGCGTGTTCTTGCTGTGCAGCTGGCTTTAGAGGCTCTTCCGAAGGATGAAAATGACCAACGCCCCGTAACACCGGAAGCTGAACGCGCCATAACTGACGCTACATTTTCATATGTTACTTCAACACCTTCAAATATTTTCCCGGAATGGGTATATAGTCTTCCGGATCATATCACCGCTTTCGAGGTAGCTCAAAACGGAAAGTATCTTGCAGCTTATGATCAGGCAGGAAACATCGGCGTATGGAATACTGAAACCAATTTATCTATATTGTCCGATTTTTCCTCGAACAGAAAATCTTCCGGTACCGAGGATCTCACATTTATCAGTTCAGAAGAACTTATCTTCTGGGGAGATACTAGTATCAACTGTCTTGATTGTAATAACGGAACCATAAAATGGACCTATACAGCTGAGACGGATAATTTCTACGATGACGCTCTTCTCGGTTCGGATTCCGAATATATATATATGAAATCCGGTTCAAAAGATACTGTTGTAAAGCTTAATCGTGCCAACGGAACACTCACCGAAACCATCAATATTCCTCTTGCCAAGGACGGGAAAGAGCCTGAATTTAATGCATTTATCAGATCCGGAATCATGTCTCCGAACTGTAAAAAAATCGCTTATATTTTGTCACCAAACTACAACGAGAGTATCCTCTGTGTATATGATCTGGAAACCCAAAAAATAATATACGGAGAACCTACAGAAGAATACATAAGCAGCTTATATTGGTTTGATGATGATAACCTTCTTACGTCAACCGTAATCGGTGTATACGACACCAGCATGTCTTTCTCAGGAATAGAATTCGTATCAAAAGACACTACACATATTCAATGCTACTCACCTGCTGATCTGAAGGAGAAATGGAATACAGACTTCACATGTACTGATACATCTATAAGAAGTGGATTCTTTAGGTTTGATAAGACTGTTAGCAATGATACTATATTATACTATTCGGGAAATGTAGCAACCACATATAATATTAAGACCGGTGAGACTATACGTAACTATAACACTAATGATTCCATAGTGAATGTCAGCGACTTCAACAAGGACGGAAAACCAACCTTTATCACAACAAGCGGTAATTATGCCGCACCTACAGATGAAAATACTTTAGCTCTGATTCCATATTTTTCAGGTGATCTGGTCCAGGCTGAGTATACCAGTAGTATCTATACCATGAAGAGCGGAAATGAAATTTTATGTTACGGCTTCAATGTATACGATGATGAATGGAAAGAAATCGACTACGGTACTGTCATTACGGAATGCAGCGATTATTCACTCAGCGACACCGCATTGGGAGTTTTTCATTATGATGATGACGGAAAACTATATCTGACAACCTATGATCTTACAGATTTCGAAACAGCTCAAACTATGCTCATAGACGAAGACCCATATTGTGTTTCCAGATACAGTATTGTTCATAGTGACAGAAACAATATATATATTCTCAAAGGCTCCATGAACGGCATAGAGCTTTTGACCGTTGAGATTAAAACCGGCAAGATATCAACAGACAAGCTTTCTGAAGCCACACTAACAAGTGCTCCAAAATCATGTACAGTTAACGGCTACCTGGTATTTGCCAATGCTCCTACCTATGAGCAGGCTTACATCACTGTATATGATATAAAGAATAAGATTTCAAAGGACTATCCGCTTCCTGAGGGTGTATCGCAGTATGCCACATCAGCGCCTAAATTCTATCCTGAGCAGAATACCATACTCTACTCACTGGAAAACTTTGTTTATTTCATTAATACCGAAACAGGAAATGTGGTTTCTGCTGAGATTGAGGATGACTGGGAATCTGCAATGCTTATATCAGACAATAGTATCGACGGAAAATATCTTCTTTCCGACGGTAAAAGAACCATTATGATCGATTCGGCGGGCAAAGAGCTCTTCAGCTTAAACTCCGCAGGTTACACAGCAAACGGAATCTCATTTTATGATGACGGTGATCCTAAGACTGATGATCAGATACTTATCGCATTTTCAAACGGAATACTTTACAGATATTCCATTACAGACGGACATTTTCTCGGTAAATGCGAAGCCTTGCTGAGCACAACACAGTCACAGGAAACACATTTTGAATTTGATAACGAGAATCATCTTCTCTACTTTACATCAATGCAGACACTCTGTGTGATCAATACCGAGTCCTGGGTAGAGGTTGCCCCGATTACTTACTGTGTCGGACACCATAAGCCTACCGACCGCTTTATCACATATTCCAGAGAGAATACGAAATCATACCGAATGGGTTATTTCGAACATTACACAACGGAGCATCTGATTGAAAAGGGACGCGACTTCCTTCATGGAGAAGAGCTTTCCGATGACTATAAGTCACAGTATGGAATAACCGATGACGATTGATAAACAAAATAACGCCGGGCAAGCCTGATATCAGGCCTGTCCGGCGTTATTTTATCATATTAATCAACAATCTCTTTATAAAGCTGATCGAAGAATCTTCCGTTTATAATATAAATGTCATGCTCATCATCTTCTCTTACAGCTATATAATCTCCCGGCTTACCGGAATAATACTTCTGATCGTTCCATGTCGTAAAGAGCTTTATATATCTGTCCAGCGGCTTCGCATATATTCTGGTCTTTCCGGAACTTATGACGCCCTTGGCAACAGACATTACATTTTTCTTCTCATCGGTAAAAAGATTTCTGATGCTCGGCTCATATTCGAACTTTTTTCCGTAAGGTTTGCCTGTAGGAACGTAGCTCTTCTCCAGCTTCTCCTTGCTGATCGGATAAACCTCTCCTTCAATTCCGATCATCAGATACTTATCGTCATCAAGACGTATACTGATATCTCCTTCGAGGGTTCTGATCTCTATCATGGTATTCAGCGGGAATACCTCTGAAAGCTTTACATATCCCAGCTCCTGCGGCTGCTTCTCATACTTCTTCATCTCAGAAGTATCAAGCAGTGTATCCTTTGCATATATGATCTCATACTTATCATAATAATCATCAAGTCTCTTCACAAAAAGATCGTTGACTGATTTAAGATCGTAGCTCACGCCCATCTCAGCAAGCTTATCCGGATATATAGCTCCGCCCGCCTTGTTCAGATGTCCGCCGCCACCACCGATTCCTTCGGAAATGCATGCGGCAACCTCATTTGCATGAACCTCTCTTACACAGCTTCGTACTGAGAATTTCAGTTCCTCGGGACTGATATAATATGCAACGCATACATTTACTCCCGTGGTTTCCATTGAAAAATCGCTTATAACCCCAAGGATATTAGGATCACATTTTTCAGCATTTATAATAAGGTATTTATTCTTTCCGTAATAATTATAATCGAGGATTGCTCTTCCTGTTATCTTAAGCTCCTCCAGAGAAATGTTTGAGTTACTCATCTCAGTGATGATGCTCATACTTACATCGAGATCTTCGATCATATCTCTGTCCAGCGGATGATTCAGCTCTGAAAGTCTGGACGTATCTGTATAGAGTCCATAATAAAGCGCTGTTGAAAGCAGCTTATCCTCCTTGAAATCAAGACCTTCCTCAGAGATCATATCCCATAATACAGTCGCACAGCTTCCCACCGTGCTCCTTACCTCCGAGAGCTCAGGAAGATCACTTGTAACCTGATGATGATCTATAACCGCGATATTCTCAGCCTCGGTCTTTGTAATATTCGACTGACCGTACTGACAGTCCACCGTAACCAAAAGCTCCGGCTTATCGTAAAAATTCGGTGCATAGTCAACAGGCACCTCCAGTGCACTGACCATCATGAGAAGATTACTCTTCTGAATCTCATTTCTACCCCTGTAGATAAACTTCGGGGTCTTACCCATTTTTTCAAAATACCAGTAAAGCGCATAGCCCGAAGCCAGCGCATCAGCATCAGGATTATCATGACACTGAATTACAATATCATTAAATTTAAGAAGTTCTTTTAGTTTCATCGTACCCCCTCCGGATGACAACCGTTTCTTACATAGGTAATTTTACTATATGCAAAACTCCGTGTCAAAGAATCACATGTCCTCCACAAAAAATTCTTTTGACATCATCCATCAGTACGCTATAATAGGAAACGATTTTTCGTTTTTTTCTTTTATTTAATAGGTTTTGAGGGAATTTTATGGGCACTTCAGTAATATTACAGCAGATGGGCGTTATCGTCATTCTGGTTACAATCGGTATCTATCTATATAAGAAGGGTGTTGTTGACAGCAACACTTCACCAAAGCTTTCTACCATCGTCGTGGATATCTGTAATCCCGCTCTGATACTTGCTTCTATACTGACGGGAAATATCACCGCAACCAGAAAGGATCTGGTAATCGGAATGGTAATAGGCGTTATCTTCTATGCGTTTCTGATAGTACTCGGACTTATACTTCCGCGTATCCTCAGAGTTAAGCCTGATGACAGACGTTACTATAATATGATGACAGTCTATACAAACACCGGCTTTATCGGAATCCCGATAGCCCGTGCGATCCTTCCGGAAAACGCAATTCTCTATGTGATCATAGTAAATGTTATGTACAGCCTTCTTTTCTATACTCACGGAATTACCGTACTGAGTGCCGGAAAAGAGAAAATGAATCTGAAGCGTGTCTTCAGTCCCGGAACAATCATGGCGGTTCTCGCACTTGTCGTATTCTGGTTCAATCTGACACCGCCTCCGATCATCAGCAACAGCATAAGCTACATCGGAAATCCGACCGTCTTTCTTTCGATGGTAATACTAGGTGTATCCATCGCCAGATCAAATCTTATAGGCGGTCTGAAAAATGTGCGGATATGGGGCTACGTTCTCATAAGAATGATACTTGTTCCTATAATGGTGGCACTGGTACTCCGCGCCTTTTCCGTAAACCGTGATGCCATCCTCGGTGTAACACTTATGGCATCCGTACCTATCGGTAATCTTCCGATGATCACTGCCGAGAAAATGGGACTTGATACAGAGCTTCTTTCGACTGCAATTGCAGTAACAACTGCAGTCTCTATTATAACTATTACAGCTCTTATGACTGTATTCTCAAATATTCTTTAGTTTCCAAATACCTCGTCCGCATATCTGACTGTAGCCATAGCATCCTTTGCATAGCAGTCAGCACCGATCTGGTCTGCATATTCCTGTGTCATAACAGCACCGCCGACCACAACCTTAGTATCCGGCTTCTTCTCACGGAGAAGCTTTATGGTGTCCTCCATGCTGACAACCGTTGTAGTCATAAGCGCGCTGAGTCCCACCAGCGGAACATCATCCTGTATAGCTCTATCCACGATTACTTCCGGCGGAACATCCTTACCAAGATCTATTACATCATATCCATAATTCTCCAGCATAACCTTAACGATGTTCTTGCCGATATCATGGATATCGCCCTTAACAGTTGCTATGATAACCTTACCCTTAAGTTCTCTCGGCTTATCTGCCATAACCTGCTTGACCACCTCGAAAGCCGCCTTTGCGGCATCCGCACTCATAAGAAGCTGTGGAAGGAAAACCGTTCCCTTCTCAAAGCCCTTTCCTACCTTATCAAGTGCCGGGATAAGTTCATCATTAATAACTTCCAAAGGATCCTTATCCTTAATAGCTTCCTTCATGGCACTTTCCGCAACGCCGGTCATACCTCTTTCAATTGCAGAATAAAGCTGTGAAACGCCTTCGCCGGACGAAGCGTTTCCGCCAGCCGGTGCAGCACTCGCCGGAGCGGCCGCAGCCGAACCGGATGAGATAACCGAGAACTGTGAGTTTGCACACGCATTTATATATCCCATACACTGCGGATCCAGATCCGAAAGTGCAAGGAATGACCAGTAAGCGGACATCATCTGTGCATTGTTCGGATTCATGATAGCAAAGGACAGACCCATCTGCATAGCCATAGTGAGGAAGTATGCATTTATTATCTGTCTCTCAGGAAGTCCGAAGGAAATGTTTGAGACACCGAGTATGGAGTGTCCATGATATTCATCCCTGATCCTTCTAAGTGTTTCGAGAGTTGTAAGCGCTGATGACGAATCTGATGATACTGTCATGCAGAGACCATCAATAACAATATCCTTTCTCGGGATACCGTATTCATCCGCTGCCTTATAAATCTTTTCGGCAACCTTGATTCTTCCGTCAGCTGTTTCCGGAATTCCGTCCTCATCAAGCGCAAGTCCGACCAGAACGCCTCCGTATTTCTTTACAAGAGGCATAACCTCTTTTATAACCTCCTGCTTACCGTTAACGGAATTGATCATAGCCTTTCCGTTATAGTAACGCAGTCCCTGTTCCAGAGCTGTGATATCGGTTGTATCAAGCTGGAGCGGAAGTCCCGTAACTCCCTGAAGTCTTGTAACAACCTCTCTCATCATCTTTGGCTCGTCAATCTCTGGAAGACCTACATTTACATCCAGAATATCTGCTCCCGCATCCTCCTGCTCGAGTCCCTGCGAGAGAATGTAATCTATATCATTATCACGAAGTGCCTGCTTGAATCTCTTCTTTCCTGTAGGATTGATTCTCTCACCTATGATTATAGGCTTTCTGTCACAGATGACCGCCTGGCAGAAAGAAGAAACAATCGTAATATCCTTTGGAGTATTTGGATGAAATTCTCTTTTTCTTACCTTCTCCGCAGTCTGTCTTATATGCTCCGGAGTAGTTCCGCAGCATCCGCCCAGAACCTGTACACCCATGTCGGCAATCTTACACATTATGTCAGAAAACTCTTCAGGAGTTACATCGAAAACTGTCTTATTACCTTCGGTTCTTGGAAGTCCTGCATTTGGATTGATAACTATCGGAACTGATGCAACCTCCACCATTCTTTCCACCATAGGTATCATAAGGTCGGGACCCATTCCGCAGTTTATTCCCAGCGCGTCTACTCCGAGTCCCTCCAGCATAGCTACTGTAGAGTCCACATTTCCACCGGTAAGGAGCTTACCCTTCTGATCATAAACCGTTGTGACTATAACCGGCAGATTCGTACATTCCTTTGCTGCAAGCACTGCCGCCTTGGCCTCGTAGCTGTCACTCATGGTTTCAATGAGAATCAGGTCACCACCTGCTTTCTCACCGGCAGCCATCGCTTCACCAAAAAGCTCCACGGCTCTGTCAAAGCTCAGATCTCCCATAGGTTCAAGAAGCTTTCCTGTAGGTCCGATATCGATAGCTATATAAGCATCCTCTCTGCCTGTATTTATACGTGCCTGCTTAGCAAGACTGACTGCAGCATCCATCAGTTCCTCGATCCTTCCCGGGAACTTCAGACTGTTGAGTCCAAATGTATTCGTATTAAATATATCGGCTCCTGCCGCAAGGTAGCTTTCATAGAGTTCGAGAATAACCTCCGGATGTGTAACATTCCAGGTCTCCGGAAGCTCTCCTCCCTGGAGTCCATGCTCCTGGAGAAATGTACCCGTTCCTCCGTCACAGAACAGCCATTCTTTACCCAATCTATCTCTTAATGCTTTTCTCATATCCTTATTACCTCATCTACCATTGTACTTTTATTTTATGCCCGGCTGTATTCGCAGGTCTCATGCATATTGCATTCTTCACATCCTGCTCTATGACATTCGGTTGATTTATCTGAAAGACCAATGACAGCCGTAATGGACTTCGTAGGCGTCATCAGCAGACTCTCTGACAGCGAAACACCTATAGACCTCGGCATCTCAAGTATCCGTTCAAAATCCTTCTGAACCTCCAGAGGAAAATCTCCGTATCCCGGGGAAAATCTCGGTCTCGTAAAGAGTCCTCTCTCATCCGCTTCCTTACGGATCATCTCATTCACCTCATCACACCAGGCTTCTACAGCGGCCGCTCCCACCGCCTGATAGGTATAAGCCTTCAGCATATCTCTCAGCTCGGCTCGCCTTACGAGTCTGTCAGCCCCCGGTCCGATCGTAACCGCCATCATAACTATCTCATGACAGCCCTTCAGATTTCTGACCAGATTGCCACCGTTCACTCTTATATCACTAAAGCTGCAGCCCTCGCCCGAAGCATCCCATACGATAGGAAACGTCTTATGTGTTTCCCTCGGAGTCACCGCATCCGTCATGTCGGTGATACATTCCTCGATTATCGATTTCATTTTATCGTCTATTACAGAAAGACCTCTGTAGCCCAGATATCTTTCCACTTCTCTTCTGTTTACTTCCATAATATTTCACCTATAAATATTTGAAAAAACTCTACATGAGATTTTACTATATAAGACCCATAAATAAAAGCTATGAATAAAACCTATTTTTTTGTTTTTGCCATATAAATACTTTTGTGCTATTATAGCGTATTGGTAAATTTTATTATATAACCAAGGAGAAAAAATTATGAAAAAGAAACTCATTACTCTTGCAATTTCTGCAGTTATGGCCTTCTCAGTTATGACAGGCTGTGGCAAGACAGAGGAGGCAACAGTAGCAGTTTCTGAAGGTACTACAGAAGTTACAACAGAAGCAACTACTGAAGCAACTACAGAGGCAACTACTGAAGCTACTACTGAGGCAGCTACTACATCAGATGCAGCAGTTGCAGCATCAACAACAGACGCAGCATCAAACGCTGTAGACAGAGCAGGAAACAAGATCTTCATTCCTGAAGAAGTTAACACAATCGTTTCAATGGCTCCATCAACAACACGTTTCCTTATCGACCTCGGTCTTTCAGATAAGATCGTTGCTATTGATACTAACTCTGCTGCATATATGGAGCAGCTTCCTGTAGATATCAAGCAGTTCGATATGATGAATCCTGATTGCGAAGCACTCGTTGCTCTTAAGCCTGACATCATCTTCACATCAGGAATGAGCAGCTTCGGTGGCGAGGATGCATTCCAGGCTGTAAGAAATGCAGGAATCTGTGTTGCAGATATCCCATCAAGCACATCATTTGCTGAGATCGTTACAGATCTTGAGTTCATCGGTTCAGCTGTAGGTGCTGAGGATAAGGCTGCAGAGCTTATCAAGGAGTTCGAGGCTCAGGTGGACGAGGTTAAGGCAACAGCTTCAACTATCGAGACAAAGAAGAGCATTCTCTTCATGATCTCACTTCCAACAGCTGATTATCCTTCAATCTACACATTCGGAAAGGGAACATACCTTGACGAGATGATCACAGGAATCGGTGCTACTAACATTACAGGCGATCAGGAAGGCTGGATTGCTATTTCAGAGGAAGAAGCAATCGCTATGAACCCTGATGTAATCGTTACAAACGTAAATTACATTGCTGACGTAGAAAATGCTATCAAGTCTACAACAGGATGGGAAAATGTTAATGCAATCAAGAACGATGAAGTATATTATATAGATGCAGACGCAAGTAACCAGCCAAACAATCACGTAGTAGATGCTATGATCGAGATGGCTAAGAAGGTATATCCTGACGAGTTCGCTGATTTCAACTAAGCATCAGCTTCTGATTAAAGATTAGTATAAGGATCAATATGAAAAAATATATTCTGTCTTTAATCATTTGTATAACTATTCTTATACTGTGCATAAATATAGGGAGCGTCTACGTGTCGCTCCCTGATGCACTTTATATTACTATGCATAAACTTTTCGGCCGCAGTCTTCCGGAAAGTGTCGATCCGATGACTGTATCCATTTACTGGAGTATACGTGTACCGAGAGCCCTTGTGGCATTCTTTGTCGGAGGAGCATTATCGGTCAGTGGTGCTGTCATGCAGTCACTACTCCAGAATCCACTTGCCTCATCCTACACGATGGGCGTCTCATCCGGTTCTGCCATAGGAGCCGCGATCATTATCATATCCGGAATTCAATCCTTTACACTCAGAAGTATCCTGCTTCCCGCAACAGGTTTTGTTTTTGCGCTCTTAACAGTATTTTTCGTATTGGTCTTCTCGAGCAGGATTGACCGCAACATTCACAGCTATACGATCATCCTTATAGGAATGGTAATATCGCTTTTCGTAAGTGCCATGCTGACGCTTCTTGCGGCACTATTCCCTGATCATTCACAGCAGATATATTTCTGGATGATGGGCTCCTTCTCAGCAAGGAACTGGATACATGTGAAGATCTTAATCCCGTTATGCCTTATAATCACATTTATCCTGATGCTCTTCTCAAGAGAGCTGGATATCATGACCTTCGGCGATGACCAGGCCATGTCAATGGGCGTCAACACAAGGCATCATAAGATCCTTCTCATAATGCTTACCGCACTTCTTACAGGCGTGTCGGTTGCCTTCACCGGAACCATCGGCTTTATCGATCTTGTTGCTCCACACAGTGTACGCAGGATCTTCGGTTCACGACACAAGGTAGTGATCCCGATGAGCTTCCTCTACGGAGGTGCATTCATGTCAGTCATGGATCTTATAGCAAGAACAATCCTCTCACCGCGAGAGATTCCTGTAGGCGCCGTGACCGCTTTGCTCGGAGCACCGTTCTTCATAATCCTGTTCTTCAGGAAACGTGACAACGCTGCCGCCGAGAACTGATACCCCTGACACCATGAAATCCATATGGAGACACTGAGCTATGAATATACGTTTAGACAAGGTATCCGCCGGATACGAAAAGAACAACTTCATACTTAACGACATCTCCGTAAGCTTTACGGATGGAGGCATCTGGGGAATACTCGGCCCTAACGGCTCAGGAAAGACTACCCTGCTCCGTGTCCTCGCAGGAATTCTTCCCTACACAGGAAATGTGCGGCTCTCCACCGCAGCCAACCCGAACAGCAATTCCGATACCTTAGAGGAAAAAGAACTGTCTTCTCTCTCCAAGAGAGAGCTTGCCCGTTATATAGCAATGATGCCGCAGTTCACTTCCATCTACTTTTCATATACCGTATATGACTCGGTATTACTCGGAAGATATGCTCACTCGGGAAACAGTCTCGGTGAAATGCTGGGCAGAAGCTCAAAGCATGATAAAGAAATAACAGAAAACGCCATTGAAGCCACAGGTCTAAGCGGCATCAGGAAGAAGCAGCTTTCTGAACTGTCGGGAGGACAGCTCCAGCGTGTCATGCTTGCAAGGACCATAGCACAGGAAACACCAATAATACTGCTTGATGAACCTACCAATCATCTCGATCTGAAATATCATGTCGAGCTTATTTCCTATCTCAGAGACTGGGCATCACGGCAGACCGAAATAAACGGTGTGTCTTATCCGAATACTGTAATTTCCGTATTCCACGACATCGGGACAGCCGCAACTCTCACAGATAACATCCTGCTTATGAAGGATGGAAATATCATAAAAAAAGGACCTTCACGGGAAGCCCTTACCAAAGAAATTCTTAATGACATTTACGGTGTCGATGTAGTATCATACTACGAGGAAATTTGGAATAATATAAAACAGCTTTAGGGGAAACATAATGCAGCTTAAAAATGACAATAACGACAATAACAGAAATAATAATTTCAATAACAATTATGGCAATAATAACACATACAGACCTTCGCATGAATCCTTCGATCACACCTATGACGACCTTTATGCCAAGAGTCATCTCGATGACGATGATCCATACACATACACAACTAACAAGGTTAATAACTTTGATCGCAGTGTAAAAATAAAAACAAGTTCAAGAAATGTATCATTTAACGCACGATCCATATTTTTGATCGGATTAATTGTAATCTATGCCGTTGTTATGATCCCATTATTTTTTAAAACATTGAAACAGGCTTCTACACCTGATGAGAACGCAACTCTGGTTACCGAAGGCTATGTTAAGGAAGTTACAACCTCCAGAAAACAGGTAACCCAGGGCGGCGGAGGTGTTACAGTAACCTCAACCGAAAAGGTCTTTACGGCAACCTATGAATTCGAGGCAGAAGGAAAGAAGTACCACGGAGAATATGATTCTCTCAATGAGATCAAGGCAAATACCAAGATTGATGTTGTTTACAAGGTAAGTGACCCTTCGGAAAATCATCGTCAGTCCGCAGAGGAATCAGTTAAACCAAAAGCAGACAAGAAATCCAGAACCTGGTTTGTTTTCGTAGTCGCAGCAGCAATATATGCATTCGTTCTCTATGTAATATATCGCCGAATACAAATGGGATTTACAGGAAAAACGTGGTGGATGAGATAAAAGGAACCGGCCCGAGTGGGCCGGTTTTTGTTATATTATTTGGTTATCCATTCCGTAATTACTGCTGTCTGTAAGTATAATCTGCGATGATCCTCTTACTTGTAAAGTATGTAAGAAGGAAATAACCTCCATATATCAGAACAATAATAAGTGCAGTGATTGCTATAGATAATCCAAGTCCTTCCGAACCGAATACTTCAAAGATCATATTTGTAGACTTAAGTCCGAATATTGAATGTATTATGGCAAGCACCATAGGGAAGGCAAAGAACATTCCGATCTGACTGAACAGTGCCTTATTTATCATCTTCTCATCTGTACCGATTCTTCTGAGTACCGAATATCTCTCCACATTGTCAGCACTTTCTGAAAGCTCCTTAAGTGAAAGGATAGCTGCACTTGCAATAAGGAAGATGATTCCCACATACAGACTGATAAATGTAGCCAGCGCTCCGATTCCTATGGAATCAGATTTCATAATGCTTCTTGTCGCATAGAAGAGGCCTTCATCACTTAAACTGTCATCCTTGAAGAAATCATTTACATAGTTCTCGGTACTTTCGATATCATCATTACCCACACAGGAATAATCTGCATAAAGCACCTGCCAGGATGATGCTAATCCTTCAAGAACCTCATCATTTACAACCACAACACCTTCATTACATTTATTCATGCTCATCATGATTGCGCCCTGCTTACAATCGAGATATCCCGGTGTAAGTGTATGTCCGTTAAATGTAAAGCTGTGTCCGGCCTTTATCGCATTTGTTCTTGCTGCCACTACTACAGAAAGATCACCTACCATCGCATACTCATCTTCTGCGAGCTTAAGCTCCTCTGCTCCGAAGATTCTTGCTATCTTGTTATAATCTGTAAGAGAAACTAAAGTTTCAGTACTATCCATCGTAACAAAGGTATAATGGTTAAGAGCAGGAGTAAGATACTCTCCAATTGTGTCAGCCATTGTAAGATCATTGAACTCATAAAACTTAACGCTCTCCGTATTATCTAATTTACTTAAGTCAAACCCTTTCTCAGTAAGCGCATCGGTTATACTCTTTGTTTCCTCTTCATAAAAATACTTAACCTGGAACTCGCATGGTACAAGCTTTCTCAGATTGCTGTTAAGCGATCTTGTCAGACTTATAGAGCTTCCGAGAAGAACTATGGTAAGGAAAAGCATAAGGCATATAACCGACATTGACATTACCATAGTATTTGCCTTGCTGCTGAACTGTCTGAGTACAAAGCTGTTGAGGCGCTTGAAATAAAGGCCCTTCATCTTTGTTACGATTGTCAGTATGCTTCCTGATACAGACCAGAAAACAAGGAAGGTTGATACAGCACCTACCACAAGGATTACTATAAGTACCTTAGGTGACTGAAAATCATTCAGCTTAACTGTTACACAATAATAATCTATAGCCAGTGCAACTGCCGCAATGATAAAGATGATCAGACATACGATAGGATTTCTGAGCTTCAGCTTTTCTTCCTTCTTTGATCCATGCAGAAGATCGATAAGCTTACATTTTCCGATAGACACCGTATTGAATATCATTACGATCAGATACATTATTCCAAAATAAACACATGTCTTGATTGCAGCCTTTGCAGAGAAGACAAATGTAAAGCTTGTCATATCCGCTTCAAAGATATTTGCAACCGCAACACTCATGAACTGTGATAATGCAGTTCCTACAATCAGTCCGATAACAAGTGAGAGGATTCCGATAATGATCGTCTCAGTAAGAAGTATTGTTGACATTCTCCTCTTGCTCATACCGAGTGTAAGATACACACCGAATTCCTTCTTTCTTCTCTTGATCAGAAAGTTTCCGGCATATATGATCAGTGCACCAAGTATTATAGCTACGAACACGCTGACACCACTGAGGAATATGTTCAGAAGCTCTATAACACTTCTGGTGGAATCGGCTACATTTAACATCGCTGTCTGAGTTTCAAGTGCATTGAAAACGTAGAATACGATAACGCCTATTACAAGGGTAAAGAAATATATGGAATAATCCTTCACACTCTTCTTTATATTTTTTAATGCAAGTTTAAAGAGCATCGCCTGCGTCACCTCCTAAGAGAGATATAACATCGATTATCTCATTGAAGAATTCTTTTCTGTTACGTCCGCCTCTGATTATCTCATTGAATATCTTTCCGTCCTTGATGAAGATAACTCTCTTTGAATATGAAGCTGTAAATGCATCATGTGTAACCATCAGGATTGTTGCCGGAATACTCTCGTTCAGATACTTGAAGCTCTCAAGAAGCATCTTGCTTGACTTGGAATCAAGTGCTCCTGTAGGCTCATCTGCAAGAACCAGTTTCGGCTCTGTGATGATGGCACGTGCAGCAGCAACCCTCTGCTTCTGGCCTCCACTCATTTGATAAGGATACTTGTTCAGCACCTCATCAATTCCGAGCTGTGAAGCCATGCTGCGGATCTTCTCATCGATCACCTTGGCATCCTTACCCTGAATTGAAAGCGCCAGCGCAATATTTTCATAAGCTGTCATGGTATCCAGAAGATTGAAATCCTGAAATACAAATCCCAGCTCCTCGCGTCTGAATCGGTTAAGGTTATTTCCCTTAAGCTTGGTAATATCCTCTCCCGCTACATATATATGACCGGATGTAACTCTGTCTATAGTGGAAATGCAGTTAAGAAGCGTTGTCTTTCCGCTTCCGCTGGCTCCCATTATAGCCACATACTCTCCCTCCTCTACTACGAATGAAACATTATCGAGTGCTTTTGTAAGTGAAGATTTGCTGCCGTAATATTTCTCGATGCTATCAATTTTCAGTATCTCACTCATTTATAATTCCT
Organism: Eubacterium sp.; assembly: GCA_017634555.1. GTDB lineage: Bacteria > Bacillota > Clostridia > Lachnospirales > Lachnospiraceae > Eubacterium_Q. Next base: position 47,498 of record JAGBNF010000011.1, on the reverse strand, counting down.
TTCCGGAGTTCCTGCATCCTTATCCGCTGTCAAAAAACTCCTCTTTACTTATGGTTTAGAGTCAAAGTACATTTCCTTGACAATGACTATAATAAACCCTAAGAAAGAGGATGTCGTATTTCTAATATTACTTAACATTACAAAATTGTAATATTGGCTCCGGGATCATACAACCCCGTAATATTCATTATTTTTTATTCCTATGGTTACTCTGGTCCAGCTGCCCTGTTCGGATTCAATCTTCACATCATGTCCCAGCTTACCGCATAACTCTTTTACTATGTAGAGTCCCATTCCCGTTGAGCGGGTTCTGGTCTGACCATTATGGCCTGTAAAGGATTTTTCAAATACTCTTTTCAGATCTTCTGCAGGGATTCCTATACCATTATCCTCAACAGCGATACTGACCAGTTCTCCCGATCCGCTCTTCTCGGTAATGATCTTCACATAAGGTTCAACACCTTCACGCTTATACTTTATACAGTTGGCGATCAGCTGTCCCATTATGAAGACCATCCATTTCTGGTCGGTATTTACTTCCGTTGCTTTTATATCCAGGTCTCCGGTTTCGATCATGAAATTAATGTCGTTGTCCTGAAGATTCTCCCTGTATGTCATAGCTGTTTCGTGGATCAGATCAGCAAGGCTTATCTTGGAAATGTGGTAGTCCCGCTCCGCATTTCCGGATCTTACATAATAAAGAACCTGATTGATATAAGACTCAACTCTTCTTGTTTCCGTAAGCAGCTTCCTATATTCATCGATCCTTGTATCCAATGCACCTTCATCCGCTGTTTCGGCGCTGACAAGGTTATGAAGCTTAAGGCTGATGGCCGAAAGAGGAAGCTTTACCTCATGGATCCACATTTCTATATATTCAGAAAAGTCACTTCCCTGCTTCTGATATACGGCTACATTTTCAGCCATGGATTTATCAATCTCATAAAGTGCATCATATATGATCTTGCCCTCTATAAAATCCGGCTCATCCATAGTTTCAAGTACGAGATATGCCTTATCCAGGAGCTCTGTATTCTTTGTCAGATTATTATAGAAATCCTTTCTCCTGTTGTAATCATGCAGAAGGCAGATTATTCCTGACAGCGCATAGAGTCCCGCAATCATGACTACCGCAACCGCATTCAGCCTGAACACCACAAGCAGCCACACAATAATAAGGCATGCCACAAAAGAAACCAGAAGCTCTACGGTTTTGTCCTTAAGATACCTTTTAAATGTCATAATAAGATATACCCCTGTCCCTTACGGGTCTCGATTGCATTTTCCATTCCCGCATCCGCAAGCTTGCTGCGAAGTCTGCTGATGTTTACAGTAAGCGCATTATCATTCAGATATTCACTGTTATTCCAGAGATCCGTCATAAGATCGTCACGGCTCACTATCTGTCCCTTATTGTTATAAAGGAATGAAAGTATAAGCATCTCATTCTTTGAAAGTACAGTCTCGCTTCCGTCCTTTGCTATTATCATGCTTCTTCTGAAGTCGATACTTACATCACCATATTCGGCAATATCCTGAGAACCGCCAAGACGCTTGAATATATTTCCCATTCTGAGCAGGAGCAGTGTCGGATTATACGGCTTTGTAACATAATCATCCGCACCATATCCGATGGATATAAGCTCATCTCTCTCAGCATCACTGCTGGTAACCATTATTACCGGAACATCGGACTTTGCACGCAGTTCACGCAGAATGTCCTTACCGTTCTTAACCGGAAGATTGATATCAAGAAGCACCATATCCGGAGCCGCCTTCAGAATATCCTCCACTGAATTATCAAAAGAAGTAAGTGCTTCAGCATTATATCCCGAGGTTGAAAGAAGTATCACCAGCTCGTCTCTGATTCCTTCCTCATCCTCTAAAATCAAAATCTTTTTCATATCTTTTCCCCCAAATAAATTAGTATTGTGAACCGACATTTCAATTTTATCATATAATGCTGCATCTTTGCACTATAGCTTTCTTAAGTATGTATGCTTATTTCGCAGGATATCCTATTTCCTTCGCTCTTTCGCTGAGCATTTCTTCTATCTCTTTATTGGAATATGTCTTAACTCCCGATTCTGCAAAGCGCTTCTTAATTGCATTGGAATCTTCATAGTCAGCATCCGTTGTTATATCATTTCCGTTATCATCGATCATCGAATATGACATAAAATGCTCATCATCCGAGAAGTAATAATCGTATAAAACTATATGTTCACTATCAAGCCCATCCGGTGACACCTCTATAGAATTATCGCCATTCTTCACATAGCAGGTAGTATAAAATGTGGTCGTTTTCTTTAACCCATAATAAAGATGGTAATCACCATTTCCGTCGATAATGGCATACTCTGTCATATCCACCTTACCTTCAGACATAATCCGGCTGGTGGTACAATCAGGATTCAGCTTATACTCTATATAATGAGGTGAAGCATCTTTTGAATTTGTAAATTCCTCCGCATAACATAGAACCAGCTCACCATCTATATCTTTTATTATCATATACATTTCAGAACTTCCGGATATCATATCCACCAGAAGCTCCTGCACACCGTCCTGACCGCAATCGATCCTCTCATATTTTATGTCCGGCTCAAATGTATCCGGTATACTTGGTAAGTTTTTTAACAGAAACACAATCTGATTAATGGTGTATGACTGCCCTTCTTCAAGAGCCTGTCCAAGTGGAAACAAGGTTGCCGTTCTGATTCCCTCACCGCCTCTATATAAGACCTTTGCTTCATTATTGCTGAAGGAATCATAGAGTTCAGAATCGACGTTCTCCTTCGGAGCTTCTGTCGCAGCTTCCGTCACAGCTTCTGTAACCTTCTCAGTCACTTCACCAGAAGAATCATTTTTATCCCCTTTTTACTCATCTTCTTCCAATGCACCCTTATCTTCAGTCGCATCAGTCACGGTTGATATATTTTCTCCGGTATCAATTCTCTCTGCTGCCTGTGCAACCTCATAGAAATAATCCTTCTTGTCGTCATAACTGATTTCTACTGCTATTATAAATTTAGAGTCATCACTATAGACAAAGTCAAACAGAAGATGGCTTTCAAGAGGTCCATAATCCGACGTATCTTCCTCAAGTGTAAGGCTATAATAATAACTGTCTATTAATCCATTTTTTTCTTGGATATCATCTGCCACCTGTTCAGATCTATATACCCGGATAGCCTGATCCTTATAATGTATCTCATACCATTCATGACCGGATTTATGTTCAGAATATACCTTAGTCACATTACCGGCTGCCCCCAGTTCCTCTGCCAGCTTTTCGGCATATTCCTTACACCCTGCGTCCGTACTTGCCGCCTGCTTTACCTCGTATGGAAGGTATCTGCACAGTGAATAGTTTTGAACAACATCGTCTATGGTCCAGTTCTTATTGTACCACTTCATATCCTGAATATTTCTGATATTCAGATGTTCTATAACCTCTTCTACAGTCCCATCATGTACCTTACTGTCATCTATTCCGGTAAGCGCAGTAAAGTATTCCGGAGTTATCTCCTGAATCTTTCCTGTCATCGTAAGATACTCTTTATCTCCACCGCAAATTCTGTTTATTACATCAACTATGCTTTCAAATCCTTCAGGGTATTCATCATATATGTAGATAATTTTACCCGTATGTGTATTACCACTCATCACTCCTATTATTACATAGCATAGGAAATCTTTATCCGCCTTATATGTATCATTATCATACTCATTATAAAACTGAAGCAGTATATCCATATCTTCATCACTCATGGATACGGAATCTGGAAACTGAACATTCTCGCCCCCCTGACAATAATAATACGGCCATCTGATATCCCATATGTTATTAGGATTTTTCTCAGCAGAAAGTACCTCCACACTCTCTATCCGTGTTTCAATACTTTCCTCTGTATCTGCTCCGGTACTCTGTTCTGTAGCGACGACCGTCTCTTTTGTTACTCCGCAGCCCGTAAAAGATATAAGCATTATCAATAGTACAATATACCTTATCTTATTCATTCAAAATACCCCTCTATAAGTTCCATGATAGGACACAGCTTATCATCCGGCTCATCTACATCATACAGCTTATATTCAAAATGCATCTCTTTCCCATCTTTTCTGGTCCAGAAATTAAATAGTGTAACCTTTATATGCCTGTCACTTTCTTCATCTCCTGAAGTAAATGCCTTTTTGATATCAAAATGAGTCCCACTTGCAAATCTATAGATTTTTATATAGTCCTCATCCGATATTTTCCTTTGCTCTTCAGTACCTTTTTCTTCATCCTTTTTAGTTATACTACCATTGTAATTTAATGTATAACTTTCCGCCAGCGTTCCTTTCTTAGTTATCTCAATTACAAACAACGGATGATCCTGTTCTTTCATTCTTTCATACATACTCATATCTCCAAGAACAGCTGTATCATATCTTTCTGCCCCAAAAGGATAATAATGTCCCAATTCAAAACCTGTTCCCTTTAAGTCTTCGTCCGTTATGTCTTCACGTGTAGTCATATATTCCACACACACCTCAAAATCAGCCTGACGCAGAATCTGATTAATATCATATACATATTGATAATCGTCTGTATTCAGTCCGACACCTATTCCCGAAAATCCCTGTCCTGTCCAAGACATTGACCCAACCAGGCGAGCCTTCATGTACCCTTCAAAAGTCGAACAGTCCTCCGTATACACCAGACGCCTTGAATTCTCAGGACTGACACGTACAGGAGTGCATTCCAGTTCAGGAAAATTAGTCTGAAAGTCAACCACTCTTTCAAAGTAATCTATCGTATCCTGAAGATAATATATGCCTGAATAATTATCCAGTATTACCGTCCCATCTTTTCTGGCGTAACCCCATCCGTTTCTACCTTCAGAATCTTCTATTGTAAATGCATAGAGTGGTCCCTCCGGCTCCTCACCTCCATACCATACATAACTGTCCAGGTGGCCTTCCGGTATAGGCTTACTGTCACAGCTGAAATTTACAAAATGTGCATCCTTATAGATTCTTTTCATATTTCCAAGCACCCTGAATCTCATCCACATATATCGGCAAAGTGGTGCCATCAGAATAACTACTATAACGGCTATAGCAGCTATAACAATTCTTTTTACTATCTTTTTTCCGGAAGTTTTTTCCATAATGCTCCTTCTCTTTCATATTATCACTTTGATAATATGTTAATATCGTTTTGATAATATGTCAAGTCAAATTAAAAAAGAGACGGCCGAAACCGTCTCAATAAGCTGTCTTTTACTGATTAGTTCTGCTCTGTACTCTGCACTTTCTTAGAAATCAGCAGTATTGCCACGAAGGACAGAAGCTGTGCGATCATAACACGAACTATCATCATCTCATCTGTACCGCTCTCTGTCGTTACATGAAGAAGATTTGTTGCTATGCAGTTATTGAAGAAGTGATCTGCCATTCCTGCATAAAGACTTCCGGTCATTCTATAAAGAAGTCCCCACTTAATTCCCATCATACCTGCAAGAATGATATATCCTACGCTGAGTCCGACAAATGCGCCAACACTTATATCGCCATCGATCAGATTATGCATCGGAGTTACTATATGCCAAACACCGAATAAAATCGCCTGAAAGAGAATCGCAAATCTCTGTGAATGATTTATTCCTACGATCTTATTAAAGAGTCCTCTGAAAGTACCCTCTTCCATGACAACATTTATAATGTTAAAGAAAATGCACATCAGTATGAATCCGATTCCTGTATGAACCTCTGCCTCTCCTGTAAGTGAAAAGCCTGTTGTGAAGATTCCGAAACCAATGTCATGTCCGCCTGCCTTAAGGATGATAACCTCTGCACTGTAGGCAATAATAAAGGAAATAACCGCAAGCACCAGTCCAATTCCTATACATTTTACTGCTCCATCCTTCTTAAATCCTATATCTTCCTTTTTCCATCCCAGTATTCTAAGGATAACTACAAATACAAGGATTCCGAAAACCTTATTAATGAAGTTTTCCCCAACTACTGTCTCATCCATACGAATTACGATTGCTTCAAATCCATGAACGAAGATCAGAATCGCAAATATGACCATACATGATATTACTGTTTTCTTTTTAATTGTTTCTCTCATTTTTTTCATCTCCTTTATACTTAGCATAGTCATAGTACAATATCCCAAAGAAATAGTCTTAATCTGATTCTTCTGTATTTCTAAACTGTTTCTTAAATATACCAGTTCCAATAAACTATGCTATAATATGACTTGATTTCTGAGTATTTCCAGGATTGCGAGAATTTCGTCAGAAATGGGCAATCCGTATTTCATATGCTGTCACTAAATGGAGATTGGACGTATGGACGAACGTTATATATCCTCCGGCCGTTTTGCCAAGATGGCCAAAGTTTCCGTAAGGACCGTAAGGTTCTATGATAAACAGAATATACTTAAGCCGAGCTATGTGGATGAAGCCACAGGCTCCAGATACTATACATCTGATGACCTTGTTCGTCTCCAGCAGATACTGCTTTACAAATATCTCGGATTTTCATTGGATGAGATAAAGGAGCTGATGGTAAAGGCTGACGACAAAAACTTCATGGTAGACTCCATGAAGCTGCAGCAGACACTCATCAATGATAAGATTGACCAGATGATGCTGGTGCAGAAGGCTATAAACGATACTCTTGCCGCCTACGAGGAAGGCCGCGAGATCGACTGGGAGAAAATGCTCCGTCTCATCAATCTTACAAGTATGGAGAACAGTCTCAATATCCAGTATCATAATGCCAACAACGTATCGGCAAGAATCCGCCTGCATAAGCTTTATTCTGTAAATAAGGAAGGCTGGTTCCCATGGCTTTTCAGAGAAATGAAGCTTAAATCGGGAATGAAGATTCTTGAGATAGGCTGCGGTAACGGTGCTCTCTGGGTTGAGAATTCCGATAATATACCAACAGGCCGCGGAACCTCTATCATCCTTTCCGATATCTCGGGAGGTATGCTTCAGGATGCTTCAAAAGCCATATTCAATGAAGTTGAACATAAATCTGTTCCGACCGTTAACATCAACAGACTAAAAAAGATAATCAGCTTTGAGGAGTTTGACTGCAACAATATCCCATATCCCGAAGACAGCTTTGATGTGGTAATTGCAAATCATACACTCTTCTACTGTGACAATCCCGAGGATGCCGCAAAGGAAATAAGAAGAGTCCTTAAGCTCGGCGGAGTACTCTATGCAAGTACATACGGACAGAAGCATATGCATGAGATAACCGAACTCGTTAAAGGCTTTGATGAAAGAATAGATCTTTCGGCAACAGATCTTTACAGTGTATTTGGTCTCGATAACGGTGCCGAAATACTAAGTAAATACTTTGATAATGTAGAAAAGAACATCTATGATGATGCTCTTATCGTTGATAAGGCTGAGCCTCTTCTCGAGTACATAATGTCCTGTCACGGCAACCAAAATCAGTATATCGTAGATAAATATAAAGACTTTAAGTCATATATAGAGAAAAAAGTATCACATAGAAAAGGCTTCAAAATCACCAAAGAAGCCGGATTTTTCAAGGCATTCTAATTTTTCAAAAAAAGTGCTTGCACATGACGTAACGTCACCCTTTATAGTGTTAACAGTTGAATTTGATAATTAATTATCACGCGCGCATTAAGTTTTAAACATTCAGATAATTTGATAACACGAAAGGAGTTACAATATGACAATCATAGTTACAGGCGGTGCCGGTTTCATCGGCAGCAATTTTATCTTTCACATGTTAAATAAGTATCCTGATTACAGGATCGTGTGTCTTGACTGCCTCACATACGCAGGCAATCTTTCAACACTTGCTCCTGTTATGGATAATCCAAATTTCAGATTTGTAAAGGAAAGCATTACTGACAGAGCTGCAGTAGAGAAGCTCTTCGAGGAAGAGCATCCGGATATGGTTGTAAACTTTGCAGCCGAGAGCCACGTTGACCGTTCTATCGAGAATCCGTCAATCTTCCTTGAGACAAACGTAATCGGAACATCTGTTCTTATGGATGCCTGCAGAAAGTATGGAATCAAGAGATATCATCAGGTATCTACTGACGAGGTTTACGGAGATCTTCCACTCGACAGACCTGACCTCTTCTTCACAGAGGAGACACCTATCCATACAAGCAGCCCATACAGCTCATCAAAGGCAGGTGCAGACCTTCTGGTTCTCGCATATCACAGAACCTTCGGTCTTCCGGTTTCTATCAGCCGCTGCTCAAACAATTACGGACCATACCACTTCCCTGAGAAGCTTATTCCGCTCATGATCATCAATACACTTCATGACAAGCCACTTCCTGTTTACGGTGAAGGTCTTAATGTCAGAGACTGGCTGTATGTAGAGGATCACTGCAAGGCTATCGACCTTGTTATCCATAACGGAAGAGTCGGTGAGGTTTACAACATCGGCGGTCACAACGAGATGAAGAATATCGATATCGTTAAGCTTATCTGCAAGGAACTCGGAAAGCCTGAAAGCCTTATCACATATGTTGCTGACCGTAAGGGTCATGACATGAGATATGCTATCGATCCTACAAAGATCCACAACGAGCTCGGATGGCTTCCTGAGACAATGTTTGCCGACGGAATCAAGAAGACGATCAAGTGGTATCTTGATAATCAGGAATGGTGGGAGCCGATCATTTCAGGCGAATACCAGAACTATTACGAAAAGATGTATGGAAATAGATAAAGGAGAAATCAATCATGGGTAAAATACAGGTAGAAGAATGTGAAATCGAAGGACTTAAGGTTATCACACCTACAATCTTCGGTGATGAGCGTGGCTACTTCATGGAGACATACAACTACAATGACATGAAGGAAGTCGGAATAGATATGACATTTGTTCAGGACAATCAGTCAGCATCCAAGAAGGGTGTTCTCAGAGGACTCCATTTCCAGAAGGAATTCCCTCAGGATAAGCTCGTAAGAGTAGTCAGCGGTACAGTATTTGATGTTGCCGTAGATCTTAGAGAGGGTTCAAAGACATTCGGAAAGTGGCATGGTGTTGTACTTTCAGCCGAGAACAAGAAGCAGTATTTCATTCCAAAGAATTTCGCACACGGCTTCATCGTTCTTTCCGATTATGCTGAATTTGCTTATAAATGTACCGATTTCTATCATCCAAATGATGAGGGCGGCCTTCTCTGGTCAGATCCTGATATCGGTATCGATTGGATAATGCCTGAAGGAATGTCAGTAGAAGACCTCACTATATCCGATAAGGATCATAAGTGGAGTGGCATTAAGGAATATATGAAGGAGCGCGGACTCTAAAAATCGCATAACATATTAATTTTATATACTAACCCAAAAACACCCGGAATTAACTTCCGGGTGTCCTTTTTTATAGCCATACTACTTCACTTAAGATCTGGCGCACATTTTCCTCATTTAATACTGCAAGCTTTGCAAGGCTCTTCGCTCTTTCTTCATCAGTCATCTCTGCGGTCTTATCATTTACCGCCCACTGTTCGAAGTCTCTGTTGATATTATCGAGTGCCTTCTTCTTAGCTTCGGTCTTCCAGATAAGCTCCTGCAGAACTGCCTTCTTCTTTTCGACAAGCTCAGACATTTCTTCCTTGCTGCATTGGCCGGACATGATGAGTGCGATCTCATTCAGTGTAACCCCCATATCCTGAAGTGCAAGCAGTGCCTCCAGCTGCTGCAGCTGCCCCGCCGAATAATAACGATATCCGGTTTCATCATCCACATGAACGGGCTTTATTATATCCTTCTTCTCATAAACTCTCATGGCCTTTACGGATATACCCGCCATAGCCGCAAGCTCGCCTATCTTCAGTAATTGAAAATCTGTATTTTCATCCATACCGTTTACCTCTGTCATGAAGCCTTCTTCTCTATAATCTCCCGATCATCTCTGCCTTCAAGGATCTCATCAACTCTTACTGCACCGGTAAGGTTTGTCTTCATATTGTTTATGCCCGCATTTACACACATAATGCCCATCATCATATGGCCGCGGTACTGCGTTATCTTCATAAGCTCGGCAATATCCCTTACCTTAGTTCCAATCATACTATTTCCGATGAGGAGAAGCAATATATAACCCGTCATTCCGGATGTGGCGGTCACTGCAGAAGACCATGCAGTCCTTTTATGTGCTTTCACATTTTCCCGCATTATCTTCTCGCTTTCTTCTCTGACCTTTTCCAGCACGATATCCTGTCCGCCAAAAACCGCGATTGCATCTCCCGATTCAACTATAGGCCCCATCCAGTTCGTATACCTTGCGAAGGATTCCTGTGCGTTCTTTCTGAACTTCGGAATATTTTTTACTATCACGATACTGCTAAGTATGAAGAACGGTATCATTAGAAATATTGATATACCGAACAGTGTTGGATTGAGAAGTATAAGTATCACCGACGAAAGTACAAAATTGACAACGGCGATCATGGAATGCATAAAATTTATCGGCGCTGTCAGATAATCCGCCACTTTATCCACGTCACTGTTGATTCGGGTAATCCAGTCACCTTCCGAGTATTCTTCCATTTCCTGCTGAGTACGTGACAGCATTGATTCAAGCAGCTTCATTCTGAGGCGTCTGTGCAGCATCATATCTGTCTTTACCGCAACGGTTGCCCAGATGCTTGCGTTGTAAGCAAACAGCAGAAAAGTGAGCAGCAGGAATACCCAGAAAGTCCTGGAAAGATTATTACTGTCTCTTTGGTCTGTCAGACGTATAAAGCTTTCCAGCATATTTGCATTAAGCACGGAATTCAAAAAATCAAAGGGTGATCTCAAGATCATTACTATGACAAATGTTTTCCATAATCCGAGCTCTTTAAGAATTTTAATGACCTTATGATTCATCCGATATCTCACCTGCCTTCATGGAGAAAATGCGGTCGTAACCGGATAGATGCTCAGGCCTATGGGTTACATGTATCACGGTTTTATCAGCCGCATAACGATTTAATGCTTCAAGAACGGACGCTGCATTTTCGCCGTCCAGCGCAGAAGTCGGTTCATCAAGCAGAAGGATATCAGCATCTTTGCATATGGCTCTCGCTATGGCTATACGCTGTGCCTGACCTCCGGACAGCTCATCCGCACGGTCACCGAGATAAGTATCAAGACCTTTATCGAGGGTGTCTATCCAGCTTCTGATATTCGCAGCATCAACAACTCTGTCTATCCACGTGGAAGAATATTCATGCCCCATGGTTATATTCTCTCGTATGGTAAGGGGCAGCAGCATCGGTGACTGCATTACCACCGAAACCTTCTTCGTGATATTAGTAGGAACACTTTCTCCCGCAACGATCACACTTCCCTCTGTCGGAGCATAGAGTCCCGCAATCAATTTAAGAAGCGTGCTCTTTCCGCATCCGCTTTCACCTACTATTCCGACCTTCTGACCCTTCTCAACCTTAAGAGAAATGTGCTCGAAAACCGGATGATTCTCATATGTATATGTCACATTATTTAATTCTATCATTTTCGTATCCTCACTCTATATCAACTCTAGACAGATTTGTCGTAAACACCTTAAAGCCTGCGATCCAGTTCGGAAGATTCATTATGGACTGTGTAAGACTGTTCTGAAGATTAAGGAAAAGCACGAGCGTACCCATCAGTATCTTTCCCTTAATGACCATATATCCGCCTGCCAGAAGCATCATCATCAGAGGAACACGGGACATGATTCCCGAAAGTGTATTATACAAAGCCGAAAACCTTCCGACCTTTGTCTGATGCTTTGTCCAGCTGATCAGCCTTTCATCCATCGCCTTCCTGCATAGCTCTTCGCCCTCAAAGGTCTTTATCGCAGGAAATGCGTGAACTGCCGCAAAGCCTGCCTTATTCATCTTCATTTTTTCATTCTGCGCTGCGGATACTATCGATGAAAGACTTCTGCTTGAGAATCCGACGTATACCAGAATGAAAAGAGTCGGAATAAGAAGCACGAGGGTAAGGATTACATTTTGAATAAACATAAATACCGTTGCAAGGATTCCCATAAGGAGCATTCCCGTGATATCAAAGAATACATTTACGAGATACCCGTCTGCCTGTGCAAGCTCATTCTGTGCCACCGACATTATCGACGCCGTGTCGCATTCTTTTCCATGCTCCACGGATCGGTGTATCATCTTCGCGGCATAGCCCATTCTGAGTGTATGCGCCATTTTTTCTGCGGCAATACGGCCCACATACTGATTCATAAAAAGCGTTATCACACTTAATCCTATTAAGGCTGCCAACAGGACTATAAATACGATGCTCACCGCCGTTCTGGATTCAATCTTATTTACAAGCTCGCCCACATAATACATGTAGATCATCTGCGTGAGATTTGCGATGAGTGACAGCATGACCGATGCCATGACCCATACTTTATTTCTCTTAATTAATGTACGAAGTACCGACATTTCATCCCCTCCGATACGGATTAGTTTTCTCTTAAATCCCACTATAAACCCTGCCCTTGGGGATGAGTCAATAACACAAAACCAAGAATGAATCCCGCACATTTTCTTACGAAAAAACGACACACGATCATCTCGTGTGCCGTTTAAACTGTTTCATAAATTTATAATGGTGCAGATGGTTGTATATCTCTTATCGTTGAGATAATAACCTTTATGTCATTTATATCTGCCTGGATCTTTGCTATTTCTTCCGGATAATCCAGCTTCTTTGATGTCTTCTTCGCGTGAAAATACGCCATCTCCGTCATGACATACATCATAAACTGAGCGGCGTATCATTTTCCTATTCATCGATTACAAGTCCCGAGGACCGCACATTTACGGCGAGCTCCACACGATTCTTAAATCCTGTTTTCTGCATAAGACTTTTTACATGAGTCCTCACGGTCCATCTGCTCATGTTGAGCATATCCGCAATTTCCTGATCTGTGTAACCGTAAACCACCTTCCTTAGAACGTCCAGCTCTCTGGATGTAAATTCATCACTTGAAGCATTTCCTATGGAGAGCACCGGCGTCTCCTCCGGATAAACCGTTTCGCCTGCAAGAACCTTCTCTATAACCTTCATCAGCGGCAGCTCTTCATATTCCTTATACCACATTCCCTCCGCTCCGGCTTCCTTCGCCTTCTCGATATAAGAAACCTCCGGCATGCTCGTTACAAGAATTATCTTTATATTCGGATGCTCCTTCTTTATGGTTGCAGCAGCTTCTATTCCGTTAAGTCCCGCAGTCATTACTATATCCATTATTATCAGGTCAAGTGCCTTGCTCCGTGCAAAGCTTACAGCCATTTCCGCATTTCCTATGGAATCCACTATCTGATAATCCGGATTCTCTGAGAGGCTTGTTTCCAGCGCGATCCGCTGCATCTTCTGATCATCAACTATAAGTACTTTATATGCCATTTCTATCCCCCATTTCTATGAAGAGTCTGAAACGAGGACTGCTTTCCACCTTCATCTGCCAGCCCTGTGACTCTACCTTCTTCCTTAAATTCTTGAGTCCGCCCTTCTCCTCGATGATCTCCTCCGGGCTTTCTCCGTCATTTGTCAGTGTAACCGTATATCTTCCTTCACTCTCCTCAGCCTTTACAGCGAGCCTCTTTCCTTCGGCATGCTTAACCATGTTGCTGAGACATACCGTCATGGCCTGAATGACCACATTTCTCATCTCATAATCCTCCGGAAGCTCGCCCTCTATATCTATTCCAAGCCCCAGCGACTCGGCGCTTCGGATAATATCATCATAGGCATCCTTTGCGAGAGACGGTACATTTTCCTCAACATAGGAAATGTTCCGCTCCCATATAGACAGAAATTCCTTTTTCGTATCATCATCCGGATTTTCCATATAGGCCTTCGCGGTAAGAAGTGCACGTCCCCAATCATCATGCAGCCTTATCTTCGAATTAAGTATTTCCTTCTCGATATTGAGCGCATCGATCTTTTCACCCAATGCCTTAAGGCGGGCGCCTCTGTATCTTAATCTCTCTTCCTTCTCCTCAAGATTGCTGATAAGTGCAAACTCCTCTGCAACATCAGCCGCCAGAACCTCATACAGTCTCATTCCATCGGTCTCGATATATGTTCGTCTGAAGCTTCGCACTTCTCCGCCGGGCAGCTCATAGATTGGATTATCTCCCTCTTTTATACAGGTTCCAAGATTAGCCCTGCCTTCCGAAAGGGCCTCCCACAATTTGCTTCCGTCCATAAGACTGCGTCCCGTAAGAGTTCTCCATATCTTTTCCATACTGAGATTATGAAGTTTTATCCTTCCGTCCTCAAAATAGTAGCATACTCCTGTGACCAGCTTGTCTACCGATTCCTTAACGGAATTCAGATCAACACGACGCCTTTTGTTTCTTATACTTACTATCAGCTGTATCAAAGCTATGACCGTCATTGTCGCCAGAACCACTGCGATACCGACTACATATTCTGTCCCCTCCTTTAGAAGGATTCCCTCTTCGACTACAATCGTAATAAGAAAGCATATAACCACCGAAATTATCATAAGACCGATCAGCCTCGGATTTCTCCTGCTCCTTATGGCTTCGAAAAGTCTGTAGACAAATCCAAGTAAAAGTATTGCCGCCCACAGGAAAAAGATCCCTCTGAGGATCATCAGTTCATATGGGATATTCACTTTTAGGATCTGCATTATCTGCATATGATATACGTTATCCCTTCATCCTTATCATAGGACACTTCAAGTCCTTCCTTAAACCTGTCTTTTAATCTCTCTGTAAAATCTTCGCCCACAAGGCTGTCTATCATTATCTTCATTGAAAGCTTTTCCGGCCCGGATACATTTACCATGATATTGCATTTCTTCCCTATAAGCTCCGAAGAAACCGCATGGAATATCTCATACATCCTTATCAGGACTTCTGCCGGAACACTGCCTCTGCCGCCCATCATGACGCTGCATTTCACATTTGCGAGAGACAGATAATACATGGATTCACGAAGCGAATATTCCAGTTCCTTCATATCTATCTCGTTCGAGTTGTGCGCGAGGATCGAAAGGTTGGAACGCCTCTTGATAAATGCACCGAGGACGGCCGCCTGTCTGATAAGCGGCAGTTCATCGGAACCGTTCTGCCTTATATCTGTAAGAAGCTTTCTGAGACTCCTTATCTCCGGATTTACGGAATCATAGAGTTCGTCATAAAGATTCCTGAGAGACTCCAGCTCTTCCTTCCTGCTGCTCATTTCATGCTCAAGTTCAAGCAGCTCATTCTCATCGGCAAGCTCCTTTGTAACCTCGATAAGAGAGGCCCTGATCTCCTTTACGGATGAAATGTCATCCTGCCAGACAACCTTTCCTCCCCTGATATCCTGTTCGGTAACTCTGTAATCATCACTTCCCTCATGTGGCGTGTAGTTTTTCGTGCTGTAAACCGTCTTATCATTTATATCGCATATATAAGCATCCAGTCCCGATGCCTCGAATACCTTTCCGTAATCCGAATTTGTCGGAATCAGTCCTATCTGTATACAGCTCTCCCAGAATGCAATATAGAGAAAGATATAAACCTCCTGAAGATTATACAGCTTCGACCCGAACAGCTTCGGAGCTCCTCCGGATACAAAATAAACCGCAATAAGCGCGATTCCGACCACCAACGTAAGTATCGGAATAAATGCCAGCCTTCTGCTTGTGGAAAGGCGGCACCTGTGTATCAGGATTATAAATGCGGATATGATCGATGTTAGCGAGAAAAAAACGATGATGTAGTAGCCCGGACCATAGCTGTAGCTGAAGCTGTCCGGATTACTATCCTTTATCCTAAATGCAAAATTGTGAAATGTATTCGTAACCACGAGAGCACAGAGCCCGATTCCCACTATCCACAGCATTGCTATCAGCCGCCGTGTTTTCTCATGATTATATACCCCGACCATAAGTGCAGAGTTCAGTGATACCATCGGGATAAGGATGAGCGGAATGTAATTCATATATCTGAGCAGCTCATTCGGCATCTCATACATTCCGAAATAATTCCATCTTGCAAGACGCAATATAAAAAGAAGAACGAGAGACAGCGCGCCGATAAAGAAAAATCTCCGCATACTGTCATTTATCACTCTTTCTTTTATGGAGAGGTACCATACAACAACAAATCCCATGTAAGAAAACGAAATGATATCATGGGAGCTTCCCGGAATAAATGTATTCAGGTAGTTATATAGCATTATGATCATAAATGCTGCGATATGGAGCATTATTTTTTTTCTTTGAGTGTTACTGATCATAATATACCTCGATATTGTATTTCTACGATATTCAGATTGCCGCGTTTTAGCTTACCGGTACTTGTATCATATAGTAATTCTACAATAACAAAATGTGACAGTCGAGCCTGATAATCAATCCCAACTGTCACATTCTAGTATCATGTTTGATTATTCAATTACTCGCTTGCGTACTTTTCTTTCTGTTTATTAAACTCATCAACAGCCTTCTGATCACCACACGCATTTGCTGCGTCTTCAAGTGAATCGAAATGATCCGGAGCAAGCGAATGTACCGCCTTCATAGCGCATCCTCTGGCAAGCCAGTTCACATCCGGGTCTGCTATTACATCTGCCATTATCGAAGAAAATTCATCCGGATCGAAGTACGTGGCTTTACTATACCAGTCATTGTCAGTTAATGCTTTTTCGGATACTGTATCAAACGCTCCTATTCCATCCCATGCAGGTACATCCTGATTACGAGGTGTCTTTGAATAATAATCCATAGTAGCTCTGTAAGCAGCTTCACTTGTTTCCTTATGGAATGGGAAATCAAGCCACATATATGCAAGTCCCCTGATGGCTGAACCATGAACCTTAGCCTGTGCAGGATCATTAAGGATCTCAACTATAGGCTCAACAACCGCATCATCATGAAGCTTTCCTGCATACTCAACAGCATTCTTTCTGACCTCAATATCTTCATCATGCATCAGCTCTATGATCTTATCTACTGTTCCCTCTACTCCTATAGACCATGTATTTCCGATAGCAATCGCTGTTCTTTTTCTTATCAGTGGATTCGGATGCTCCGCCATTTTAAAGATAAACTCAGCAACCTTAGGATCTTTAGCCATTTCATTTGACAGACCATCTACTGCTTTGAAGAGACAGTACTCATCAGTCTCACTCTCAAGCGCCTTAACAAGTTTATCCACATTCTTGTCCGATGCTCCGAAGAAGCCTGAAACACTGCCGTAGCCAACGCCTCTTACCTGCGGATATTCACTGGTTACAAGTCTGTCCATGATACGATGAGAGCTGCCACCCTTACACTGCTTCAATGCCGCATACGTTATGCTGTTGAAATAATCCATCTCCAGCTTATCATAATCGATATCAACGAATTTATACGTATCAAGCAGCCAGTAATACTCATCATCAGTAAGATTCTGTGTATCCTGTATATTTGCCATAGCAAGCAGATCTTCTGCTGTCATGGAGTCATACTTCTCTTTTGTAAGCTCACCCGATGCAGCCTCTGATCCGGCCTCGGTTGTTTCTTCCGAAGCTGCTTCTGTAGCTTCTTCAGTCACACCTTCATCCTTAACTTGAGCTTCCGTGCTTTCTGTTGCTGCCTCTGTATCCGCCTCGGTTGCTGCTTCTGTTGCAGCTGCTGTTGTTGCAGTTGTTGTGTCTGCACTATCACCACAGGCAGAAAGTGATGCCACCATCGCTATAACCAATGCCCCTGTTAACAATCTTTTTCTCATATTGAATCCCTCCTGTTCTCTCGTGAAATATATTTGCAAATATCACATATATAAACACTTCAGGGAGATTCTATCATAAGGATTTTAAACCCACATCGCCACAAATAGCGATTTTTATATACTATAAACTTATCTTTTTTTCTTTCTCTTCTTTTTAAGTTTTCCTTTTTTAGCAAGCTTTATCCTCTCCAGGATCACGCCTACTATCAGGAACGTGAATAATGCAATGATCATTAAACATATACCGAGCACGAAGTCCGTAAGTCCGTCAAAGCTGGCAAACTTATATTCAACTCCATCGCGGCTGTACATTTTCTTGGTCATCTTATCTCCGACCTTATGAGTGGTCAGATATTTATCAGTAACGGTCAGTGTTTTCCTCTCATCATTTATGTAGTATTCCCATTCAGAAACATACACCTTATACTTTTCCGTTTTCATATGCTGTTTTCTGATATGCTCAGGTTCATCCTTATAATAATCATCATAGACTTCCTGTTCGCGTTCGATCTCATCAACCCTTATCGCTGTACACTCAACCTCCTGATGAAATGGAGCGCCGGAATATGCTAAATGATTACTGATCCCTATATATGCAAAAAAAACGGCAACAGCGATAATAAGCGAGAATACTATCAGTGTACCTATAAAAACGTCAGTCTGCTCAGCCCATATCACCCATGCCGATGGTTCTTTTCTCTCGATGTCAGTCGTCATATTATGTCCCTCTCAAGTATTACATTTAAGCGCAACAAAAAAATGGCGACAAACGCCATTTTTTAACGTTCACTAGATATAATTATAGTAAACGGATATTTTAATGTATATCATTCAATCGGAGTATTTTCTGCCAAACATTGATATATGCTGCCGCATTTATTATACTCTTACTTATCGATGTACTATTTCATAAAGGAAAGAAAATGAAGCGCACATTATACTGTTATGAAATATTAATATGTTTGATAATGGTTGTTTTCACTATCTGCCATTGGCGGATCATCGATCAGTTCGAATTATCAATGAGCAAAGCTGCCATACATATCCCGGCACTTCTCGCTTACGGAATACTCATACTTCTTCGACTGAAGGATACCTTCGGTAAATTCGAACCTTTATCAAAACGCTTTACCATCAGCTCAGTCCTGCTGTTCAGCGGATGCATGCTGTTTATTCTTGTTCCCTTTCTGACATTTTTTTCATCTAAATTTGTAATGCTTACAGCATTGATCATTTCAATTATATTATCAGCAATCCCGGCTATAAAGCTTAAAGGACGCAGCAAGATCAAGATTATCATTTCATTCGTATTACTTGGTCTCCTGATCTGGGCTGCTGCAATCTTCTGCGGTCTTTCCGGTGCAGCACCGATTGATCTGCAGAGGCTGACCGAGGCTGAATTAAATTCCTACAATATGAAGGACTACTTTAAAAGCATAGGCGGAGCAGCTGCATACTGCTGGCTACCGATCATAATCGTTTTCTGCCTGGCCGATTCCTTCTCAGACGAAATGATACTTGAAGAAACGAACAGTTAAAATCTGGCCGCTAATTTATTAAAGTTCGCCTCCTGATATGGTATGAGCTTATGCTTCTTAGGCAGCTGCCAAGGAGTATAAACCTTCAGCTTTCCTGTATTCTTAAAACACATCGCAAACTGCATTGATGAAAAATTGAGCGGCAGCTTCTTAAGCTGCTTATCTTCAAGCTCATTGTAATTGATAAAGAAAAAATGCTCTACATCTGTAATCAGATCCTTAACCTTAGGAACTATCTGTCCGCTGTTTCTTAACGGAATAACCCCTATACCTGTAGAAAGCACATTTATAAGAAATCCGGCATAAGTACTTCTGTCAAATGCTATCTTCTGTCTTGCATCCAGAGTGCTGTGAAACTCATTAACCTGATTCTGTACGGATGTATTGATTGCTCCCGCCACCGCACCGGCAACAAGGCCGCCTACAAGTCCACCATTTTTTGCGCCTGCGATAGTTGCATTTGTGGTCAGCATATTACCCGGATTTGAACCTCCGACAAAATCACGATTTGTTGTCACCAGAATACAATTATCCGCTTCAACACATCCCACCTGTGAAAAAAGATTTGTTACTACATTTAAATTACTGATTCCCTCAATCGCTACATTTTCCATGTTTTTTTATCCTCATTTCCCTTTATTTGTATTTCTTTCGGAAATACATATTATCTTGCAGATAATAACATAATGATTATATCTTGTCAACCACATTTTAAAAAAGGCTGATGTATACTTAATATACAGCTTCTCCGCAGTCTTTCCGTTTAAGACAGCATTTCTTTAATCTCAACGCATTGACTGACAGTGCCGGAGCCTCATATGTGAATTTACGATCAGCTCCTTCAGCCTGATGAATCTTATCCGAGACATTTTCCGGAGCCTCAAGACTATTCTCATCCTCCGCTGCTCCTGTCAGAACATTTACGGTATAGTGCGATTCTACATCTACGTCCAGAGTTATTTCAACCTTTTCACCTTCATCGGAGAAGTTAACTATCTTTACGATAACCTCATCATCCGTATCAGTAACCACAGTACCCATAGCAGGATAGTAAGGCAGTTCTACTGTATCGATCACCTCACCATTTACTTCCAACGTGATTTCATGACCTGATACCGTATACTTCAGATGGTTGAAATCATTTTCTTTAAGACTTACCTCCTTAGCTTCAGAAATAGCCTTTGCCGGGAAGCTGTCACGAGCCACATAAGACTTTCCTTCTGACAGTATCCAGCGGGATACTTCAAGAAATCTCATGCTCCAAGGATCTGTAGGATTCGGATTTGTCCTGTCATAATAGGACAGCGGCTTCGGAGATGCAAGAACTCCCAGTGCTATATCCTTTCCCGGTTCATAGTATGCATCAACCTCAAATACACCGCCTCTTGCTTCCAGATCATCTCCCAGAGTAACAAGCGGATATATCTTAAACGGGAAGTCAGGCAGGTCTGCAGGAAGGTCTCTATATACTGTAATCTCATTATCTGAATCTACCTCTGAACGAGCCATGATATTTCTGGATACTTCCATAGATTTTCCGTTCCATACAGGATTCCTGTACTTCACACCATCATCACCGGACAGTGCAGGAAGACCGTGAATATCGTAATAAATCTTCTTTACATCCTCTTCGGAATAGACCACATTTTCACCTCTGTTGCCGCCTAATACTCGGAAGCTGTAGTATGAAGGAATTACGAAGCTTCTGCTGTTATCATATATTATAAGGTTCGGGAACCATGAGCTGTAATTTACATGCTGGAAAAGCGGTGCATAGGCAGCGAGCTTAACCTTATCCTGATTGCGTTCCATACCAAGCATGAACATTGCCTCACCGATGGCTGCACGGAGCTGACCTTCGTAAGTCTGATTAACCGAAAACTCTCCGACAAAAACATCCGGCTCGGATCTGTCATAATCATCATACAGATGAATGCCCTCAGCAAAAAACTCAGGCATGTTGTAATAATGATCATCTGCTATATCCGTCTTAAGCTTCTTAGTCTTTCCTCGGTCATTAGCCACAATGATAAGATCCGGATAACGTTCCAATACGGCATCTCTTATAGCATCAAAACGCCAGTCATATTCCGGTCCCGAATTCTCATTGCCTATTTCCAGATAATCCAGTCTGAATGGTGCCTCGTGGCCATTTGCAGCACGAACTGCTCCCCACTTGGTACTTGAATCTCCAAGAGCATATTCCAGAGCAGCCAGAATATCTTCCAGCATATCCTTCTGCTCTTCTTCCTCAAAATATCTCGGACAGCGTCCCTGACAGGTCATTCCGCAGTTTACTACATAAAGTGGTGCAACACCCAGATCCTCGCAGAGCTGAAGATACTCATGATATCCCAGTCCGTTGGTCGCGCGGTAATGCCACAGCAGCCAGTGAGACGGACGTTCCCATACAGGTCCGATGGTATTTCTGAAATACCATACTGTCTCCATGGAGAAGCCTTCTACTATACAGCCTCCCGGAAATCTGAGAAATGCCGGATTCATATCACGGAGCTTCTCAGCAAGATCCTTTCTGAGGCCATGTCCCATAAAGGTTTCTGCTGGCATCAGCGATGTAAAACCGATGTTCAGACTTATATCATCGGCACCCTTTATACAGAACTCAGCACTGCCGGTTGTAAGTGTCGCTGTAAGAACTGCGTCATATCTGGTCCAGTCTCCGGCCTTGATCTCAATCTCAGCTGAAGCTGATACCTGCCCTTTATCTCTTATCTCGAGTGTCAGTACCGCTCCATTTTCTGAACGTGCAAACATGTAAAAGTTATAGGAATCTCCTGCTTTCTGAGGCACTCCTGTATAGCCTATATTTCGAAGCTCTCCTCCGGCCTTAAAATCCACCTTAAGAGACACCTTGCGCTTTGTATTAAGTACTGTATCCGTGTCCAGTGTCATCTCTGTATTTTCAGCATACCAGGCCGGAATACTCGTAGGCGGAATATGATTGTTCTTCACCCAATCACTCATTCCCTCGCCGTTATTGAATTCTTCTATCCATCCTGTAGGAGATACAAAGGTTTTTCCTCCATCTGAAGAGGTACATCCCTCCGGCATGATCGAATCCTCAAAGGAACGATTTCTCAGAAGCTCAGGATATAAACCGCCGTCTCCGGCATGACTGATATCTTCAAAAAATAAGCCGTACAGATCCGGTGCAGTCGGGAAAAGCTTTTCAGCTGTTTTTATATTTAAACTACTCATTTTTTACCTCCTGAATCTCATTATTTATATTCCAATAAAACCATATATTTTCAAAACCCACTACTTAACAATATAACATATCACTTCTCATTTTTTGCACACAAAAGCGGAGCTGATGCATATTCGCACGCTCCGCTGATCTGCTTAGTTAACCTTGATCATAAAGGTTTCCTTCTGCTTATTTTTATTGCCATCATATTTTATTATCGATACTCTAAAGTCACCTGCATTTTCTACGCCTATACATGACTCAGCTTTCAAGGTTTCTCCGACCTGTATCGGTTTTGGATACTCCTTAATATCTCCCGGATACGAATATCCCATCACTCCCTTGCTGTCGACAACCATGTCATCAACTGTAATATACAGTCCCTCCGTAAAATCATCTTCATAGCCGAGATTAGTGTATGTATATTCAACCAGATATATTTTTTCCGGGTTCTTATCGCTGAAATCATTTCGTCTCTCAGCTTCTCTGACTCCCGTAACTGTAATTGACCACTGTCCGTCTACTGTCCAGGTCTCGCCTATTTCCAAAGTCGGAGCATCTGCTGTATCAATTGATGAATGTGTTACATCATAAGCTTCTTTGCTTGGGTCAATTATAAATTCAGCATTATGCGGATGTGCATCATTATCATATTTACTCATACTTATCCTAAATGTACCATCATGATCCAGACCTATACATGCCTGTGCTATGCATGTTGCCCCCAATGGAGCCGCCTGAGCATAATGGGTTACATTTCCCAAATATGAGTATCCATATCTACCCTTGCTGTCAATGATCGTATCATCCAGTGAGAAAAATACTCCATCCATAATGGAATCATCATATCCAATGTTTGTATATATATAATCAACTATATATACTGCTTCAGGTTCTTTGTCACTATACTTATTACGTTCTTCCGTCTTCTTAGCTCCGAGTATAGTCAGCGACCATTGTCCATCTACCGTCCATGTCTCACCGATATTAAATATCTCGTAATCATTCCCCCTAGATGCATAATACTCCGATGCTTCCTCTTCGTCTGTGATATCAGAACCGATACCTCCGAATGTTGATTCTGTTGTGTCATTAGATGCAGTCTGAGTACCTCTGTCTTTTCCGCCCATAACTACTATAAGCGTTACAAGAAGTGCTATGATAACCACTGCACATGATCCGATGATAACATACATCATCGAAGGGCTCATCTTTTTATTCGGCTTCTGCTTCTTTGTTTTCTTTTTATTCTCAATAATCTCAGCATTTCTCTGTGCCATAGTCTGAACAAGCGGACTTACCGGTTCATTATAGGTCATGGCCGGGCCCTGTGCTCTTAAAGGCTGTGGCTGATACTGCGGCATTTGCTGTGGCTGATATGGATATGGAGGCCGCTGCGGCTGATATGTTGGATTCTGTGGATACATATGGTATTCCTCCTGACATTTCTCTATATCTATAAGTCTATCGTCTACTCTCTCGTTGTTATTATCATATTGATAATATGATAATAACAGTTATTTTTTATCCTGTCAAGCCCATATCGCACAATAAAAAAGTATTCCTTAGACTCTCGAAAGAGCGAAAGGAATACTTCGAAGAATTCATATTATTTATCCATTTATAAAGTCTGCTGTCTTCTCCATTACATCCCTGATGGTCTCTATATCATGCTGAATATCCCCTGTTTCAAGAGAGTGATCCGCATTTTCGTAAGAATATATAGGAATGCTGCTGTCTGCCGCCAGCTTCATAACATCTGTCGGGACACACCACGAATCAGCCGTACCGGTGAAGGCTATCGCAGATTTTGGATGATATGCGAAGGTATACTCCAGCGGCGTATAAAGCACATTTCTGATGTTCTTATCGTTCAAGCCGTATTTTTCGGCATAAGCTGATGCTGTAATCGTTCCTATGCTTTTTGAAAGAAACAGGATTTCATCATATTCATCCCATTCAGTATCCTCCAGATACTCTTCGGTCTTTGAAAAGATGAGGTCAAATGCCTCTTTCATTTTATCTGCATCGCCTTTTATATTTACAGAACCAAGTCCCGTATAATTCAACACTTTTATATCATAGCCTGCTTCTTTAAGAATCTTACGTCCGTAATATAGAAGGGGCTTATCAACTGTATATCCGATTCCCGGAAAAACAACTGCTAATTTTTTCATAATATACTCGCTAAACTACTGTATTCTCTCTCTGACCTTGGAGTTGATCTCTGCATAAAGGTTGGCAATAAGTGCCTGAATCTCCTTTACAGAATCATCAAGTGCCACAAGAGTCTTAACACTCTTATCTCTTGTAGAAAGCTCAACCTGACCGTTAGCTATATTCTTAGGTCCTACTGTTACTCTTACAGGTACACCCAGTAAGTCCGCATCGGCAAACATTACGCCGGCCTGAACTTTTCTGTCATCATATATTACTTCAACGCCTGCATTCTGAAGCTCTTTATAGATATTATCGGCAGCAGTCTTGCAATCTTCATTATCAGGTCTCATGCAGCATAAATGTACCTGCCAAGGAGCAATTGTAATAGGCCAGATCGGGCCGTAGTCATCATGCTTAGCTTCCATAACGCTGGCTGCAAGTCTTCCAACACCGATACCGTAACATCCCATAATAGGTGTCTTTACGCTTCCGTCTACATCTGTATATGTCATGCCCATAGACTTGGAATACTTTGTGCCGAGCTGGAATATATTTCCTACTTCAATACCTCTGCTGATCTTTATGGTCTTCTTACCACAGCAAGGGCAGATATCTCCAGTTCTGATCTTGGATACATCTACATATTCTACATCACCGATATCACGCTTGATATTAAGGCCTGTATAGTGATAATCCACTTCATTTGCGCCGCAGCACAGATTTTCGATACCCTCAAGAGTCTTATCGAAAAGGATCTGGCACTTAGCTTCCTGCTTGTATGGTCCACAGAATCCTGCGCAGAGTCCGCACTCTTCTGTAATAACTGCTGCGTGAACCTTGTCTCCTAAAAGATTTGTAAGCTTAGTCTCATTAACTTCGTAGTCTCCTCTAATGAAAACTACTACATATTCGTCAGTCATGTTCTTCTGGTAGATAACCGCCTTACATGACTCTTCTACTTTGCTTCCGAGGAATGTGCAGACTGCTTCGATCGTCTTGCAGTCCGGTGTATGAACCTTCTTAAGTTCTGCAGCAGGTGCGCATCCGCTGTTATCCACAGTTGTATCAGCTGCTTCCATATTTGCACTGTAACCGCAGTCTTCGCAGAGAACTATAGAATCCTCTCCTGCATCCACAAGAAGCATATATTCGTGAGATACACTTCCTCCGATCATACCGGAATCAGACTTAACAGATATAACCTCAGGTATTCCGGCTCTTTCGAAAATTCTGAAGTATGAATTAGCCATAACATCATAGTATTTCTCAAGATCCTCCTGAGAGGTATGGAAGGAATATGCATCCTTCATAGTAAACTCTCTTACTCTGATAAGACCGGCTCTAGGACGAGCTTCGTCTCTGAACTTTGTCTGAATCTGATATATTGAAAATGGATATTTAGCGTAGGTATTTCCCCATTCGCGTACCATCTGTACGGCTGCCTCTTCATGAGTCATACCGAGAACCATGGATGAATCACTTCTATCCTTGAATCTCAGAAGCTCCTCTCCAACGCTTTCGAATCTTCCGGACTCCTCCCAGAGAGATCCCGGAAGAACAACAGGGAAAAGTACTTCCTGTGAATCTGCCGCATCCATTTCTTCTCTGATTATATTTTCGATTTTGGCTGTTACTCTTTTCATAGGGGGGTAAAGAGAATAAATGCCGTTGGCAACATACTTGATATAGCCTCCTCTTACGGAAAATGCATGTGAATCAATCACGCACTCCGATGGACGCTCTTTAAATCTCTCTCCTACCATATTTGATAATTTCATAACATACCCTCCTATGTCTTTATATAAATATATACAACTATAAGATTCTAACATAACAGGATATTAAATCAAGTCATTAAAATCTGTATATATTCCATTCATCTTTTGATAAATCACTTCAGACTATAAATATCAATGCCATTTACTTGTTTCATCAAGTTTTGTATTTTTTGAAGATTAATTTTTTGTTGAAGCAATTCTTTATTAACCATAATTCTCCTTGTCTTAACTTTAGACTTTGACTCTCTTTTATCGATAAAATTTATCTCCGCCTAATTCTAACATAATTTATGTACTATATATAGAAAAAGCCTCGGTAATTCACCGAGGCCTTTAAGCTTAGATACTAGGATTCGAACCTAGCAATTTTCCCTTTATGGGTAAAATATATCTCTATATATTCTATCGTATTCATCCTCAGACACATACTCAAAACAGTACTCTTTTCCACCTATCGTAAAATAGAAATTGTACTTGATCGGATGACTATTGTATTTGAGGTCATCAGTAACCTTAGAATACTCATCATATAATTCACGCAGTTCATCCTTGGTTATGGAATCAAACTGCCTTGAAGAAGTGAGACTGTTATATTCATCCATGTTTATACTTACTTCTCCAAGTTCAGGATAATTCTTAAAAATAGGCATAATCGTATATAGATAATCATCCGTCGTCAGGTAGTAGCAGTCCTTTGAAGAATATGCTTCCATCATAATACTGATAGGAGACTCCCAGATAGCCTTGCCCATAACAGAATGAGGATAGCTGGCAACATGAACGTCATGTCCATTGATATGGGCTTTCCATATACGAAGGGTTGAATGACTGTATTGGCTGTAATCTATCTCAATGTAATTCTCATCAACCTCTGCGTTCGGATCAATAGAACGTGCATATTCCAGGGCATCCTCATAGGAGTAGTGTTTTTTTGAATAACCATCCGGAATGTTATAGAAATAAATGTTCAGTGATGCCCATATCCAGAACCATATGACAGCCAGTAAGATTATTATTATTTTTAAAATTCTTAGAATTCTTTTCCTCATAATACTAATATTGTCATGGATTACTCATAGGTTCATTTTGTTTTTCAATATGACCACGATATTCATCTATGGACTTCTTAAGTATTCCCTCCTGAAGTTCCCGGCAATATCTGTTTATTGTATCTATATCAACCCTTTCAACCTTTCTGACCGGATACCTGTTGTCCTTTATGCCATCAATAACATTTGGATGAACTTCAACCTCATAATAATGATGTTCTAAGGAACCGTATGGATAATACACTCCCTTCAAATATGTTGTTATATGATTCTCCTCCGCAAGAACTATATAATACGGCTTCCGATATCCCTCTACCGCCTTATCTACTATCTCGCTTTCTCCCAGTCCGATGAGTGCATATATTTTAGAATCCAGACAGAATATCTTACACTCTATATAATAATCTTCTTTATAAGGATTCGTTTTATTACTTCCCCTGGTCTGATATAAATATCTTCCGATAGCTGCATAGCGAAGCTTATCCTCTCCCTTCGGAAGGATCAGTATAGAATTATAATAGTACCCTGGGGCTTTTATATCCTCATCAGGAGTACATCTGTAGGAATTATCATCTTCAAATCTGTCATTATAGACCCTATCCGATATTTCATCCTCCAAAGCAAGTCTTTTTATAGATGCTTTTGAATAATAATCCGATGTTCCATGTTTATCTATATTTTCCTGATATGGCGAATTAAGCTTTCTTAAAAGCCCTTCATCCGTCGCTTCAAAGTATAGTCCTCTCTGCTGCAGTTCCTTCACGAAGTCTTCCGGTTTTATAAATGTACTCGGATCAGCTGCATGTGCGTCCTTCCCGTCTTTATAAATCAAATACGTGAACAGTTTCAGTATCTTCTTTCCAAACAGTACTATTATCAGCACCACAAGAAGCGGCAAAAGAATAAGAAGAATGAGACCAATCTTATTACCTGACGGTTCAACTTCATTTATCAGTTTGAAATGCTGTATCATAATGCGAATCGGATTAGCTACACAAAAAAGTATAATACCTGCTCCTGCAACAAAAACTCTGACATAGGTAAGTATAATAGCCAGACCAAAACTCAGACTGGTAATGTCCTTCTTTTTATCTGAGAGAAGAGGTGCCGCAATCAGTGTCATTATCAGGATTATTCCCAGATACACCAGAACCGCTATTAGGATCAGCTTATATTCCATCTTTATTATGTTGTTTAGTAAGTCATAGTTATTACTCAAATCCTCAACCTCAACATTAAAAAACACATAATCCATATAATAATACACATATATTTAATTATACTATAATCATCAATATTTCAAGCAATTTTATTCATATATATTACAACGTGTTTTACAACGCTATATATCCGGAGGTATAATATTTAGATATGGGATGCATTACGTCAACGCAAAAATACCAAACTGAAGGAAGCCTCTTCTGAAGAAGAGAAAACCCAATGTATACCACATATAGGAATTGAAAATGAGCAAGAACAGGTGTAAACATATAATTGGAGTTAAAAATTGATTATCCTTATAAAGTTGGTTTTGGTACTGTTTCTGAGGCCTATAAACCTTATTGGAACGAAGAGCCACATGAATATTTAATTATAGTTAGCAATGATGAGCCGTTATGCTATAACAGTACCGTAATGGATCAGGAATCAAATCATATGGCATCTCTGACGACTCTTGGATATATAGACTTTGACACGGACGAGCATTGCAGTGAAAAAGGTACCCTTCTTTGGGAAATGAGGCCGGATGAATACGATTCAGAAATTCATAAGAGCCTTTTCAAAGGCGGAATAATATATCACATCCGTGCAGCTATGCAGATAGATAATAATGTTTTATATCCCTTAGAGGTTATTCGTGAATGTCGCATGGAGTATTTCCTTGATAATCTGTACGAAGCTTACGTTAAAGAAAATGATATACCAATCTATCTTGAGACAAAAATGTTCGGAAATCTACTGCTCGATAAAACATACAATTGCTTTTGCAGTATGTTTGAGTACAAAGGAAGAACAGTTTCATTAATAATCCGCAAAGACTGGCAGGCTAGAGATACTGTATCGAAGCTGGAGTCATTTGTGCGTGATTTTGAAGTTCACGACAAGGAAATGCGTCGATATGCAGCCGAAAGACTAACCTCTCTCGCCAATGAATTGGCTGATAAAAAAGGAGAGGCTCATATAACTGAAGAAGAGTTCTATAATCGTATATTTCCCGAATCCATAGAAATCATGATATACGCTGGATATATTGTTCATTATCATGATGGCGGATTGTTTGATAATCATTCTATTATAGTTAAAGGTAATAAAAAGGAATTAAATATGCTGAAATAGAATGGTTATAAGTGATTATGAAAGAATAAAGAAAGCTTATGCCCAAGCGTAGCAAGAAGATTCCGATGACTAATACACATACGAAGAATACAAGACGGAGGAAAGAAAGATGAGCAAACTGACTGATATTATAAAAGAATATAAGCTTCTTGGAATACCAGATCAGATAGATTATGATAAGCTCTATTTATATTCTATCATTACTCATTCTACGGCTGTGGAAGGCTCTACAGTAACTGAAGTTGAGAACCGATTAATGTTTGATGATGGTATCAGTCCTAATAAGCCTCTCGTGGAACAGCTTATGAATCTGGATCTTAAGAATGCTTACACTGAAGCTCTGGCTTTAGCAGATCAACACACTGATTACAGCATCAAATTGCTCTGTCATCTCTCTGGAATGGTTATGAAAAACACCGGAACAGAATACAATACTATGCTAGGAAACTTTAGTAGTGCTAATGGTGATCTCCGACTCCTAAATGTTACCGCCGGCCGCGGTGGTAAAAGCTATATGTCTTACCAAAAGGTACCGCAACGACTTGAAGATTTCTGTAACTGGTTAAATGCACAGAGGCAGAAAATTTCCATAACTGATATTGATAAAATATATGAGCTGAGTTTTATGGCTCATTATAATCTTGTTTATATCCATCCCTGGGCTGACGGAAATGGAAGAATGTCTCGCCTGGTAATGAATATGCTTCAGGCAGAATTCGGTGTCATTCCGTCCATCGTAAAAAAAGAGTGTCGTGAAGAATATATTAAATCACTGACAGCATCACAGGAATATGGTAATCCCGATATATTTGTTGAATTTATGGTGAAACATCACATAGAAAACCTTGAGAAATCGATCACTGAATACAACCAGTCTATTAATGATGATACTTTAAATTTAGAAAATGATACTTTAAATGATACTTTAAATCTATCTATCAAAGAAAAAAAGATTCTGGATCTCATAAAGACGAACAATAATATTACAATAACTGAATTAATCAATCTGACCGGTTTCAGCAGACCTACTATCACAAGAGCCATCAGCTCATTGAAAGAACAACAAATTCTTGACAGATCCGGTGCTAAGAAAAATGGATATTGGATTGTTAAATCCTTGTAGATGTAAATATCGATTATATAGCACTTAAAACCCGTTTTATCCAGCGGAAAAGCTTACCTTTTTGCTTTTGTTGCTGAATAAAACGGGTTTTAATTCAAGTATCAATTTAAGAAACGATTTGTTTCGTTATTTTTATCCAATCCAATCAGTAATCTTCAAACTCTTCTTTTTATGTACCACCAAAGTAATAACAAATGATGCTATCAACAGAAGCATAAAACATGCTTGCAAAACGCTTCCATAAGCCACATGCTTTCCATTTGGAAGAACAAACTCTAGTATATGTCGTCCAAGAACTAACATTACCATTATTCCATAAGATATTATTCCCATATGTTCTCTATAAACAGACGCTCTTTCAGCAATCTCACTTGATATATCTGCTATCTCTCCGTAAATTAGTTCTTTGTGTTCTCCCATGTAGTAACCATCAACAATAACACCATAATCAGAACTATTATTTTCAAAACTCAATGGTTCACTATAGCTATACATCCGTTTATAAAGACGATAATCTGCGTAATCTCTTCCTGCATAAAGGATTGGCATTGTAAAATAGCATAAAAGCCATGTCAATATAACATGAGTAAATACTATATAATGTGTAACTCTATTAATACCACTTCTTATTGGAGAAATATTCTCATTTATTTGTGTCCTCTTTTTTGATTCTTTATTGTAATTCAAAATATCCTTACTCATTACAAGCATCATATAAATTATAAAGCTAGAAATAAACAAATAAAGAATCGGAACGATCACTTTATCTGAGTCATATACAAAATGCAATGACTGCATATATTTCGGCATCTCATAACTGCTAAATTCAACATTTTTATCCGGATGCTCTTCCATCCATTTCAAAGCGCGATTTGCCAATTCAATTTCAGCTTGATTATTCTCATAAGCAATAGCTTTTATAAAACCACCTGACAATACAAATAAATATATTGTTCTTATAAAGGAAAAAACTAAAGCTTTTATCGAATTACTACGAAACGTATCTCTATAATATTTTTTACGACTAAATCCGAATGTCATATAAAGGTTTTTCTTTTTACGCCCATCCAAAATAAGTTTAGTAAAAATACCAGTAATTACCGCCCAGTCTATCCATATTCCTTTTTCAGAATTTAATTCCAATTCTTCAAGAAAAGAACTTGCCTGCGTCACTCCATATACAGAAGCGAAAAGCGGAAAGAATACCATTAAAAACAGAATGATAAAAAGAACGAAAATAGCAGCATCTTTTAGGTTTAATTTCTTATTCTTTCGCATAAGATTACCTCACATCCTCCTTCTTCCAATAATGAACAAACATTATTAGGGTTATTATAAAAGCAATCACATAAATTGCTGTAATACTGCCCATAAATCGATTTGTAAATATTTCAACAGAATGATCATAATAATTCAGCGTATTATTTGTATAGATCACTCCAAGAAATGCGATTATCGGAGCCGAAGCGAATAGTATTATTAACACCACCTTATATCTTGTTTTTACAGTCATTCCAGAATTCAACATATATATTGATGTCGCCAAAAATAGAAATGTGCTAAGTCCTGTAAATGATATATCTTCAGATGTTAAACGACATATAATGATACATAACGCAATATACACAGCCCACATAACAACAATACATATAAGATTACTTATAATGTTTTTCTTAATATTTATGCCCCTTCTGAAGTCAAATACACTTCTCAATTCAAATCCTTTATCTATCAGCGGATTTATAAATACATAGATGCACTCAAAAATAACCAGAAGGATGATATATGAATTCTTAATTATTGGTGCCCAGCGATCATAATTATAATCAAAAAGCATATCCCCCTCCATAATCTATGAATCTTCATTATCTGAATCATCTATTGAGTTCCCAGTCATAGAGGTAAATAACTCTTGAAGATTCATCGAAGTTACCTTATAACCCCTTTTCCCTAGTTCCTCAAATTCTTCTTTGCATAATTCATCATACATATAAACTTCTTCAATCGGTCCCATCTCAGATTTACCCAATATATTTTTGCCCGATAATATATCTTCTATATTCTGTCTGCCTGAAAGCTTTCTCGCCTTATCCTGTATAATATCCAAAGATTCATTAAGAATAATCTTTCCTTTATGAAGTATAATCACATCCGTAAAAAGATTTGTCATCTCATCTATAAGATGGCTCGATAGAACAAGCGTTCTTGTATATCGTTCCTGTTCCTCCATAATAATTGTATAAAGTGCTTTTCTTGCAACAGCATCAAGACCTGAATATATTTCATCTAAGAGTAAAACTCTTGTACTGCTGCATAAACCAACTATAAGTCCGGCAGCTGTCTGCTGACCTTTGGACAAATAACCATATACCTTCTTTGTGTCTAGTTCAAACATTTTTGTTAGTTTTTCCTCAAGAGATTTGTTCCATCTCTGATAAAAACGTTCAGCATACTTATAGATATCTACCAGTTTTACATCTTCAAAGGCAGGTACATAATCCTTCATAAAACATATTTCAGACAAGACTCTGTCGTTCTCATATGCCTCTTCATCAAGAATCTTTATCATACCTTTATCTGGAATATACTTTGTGCACATCAGATTCATCAATGTAGTTTTACCTGATCCATTTCTGCCAAGAAGTGCATAGGTTTTCCCATCTTCCAAATTCAAATCTATACCATTAAGAACTTTTGTTTTACCAAAACTTTTAAATACTCCATTTACCTCTACTGTATGCATTACCTATCACCCCAGCTTTCAAATTTCCTTATAATTTCTATTAATTCCGATTTGCTAATTCCAAGTTTTTTTGCATCATCAACGAGAAGAGAAATACGTTCTTCTATTAGATTTGTTTTTGCTTTTTCTCTCAATTTCTCTTTTGCTCCATCTGCAACAAACATACCTATACCACGTTTTTTAAATATGATTCCTTTTTCTGTAAGGAGGTCAAAACCTTTCCTGGCAGTAGCCGGATTTATTCCATATATAGAAGCAAACTGATTTGTAGACGGTATACATTCCCCTTCTTCAATGTTTCCCAATAATATTTCACTTTCTATCCATTCTGCGATCTGGATAAATAATGGCGTAAGAGAATTCTCATCAATTTCCAAAATGGTCTCCTCCTTCCTCAAAGCCTGTTGTATGGTTAGTTACTCAACTAACTAACCATACAATATCATGATTATTATCATTTGTCAAATTAGTCTTGGTAAGTGAATATAGACGTGTTACAACACATGTCGAAAAAGGCCACTTTTTCGGGTAATAAACAGGAATAAATTGCTGAATAATCTGAGTAAAAAACAGATGTGATTAGATAGATTTGATCCTTTGAAAAATCTCTGAAACCCCTTATTTTATGGGCTTAGAAAAGAAAAAGGACTTCAGCGTTTTATCTGAAGTCCTCGACTGGGGTACTAGGATTCGAACCTAGAAAATGACGGAGTCAGAGAGTGTAGCTGTGCACCCCCTAACTCTGCTATTTTACTACATTTATTTGATTACTACACTTAAAATACCATCTATCGTACCATCTAACTTTTTATCATAATATTTTGATACCTTTTCGTAATACTTATAACAATATCCATCTTCCAGATTTATCGCTACCTTCCCTCGCCAATATTCCACTTTCCTGAAATTCTTTAAGGTATCTTTGAACCGCTCGTTCTGTTACTTTCATCATCTATGATATTTCTGGAATCGTAATCTGTCCATTCTTTGATATCTCGTCAATAATCATAGAAGCTACTTCACGTTTTTTCATAACTATCCAATAGCACATCCGCTTTTTCTGAGAGTCTTCCCCCAACATTTTCTTCTTTGCGGTTTGACTGAAGTTTATCCTTCTTATCCCGAATGCTTGCTAACTCCTCATTAATATACGCTGTAACCATAGTGTAATCATCTATATCATTATCAGATTCAAATACAAGTAGCGGAGAATTATTATCCTTCATTGCCTTTTGAGCACGACGTATTCCTGAGCCATATGCCTCAATCAGATCCAGAACAAAAACATCTGAAGCGGCCAATTATTAACCATTCTATGTCCCGCATTATTCGACTCCCCTCACTATGTATGCGAAATAATCATTTCTGGCAGATTCAGGAATAACTGAAACAAATCTATTTTTCTGCCATTTTTCTATAAAATATCGTAATGATCGTAATCTAACAAACTCTTATTTAATAAATCTATTTCCTTTTGAATGTCTTCCACTCTTTTTTTATGTACCTTGACTTCTTTCTCCAAATTATCCTTCATGACCGATTTTCCTCTTTCTTCAGCTTTCCATAAAATTTCTGTATAAAAGGGCTTAAAAAATTTATAAATACTCATCTTCCAAACCGCAATTGTGAAGGATAAAGCCATTGCAAAAATACATCCTGATACAGATGAATTAATACGCTTTATATAGCACACCAAAAATATCAATCCAATCACACCCAACACTAAATACAAACGCCCTATTTCCATTTTTTCATGATTTATCATTTTTTTTAATTCTATATTATCTATAATGTTTTTTTCAATATGTAGTTCATTATTTAATGCTTCTACCTTTTCAATAATTCTATTATATTCTCTTTGTCTTTCAGCCTGACCACCGTCATCTCTCATTTTCATAACTATTGTCCTCTACATTATCCATCTCCGTATAACATAGAATAATATAATCCTTTATTACTAATCAACTCACTATGATTGCCATATTCAATTAACTTGCCTTTATCTAGAACATAAATGCATGAACAAGGTTTAACTGTCCTTAAATTATGAGATATTATTATAACAGTTATATTTTTTTCATCTTTTAAATAATTCAAAATTTTATCTTCATAATAGGAATCTATACAACACGTTGCTTCATCGAGAATAATAACACTTGGTCGATGTAATATAGCTCTTATTATTGAAATCTTCTGTTTTTGCCCCTCAGATAAATTTCTCCCATTTTCTTCTAACATAGAATCATAACCAAACGGCAAATTACAAATAAATGAATCCAATCCAAAATATGCACATAAATTAGTAATGTCCTCACGACTAATTTCATTAAGACCACATTGTATATTATTAATCACTGTATCATTGAAAATATCTGGTTTACTACTCAAATAAATGATCTTTTTTCTAATGCATTCTATAGCTATTTGTGTCATATCAACACATCCTATAAATATTTCTCCTTCTTTCGCTTCTCGTAAGCCTGCTAAAAGTTTTGCAGCTGTGGTTTTCCCACATCCGCTGCATCCAACAAGCGCATAATTATTTCCCTTCTCAAATTTAATATTAATATCAGTTAAGACTTTATTTCCATATCCATATGCATAATTCAAATTTCTTATAAGTATATCTCCCTCACAATAATCTTTGTTGCCATTATGGATTTGATTTTCATTAATAGAATCATATATATCATCAGCTCTTTCAGCTGAAATAACAACAGATTGTAAATCAGTATATAGATTAACTAATCTATTAATTGGCTCAGCTATCAAACTTGTTAAAAAATAAAAAACAAACAAATCCTTAACACTTAAGCCACCCTCATGACAGAGATAAGAACCATAGACAATGATAAAAACAACGCAAATCATATCTAGAAATGAAGTTATTACTGATTTCGAATTAAGCAGAATATTATTTTTTTTGATTATTTCTGTGTATTTTTCTATTAACCCTCTCATCTGTATAATTTTGTCATTTTCATATTGAAAGCTCTTTATTGTTTCAATTGCGTCAATATCACATTTAAGCGTCGCATTTACTTGAGCATTATACATTTTAAGCTTAGATACTTGTTCTTCATTTTTATCTTTATAAAGAATAGAAACAAAAGCTAAAACAATTAAAAGCATTAGAACAAAAAATGCAAGCACCATATTTATTCGACACGCAAAAAAACCATAAATCGCTATCATTATTGAGTCAATAATCAGTGACAAAATAGATTGTGATAGAAAACCTTCGACATATTGAACATCTTGAAATCTCGACATCAATTCTCCTGTTGAATTAATATCAAAGAATTCCAATGGAAGCCGTAACAAAATGGAGTAGTATATTTCAAGTATATCCTTTTGAATTTTTTTTGAATATCTTGCACTAAATCCCCCGTTAATTAATTTTACAAAAAAATTAGCAAATAATAGTATAATAATGTAAAAAACACTCTTTGTCATATTTGACGTATTCCATCTTGCAGAAAAAATGTTTCTTATAGCAATTATTCCTAATAGTTCCAACAAAATAATTACTATCGTTAATAAAATAATTGAAACCATCATTCTTCTATATTTCATAATAAGTTTCAGGTATTTTTTTAGCGAAAATTCAATTTTAGAATCATTAATATAGCTATCATCAGATGTAAATGTAATAATTTGACCAGCCCAAATCTCTAAAAAATCAGCAATTAATATGCTTTTTATTCTGTTTTCGGACGGATTCCCATAAATAAATCTTTGATTTTTCTTCTCATAAACTACTACAAAATGATAAAGTCCCTCATCATTCAATACTCTTGCGATAAATGGAAAACGTAATTTTTGTTCTTTAATATCACTTAAAAGTTCATCACTTGTACCACTTACCGCCGAAGCTAACAACCCATATCGATATGCAGCTTCCGTTATTCCCAATATGCTAACTCCATTGGAATCTAAACAAACATCAGATCTCATTTGAGATATTTTCACTTTTCGGCCATAATATTTACATATCATTGCCAGAGCAACAACACCACAATCTTTTCTATCATGTTGTCTTATAAACGGATATTTCAATTAATCACCAACCTATTATATTTTTATTCATTTATATATACAAACGCTCTGTTTTGTATTATATCTACAGCATCATTTAAA
Source organism: Eubacterium sp. (assembly GCA_017634555.1). GTDB lineage: Bacteria > Bacillota > Clostridia > Lachnospirales > Lachnospiraceae > Eubacterium_Q. Next base: position 9,679 of record JAGBNF010000011.1, on the reverse strand, counting down.
CTTATATCCCCATTAAAATATCTTTCAGATTCTTCTTGTATAATTCCCAACAACGCATAGTCATAATGTTCAACTCCATGAACATTGTCAATCAAGTTTTCTAACTTATGCATATCTTCTTCACTTAATTTTTCATTTTCTAGCCTATTCCAATTTTCGTCAACTTTTAAATAATATTGTGGTACAATATCTCCATATTCATCGTAATATGTGCTTTCATCTCTCATGCGTAACATCATTTTTTCAAAAACATCAATTCTCGTGGGAAAAGCCTCTTCTTCAATCAGTAGTGACTCCTGATAATCAGAAGATAAATATCTTCTGATAAACCTCCACGCTCCTTCTTTCTCTTCTGAAAAAGAAGAAATACAAAATTGAGTATTAAGCCTCATATAGTGCCCGTTTTTAGATTCATTTGGATAGCCAACAAATGTATATTCATCAAAAGCAGAAATAGAAGAAGCATATCCATACGGTTCTATTATTTCATCATGTAATGCTTGATTACCACATCTAATCTCGTGATATTCATTAAAAATCGAGCTTGTTATTTCATCATCTGACATATCTGAATAGTCTCTCCCATATTCGCAACAAAATCGTAAAATACTCTTAAATTCAGCGCTATCAAATGAGCATTCTAAAGAGTCATAGTCAACAAATTTATCTGTATTTCTACTTATCAATGTGTTAAAATAATCCATTTTTGAATCAAGACAAAATACTTTGCAGTCCTGAGGTAAGCAAGAAACAAAATCTATAAAACCTTCTGTGTCCCATCCTTCAATCTCTCCCACCATCTTTTCGTTTGCTATTACAGTATTTATAGAAAAGCCATCACTCGCAATAAATAACTTTCCGTTTTTTACCATACTATCTAAATAAGTCTTATGAAAATCAGACAAGCTAAGTTCTTCATCTTCATTTATATAAGGTATAAGATCTTCAAATAATCCTTTTGATGAATACTTCTCATAAGATATCGAGGAGACATCAATTATGTCAGGTACCTCACCTTTAGCAATTAATAAATCTAGCTGTTCATCTATATTTTGATTAACTTCAACAATTTCAATGTAGTAATCACCATCATTTTCGTTGAAATCAATGACATCGTCTAAGAGCTTACCATATCTATTATTTGTCAAAATTTTAATAACTTTTTTACCTTCAAAGTTCAATGATTCAGTCTTTCCATACACTTTCAACTTTGTCTCTTCATCATTGTCTATTATCCTAACAAATTCTTTATTATTTTTAGATGCAAAAGATGTTATATCTTCATCTCTCAACATTGAATCCGATTCTTTAATGATAATATTTTTTTTCTTGTCTTCTATGCTATATGAATATAAAATCCCATCATAAGATAAATAATAAAAATCGTCATCGCCCCCATCCAATAATACATTAGTGTTTTCACACGCACATGGGATAATATTGTCAATATACTCTTTGTTAAATGATTCATCTAATGCATATACCACTGGGGAACTTTTATCAACATCATAATTCTCTTCCTCATATATAATAATCCTCCCCATAGAACTGACAGCCCCATCAATATATGTTCCATCTCCGGTGATACAATCAATAACTTCAAGATTATTATTATATATAATAATTTCATCGTCACATATCAAATATATATTCCCTGATTTATCACAAAGTAATTCGTTAACCGAATTAATATCAGATAAATCCGTTTTTATTTTTTTTAGTTCATTACCAAATTTATCTATCAGGATTAAATAATTATCTGCTAAAACTACAACATCGTTAAATTTAAAAATTTTTACAAGTTTTTGTGATGCAGAAAAACTGTATATCATTGTCATTTCATTGTTGCTCAAATCATACTTATATATATTTGATCCATTAGCGATGTAACAATCATTTTGATCTATGTAATAATCTAAAATATTATCTATATTTATTTCTTTTTCTGCAATACAACTATAAATATGTTTAATTACATCATCTTCATTTATATTATTTATATTAGATGCAGTATTTTCTTCCTCGGATATATTTTCTGTACAACCTGATATTACAAACAATAGTATCAATACTATTATCAAAAAAACATTCGTCTTATTTTTCATTTTTACAATCGTCCTATATGAACTTGCACTTATATAAGTTCTAAAAACCTACATAAGTGCAAAAATCTTAATATCCCATATTAAAAAACAATACAAATACAAATTCGAAATCTAATCACTAATCCATCTATATCTGTGTCCGCCAGCAGCTCCCCCTTTTTTCAAATAATGTTTATACGCTAAACTTTGCACATCACTTCGTGTGGTTCCCGCCCAAAATGTATCACACTTGACACAGTCTGCTATATAAGTGTCTCCAGTATAAATAACATTCTCATGAGCACTTCCACCTAACATTTTAATTTGTTCTTCTCTAGATAACGCTCTCATAAAAAAACACCTCCAAATTTTGATTTATTTTATCATTGTACAAGTCTTATTGTTCTTTGTCAACGCTTACATGTCTTCACTCAGGGTTCTTTCAAGAAGAATAAAAACCTTTATATCCCTAATAAAACCTTGTGCACGCTTTGCTCCTGTAAGCCCTTTGATTACACCAACATAACGCACGTCTCATGGATGCACGACCGTTGAGATAACTAGCCACCAAATGAATCAATACTTCTGCAAGGTCTCGTGGCTTTTCCTATCATAATGGTAATCAGGAATACTTTTCAAGGGGTGCTAAGATGGATTTCCGAGTAAATTTAATCTCATCCTGATATACCCCTCCATAGTTTTTCTATTTTAAAAGCATACGAACTATCTCAACCGAAATAGTGTTAATATTATCGTCAGATATAATTTAAAAATCCCTCAGGCTCGCATAAGAATCCTTATATCCTTTTTTCAAAACAACTTCCAATTAATAACTACAGTGACATGCCTCGATTTCTTTTTTGATCAGGCCAAATATAGGAATCTATTTCTTTGGAAATATTGACATGTTTATCCATATCGTCAGCTAATTCTGAGAAGCCATTCTCTCTTGCTTTCTTAGAAGCAAAAGAACTAATTGCATCAACCAGTTTCTTCTGAACAGCGGTAAATGATACCTTATATACCCCGTTATCATATGCAAGCATTCCACTGGCTTTTACAATATCAGTTATATATGTATACGCAGCTTTCAATTGTCCTTTGAGCTCTTGAATCTGTTTTTCTAATGATGCAGTAGCTGCTATAATTTTACTTTCAATTGAATTCTTTAATTCGACTATCTCCGATTTAAGAGAAGCCACCTCCTTCCTTGACTCAATAAGTTTATCAGTAAGGATATTAATAGACTCCGTATCTTCTTCATGAATTCTTTGAAGTTCCTCATATTTTTGATTCAATTCCGGTTGTTCATTATATTTTTCAATATAGAGTTCCTTCTGGGCTTCAGCTTCAGCATACTTCTTCTCTGCAGCCTCTATTATTTCTTCAGCTTTCTTTTCCGCTATATATTCCGTCTCATCAGCCTTACTCGTAGCACTTTTCAGATACGAACGCGCTCTATTCTTAATTTCCTTGGATTCCAGGTTTTGTTCCTTAATCTCATCCAGTTCCTTCTCTGTTTCCTCACGAATCTTCTTTGAGGTTTCCTCATGAACCATTGACAGCTTTGCCCGCTTCTCAATTTTTTCCAGGTCTTCTTTTTTTACCATTACATTTTGTGTAAATGGTATTGCTGTAGCTTCAATTTGAGCTGGAAGCTCTTCTACTTCATCTTTTATTGCTTCTACAGCAGCTTTATACTCCTCAACAGATAGATGTTCTCTATCGTTCTCCTGATCAGGTGCTCTCTCCAGTCCATGTTCATGAAGAAGTTCCTCTATGTAATCCTTTTCCCGGTTCTCCCAGGCAATTGTTCTGTTATTATATTTTCCAACTTTACCTTTCACCTCAATCCCCATTTGTTTAAATGCTCTATCTAAACTGTTTCTTTTATACATTCCATTCTTATACCCTGTTGCAATTGGAATATAATCAATGTGTAAATGCGGTGTTTTCTCATCAAGATGCATTACGGCATTAAATACATATATATTCGGATTCCTTTCCCTAAAAGACTGCATATATTCATCAAGAATCTTCTGCGCCACCCTGCCACCTTCTGTAAGGCACTCGGAATCATACATATTCCCGACCTGAACAATAATCTCATAAAATGTTTTCTCTCCATTTCCTGAAGTTCTTACATTATTCCAATAATTCTTAGATGAGCCTATCCTTCTGTTTTTTCGAGTTTGTTTTGCATCATACTCTCTTACAGCATCTCCAAAGCATTTCTCATAAGCATCTAATTCATTTTCCCTAATATAAGTTTTATTTAACCTGGTTCTATATTCATCAACATTTTCAGCAATAAACTTCCTATTGTTATGATCCATGCTGCCTGCTCCTTTGGCAACACATATGGAACGCTGATTTCCAGCCATTTGATCATCTCCTTCTCTTTTGAATTTACAGTATATTTCATAATCTATATATTCACTTTCTAAAATATCTCGGAGGATGGTGACGAAGCGGAGCTGCGATTCTGTTACTCTTGCCAAGAGTAACACAATATTAGTTTTGACAGCGAAGCCATCAAAACGAACTTGTGCTCTCCGAGGGGAACCGTACCGCTTCACCGTAGATATCAGCCTCTGGGCTGATATAATGGATGTATTTTGCGACTGTAAGATGTCACCGGCATCTTACAAATATCACTCCGGCAGGAACGATATGGTAGCATACTGCTACCACGCAAACTACATCTGAATATTAAGTAGTAGCAGAGTGCTACCACTTAATATCCACCCATGAAATCCAGTGCCTCCTCCGGAATACTGGATTCCAGATATTCACCTGACACCGAATCTCCATCATCTGTCGAACCACTGCCGTTCTCGGATGATGAAGATGGATTTACACTAAGGCGTAAATCCGTCAGGTCCATCTTGGCGCTAAGCCTTTCGATTATTCTGTCAGAAAGTCTGTCCACCAGACTATCAGACATAATATTTTGCACGCTGTCCTGTAAATCGATAACAGTATTCTGTAAAGCAACACTGTTATCACTCCCGGACATCTGCCTGCTTAGCACCTGGAGCACAAATCCATTCATGGAATTATGCTCCTCATCAGCTGCACTATGAAGCCATTTCCACACATCAGCTTCCATCTTGTCATCAAGATTAAACCTGATGTGTACACATTTTTTATTCTTTCCCATTTCACTTCATCTCTTTTCTGAGAGCAGCAAGAGCAAACTGCTCATAGCCCTTCGCTGTAGCTCTGATATCATCCATGTATTCCACATTTGCATCAGGTAAGCGTAAGTATCTTTTTACGATACCAGTGCCCCGCCCATGCAGATCAGCTTCATATAATCCGGATCATATCCATGTTCCTTGAGCTTTCCTACCATGAAAGCAACATACCTGCAGGCTGTTTCATCCATAATGTTTTGTATCCGCTCTGGTAAGGTAGTAGTTCCTTTTATCAGGTATTCCTCACAGATATCGTAAGGGATGTCCTTCTGCATCTTGTTCGCAATTTCATTCTGGATACTCTCGATATACTTCCGTACCCCCAACTGGTCAGTAAAGCATCTCGAGCTGTTAATCCTATGATCGTTTATGTACATAACATTAATAGTTCCATTTCCTATATCAGCAACATAATAGATACCGTCCAGTTTACCAATACGTTCCATGATTGCCACATAACCCTGAGTGAATACCAGAACTCTCTCAATAGTGACAGAGTAGGATACACCTTTATACTCAAACTCCAGCTCCTTCTCACGCATAAGATAATTTCTGAATACTTCCCGCTGTTCCTGCGCCCACATAAGAGGAAGCCCTACAGCAAGCACCAGCTTTGCTGATCTGATCTTTCTGATTCTCATCTCTTTCGCCAATGCTGCTATCGTCAGATAGTAGTAAGCATCATTTATTACTTTATCTGACTCAAAGCTTTTATGGTTTTCACCGATGATCAGGTACTTATCCTGATACTTCACAACATCCGTAGCGATATCATTCTCTATATCGCTGACTGTTATTCCCGCCCGGAAAGTTGTATTTCTTGTCTTTATATTTCCAAAACCATGGTCTATACCTATGATTTCATAATTATTAAAATTCACTCTATCCATTTTTTGCTCCTATTCATCATCCACATTTAATCTTAAATACACATCAGGCTTATTCAGCTTCAATTGATTGTCAAGCGATGTAATATAATACGATTTAGGTTTATTGATGGAAATATTCGCTGCTTTTAGATTTTTAGCAACCGCAAATATCTCATCAAACTTATAATTCAGCAGGTGTGATACTGCCGAGGGACCATCCATGTAAACTCCGGCCACTTTAATACACTTACTGTCAGCATCACATAATTCTTCTGCTATTATTCTTACCAGTAAATCCACATATACTGCTTCATCTACTTTTACTGACTGTATAAGCCTGTCATATTCTACTCTTTTCTTCGTTGAGTTTATGAATAAATCCAGCTTTGAGTTATCATTCATTCCTTCATTCAATCCATCTTCTGATTCTGCTGTGATTATCTCTAAATCTTCATCTTCCGATTTTGAATGAATGATAGATTTATCATTATCTTTATTACTATTTTGTTTTATATAATCAGTATTATATTGTGGCGGATTTACCGCAGCGGTTAAACCGTGACGGTTTCTCCGTGACGGATTATCCGCCATGGTAAATCCGCCATGGTCAACTGATTGTAATTCCTTCCCTCCACAATCTTTTTCAGTAAAAACCTCTATCTGTGATTTAAACTGCCCATGATCACCATGTACACTTGTTCGTCTTAAATATCCTTTGGTTTCCAGCCTCTTCAATGATTTTGTTATTGCATCCTTTCCATCCGGTACAATTTTGCATAAACCCGCTACAGAAAAGTCCCAACCATCCGGAAGGCTGCATATCGTGCATATCACCCCACGATCTATCATTTTAAGGCTATTATCGCGAAGAATATTATTACTGATCATAGTAAAGTTGTTCTGTGTTTTATTCTTCAGTATCAATAGTTTTGTCTCCTTATAAAATCTTAGTCTTTTAAATTGAAGGAGCCTCTGCTATACTTTATTTGCGAAATGGGTATGAGAGGCTACTTTCCTTTCTACTCTGAGATGTTCTTGTTACCAGCAGGAGCATCTCTTTTTTCGTTATTCACATTTCTGCTTCCCGGAAGAGGAACAACCTGTCTTACAGAATCACCAACTACCATCTTCTGACGAGCCGCTATATAATACTGCATCGTTGTCGATTCCAGGTCTCCGATGTAAGCTGCTATCTCCTTAACATCTGCTCCATTTTCAAACATTCTTGTAGCAAATGTCCTCCTGAAAATATGCAAACCGCTGACTTTTGTGATAAACTTCACATGTTTATAAATGGTTCCCATACAATGTTCCAGCATAGTAGCAGTATACTGTTTTCCGGTCTTTGTTCTGCAAATCAGATCATCTGTTTTCCCTAGATTCGTTTCAGCTATTCTCCGCAAATCATTTATCGCTTCTTCAGATAGCTTGATGACTCTTGCTTTTTGATTTTTTGTAGTACCCTGGACAGCAACATATTTTTTTGCTTCATCATCATCTGCATTACGATTTCGAGTCATAGATGTACTTTTATTAATAGTTAAAAGACCGTTACTTGCATCATAGTCTTTCCACCTGAGGCTTATCATCTCGCCAGTTCTCATTCCTGTATGAAGAAGCAGAGATCCATATAATCCACCAGCATATTTATACTGACCATTATTCTCATTTGTTCTTAATGCTTCTCTTAAAAACAGTTCTTCTTCATCACGAGATAGCACTATTACATCTGCATCAGCGGCACCCTTAGCTCCAAGCTTAGATAACCTCTTTTGTATGCTTCTCTTTATCTGTAGGACAGGATTAAATGTTAATTCAGCTCTTACAACAGCCCATTCGTATGCAGCATTTAGCACATCAAGACTTTTCTTTATTGTTGATACAGATAACCCTGTACCAATCAGAACATTAATATGATTATCTATATCCGCTGGCTTAACTGCCTGTATCTGCATCTTCCCTAAAGAATATTTTCCAATCTGATTTCTGATAGTATCTTCTCGTCTATCTATTGATTTTGGTTTTAGTTCCTTATTTCGGATCTGATATGCCAGATGTCTTTGACACAATTCTTCAACAGTATCTGTATCACTCAGGCAGATTTTATTCTTTTCTCTTTTTAACAGCTCTTCCTTTTCCTTCATTCGTCTTACGCATATAGCCTTGGTTTCACCTACCACAGAAATGTATTTTCTTTTACCATTAGGATTTAAACCCTGACTCTTACGATATATAAATGTACCGTCCTTACGTTCTATAAATGTACCATTTCCTCTGGCGCCTCTTTTCTTTTTATCATCTGCCACTTTATCACCTCTTTTCTTCTTTTTCTTACAGAACATAATTCTTATGCTCATAATGAACCAGCCATTCATTAAGTGCCTTCTCAGTAACGATATACCTTTTACCGATACATATTGATGGAAAACCCTTAGATCTGATCAAAGCATACGCTTTATCACGACCTATCTTTAGAACTTCCGACAACTCTTTGGCTGTAAAAACCTTTAATTCTTCTCCATTCATAGACTTTACCTCCTGTTTAGTTTTTGTTTTTTCTCGCTGTCCAGTTTTTGTACTTGTGTATACTATAACATCTGGATTCTGGTGTGTCAATACTCGTTTTTGTATTTTGTACAGTTTTTGTACACCTTTAATAATTCTTCCTTTTTGTGTCCAAATATGGTAATATATTTTTTGTACAGTTTTTGTACTACAACGAAAGCGAGGTATATACTATGGGAGATGGAAAGAATTTAAAAGAAATACTTGATAGTAGAAATATGAGTGTAAGAGAGTTATCCAGGAAAACCGGCATTGGAAGGACTACTCTTTATTACATAATCCAAAATGATTCTCATATCAGATTTGACTTTGCGCTACGTATTGCAAATGAACTGGAAATAGATGTAAAGGATATCTGTTCAAATGTACCCTTCTCCGGCGATATCACAGAAGAAGAGATATATCCCACACTTCCGGATGCTCTCGGCGGAAAACTTGATGCTAATAGAGTTAAAACCTATCTAAAGCATTCTATATTCCCACTTATGTTTATGTATGGAAAAAATTCTATGCCGGATGTGGATCACATACTTACGAACTTTTACAGACTGGATGATAGTGCAAGAAAAGATGTAGTTAATATGATTGATGCACTACTAATCAATCATACAGATCCGGAAAGAGATAAGGATATCAAATCAATAAAAGGCTGGTAAATCTGTAAAAGATTTTTATTCAAATACCATCTATCATATCATCTAACTTTTAGAAAGTTAGGTGATATTTTAGTTTATTGCACGAATTTTGTACTGATTTGTACTGATATTATTTGGACAGGACAAAACAGTATAAATCAGTAAATATATCCTTCAAAGCCTTTATTTTAGCGGATTATAACGAAAAAGAGTTGATTCAGATTGTCTCTAAATCAACTCTTCCAGTGCTGGGGTACTAGGATTCGAACCTAGAAAATGACGGAGTCAGAGTCCGTTGCCTTACCATTTGGCGATACCCCAATATT
>JAGBNF010000010.1 GCA_017634555.1 Eubacterium sp. | reverse complement strand
CACCCAACAAAGTATGCTGAAGAGCTTGTTAAGAAGATGGAGAAGAGCGGAGCTAAGGCTTACCTCGTAAATACAGGATGGAACGGAACAGGAAAGCGTATCTCAATCCCTGATACACGTGGTATCATCGATGCTATCCTTAACGGAGATATCAAGAACGCTCCTACAAAGAAGATTCCTTACTTTGATTTCGAGGTACCAACAGAGCTTCCGGGAGTATCAACAGAGATTCTTGATCCTAGAGACACATATGCAGATGCTGCTGAGTGGGATGCTAAGGCTAAGGATCTTGCTGAGAGATTCATCAAGAACTTCAAGAAGTATGAGACAAATGAAGCTGGTAAGGCACTTGTTGCTGCAGGTCCTCAGCTTTAATCCGAAATACATTTATAGTATTTAGATGAATAACGGTGGCGGTTCCGTATTAACGGAACCCGCCACTTTTTATTTTGTCGCAGATGTTTAAAACCAGGTGATTTAAAGCGGATGGTTTTGAAACAGACAGTTAATGGAATAAGAAAATTGTAAATGGAATACCACGTGATATAATGGAATAAGATATATGGAAGAACATATCTATCCGGGAGGATATCATATGGATATTAAGGAAATTAAAAAGGCCAAAGAAAGCTATGGACTTACCTGCAGAGAAATATCAGAAGCGTCGGGAGTTCCCATGAGTACGGTACTTAAGGTATTCAGTGGGAATAATAAGAACCCACGAAGAGATACCGTTATGAAGCTGGCATGTGGAATAAGCAAGCTGATCGGGGAGGAGCCATCCTCCGATATTGATAACATGGATCTGTATCGTAAGAGACGCCGTGCCGAGGAGGAGAAGATCATCCGTTCCAGAAAGCAGGGACAGTTTACCATAGAAGATCTGGAGGGCATGCCAGAGGATGTCAGATATGAGATATGTGACGGTAAGCTTATCAGGATGGAATCACCAACGACCGTTCATCAGCTTCTGGAGGCTGAGATTTATCTTCAGATAAGAAATTACATTATAAAGCATGGGGGAAAATGTATCCCTTATATTGCACCTATGGATGTTCAGCTCGATGAAGAGGGAAAGGATGTCTTTAAGCCTGATGTTTTCATAGTGTGTGACGGAGAGTTTAAACCGGAAAGGGTTTACGGCGCACCGGATCTGATAATAGAGATTGTTTCATCGGCAAGCAAGAAATATGATATGCAGACAAAGCTGTCCAAGTATGCGGAATATGATGTAAGAGAGTATTGGATAGTCGATCCGTATAAAGAAAAGGTTGTTGTCCATGAGTTGGAGAAGGGGGATATATCTCTGTATCCCTTTGATGCGAAGATACCTGTAGGCATATATTCCGGCCGACTTAAGATAGATTTTAAAGCAATGCCTGATTATATAAAGTCTTCTTATAGAAAATCGTAGTGAATCAGGGATCAAACAAAATATTATTAAATTTTTTGCCGCCTATCATTGACTTTTTTAACTATTACATGTATTATTGCTTAAGAATTTTTGATGCTATGCAGTTGGAATAAAGAAGGAGAATGAGTGATGAAGGCTTACACAGAGATGAGTAAGGAAGAGATGCAGCAGGAGCTGAGCAGTCTCAAGGCAGAATATAAGAAGTTTCAGGATATGGATCTTACACTGGACATGAGCAGAGGAAAGCCATGTCGTGAGCAGCTTGATCTTTCTATGGGAATGATGGATACACTTAATTCAGAGGCTGATCTTAGCTGCGAAGATGGTACAGATTGCCGCAATTATGGTGTACTGACAGGAATCCATGAAGCTAAGGTTCTTATCGGAGATATGATGGAGAATAATCCTGATAATATTATTATCTACGGTAATTCATCACTCAACGTTATGTATGATACAGTAAGCCGTGCAATGACTCACGGTATACTCGGAAACACACCATGGTGTAAGCTTGACAAGGTTAAGTTCCTTTGTCCTGTTCCGGGTTATGACAGACATTTTGCAATCACAGAGTATTTCGGAATCGAGATGATACCTGTTCCTATGTCGCCGGAAGGACCTGACATGGATATGGTAGAGAAGCTTGTATCAGAGGATGAGTCAATCAAGGGAATCTGGTGCTGTCCGAAGTATTCAAATCCTCAGGGATATTCATATTCAGATGAGACAGTAAGACGTTTTGCAAGACTTAAGCCTGCAGCTAAGGATTTCCGTATATTCTGGGATAATGCTTACGGAATTCATCATCTTTATGATCATGACCAGGATTATCTTATTGAGATCCTTGCAGAGTGTAAGAGAGCAGGAAATCCAGATCTCGTATATAAGTTTGCTTCTACATCAAAGATCACATTCCCTGGTAGTGGTATTGCTGCACTTGCAACATCACCTAACAACCTTGAGGATATCATGAATCAGATGAAGAATCAGACAATCGGACATGATAAGGTTAATCAGCTCAGACATGTAAGATTCTTCAAGGATATCCACGGAATGACAGAGCATATGCGTAAGCATTCAGATATCATCAGACCTAAGTTTGAGGCAGTTCTTGAGATTTTCGATGCTAACCTTAAGGGACTTGGTATTGGTGAATGGACAACTCCGAAGGGAGGATACTTCATCAGTTTCGACAGCCTTCCGGGATGTGCAAAGGCGATTGTTAAGAAGGCTAAGAAGGCCGGAGTTACTATGACAGGTGCAGGCGCAACATGGCCATATGGAAAGGATCCACAGGATTCAAATATCCGTGTAGCTCCTACATATCCGACTCTTGAGGATCTGAAGGTTGCTGCAGAGCTCTTCACACTTTGTGTAAGAATCGTAAGCCTTGAGAAGCTTATTGCAGAGAACTAAGAATTATAAAATAGACATAATATAAAGGCCACATACTATATCTCCGTGACTCGGCTCGCACCTACATGGTCACGTCGATATAGTATGTGGCCTTTTTGTATTTTTTGGTAATTATATTGACATACGTATTGTTCTGTTTCTTACGAAACTTTTGTAATTCTTGAAACACGCAAAAAATACTATTCTACCAGTCAACCTGGTCGATGATATCGAAGGCTTCGCCTTCCGGTTCTCTGTGGAGCGTGATCTCCTCACCGGTGTAAGGGTGGGTAAATTCAAGCATTGTTGAGAAAAGTCCGATTCCCGGGCTTTTCTTTTTTTTGTCCGGTCCCTGAGATTTGCTGTTCTTACGGGAGTTACCCTTAGTTCCGGATTTAGAAGCTGTGCCATACTTTGTATCGCCCCAGATAGCGTGTCCCGCATTTGCAAGCTGGCATCTGATCTGATGATGGCGGCCGGTCAGAAGCTCAATCAGAAGATAGCTGATAGATCCTTCGTCCGTATCAAGTTCATCCAAAACCTCATAGTTGAGCTCTGCGTATTTTGCACCCTTTGTATCCTTAGAAACGATTTTGGATACATTTGTCTTCTTATCGAAAAGTATCCAGTCGGTAAGGGTTCCTTCAGGTTCATCCATAAAGCCCTTAACAACGGCCTGGTAATACTTTGACATATCATCTGTCTGCAGCATTTCTGAAAGACGTGCTGCACAGTCCTGACTTTTTGCGTAGAGCACGATCCCCGATACCGGTCTGTCGAGGCGGTTGATCACGGCAAGATACGGTTCCTCGGATATCCCTTCATCAATTTTTTTATCAAAAAGATAATTTTTTACGGTGGTCATAAGGTCTTCACCGCTGCCGTTATCAGGCTGGGAAGATACACCGTATGGCTTAACGCATGCAATCATGTATTCATCTTCAAATACTATATCGAGCTTGGATTTCTGTGTCATTTTATATTCCTCATTTCGTAGTCTTTGTACCATTGTATTCCAAATAAGCGGATATAGCAAATGCCTATAGGTAGATGAAAAACTTATAACAAACAATAGTTTTTCGGGATTGGACGAAGAGGGTACTTTTAAATACAATTAGAGCCGTCACCGAAATTCAAGGAAAAGGCTATACCTATTAAAAAAAACTATAGCGGGAGATGAGAGATATGTCTGATAAAGAAGAAAGAAATAATATTATCAGTTTTGAAAATGTAAGCGTGAGTTTCAGACAGAAAAGAAAAAAGGTTGAAGCTGTAAAAAATGTGAGCTTCAACATCAAGGAAGGAGAAATCATCGGAATCATCGGTTCCTCGGGAGCCGGAAAGAGTACACTGCTCAGAACCATTAACGGTCTTCAAAGTATCTCATCCGGAATTGTGGATGTAGACGGAAGAGAAGTTGGGAAGCTGAAAGAAAGAGAGCTGAGAGAACTGAGAAGTAATATTGGAATGATATTTCAGCATTTCAATCTGATCAACAGCAAAGATGTTTATTCAAATATAGAATTTGTTCTTACGGAGAATGGTAAATCCAAAAAGGAAGCAGCTGAGAGAATAGAGGAACTGCTCCGTTATGTAGGAATCGAAGATAAGAAGCATGCCTATCCGGAACAGCTTTCAGGAGGTCAGAAACAGAGAGTTGCCATAGCAAGGGCACTCGCCAACAATGCGAAAATTCTTCTTTGTGACGAACCTACTTCAGCACTGGATTCCGAAACAACAGAGGCGGTTCTGAAGCTTATAAAGAAAATCAGCAAGGAACTGAATATAACCACCGTTATCATCACTCATGAGCTGGACGTGGTCAAAGAAATCTGCGACAGAGTTGTGGTAATGGATAAGGGCAAGGTGGTTGAAGAGGGAGATGTATATGATGTATTCACGAAACCGGAGAGTGATTTTACAGCAGGTCTTCTTAAAAAGGAAAACAAATTCAAGATTCCGCAAAATATCATTGATAACGTCAAAGGTACGATAGTAAGAATTGATTATTACAGTGAGAATGCCGAGAAAGCTCTGATAGGTGAGGTTATCGAAAAATTCTACGTAAAGGTAAATATACTTCACGGAAAGATAGAGTTTATCAAGAAAAGACCACTCGGTGTTCTGTATGTCAGTATAGAAGGAAGTAATGACAGAGTTGAAAAGGCACTGAAGTATATAGAAGAAAATGCAGGCAAAACGGAGGTGGTTAAGTATGCTTGAAGCATTTATTAAAGCATTTACTGAGATTCAGGACAAATTGGTAAAGGCACTCAGCGAGACAGCATTTATGACACTTACATCTCTCGCACTTGCCATAATACTTGGAATCGGGCTGGGGCTCATCCTTTATATAACGAACGAGCCGCTGCTCTCAAAGAATACACCGGTCTATCAAACGGTGGGCTTCATATCTAATATGATAAGTTCAATACCATTTTTGATACTCATGATCTTCTTTCTGCCGCTGTCAGCAGTAATCGTTGGAACCAAGATCGGTTCCAAAGCAGTCATCGTTCCGCTTACGATAGCGGCAGCGGCCTTCTTCGGAAGGCTTGCGGAAGTGTCCTTCTCAGAAGTAGATAAGGGAGTGCTTGAAGCAGTGCTTTCGTCGGGAGCAAAAAAGAGTCATGTAATATGGAAGATAGTTCTTCCTGAAGCGAGGATATCACTGATAAAGAATATAACCGTTACAGCCATAACCGTACTCGGATTTTCAGCCATGGCAGGACTTGTTGGCGGAGGCGGAATCGGAGATCTGGCATACAGATACGGATATCAGAGATATCAGAAGGAAGTAATGATCATCTGTATTGTTATTCTCATCATCATGGTTCAGCTGATCCAGACAGCAGGAGATATAGTTGTCAGAGTTCTTAACAAGAGAAGGCGAGGCTGATATGAAGGAAATTACATGGTACGGACGCGGCGGCCAGGGAGCCTTCACTGCATCTCGTATACTCGGAGCCGCTGCAATGATCAAAGGTTATAACAGTCTTGCCTTTCCCTCATTCGGGCCGGAGAGAAGGGGTGCTCCCATTCGAGCATTTACCAAGATCTCTGAGGACAGGATTGTAGACAGAAGCATTATAAAGAAGAATGATTACATAATAGTTCTGGATGACTCGCTTTATGTGGATTCACTGACAGAGAGTCTGAAGGATACAGGATATCTTCTGATAAATACTAAGAAGGATAGATCTGAATTCAGCGATCCGCGAATACTTACACAGGATATCTCAACCGATGCGGAAGAGCTTCTGGGACGTCCGATAGTAAATATAGGAATTCTCGGACTGCTCCTGCAGGTTGAAGAAGCAATAGCGATTCAGGATGTGGCTGAGTCTATAAGAGGTTACATGCCTCAGAAACTGGTAGATAAAAACATAAAGCTACTAAACAAAGTTTATGAAGTTAGCAGAGGAAAGAAAAATGATCATACCGTCGCTTGAAAAAAGACCGGTAATTCAGAAATTGTCGGATATACCGCAGGGCGGAAGTACGAAGGCCGGATTTCTGGTTGATAAAAATGCAGGCTGGAGAAACAGGACACCTGTTATTGATACAGAAAAATGTGTGAGCTGTTATCAATGTTACCTCTATTGTCCGGATGGAGTAATACGAAGGACAGATGAGGGACCAAAGATAGATTATGATTTTTGTAAGGGATGCGGGATCTGCAGTAAAATCTGCAGACTCGGAGCAGTAACTATGGAGGAGCAGAAGTGAGTGAGACTAAGTTTATATCAGGTGATGAAGCCTTTGCAGAAGGAATTCGTCTGGCCAGTGTTCAGGTTATCTCCGCTTATCCAATAACTCCTCAGACCATAGTTGTTGAAAGACTTGCCGAAATGGTTGAAGAGGGCACACTGGACAGTCAGTTTATCCATGTGGAGTCTGAACATTCGGCAATGATGACCGCCATGGGGGCATCCGCTATGGGAGCCCGTGCATTTACGGCAACCTCATCGCAGGGACTTCTCTATATGGCAGAGGGTCTTACCTATGTGTCGGGAGGAAGGTTCCCCATAGTCATGATGAATGCCAACCGTGCTACGGCACTTCCATGGAGTATATACGGCGATCACAGAGATTCGCTCTCCCAGCTGGATTCGGGATGGATACAGATATACGTGGAGGATGCTCAGGAGAGCCTGGATATGGCAATTCAGGCATACAGACTTGCAGAAAATGAAGATGTAAGACTTCCGGTAATGATAAATCTGGATGGATTTATATTGACTCATACTTATGAGGCAGTTGAGATACCGGATCCATCGGAATTGAAAGACTTTATAAAACCGAGAGTCACCTGGGATAAGCTGGATCCGGATAATCCGGTCAGCATGGCATTTACGGTAGGACCTGAATTGAATGAAGAATTCAATCTCCTTCATCATAAGGCGTCGCTTCATGCGATAGAGGAATTGAAGAAAGTCGATGCCGAATATAAAACGGTAACCGGAAGAGGCTACGGCGGAGCGGTAAGCGGTTATAAAACAGAGGACGCAGAGTACATTATTATTACGCTGGGAAGTCTGAGCGGTCTTGTGAGAAATACGGTGGATCTTCTGAGAGAGGAAGGCGTGAAAGCCGGTGCGGTAAAAATCAGAATGATAAGACCTTTCCCGACTGAAGAGCTGATGGAAGCTATAAAAAATGCAAAGACGGTCGGGGTAATTGAAAAGGATATTTCCTTCGGATATGAAGGAACGGTTTATACGAATGTTAATTCGGCACTGGTTAAAGGAAAGCGTTCCATCGATTCCTATGACTTTATCGGAGGAATCGGAGGAAGAGATATTTCAATCGATAATATCAGAGAATGCTTCGAGGTGCTTATTAATAAAGATGTAAGTGAGCCGGTTCGGTTCATAGGATTGGAGGTAGAAGATGATATCAGATAATGAATTTTTCTACGGACATAAAGCCTGTGCCGGATGCGGAGGAGCACTTGCAGTAAGGACAGCTCTCAAAGTTCTGGGAGAGAGAACATTTCTCGTAGAGCCTGCAGGCTGTATGTCAGCAGTAAGTTTTAATTATCCGCAGATGAGTTTTGCGAATAATGCGATCATATCTGCATTTGCAGGAACTGCAGCGGTTATGAGCGGTCTTAAAGCCGGCGCAGAGGCTATGGGCATCAAGGACTATCACATACTCGGAATCGCCGGTGACGGAGGCACTGCTGATATAGGTATTCAGGCGCTCTCCGGACTTATAGACAGAAATGATGATGTTATCTATATATGCTACGACAATGAAGCATATATGAATACGGGAATTCAGAAGAGCGGTCTTACACCTTATGGCGCAACAACCACCACAACTCCTGCAGGTACTGCGGGTAAGGGAAACATCAGAAAAAAGAAAAATCTTTTTCAGATAGTTGCGGCACATGATATTCCTTATGCGGCTACGGCCAGCATAGGTTATATAGAAGATTTCGCAGCCAAGGTTGAGAGGGCTTCAAAGGTTAAGGGAACATCCTTTATCCATGTGATAGCGCCTTGTCCCACAGGTTGGGGAATTGATACATCGGAGACTGTTGAGATTGCGAGAGAAGTTGTTGATACCGGTCTCTGGTATCTGGCCGAATATTATGACGGCGAGATTCATATAAACAGGAAGCCGAAGGAGTTCGGTGATGTGAAACATTATATTAAAAGACAAAACAGGTTCAAACATCTTAGTGATGAGGACATAGAAACAATAATACGGGACAGGGATGTAACCTGGGAACGTATATCTTAGGGAGGACAAAAATTATGAGAAAGAGAATTAACAAAAAAGGAATTGTAAGAGCACTTGCAACAGGATTTATTATCGCAGCATTGGGACTTTCCACAGCCTGCGGTACAAATGGCGAGTCATCAGAGGGAACTGCAGCGCAGAATACAGCTAATGCAGCTGCTGGGGAAAATAATGATGAGGCTACAGAAGTAGTATCTGAAGAGACAAAGACAGAAGCTGCAGAAGCAGAGACCACTGAGGCAGAAAAAGCTGAAGAGGATAAGGCTGATGCTAAGCCGGATGAATCAAAGAAGGTTACAGTCGGTGTATGTGCAGGTCCTTACGGAGATATGTTTGAGGATGCAATCACACCATCACTGAACGAGCTTGGATATGATGTTGAAATAATCGAGATTTCAGATATCGTAACACCTAACACAGCAGTAGATGAAGGTGAGATCACAATAAATGTATTTCAGCATTCAATCTATCTTAACAACTTCAATAAGGAACACGGAACTCATCTTACATATGTAACTGAGATACCTACAGCAGGAATGGGAATCTTCTCAGATAAGTATAACTCACTTGATGAGCTTCCTGAGGGAGCAACAATTGCTATTCCTAACGATGTTACAAATACAGCAAGAGCCCTCAGAGTTCTGGCTCAGACAGGTAAGATCGAGCTTGATCAGAGTGTAGAGCAGGCTACAGTAACAGTAGACAACATTACAAGCAATCCAAACAACTATGTATTTGAGGAAATGAATCCGGAAGTTCTTCCGAACATCCTTGACAGCGTTGACGCAGCAATCATCAACGGATATTTCGCTATCGCAGCAGATCTTGACCTTTCAACAGATCTTTACAACGAGAAGGTTACAGAAGGATATATCAATGTAATCGCTGTAAGAGAGAGTGATGTTGATTCAGAGCTTACAAAGGATATTGATAAGATTGTTCATTCAGATGCATTCAGAGAAGCAATCGAGGATGAGTCAAAGCAGTATAAGTCATTTACAAAGCCTGACGGATATTATGACAAGAGTCAGTTTGAAGACTAAATAAGGCGGCTTTGTTGGCAGTACATTTCAATTAAGTTATCAAATAAGATAATCGGAGGCAGATAGAAATGAGTGAGAAAAAATACTGGGAAGAGGAATGGGAGACTCTTCCCAGAGAAGGAATAGAACATCATCAGCTGATAAGTTTGAAGGAAATAGTTAACTATGCCTATAATAATACGGTATATTACAAGAAAAGCTTTGATGAAGCAGGTGTAAAGCCTGAAGATATTGAGAGTCTGAAAGATATAGCTAAGCTTCCTTTTATTGATAAACAGACGGAAAGAACTACACAGGGAATAGGCTCGATGGTAGGTGAGCTGTGTGCAGTTGATGAGAAGGATATCGTATTCATATCTGCTTCCAGCGGTTCTACAGGAGTTCCGACCATAAGTCCGTTCACACAGAAGGATTTCGATGAATGGATGAATATCGAGAGCCGTCTTATGTTTCAGGCAGGAATGAGAAAACATGACAGATATATGCATGGAATCAACTTCAGCCTTTTCGTAGGAGGCCCATGTGTTCTCGGTGCTCAGAGACTGGGAGCTATGGGTATCTGGTCAGGAACCCTTCCGTCGGACCGACTGCTCTATATCATTCAGCAGTTTAAACCTACATTTATTCAGACAACACCTTCATATGCACTGTATCTCGGTGAAACCGCCAAGAAAAAGGGTATAGATCCGAAGAGTCTTTCAGTTAAGAGAATCATAGTAGCCGGTGAACCTGGTGGATCGATTCCTGCAACCAGAAAGGCGATAGAAGCGCTGTGGGATGCCAAGCTTATTGAGTTCTACGGATTATCCGATATATTCGGTGCATGTGCCGGAATGTGTGATGAGCAGGATGGCCTTCATCTTGCAGAAGATCATATTCTTGTTGAGACTGTAGATCCGAAGACAGGAGAGGTTCTGCCGGATGGTGAGACCGGAGAGCTGGTGTTTACAAGTATCAGAAAGCATGCACGTCCTATGATCCGTTTCAGGACAGGCGATATCGGCTATGTTGATAAGAGTATATGTAAATGTGGACGCACCTCCGCGAGAATTCATATAGTCGGAAGAAAAGACGATATGTTCATCGTATCAGGTGTAAATATCTTCCCATCGGATGTTGAGACGGTTCTCAGAGACTTCGAAGGAATCACAGGAGAGTACAGGATTCATGTATTTGAACGTGAATATACCGCAAGGTACGGAGTCGAGGTTGAGAAGGCAGATCCGGGTGCTGATGAAGAAGATATCAAGAAGAGAGTAATTGCGGCACTTAAGAGCCGCATCGGTGTTAAGCCGGATTATATATCGGTTCTTGCCGACGGTGAGCTGCCGCGTGCAGAACATAAGGCAAAGAGACTGATAGATGAGAGAGAACATACCATAGATCAGGCTATCCTGATCTAGGATTTAGGAGGATACAGTAAAGTGCCGGAATTATCGGAAAGAACAAACGGGTTTACAGATTCCGTCATAAGACGAATGACAAGAGTGGCGAACAAGTTCGGAGCCATTAACCTGTCACAGGGGTTTCCGGATTTTGATCCACCCTATGAAATAGTGAAAAGGCTGCAGGATATATCCCTTATAGGGCCGCATCAGTATCCTATAACCTGGGGGGCCAAGAATTTCAGAGATGCACTGGCTAAGAAACAGGAGCGGTTCATGGGAAGAACCATTAATCCGGAATCGGAAATACTGGTTACATGCGGAAGCACGGAAGCTATGATAACGGCCATGCTTACTGTTGTGAATCCCGGAGAAAAAGTAATTGTATTTTCCCCTTTTTATGAGAACTATGGTGCAGACGCAATTCTGTCGGGAGCGGAGCCTATATATGTTCCGCTTAACCCACCGAATTTCAGCTTTGATCCGGAAGTGCTGGAAGATGCTTTCAAACAGCATCCTAAAGCACTGGTTCTCTGCAATCCATCCAATCCGTCGGGGAAAGTTTTTACGTATGATGAATTAAAGATAATAAGTGACCTGGCAATCAGGTATGATACATTTGTTATTACAGATGAGGTTTATGAACATATAGTCTATGAAGGGAATAAGCATGTATATATCAATTCCCTTCCCGGAATGTATGAAAGAACGATCTCCTGCAGCTCGCTATCGAAGACTTATTCGATTACCGGCTGGAGACTAGGATATCTTATTGCACCGCCTGAGATTACAGAGCGTGCGAAGAAGGTCCATGATTTTCTTACAGTCGGAGCAGCTGCTCCTCTTATGGAATCAGCGGTTGTGGGACTTAATTTTCCGGATTCATATTATGATGAGCTGAAAGCACATTATACACATATGAAGAATCATTTCTTAAGCGGATTAAAAAGCTTGGGATTTAATTATACAGAACCTCAGGGAGCATACTTTGTACTGATCGATGTCAGTGAATACGGAGTGAAGGACGATCTTCATTTCTCAGAGTGGCTGGCAGAAAATGTGGGAGTAGCCGCAGTTCCGGGTTCGAGCTTCTTTAAGGAGGATATAAATAATTATATAAGACTGCATTTTGCAAAGAAGGATGAGACGCTTAACGAGGCGCTGGAGAGACTCAGTACGTTTCATTCTAAGGTTAAGAATTATAAAGCACAGTAATCATCGTCACTTGTTCGGGATAGCTTCGGGCAGGTGATGATTTTTTTATCAGTAAAACAGCGGTTGGTTTTCACTTGAAATGGTATCTGCAGTTTGATAAAATAGCGGTTATCTATGATATCTTACGGATATCGTGTGGTGACGGATGCGTTACCAAAATCATTATTTGAGAGGATAAAATCATGGCAGACAAGAAGGTGGAAGCAATCACCTCTATGGAAGAGGATTTTGCGCAGTGGTATACGGACGTAGTTGTTAAGGCAGACCTTACAGGCTACACAAGTGTAAAGGGATTCATGGTTCTTAAGCCCGCAGGCTATGCTATCTGGGAACTTATCCAGAAGCAGCTTGATGCGAAATTCAAGGAGACAGGTGTAGAGAATGTATATCTTCCGATGCTTATTCCTGAGGGACTTCTTCAGAAGGAGAAGGATCATGTAGAGGGCTTTGCACCAGAAGTTGCATGGGTTACACATGGTGGTCTTAATGAGCTTCAGGAGAAGCTTTGTGTAAGACCTACATCAGAGACTCTGTTCTGCGATTTCTATCAGAAGGATATAACTTCATACAGAGATCTGCCTAAGGTATATAATCAGTGGTGCTCTGTTGTTCGTTGGGAGAAGGAGACAAGACCGTTCCTTCGTTCAAGAGAATTTCTGTGGCAGGAAGGACATACTGCTCATGCTACAGCAGAAGAGGCAGAGGAAAGAACAATCCAGATGCTGAATGTTTATGCTGACTTCTGTGAGAATGTTCTTGCTATTCCTGTAGTAAAGGGACAGAAGACAGAGAAGGAGAAGTTTGCGGGTGCTGTTGCTACTTATACTATAGAGGCTCTTATGCATGACGGAAAGGCACTTCAGTCAGGAACAAGCCATAACTTCGGTGACGGCTTCGCTAAGGCTTTCGGTGTTCAGTATACAGATAAGGACAATCAGTTAAAGTATGTTCATCAGACATCATGGGGCGTAACTACAAGACTCATCGGTGCCATCATTATGGTACACGGAGATGATAACGGACTTAAGCTTCCTCCAATGGTGGCTCCTACACAGGTTATGATCGTTCCTATCCAGCAGAAGAAGGAAGGCGTTCTTGAGAAGGCTGAAGAGCTTAGAGCAAGACTTGCAGACGTTGCAAGAGTTAAGGTTGACGCAACAGATAAGTCTCCTGGATTTAAGTTTGCAGAGTGTGAGATGAGAGGGATTCCGCTTAGAGTAGAGATTGGACCTCGTGATATAGAGAACAACCAGTGCGTACTCGTAAGACGTGATAATGGTGAGAAGATTACAGTAAGTCTTGATGAGCTTGAGGCAAAGGTTACAGAGCTTCTTCAGACTATCCAGAAGGATATGCTTGAAGCAGCAAGAGCTCACAGAGATTCACATACATATACAGCAAAGAACTGGGATGAGTTCGTTGATACTATCAACAACAGACCTGGATTTATTAAGGCTATGTGGTGTGGAGAGACCGAATGTGAGGAAAACATCAAGGCTGAGACAGGCGCATCAACAAGATGTATGCCATTCGAGCAGGAGCAGCTCAGT
Source organism: Eubacterium sp. (assembly GCA_017634555.1). Classification (GTDB taxonomy): domain Bacteria; phylum Bacillota; class Clostridia; order Lachnospirales; family Lachnospiraceae; genus Eubacterium_Q. Next base: position 24,666 of record JAGBNF010000010.1, on the reverse strand, counting down.
GATGTCTGCGTATGCTGCGGCAAGCCGGCTAAGAAGATGGTATATTTCGGAAGAGCATATTAAAACTTATTTACTAAAATGATTAATCCCCGAGGCAACTCGGGGATTATTGTGTTATAATAGTTCCCGACTTGTGAAACAAGTTGGGGATCCCGACATAAATTTAGAAGCTTATATGGCAGGTGACATATGCATATTGAATTACCTGAAAATGTAAAATATATAATCGATGAGCTGACGAGTGCAGGTTATGAAGCCTATGCGGTGGGTGGCTGTGTCAGAGATTCGGTTCTGGGACGTAAGCCTAAGGACTGGGACATCACAACCTCTGCCGAACCGCTTGAGGTAAAGAAGCTTTTCAAAAGAACGATTGATACCGGTATCAAGCACGGTACAGTAACGGTAATGCTGAAGGATGAGGGATATGAGGTAACGACCTATCGTATAGACGGAGAGTACAGTGACCACAGACGTCCGGAGACCGTTGAATTTACGAGCAATCTTTCAGAGGATCTTAGAAGAAGAGACTTTACCATAAATGCCATGGCATATAACGAGAAGGACGGACTTATCGATCTTTACGATGGAATAGGTGATATCGAAAGACACGTGATAAGATGTGTCGGCAATCCTGACGAACGTTTTGATGAGGATGCTCTCAGAATAATGAGAGCAGTAAGGTTTGCTGCAGAGCTTGACTTTGAGATAGATGACGCAACGAGAGAGGCAGCTGCGGCACATGCACCGGAGCTGTCTGCGGTTAGTGCCGAGCGTATCGAGACAGAGCTGACAAAGCTTATCATGTCAGACCATCCTGAAAAGCTGATGGATGCATACCATATGGGCATCACAAAGATGATACTGCCGGAATTTGACAGAATGGCCGAGACACCACAGAATACTCCGTATCACTGCTATGATGTGGCAGGCCATACTATAGAGGTTATAAGAGCGATACCGAAAACAAAGGTACTTCGCTATACTGCACTTCTGCATGACAGCGGAAAGCCCGACTGCAGAACAACCGATGAATCGGGCAGAGACCATTTCAAGGGTCACAGTGCAGTAAGTGAGCAGATAGCCGAGCAGGTTCTCAGAAGACTTAAGATGGATAATGATACGATCCGCGATGTAAAGAAGCTGGTATACTGGCATGATTACGGAATGAAGGGTGATGTGAAGATCACTACATTCAGAAAAGGCCTCAGCAAAATGGGCATCGAATATTTCGACAGATTTGTTGAGATAAAAAAAGCAGATATCGCAGGTCAGAGCGATTACGGAAGACAGGAAAGTCTGGATAATCTTGCAGCACTTATCGCAATGAGAGATAAGGTGGTTGCTGACGGTGACTGCCTGAGTATCAAGGAGCTTGCCGTAAACGGAGGCGACCTGAAAAACCTCGGCATCAAACCTGGACCGGAAATGGGTGAGATCCTGAAAACGCTTTTGGGGGAAGTGTTGGGAAGACCGTCGATGAATACGAAGGAAATCCTGATGAAAAGAGCGTCACAGCTTAAGAAGTAGCACTTGTTTGAATTAGAGAATAATGATACACTCTAAACTAGATGTGTTAAAAGGAAGGGTCATTTAAAATGGTAAACTACGAATTGAGAAGTCAGGTAGATGCATCCCTCAGATTTGCCGAAAGAATCGGTGAGGGTGACGAAAGACTGACCAGAAACAGAATAAATCTTCGAGATATGCTGAGATACGATTACCTCATGTTTTTGGGATTCCTGTTTGAATCAGATGGAACCACAGCAGTAGAAGAGGTAAAGTTCGTTAACGATTATCTCGGTTTTAATATGGATGTTGTAAAGTTCATAGGCTTCGTATATGACAGATGCAGAAGCAAGGATTTCATCAATACACCGCCTAAGGCACTTATGTATGCTGCAAAGGCAGATCTTACAAGCGGTGATATAAAGACACTTGACGGAAAGCCTATAGCAAAATTTATAGTGGATACATTTAACAATCTGGGTGCTGAGTTTGTTTCTATAAACGGAGCAACAACCACAGAGCTTTCAAATCTTTCCAACTATACTATCATGCTCAACAACTTCCTCAAGGAGTACGGCCTTTATTATAAGGATGGAAATGTGCCGAATGTCAATAAGGGCATGTATACAAATAAGAACAAGAGTACTGCAAAGACAGGTGGACTCGGAAGCGTAGCCAGAGCAAACGCAGGTCAGGGAAATGCAGTTACTAATAAGAAGGCTGAGACAAAGGCAGAGAAAGAGGAGAAGGAGAAGAATCTTGAGGAGCTCTATGAAGAGCTTAATTCTCTCGTAGGTCTTGATTCGGTTAAGCAGGATCTGACCAATCTCATCAATCTTGTAAAGGTTAAGAAAATCCGTGAAGAGAGAGGCATGAAGCAGCCGGATATCAATCTGCATCTTGTTTTCTCGGGAAATCCCGGTACAGGTAAGACAACAGTGGCAAGACTTCTTGCCAAGATATATAAGCAGCTTGGCGTTGTATCGGAAGGACAGCTCGTTGAGGTTGACCGTTCGAATCTTGTTGCGGGTTATGTAGGACAGACAGCGACAAAGACCATGGAAGTAATCGATAGTGCCATGGGTGGAATCCTCTTTATCGATGAGGCATATACACTCATCAAGGAAGGTGACGAGAAGGACTTTGGACAGGAGGCTGTAGATACACTCCTCAAGAGAATGGAGGATGACAGAGACAGCTTTATCGTTATCGTTGCCGGATACACAGAGAAGATGGAGAAATTCGTTAATTCAAATCCGGGACTTAAGTCCAGATTTAATAAGTACATTTTCTTCAAGGATTATACAGGTCCTGAACTCTATAAGATATTCCAGTCCATGTGTTCAAAGCAGGAATATGAACCGGATGAGGAAGCTGCAGAGTATATCCAGGGATATCTCATAAGACGTGCAAAGGCTCATGAAGAGAACTTCGCAAATGCGCGTGAGGTTAGAAATTATATCGAGCGCTGTATCTCAAGACAGGCTACAAGAATCGTAGCACTGGATAAGCCGGATGATAAGGTTGTAAGAACATTTACTATAGATGATGTCCGTGAGGATACACTTCCGGTAGATGAGATCATGAAGTCCGGTTCTGATGATAAGGATGATGAAGAAGTTTCACCTGAGATGGTGGAAGCACTTATCCAGGCAGCTAAGAATGCCGAAGCTGAAGGAGAGGCTGAAGCCGAAGAGGCAGAGGCACTTGATGAAGCTGATGCAGCGGATTCAAAGGAAGTTGCTGAGGAGTCAGCCGAAGAGTCTGAAAAGACAGAAGAAAACGGGAACGAAGAGTAAGAATATAAAACAAAAAACGAGCGGTGGAAAACCACTGCTCGTTTTTGTTTGCCGGCAACCGGGGTCGAACCGGTACGGGTATCACTACCCACGGGATTTTAAGTCCCGGGCGTCTGCCAATTCCGCCATGCCGGCGTAGTCTTTATCAGACTTTGTTTATTATAATCATAAAATCATATTTTTGCAACTAAAAAAGTGTAGCAGTCAAAATCCGGTGGTGATAGAATAATAATTGGGTGTTGGAAAAATTGGGGGTAACTTAATATGGAACTGAAGAAATCTGATGATGACATGATCGATCAGGAAATTCAGGAGACCGGTCTTACATTTCTTAATTATAATGGAAGAGAATATTCCGATGGGGGATATCGGGATGTCTGTAGGAGTCTGCTTAACCAGATCAAGCAGGTTGAGAAAATGTATAAGGATCAGCTTACTGGCCTTAAACAGAGAAAGCAGGATCTGAAGGATGCGATAGTATATGATATTAAGGCAGTTATCATATGCATTTTTATAGTGTTCTGTTTGATCGGATTTGTTAAGTTTTGCGAATATGTGATGATCGACGGAGTTCTTCTGGTCATTTACGGATTTATAAAAATCGGACTGCCGGCTATGGCGCTGACATTGCTTGTTTTTATCATGCCGACATATGTGAGAAGGCTTTATCTGAATATCAGAAATTATCATGTCATGAACGAAACCTTCGCTGATGAAAAATTGAATGAGGAAATAGTCACATTTGTTCAGGAAGAAAGATTTTTAAAGAACAAGCTTTTTGATATCCAGGCAGTAAGGGATGCACATAAGAAGGTGGAAGCAGATCACGCCGGACAGTATGATGAGGAATGGGATGACAGGATGCAGAGCGATGTGGACAGACTTCGAAAGGCATCAGTGTTCAGAGAATATTATGCACACGGTGTTAAGAAGGAAAGTGCCATTAAGCAGGCGTTTATCCCATATCTGACAATTCTTCTTATTATAATAGTCGCAGTGACGGTTCATGTGTTATTAAACGTGAAATGATAAATGTGCGGCATACTATGCAGCATCCGATGTCTGTAAATAAAATATCTTGATTGATAAAGGAATATAGGCTATAATCGGACTTGCGGTCCGAAAAGGCCGAAACCCAAGGAGTCGTATCGAAGTGGTCATAACGGGGCTGACTCGAAATCAGTTTGGCGGGTAACTGCCACGAGGGTTCGAATCCCTCCGACTCCGCTACATTTTACAGCGGCAAAAAGCCGAGAAAATCGGGTAAGGGAGAGAGTTCCATACCCGATTTTTATTTCTATCGGACTTTTTTCGGTAAACGCTTGAAATGCCGATAATATTTTGCTAAAATATGGGCTTAGTTAAAAAATATCGGGTTGGTCCGATGATTCCAGAATGAAGATGAAGGAGTTTTATATGTATAAGATAGTGACAAAGAAGTCGCTCAATCCAACAGTTACTCTGATGGAGATTGATGCGCCACTCGTTGCCCGTAAAGCTGAACCGGGTCAGTTTATTATCTTCCGTGCTACGGAGGATGGAGAAAGAGTTCCTCTTACAATTGCGGGATATGACCGTGAGAAGGGAACAGTAACTATTATTTTCCAGATTGTTGGTGGAGCAACTCAGGTGCTTAATTCATTTGAGGAAGGCGACTATATTCACGACTTTGTAGGACCGCTCGGAAGAGCAACAGAGACAGAAGGTCTTAAGAAGGTTGCTGTAGTAGGTGGTGGTGTAGGATGTGCTATAGCTTATCCTATTGCCAAGAAGCTTCATGATATCGGATGTGAGGTTACTTCTATAGTAGGATTCCGTAACAAGGATCTTGTTATCTTAGAGGATGAGTTTAAGGCAGCAAGCTCAAACTACATTCTTATGACAGATGACGGTTCTGCAGGTGAGAAGGGCGTTGTTACAGCACCGCTTGAGAAGCTCATTCAGGACGGAGAAGAGTTCGATGAAGTTATCGCTATCGGACCACTGATCATGATGAAGTTTGTAGTTCTTACTACAAAGAAATATAATGTAAAGACTGTTGTCAGCATGAACCCTATCATGGTTGACGGAACAGGTATGTGCGGATGCTGCAGACTTACAGTTGGCGGCGAGACAAAGTTCGCATGCGTTGATGGACCTGACTTCGACGGTTTCCTCGTAGACTTCGATGAAGCTATGGCCCGTGGCGGAATATATAAGGAATTTGAGAAGAAGGCCAGAGAAGAGACCTGTAACCTTCTTAACAAGGAGGTGCAGTAATATGCCTAATATGAGAATGGATAAGAATCCGATGCCTTCACAGGAACCGGATGTAAGAAATAAGAACTTCAAGGAAGTTGCTCTCGGATACACAGAGGAGCAGGCTATAGATGAGGCTCAGCGTTGTCTTAACTGCCCTACACGTCCATGTACACATGGATGTCCTGTATCAATTGCAATTCCTGATTTTATCGCTAAGGTAGCAGAGGGTGATTTCGAGGGTGCTTACAAGGTTATTACAGAGTCATCTTCACTTCCTGCAGTCTGCGGACGTGTATGTCCTCAGGAATCACAGTGTGAGTCAAAGTGCGTACGCGGTATCAAGGGTGAGCCTGTAGCTATCGGCCGTCTTGAGAGATTCGTAGCAGACTATCATAATGCACACAGCACAGAGAAGGCTGTTCCTGCAGCACCTAACGGACATAAATGTGCAATCATCGGATCAGGTCCTTCAGGACTTGCATGTGCATCTGACCTTGCTAAGCTTGGTTATGATGTAACTATCTTCGAAGCACTTCATACAGCAGGCGGCGTGCTTGCATACGGAATTCCTGAGTTCCGTCTTCCTAAGTCAATCGTTGAGAAGGAAGTAAACGGTCTCAAGGATATGGGTGTTAAGATCGAGACTAACGTAGTTATCGGTAGAACTATTACTATAGATGAGCTTTTTGATGATTACGGCTTTGAGGCTGTATTTATCGGATCGGGAGCAGGTCTTCCAAGATTCATGAGAATTCCTGGAGAGAACCTGAACGGAGTTTATTCAGCTAACGAGTTCCTTACAAGAATCAATCTTATGAAGGCTTATAAGGAGGATTCAAAGACTCCTATCGCTCGTCCTAAGAAGGCAGTTATCGTCGGCGGTGGAAATGTAGCAATGGATGCTGCTCGTTCAGCTAAGCGTCTCGGTGCTGATGTAACTATCGTTTACAGACGTTCTATGGAAGAACTTCCTGCACGTAAGGAAGAGGTTGAGCATGCTATGGAAGAGGGCATCGTATTTGCTCTTCTTAATAATCCTGTTGAAGTTCTCGGTGATGAGAACGGATATGTAAAGGGTGTTAAGGTTGAGAAGATGGAGCTTTCAGAGCCTGATGAGTCAGGACGTCGTAAGCCTGTTGCAACAGGAGAGTTCAGCGAGATTGAAGCTGATGCATTCATCGTATCAATCGGAACATCACCTAACCCACTTATCAAGGATACAACAGAAGGACTTGATACACAGAAGTTCGGTGGTATCGTAGCTGATGAAGAGGGTGCTACATCAAGACCTGGAGTATTTGCAGGTGGAGATGCGGTTACTGGAGCTGCTACAGTTATCCTCGCAATGGGAGCAGGAAAGAAGGCTGCCGCTGCAATGGATAAGTACATCAAGAGCTTATAAGATTAAGCATATAAAATACAGAATACCGGATGTTATTGCCCCGCAGAATATAATGCGGGGCATTTTAATCTTAATAGAAAAAACAGTTTTAACAGGCTGATTTTCTTGGTATAATGTAGTTTAATGCAAACATGAACAAAAAGTAAAGAATAAAGGACACATTTGAATGTCAGAGAGCAACGAAAAGACAACAGAAAGTATGGAGCTGCCAATCGAGGAGAGTATTGTTTCGGAGGATATCGAAGCATCGGATGTACAGGATATACCTGATACATCAGATACATCGGAATCAGAGAATCAAAAAACTCCCGCAAAGAAAAAGTCTTCAAGCCATTCTAAGGCAAGTGAAGGCGTAATGAGGGCGGCAAGTATACTTATTATATCGAATTTCATTGCAAGTATACTTGGATTTTTAAGACAGATAGTTATTACCTCCGCCTTCGGTATGAGTGTAGAATCGGATTCATTTTATCTCGCATTCTCTATACCGGACATGATATATAACGTTCTCGTAGGAGGAGGACTCAGTTCTGCATTTATTCCTGTTTTCAGTGCATATCTTGCCGATAACAATGAGGACGAGGGATACAGAATGGCAAGTACCATTCTCAACCTTGTTGCGATAGTATCGGGACTTGCTTCACTGCTGGGACTTATATTCGCACCGCAGCTTGTTCCGTTTATAGGAGACTTCTCGGGAGAAAACGGAGAATTATATTTTACACTGACTGTAAGACTTACCAGGATCATGTTCTTCCAGAGTTTTTTCATGTGTCTCGTCGGAATATGTATGGGAATTCTTCAGTCCTATAAAGACTTTACTGCACCATCCATCGGATCGGTTGTTTATAACATGATGATAATCATAGTGGGACTTATACTGCTTAAGTGCGGAGTCGGAATCACAGGTTTTTCAATCGGTGTAGTTTCGGGTGCGGTTGCACATTTTGCAATTCAGGTTTTTGCTATCAGAAAGAAGAATTTCAAATATCACAGGATCGTAGATTTTGAAAATGCGGGTGTTACGAAGTTCTTCCATCTGTTCTGGCCGATGCTCCTCGGAATATCTGTCAGCCAGATAAATACAATAGTAAATAAGTATTTCGGTTCGGGACAGGGCGAAAGTATCGTTACGGCTATGACAAATGCCATCAGCCTTCAGCAGCTCCCGATAAATATGTTTGGATTTTCAATAGCTATGTCGGTATTCCCGACAATGGTTGAGCATTATACTCAGGGTAAGCTCCGTCTGTATAAGAAGGATCTTTCGATGGCAATAAGAAATATTGTATTTATCACACTTCCTTCGACCTTCGGAATGATAGCAGTCAGGGAACCGCTTGTCAGAGCAATGTACCTCTGGGGTGAGTTTACCGAGAAGGATGTTAAGACTCTTTCGACACTCCTTATCTTTTACAGTCTCGGAATTACTGCATACTGTGTAAGACAGGCTCTGCTTCAGGGCTTCTATTCAATACAGGTTACAACCATACCGGTTACGATCAATATAATCGTACTGCTTCTCAACATAGTTCTTTCCTTCCTTCTTGTTAATCTGATGGGAGCAAACGGACTCGGACTTGCATATTCACTTGCAGGTGTTGCAAGTATGTGCATGCTGGCATTCATGCTGAGAACCAAGGTAGGTAAGCTGAGAGGAAAAGAAATCTTTGCCTCGGTTGTTAAATGCTTTATCGCCTGTGTCATAATGTATCTAGTGATACTGGGCATGAGAGCTTTACTTGAGGGAGCTCTTCATATCCCTACGGAAAGAAAGATTGCACAGCTTACAGAGCTTGTGATACTTATATCCATGGGAGTGGTTGCATTTATCGTATCAGCATTTGTTCTTAAAATGCGTGAGCTTAAGACTGCGCTTGCGGTTATTATGAGAAAGCTTGGTAAATAACTCCGATTGAAGGAGGAGGATTTATGTATAAGGAATTACCGAAACTTGTAATGTTTCGTGAGATCGGACAGGACAGCGTCATCATAAAACTTAGTGATATAATCAGAGAATTTGATACGGGTAATTATGATAAGACAGATCTTGTCGGAAGAATATATGAGCAGATCCATGAACTTCTTAAGATTGCTACGGATTACGGATTTGACAGAAATCTGTGGCAGGATTACATCACATTTGTGATTGTAACCAATGAGAATCCATTCTCTCTTACATGTGAGAGACAGGGAATAAACTGTGGAAGCGTAAACGGCTTTGCTGTACGCGATATGATGGTATTCAATCGTCTTTTCAATTACGACTTCTCGAAGCTTGAAAAGGAACTGGAAATAGACTGCTTCAGTATAATCACGGATTATAAATCGATACAGAAGCGTCTGCAGATCTATAACAGAAGTGTCAGCGAGAGAGTAAGAGAGCTCAGTGAAAGAATACGTTGTAATCTTGAAGATAAGACTGATGAAACTGAGGCGGCTTCTAATACGCTTAAGCTTGTTACGGATTTTTACAGAGATTACGGTGTGGGAATGATTGGCCTCAACAAGGCCTTCAGAATAGATGATGATGTGAATTTCATTCCTATCAGCAACAGCGATGACATACATTTGTCAGATCTTATAGGATATGAGATTCAGAAGAATAAGCTGAAGGATAATACGGAAGCTTTTCTTGCGGGATGTCCGGCAAACAACGTTCTTCTCTTCGGAGATGCGGGAACCGGAAAGTCCACCAGTGTTAAAGCACTGATCTCGGAATATTATAAGGACGGTCTCAGAATGATTGAGCTTTATAAGCATCAGATGAAGCATCTGTCCGCTGTAATATCCCGTGTAAAGAGCAGAAATTATAAGTTTATTATATATATGGATGACCTTTCCTTCGAGGAGGAGGAAACAGAATATAAGTATCTTAAGGCAGTTATCGAGGGTGGTCTCGAAACCAGACCGGATAATGTGCTGATATATGCAACCTCCAACAGAAGGAATCTGATCCGAGAAACCTGGAATGATATAAATGATATTCAGCTGGATAAGCATCATTCCGATACGGTTCAGGAGAAGCTGTCACTCGTAAGCAGATTCGGAATGACAATCGGCTATATAAGACCTGACAAGAAGCTTTTCGATGAGATCGTTAAGGGAATCGCACAGAGATATCCGGAAATCGGTCTTTCGGAAGAGGAGCTTATCAAAGAAGCAACGAAGTGGGAAATCTCCCACGGCGGAATGTCCGGAAGAGTCGCGAAACAGTATATCGATTATATAGTTGCTATTCACAGTTCATAATAAATAAGCAAAGCTGCATATTTATATGCATGCTTTGGTGATTTATTATGAATACTGCGAAGCAGGAACTCAAACGGCATGAGGTATGCGCCTCTGTAAGAGGCAGCGAGCAGCGAAGCTGCGGGCATACCGAATATCGGTTGAGTTACTGTGAATAGCAAGAAATCTGCATAAATGAGGTACACACATGACAAAAAAGGAAAAGGCTTTAGCTGTCTGTGAAATTTTAAATGAAGAGTACGGCACTGATCTCAGATGCTATCTTGAATATGATAAGCGTAAGCCGTGGCAGTTGTTGGTTGCAACTATCCTTTCCGCACAGTGTACCGATGAGAGAGTTAATATCGTAACGAAGGATCTTTTCAAAAAGTATAAGACTTTGAAAAGCATTGCGGATGCAGATGTAACTGAATTTGAGAAGGACATTTATTCCACGGGCTTTTACAAAAATAAAGCGAAGAATATAATTGCATGTGCTGCGGCACTTCTGGAAAGATATGACGGGACTGTCCCATCGGATATCGATGAACTTACAAGTCTTCCGGGAGTCGGCAGGAAAACGGCAAATGTGATCCGTGGAAATGTATATAATATAAGCTCCATAGTTGTTGACACACATGTAAAAAGAGTGTCGAAGCTGCTGGGACTTACAAAGGAGGATGATCCGGTCAAGGTTGAATACGACCTTATGAAGGTGATTCCCAAGGAACAATGGATATTATATAATTTTCAGGTAATAGCACACGGACGAAAGATATGTATATCGGGAAGGCCGAAGTGCAGTAACTGTGTATTAAGATCATTATGCAATAATGCAAAATAAAGGAGATGAAAACTATGATAGATTTCAGCAAGAAGAAAACAAAGAAGCAGAAGATAGCAGCAGCGATTATCTGCCTTCTGATCGTATTCGGAATGGTTGGCGGACTTATTTTTGCCGCATTATAAAAAACTCCGGGATGGGTTTTATTTTCGGATGGGCTTGGTATGCCTGTCTATAGAAGGAGAGTTATATGAGATATTTTAAAACAGGGATGGCACTGCTGCTTGCGGCGGCACTGACATTTGGAAATACGGTACCTGTCCATGCGGCGGCATCGAAAACTGATGCGTCAAAGGCCGAGGACAATGAGCCGAAGATCTGCAGCAATATTACCATCGACGGAATTGATGTTTCCGGAATGACATATGATGAGGCACTGTCTCAGCTGGGTGGTGATGCTGAGAAACGAGCCAAGATTTCGGTAAATCTTTCGAGTGCGTACGGTGACGCCAAGACTACACTCGGAGATATCGGTTATACAAATGACGCAGCCGAGGTTGTTGAGGATGCTGTTGAGATAGGTAATACCGGAAATATACTCCGCAGATATATGGAACAGAAGGAGCTTGAGCAGAAGCCTCTCGAACTTAAGGTTACAAGAAGCGTTAATGCTACAAGACTTGACAGAGTTATACAGGATGCGATAGGTGAGTCTCTTCATCGTGATGCACAGTATAGTCTGAATAAGCATGATGACGGAACCGTATCTGTTACAATGGGCGGTGGAAATGTGGACGCCGATTCCAAGGCAACAGCGGAAGCCATCGGTGAAATGCTGAATAATAACTGGGGCGGTGGAGCTATATCTGCAGACATCGTTATCAGTGGTGAGAATGAAGAAAAGCAGGCGCAGATAGCCGAGATAAAGGATCTGCTCGGTACATTTACCACAGACTATAACGGACCTTCGGGACGTATGGCAAATGTGGAGCGAGCGGCGAATCTGTGTGACGGATATGTAGTTTTTCCGGGAGAGGTTTTCTCGGTTACAGATCACATATCTCCGATTACAGAGGATAACGGCTACTATATGGCCCATGTTTATATAGGCAACAAGATAGTTGACGGTGTCGGAGGCGGTGTATGTCAGGTTGCTACTACACTGTACAACGCAGCACTTTTTGCAGAGCTTGAAATAGTTGAGAGAGATTGCCACAATCTTCTTGTTTCATATGTTCCTGCAGCCTTTGATGCAACTATTGCCAGCGGATCCATAGATTTCAGATTCGCTAATTCTACAGATTATCCGATCTATGTAGAATCAATACTCTACGATGGTGAGCTTACATTCAATATCTGGGGTAAGGAAACGAGACCTGCCAACAGAAAGCTTGAGTTTGAATCCTACATAGTTGACGGATGGGGTCCCGGAGAACCGGAATATGTTGAAAATCCGGATCTTGAACCGGGTGAGGAAAGAGTAGTTTCTAACGGTTCTGACGGTCTTACTGCAGAGCTTTGGAAAATAGTCTATGTTGACGGAGTTAAGACTGATTCAGTATGTATAAATACAAGCAGTTATCTTCCTGTAAAGGCAAAGGTTGAAAGAAATTCAAAGCCTAAGGAAGAGGAAAAGAAAGAGGAAGAGAAGAAGGAAGAAACACCGGCACCGGAGCCGACACCGACACCGGAGCCAACACCTGAACCGACGCCTGAACCAACACCTGAACCGACGCCGGAGCCAACGCCGGAGCCAACACCTGAACCGACGCCTGAACCGACGCCGGAGCCGACGCCTGAACCGGAACCAACACCTGAAACACCACCTGAAGGAGAATAGTAACAGGGATTATGTCTAAGGGAACAATCTCCGCAAATATTTTGAATAGAAGTATCGTCCGCCATATCGCGAAGAAGAACGCGGGTGTTATGACGGGAGCGGGCGGTGACTATGCGGTGTTTAGGGGCAGTGACAATATGTTTTCTGCCACGGGCTTCGCAGATGATGAGACTGTATGTGATATTACACCGGGACTTACTGCCGAAATAATCGCGGAAAACAGTCTTACAGCAGCCGGGGTTGCTCCACGATATATGAATATATTTATTACGGCATGTGAAGATTGTCCTGAGGAAAAGCTTCGCCGTGAGATGACGGAAATGACCGCACTCGCAAAGGAAAGAGGTATAGCTGTTATAGGCGGCAATACAGCCTTTTCCGGTAAGGGAAGCAGTTATTCGGTAACAGTTAATCTTCTGGGCGTTTCTGAAGCGGACAGTGACAGGGTATATCTGTCACAGGATGTGAGAAAGGAAGCAGTCGCGGGTGATTATGCATTTGTGATCGGAGAAGCGGGACATTTCGGAATAAGTCAGCTTATAAGTCAGAATTACGACAGACTGATACAGAGGTTTTCCAAAAGCTTGCTTGAGGAAGCGGTTATGGATAAATCCTTCTATAGGATAGAAAGACCGGAGGAAATGTACCTCGTACATGATGTAAGCTACGGCGGTGTATATAGAGCACTGTATGATCTTGCTGAATGGACGGGACTCGGAATAAGCATATGTCATGAGGAACTTCCGATAAGACAGGATACGATCGAGATATGTGAATTCCTTGATATCAATCCTTATCAGCTTTTCGGAGTCGGAGAAGCGGTTGGATTGTTCCATGAGGATAAGCTCGATATGGTTAAAGAGAGTGAGGCTTATAAGACCGGAAGGCTTCATATAGCCGGCAGACTGACAGAAAAAAAGGAAAAGCTTGTCACATCCGAGATTTACAGGATGCATAGATTTCTGACACCGTATCTGCAGGACGAGGTCTATAATATTTAATGAGAAATATGGAATAAAATATAAAGAAATTGATAAGAGGTAAGTGAAATGAGAGAGAAGATTTTAAGAATACTTCAGAAGAATTCAAGACTGTCAAATGCGGATATTGCAGCGATGACAGGAGCGAGTGAGCAGGAAGTAGCCGATATTATAAAGGAACTCGAGGACAGCAAGATCATCAACGGTTACCAGGCAATCGTTAACTGGGAAAACTTTGATGCGGATAAGGTTACTGCCATTATCGGTGTTAAGATATCTCCTATCAGAGGACAGGGCTTTGATCGTATTGCTGAAAGAATCAGCAGATTTGAAGAGGTTGATTCCGTAGTTCTTATATCAGGATCATCATCAGATCTTCTCCTTACTATAGAGGGTAACTCCATGAAGGAGATATCACAGTTCGTATACGATAAGATTGCACCGATGGAATCGGTTGTATCAACAGCTACATACTTTGTAATGAAGAAATATAAGGATCACAAGATACTCTTCACAGAAGAGCAGGGCGTGGATGAAAGAATACAGGTGATGCCATGAAAACATTCAGTACAGTCGCAGAAGAAATAAAGCCTTCAGGTATAAGGAAATTCTTCGATATCGTAAGTGAGATGCCGGATGCTATCTCTCTCGGTGTTGGTGAACCGGACTTTAATACCCCATGGCATATAAGAGATGAAGGTATATACGCTCTTGAGAAGGGCAGAACATTTTATACATCGAATTCGGGACTTGCAGAGCTCAGAGCTGAGATCTGTAACTGGTACAAGAGATATGAGGTTGATTTCGACCCTAAGAAGGAATGCCTTATTACGGTCGGTGGTAGTGAAGGAATTGATGTGGCACTTCGTGCGCTGCTCAATCCGGGAGATGAGGTTATCATTCCGGAGCCTTGCTACGTATCATATGTTCCTTGTGTAAGCCTTGCAGGCGGTGTTCCTGTTACCATCGATCTGAAGAATGAGAATAACTTCAAGCTTCAGGAGGAGGAGCTGAGAGCTGCCATTACAGATAAGACTAAGGTTCTTATACTTTCGTATCCTAACAATCCTACAGGCGCGATCATGACTAAGGAGGACCTGATCCCGATAGCTAAGGTCTGCGTTGAGAAGGATCTGTATGTTATATCCGATGAGATTTATTCTGAGCTTACTTACGGCGGAAAGCCGCATGCTTCTATCGGTGCTCTTCCGGGAATGGCAGAGAGAACGATAATCGTAAACGGTTTTTCAAAGGCTTATGCCATGACAGGATGGAGACTCGGATATGCACTTGCACCGGCTCCTATAGCACAGCTTATGACAAAGATACACCAATTCGCCATCATGTGTGCGCCTACTACAAGCCAGTATGCTGCGATAGAGGCTGTCAGAAATGGTGACAAGGATATAGAGACAATGCGTGAGTCCTATGACGAGAGAAGAAAGTTCCTTATGAAGCAGCTTGCGGATATGGATATGCCTGCATTTGAGCCGATGGGAGCATTCTACATATTCCCATGCATTACAAAGTACGGAATGACCTCTGATGAGTTTGCTACACAGCTCCTTATGAAGGAGAAGCTTGCTGTAGTTCCGGGAACTGCTTTCGGTGACTGCGGTGAGGGCTTCCTCAGATTATCCTATGCTTATTCCATCGAGCAGCTGAGAGAGGCTATGGGCAGGATCAGACATTTCATAGACAATCTTTAAAAACGGGAACAATAAACTGTTATGATAAATATTGTATTACATGAGCCGGAGATGCCGGCAAATACCGGAAATATTGGACGGACCTGTGTAGCAACAGGTTCGTCTTTGCATCTTATCGAGCCGCTGGGATTCAGGATAAATGATAAAATGCTTGAGCGCGCAGGCCTTGACTACTGGCCGAGACTGGATGTGCATTATTATAATGACATAAATCATTTCTATGAGAATATTGGTCATAATGAAAGTAATGCACCGAGGATATTCTATGCGACTACGAAGGCAAGGCAGACCTATGCCGATGTGGAGTATCGCGACGGCGATTTCATCATGTTCGGTAAGGAGAGTGCGGGCATACCGGAGGAAATTCTGGTAGAGCATCCTGAGGAATGTATCAGGATCCCTATGCTTCCGGGAGAGAGGTCTCTCAATCTTTCGAATTCCGTAGCCATCGTGGTATATGAGGCTTTAAGACAATTAAAATTCCCCGGCCTTGAGGACCGGGGAGAACTTCATAGATTACATTGGAGTTGATATGATACCGTCTTGTTTTGGGTTTAGCCATTTCGAGGCGGTATTTTTATCGGAGATTGTTTGCAATCAGGATTTCTGTCTGACCTGTATGTGAAGGCTCCTGCTTTGCCTTTGTGAGTGTGAATACGAACTTGGATCCTTCACCCTCTGTAGATGAAACCTCTATGGTTTCGTTGTGAGCCTTGATGATCTCCTTTGTGATAGCAAGGCCGAGACCGGTTCCCTGCTTATCTTTTCCTCTGGATGAATCTCCTTTATAGAATCTTGTCCAGATCTTTCTCTGGGTATCCTCACTCATTCCGATACCCTCATCCTTAACTGTGATATACAGCTTGTCGTTTGTTTCATGTATCGAAACGTTGATCTTCTTACCCGAAGGTGTGAACTTAATAGCATTATCGATAAGGTTATAGATAACCTGCTGTATCTTGGTCTGATCGGCGGTAACGATGGTATTCGTCGCATGATTGTTAAGATAGATCGCAAGACCCTTGTCGATACATTTTATCTCGAAGGTATTAAGCGTGGACTTAACTACATCGATGAAATCGAAATCACTCATCTTAAGATACGGGCCGTAGATTTCCAGATGGTTCAGATCCAGAAGTCCCTGAGTCAGCTTTGTGAGTCGCTGTGTCTCATCAAGCACGATATTAAGATATCTTTCCTGCTTCTCAGGAGGAATGGTTCCGTCGAGCATTGCCGAAACATAACCCTTGATGGATGTCAGAGGTGATCTGAAATCATGGGAAATGTTTGAGACAAAGTCATGTCTGTACTGATCCAGCTTTGAAAGCTCGTCTGCCATATATTCCATGGAATCGGCGAGCTGTCCAATCTCATCCTTGGATGTGATTCCCGTTTTAACTTCGAAGCTTCCTTCAGAATAATCTCTCGCCACGTTTGAAAGATGCTTGATAGGCTTGATGATCTTTCTTGATACGATAGCGATGAATGAGAATGCGATAACAATGATAACGAGACAAGGTATGAGAGTGATACTGTAAATGTTTGTCATCATATCTGTTATCTGTGCAGTAGATGAATGAAGGATAAGCGCTCCGGCAGGAGATGAATCCAGATTGTCGGCGGAAAGTGCCTTGACCGGTACATTTACTGTGATAACATCAGCTGAGAATATACCGAAGAAATCTCCGATTGTGGAGAAACCTTCATCTATCTTATAAGAGCTGTCAATCAGATAAATACTGCGCGGAATATTTGAGGATATCGGAGCGAAGGAATCGCTGGTGGAGGTTGAATTATCAACATCCGGATCTTTCTGCATCGCTTCTTCCTGCGCGATGGTATAAGCATTGTTTCGGCTGGACATAACAACGATAACGCCGTTGTTATCCACATACCAGATATCGGACTTCAGCAGAGTAGAATAATAATTCAGCTGTGACTCGATATCTTCGTTGGAAATCTTTCCTTCCAGATATCCTTTGAGCGACAGATCGGCAATGAGCTGCGCCTCGTTGGACAAGGTGTTGATTCGCTCGTCTATAAGCGAACGCCGCGCAAAGTATGATATGAAAAAGATAAGGAAACCGAAGGATATGATCATTATCACGAGGAATAAGACATATATTCGGTCAAACAGTGAATGCTGCATTTAATTACCTCATTTTACTTCGAATTTATAACCTATACGCCATACTGTTGAAATGCTCCAGTTATAATCGCCGCTGAGCTTTTCTCTGAGTCTCTTTACATGAACATCGACTGTACGGGTATCACCCATGAAGTCATATCCCCAAAGCTGATTGAGGAGCTGATCACGTGTGAAAACCTGATTTGGTCTGGATGCAAGGAAGTAGAGAAGCTCGAGTTCCTTAGGAGGCATTTCGATATTCCTTCCGTCGAGTGTAACCGTATAGTTTGAGATATTAACAATAAGATGAGGATATTCGATGTAATCGCCGGTATGCTCGAAATCCATTGATTCGTTTTCGTCGGCCATAGGAGCTTCCGACTTAGAAGAACCTGAACGACGGAGAACGGCATGAACTCTCGCAACAAGCTCGTTGGAATCGAAAGGCTTGATGATGTAGTCATCTGCACCCATCTTGAGTCCGAGAACCTTATCAAATACTTCACCCTTTGCAGAAAGGATGATGATCGGTGTATCTCTGGTCTTTCTTATCTGCTGGCATACCTCATATCCGTCAATGCCCGGAAGCATGAGATCCAGAAGGATAAGATCCGGGTTATAAACATCAACCAGCTGGAGTGCCGCTTCACCGTTAGGAGCGGTCTCTGTATTGAAACATTCTTTCTCGAGATATAAGGATATAAGCTCGGAAATGTTTTCGTCATCGTCAACAATCAGTATTTTTGGACTTGCCACTTGTGTATTCCCCCTTTTTAAAATTCAACTATTGTAACTCCTGCATCTCCTTCACCGAATTCTCCGGCTCTGAAGGATGAAACAGAAGGATGCTTCTTCAGATATTCGTGTATTCCACGTCTGAGTGCACCTGTTCCCTTACCGTGAATGATGGTCACGCTGGAAGCATGAGACATCAGTGCGTCATCAAGGAATTTATCTATCCTTGAAACTGCCTCATCAACAGTGAGTCCGAGTACATTTATCTCAGGCTTAAATTTCGATGCTCTGGATATTCCGTTTGATGTACTGAGTACGGTACGCTCGTTTGACTTTTCAGCGTTTTTCGGCTTTTCCTGCCATACAAGATCTGAAGCGGGAAGCCTGGACTGTATTATGCCTATCTGGACATTGATACGTCCCTTTGAGTCAGCCTTGGAAAGGACTGTACCCTCGCTGTCAAAGCTTATTACATAAACAGAATCTCCGGGAGTAAAATCTTCCGGTTTATGGTTTGAAGAACGCTTCTTGCTGCTGTTCTTCTTGTTAAGTGAATCTCGCTTTTCTCTGAGCTCAGTACGATGCTTTTCCATAGCTCTCGTATCGGCTGCAGCCGGATTCTGCTTCCATTTGTTGATATCGCGGATAGCGGCATCGGCAGTGGACTTTGCTTCATCAAGAATCTCACGGGCATCCTCACGCGCCTTTTCAAGTATTTCATCTCTCTTGCGGTTGAGGTTGTCTTCCTTGGATGAGAGAGAATTCTTGAGACGTTCGATCTCTGCAGTGTAGGCCTCGATCTTTTCCTTGTCGGAATCGATCTTCTTGCGACTTTCCTCGAGAGTCTGTATTATCTGCTCCATCTGCAGGGCTTTGTTATCTATTCCGTCTCTTGCATTGTTTATTATGGATTCGTTCAGTCCGAGTCTTTTAGCTATAGCAAAAGCGTTCGAGCTTCCCGGAATACCGATCATAAGCTTGTAGGTAGGCTGAAGAGTCTTCATATCGAATTCGCAGGAAGCGTTTTCAACACCTTCCTCGGTGATGGCATAGGTTTTCAGCTCTGTATAATGTGTAGTTGCCATTACATAGGATCCCATGTTCTTCAGGAAGGAGAGGATGGATATTGCAAGTGCCGCACCCTCTGAAGGATCCGTTCCGCCGCCCGGCTCATCAAAGAGACAGAGGCTTCTGTCATCGGCATGATCTACTATATAGGTTATATTGCTCATGTGGGACGAGAAGGTCGAGAGATTCTGTTCGATGCTCTGCTCGTCGCCTATGTCTGCAAAGATATCGTTGAAGATTATCATACTGCTGCCTTCTGCGGCAGGGATATGAAGTCCGGACTGTCCCATAAGTGACAGAAGACCAAGAGTCTTGAGAGATACGGTCTTACCGCCGGTATTCGGTCCGGTTATGATAAGGAGTTTATATTCATCACCGAGTCTTATATCAACCGGAACGGCTGTCTTTCTGTCCAGAAGAGGATGTACAGCCTGCT
Source organism: Eubacterium sp. (assembly GCA_017634555.1). Taxonomy (GTDB): domain Bacteria; phylum Bacillota; class Clostridia; order Lachnospirales; family Lachnospiraceae; genus Eubacterium_Q. The sequence goes on along the minus strand of JAGBNF010000010.1, from coordinate 4,807 downwards.
TGAGATTGATGATGCCGTTATCGTTATAGACCGGCTCGCTGCCTCGGATAGCCTTGGCAAATCGTGCCTTGGCAAAGATGAAGTCCAGTTCTGTCAGTATCCTGTAATCTTCGGAAATTTCATCTACTGCGCTGCCTGCCATAAGTGACAGGTCGGCGAGTATCTTCTCTATCTCATGGCGCTCGTCACTTTCGAGCTCCTGAATCTCATTATTCATATTTACTGCTTCCATCGGTTCGATGAAGAAGGTTGAACCTGATGAGGAGCGGTCATGTATCATACCCGGAAAAGCATTTCTGTGCTCAACCTTAACAGGGATGCAGTATCTTCCGTTACGCATCGTAACTATGGAATCCATGAGCATTCCGCGGTTATTCTCTGACTTTACGATCTTGTCGAGAAGGTTGTGGAGCCGCACATTTAACTCATTCTTCTTACGACGGATAGAGCGGAGTGCAGGGGATGCATCATCAGCAATGTCTGTAGAAGACAGGAGGCATCTCCTTATTTCACTCGATATATCTCTGAGAGGAACCAGAAAATCGAAAAGCTTCGAAAGGGAATCTCTCGAGGTGCTGTCCTCAGAATCCGAAGAGCCGTAGCCCTTTACTGTATCTGCTGTTTCAAGGAGGGATGCAATATCAAGAAGCTCCTCCTGGGATATAGCTGATTTTATCTCGAGCATTTTTACAGAGGCACGTATATCTCTTATGCCCGAAAAACTGCAGGAACCGTGCTGTTCAAGTCTGAGGAACGCATCGCGGGTGTTCTGCTGCAGTGCTTCAATCTGAACGCGGTCAGTCAGAGGCTTCATCTTGAGACAGAGCCTTTTAGCGCCGAAGGAAACGGCGTAGGAAGCCAGCATTTCAAGTATTTTATTGTATTCAAGTACGCGCAGGGTTCTTTTGTTCAAGGTTAACTCCTTCCGAAGTTACTATATCCATTAAATCTCATTTTCATTTATAGTAACTTGTTTGACCATAATCCCAATAATTATAACATAAAACAGTATTAGTATGCTATAATAACCATTGGCTGTCGTGATAAATCTTGACAGCGATTTTAGACAGAATAGAGGAAAAGAAATGAAATACATTAATACCTTTCTTGAAGGCGAACAGATATCGGACATTTACTACTGCAAGCAGAAGACTCAGGCTACCACAAAAGCAGGTAAGTCATATTACAGTCTCATTCTTCAGGATAAGACCGGAAGCGTGGATGCCAAGGTATGGGAGCTGAGCAATGCGATAGAGCATTTCGAGGTGCATGATTTCATCAGAGTTGAAGCGAGAGTTACATCCTTCAATAATCAGCTTCAGTTAAATGTATCCCGCATCAGACGTGCTGAGGTAAATGAGTACGTTCTGTCGGATTATATGCCATGCTCGGAATTCAGTACAGATGAGATGATGCATGAGCTTAATAAGATCATTGAAGGAATCACCAATGAGTCTCTTAAGGCGCTTCTGAACAGCTTCTTCGGAGATAAGGCATTCCTTAATGCATTTGTAAATCACAGTGCGGCAAAGTCGATACATCACGGTTTTGTGGGCGGACTTCTGCAGCATACACTTGCGGTTACTAAGATATGTCGATTTATCGCATCCTCATATCCTATAATCAACAAGGACCTACTTATTACATCGGCAATATGCCATGATATCGGTAAGGTTGAGGAGATTGCAGATTTCCCTGTAAATGATTATACGGATGCCGGAAATCTGATGGGACATATAGTGATCGGGGCAATGATGATCAGAGATAAGATCCGCGAGCTGAGAGAGGCAGGGATTGACTTTTCGGATGTGCTCGAGGGAGAGCTGATCCACTGTATACTTGCTCATCACGGTGAGCTTGAATACGGATCACCTAAGAAGCCGGCTCTGATCGAGGCAGTAGTCCTCAGCATGGCAGACAACATGGATGCAAAGATCGAGAGCTTCACAGAGATACTTAACGATACAGGAAACAGCAGTGAATGGCTTGGATTCAACAGACAGTTTGAGGCAAATATCCGTAAGACTCTGTCATAATTCTCCTGAAATTCAGGCATAAAAATACAGCATAAAAATGTACCGCCTTTGTTCATGGTTTAACCCGTGAATAAGGCGGTTTTTCCTTGTTTTTTAGGTTGACATTAGGTGCATAATAAGGCATAATACAATTCAGTGCGATAAAGCACTAAAGTATTAATGTTTTAAAGGAGTAAAACACAATGGTCAGCAAGGTTATTATGCTTGTTGTATTCTTTGCGGTTATGCTTGGAGTCGGAGTATACTCCAGAAACAAGGCAAAGAATGTCAACGATTATGTACTTGGTGGAAGAACGGTTGGTCCGTGGATTTCTGCATTTGCATTCGGAACATCATACTTTTCATCGGTTGTATTCATCGGATATGCCGGTCAGTTCGGTTGGAAGTTCGGACTTGCATCAACATGGATAGGTCTTGGAAATGCATTTATCGGAAGCCTTCTTGCATGGCTTATTCTCGGTAGAAGAACGAGAGTCATGACACAGAAGCTCGATGCAAAGACAATGCCTGAGTATTTCGGAAAGAGATATGATTCTAAGGCACTTCGTGTTGTAGGTTCTATAATCGCGTTTATCTTCCTTGTACCTTATACAGCAGGTGTATATAACGGTCTGTCACGTCTTTTCGGTATGGCATTCAATATTGACTATCGTATATGTGTTATAGTAATGGCACTTCTTACAGGTGCATACGTAGTTATCGGTGGATATATGGCAACAGCACTTAACGATTTCATTCAGGGAATCATCATGCTGATCGGTATCTGCGCAGTTATAGGTGCAGTTCTTTCAGGACAGGGTGGATTCCTTAATGCAATTAAGTCGCTTTCAGTAATCCCTACAGATCCTACAGTGACAACTCCTGCACTTTCAGACAGCCAGGGACTTTTCGCAAGCTTCTTCGGACCTGATCCGCTCAGCCTCCTTGGTGTAGTTGTTCTTACATCACTCGGTACATGGGGACTTCCTCAGATGGTTCAGAAGTTCTATGCTATCAAGGATGAGAAGGCTGTTAAGACAGGAACAGTTGTTTCCACATTTTTCGCAATTGTAATCGCAGGTGGATGTTATTTCCTTGGAGGATTCGGACGTCTGTTCGCTGATGCTCCTGGAGTAGTTACAGTATTAGAGGATGGAACACAGAAGATCGCTTACGATAATATTGTTCCTTCAATGCTTGCTACACTTCCTGATCTTCTTATAGGAATCGTAGTAGTACTTGTATTCTCAGCTTCAATGTCAACACTTTCATCACTGGTTCTTACATCAAGCTCAACACTTACACTTGATGTACTTAAGCCTCTTATGAAGAAGGATATGAAGGAGAAGACACAGCTCAGACTTATGCAGGTATTCGTTATGTGCTTCATAGCAATCTCAGTTGTTATAGCATTTAACCCACCTACATTTATCGCTCAGCTCATGGGTTATTCATGGGGAGCTCTTGCAGGTTCTTTCCTTGCTCCATTCATGTATGGTCTTTACAGCAAGAAGATTTCAAAGGCTGCTGTATGGGCAAGTTACTTTGTAGGTGTTGTATTCACTGTAACAAATATGTTCGTACCGATCATCAAGTCCCCTATCAACGCCGGTGCGGCTACAATGATTGCCGGACTTATCGTTGTTCCTATCGTGAGTGTAATTACTCCAAAGCCTAATAAGGAAAAGATTGATGATATCTTTACATGCTACGATGAAACTGTTGTAGTTCATAAGACACAGAGTCTTGAAGAGTAGTATATAATTAAGTATAATGATTGCAGGTGCTGCCATGCACCTGCAGTTTTTTTGTTTTAGGTATTTGTAAATGTTTGGGGAGGTATTGGAATGAAGCAGAAGAAACCATTTAATATTTCCGAGCCGGCTAACCTTGTTATGCTGGGCGGATTGATTCTGACAGTTATTTCGTTGTTTTTGCCATTTTATAAGATTAATGCATTTTCTTATGAATTAACTATGAACTACATTTATAACGAAGCTTTGGGACAGTCGTCACTTGCTGATGGAGTATTTATCTTAGTATTCATGGTAATTGCGCTGGTATTTATTTTTCTTCAGAAGTCGATAGTAGTTATAGTTATGGGAGTTTTAAGTCTTTTGCTTTATGCTTATACCGAATCAAATATGTCTTCGGAGCTTGGTGCTTATTCAACTTATGTAACAAGAGGAATCGGACCGGTTCTGCTTATTATCGGATTACTGGTACTGATCGGTGGAGCTGTAATGAAGCTTGTTATGGATAAGAAGACAGCTCCGTATAATGTACCGCAGCAGGCCTTCAATCCATATGGTCAGCAGCCACAGCAGGGATACGGTGCATACGGCCAGCAGCCACAGCAGGGATATGGTGCATACGGTCAGCAGCCACAGCAGCAGGGATATGGTCAGTATGGTCAGCAGCCACAGCAGCAGGGATATGGCCAGTACGGCCAGCAACCACAGCAGGGCTATGGTCAGTACGGCCAACAGCCACAGCAGCAGGGCTATGGTCAGTACGGTCAGCAGCCACAGCAGGGATACGACCAGTACAACAGGCCGCCACAGTAAAAATATAAATTTTTAAAAAAAGTGCTTGCATTTTTAAAAACATTATAATATAATTCAGTTTGCGCTGTGAAAAGCAGCAAACTGAATATTGGGGTATCGCCAAATGGTAAGGCAACGGACTCTGACTCCGTCATTTTCTAGGTTCGAATCCTAGTACCCCAGCACTGGAAGAGTTGATTTAGAGACAATCTGAATCAACTCTTTTTCGTTATAATCCGCTAAAAT
>JAGBNF010000009.1 GCA_017634555.1 Eubacterium sp. | reverse complement strand
TCAAATTTTTTCAATTTTTTTTAATTTTACTGTTGACAAATTCTTACAATCCTGTTATCTTATTATCACATTGATATTATCGTAGTGATAATATGTTTGATAGTGAGGAGGAATTAAAAAATGTCACAGAACAACACATTTAACAACAATCAGGGCGGTTCACCTTACGGACAGCAGCCACCTTATGGTCAGCAGTCACCATATGGTCAGTCGCCTCAGCAGCCTTACAATCAGGGTATGGCTTACAATCCACAGCCACAGCCTCAGCAGAATACATATAACAGAGCTCCGCAGAATTATCCAAGTCAGCCGGCGGGCAATAATTACAATAACAACAATAATAAACCCCCGCTGATCATCGGCGGAATCGTTGCCGGTGTAATAATCATCGGACTCGTTGTCGCACTTATATTTGTACTTAATAAAAAGGATGACGATACATCTAATCAGACAGCTTCAAGAACCACAGAAGCTACTACCGAAAGAGTTACAGAAGCTCGTACAGAAGCTCCTACAGAAAAAGAGACTGAGGCTCCGACTGAAGAAAAGACTGAAGCTCCGACCGAAGAAAAGACCGAAGCTCCAACTGAAGAAAAAACTGAAGCTCCGACCGAAGATAAAACTGAAGCTCCAACTGAAGATAAAACTGAAGCTCCAACTGAAGATAAGACTGAAGGAGCTACAGAGGGTTCAACAGAAGATGCCGGCACGCCGGCTCCTGCTCCTGCAGCAACTGTAGATGGTCTTTCAGACGACCTGTTCTCAGAGCAGATTTCTATCGACGGCAAAGTATATCACCTGCCATTTGATTATGCACTTATCAGCAATGACTGGACATTCGATATGGCAGACTACGGACATCCGGAAGGATATTTAATGAACCCTGATGACAAGGTCACATCAACTGTACGCTTAGAGAATCCTAATTTTGATGAAGACCTTGATTACTATGTAGGTTTCGTAAACGCTTCAAACGAAGCTAAGGACATCAGGGAAACATCTGTTTACAGTGTAGATTTCGATATTACATGGGCAGATACAACAAACTATCCATCAGTAGTTTTACCTAAGGGAATCACATGGGGAGCAACCATCGCCGATGTAAAAGCCGCTTACGGTGAGCCTGATGATACTTACTACTCAGACAGCCTTAAGTACTGGTCATATACATATAGCGATGATGATTATGATTACAGCGTACAGCTTACAATTTATGACGATCGTGGAGTAACTGAGATCGACGTAACAAGCTATAAGAACGACTAACCAAATCCCAATAAATCGAAGAGCTCTCTGAATCCTTACGATTCAGGGAGCTCTTTTATTCTTTGATCAGAATTCTCTTAAGTTTCTTATACAATACTGCTTATACGCCTCTATAAACTTATATAAATATTTATCCGATATCTTAAGTCTCTTATCATCGATCACCACATATTTTTTGCCGTGTCCCACCGATATGATCTTATCAACATATCTGAAATTGATTATGTAGCGTCTGTGTGCCCTGCAGAAATCATACTCTGCAAGAGTCGTCTCCATTTCATTCATGCTGACTCTGTGAAGTACTTCCCTGGAATCATCGGCAAAAATCCTGACATACGCCCCATCCGACTGGACATACTTTACATTACGCATGTTAAGTCCCTCTATCACATAGTTATCCTCTGATTTTAGCTCAACAGCCTTAAGCAGATAAGATGACAGTTTCTCCTTTACCTCGCTCTTATCTATGAAACCGAGAACATTAAGTCCAAAGGAATCCTTCACATATCTGTCATAGCTGGTTATAAAGATTATGATAATATCAAGCCTGTTCTCTTCGATATAATTCTTTACATCTATTCCGCTTTCATCTCCTATCTCAATATCCAGAAGCAAAATGTCGATATTGCTCAACGCTTCTATAAGATCCCTGATATTGTCATACTCGAATATTTCGAAATCCGCATTTGATACTTCTCTTAAATTTTCGCACTCTGCTACTATTCCCTGCCTAACTACTTTAATGTCATCGCAAACTGCTACGTTCAATCTTTATAGCCCTCCTTCCGATTGATTACACTGAATTATAACACATTTCACAGAATTTTATTATTGACAATTGAAATCTTAAGAATTACCATAGTCCACAAGTGGACTATATGGAGGTATCATATGTTAAAGCATGGAATACTGGGATTACTTAATTATTCAGATATGACGGGATATGAAATTCTTGAAACCTTCAGGGATTCCCTGAATCATTTCTGGAACGCTCAGAAGAGTCAGATATATAGAGAGCTGACCTCCCTGGAACAGAGCGGATATATAAGCGGCACCAAGGTTCCTCAATCAGGAAAGCCCGACAAGATAGTCTATTCTATTACTGACGCGGGTAAGAACGAGCTGCTTGAATGGCTGTCAGAGGACGCATCTGAAAACGCCCGCATTCCGCTCCTTATGAGGGTATTTTTTCTGGGTGAAAAAAGCATTGATGAAAACATCGAATTCTTTGAGAAGCTGCACGATAACTATAAAGTGAAATATAAGAGCTTCAGCTCAGCCGATAAAGCAAATGATGATTATTCGGAGGAACTATCGGACCCGTATAAGTCAATGTTCTGGGGCTTTACCATTTCCTATGGTAAAAGAAAAGCAAAGATGACCCTCGACTGGTGTGAGGAATGTATACGAACATTGAAGACACTGAAGAAAGGCTGATGATCATGAAGAAGAAAAAGAAAATTTTAATAATTATATCTGTCATCTTCGCCATATTGGTATTTCTCATCGTCGGCGGTTCATACTATATAGGCCTTCAGGTTTTCGAAGGTTCAACCCAGCTGGTAACTCCCGAGGATACAAGCGAAGTATCCGACGGCTTCTGGAAAACCTATAACATGACTCCTGATGAGCTGAAGAACAACTATCAGATAACAGATATAAAAATCGCATCCACCTTTGACGGACATACGATTCCGGGAGAATACATTTCAGCAGGAATCGACCACTCTCAGCTCGTGATACTGATCCACGGTCTCGGCGGAAACAGATATACCAATTATCCTTTGGCAAAATATTTTCTCGAAAAGGGTTCTGATGTAATCACCTTTGACCAGAGAAGCTCAAATGAAAACACAGCAGAACGTACGACCTACGGTGTATGGGAAAAGTATGATGTGATCGATCTTATAAACTATGCACGTGAGCTTTATCCCGATATCCGGATTGGATTGTGGGGAACATCCTTCGGTGGTGCAACCGCCATTCAGGCCGCAGTATACAACAACACTCAGGACACTCTGGACTTTATTATCCTTGACTGTCCTCTCGGAAATGCGGAATATATGATAACTCAGGAGCTTGAAAAGATGAATACCGGTATCCCGACCGACTATATGCTGTGGCTCGGAGATATTATCACAAAGCAGAAGCTGGGCTTCTCTTTCGCTGACGCCAATGCCATCGAAAAAGCGAAGGATATCCATATCCCAACACTTGTCATAAACAGCGAGGCTGATGAGCTGACTCCATACTTTATGGGTAAGGATATCTACGAGAATATCAGTTCAGACAGCAAGTCGATTTTTACCGTAACAGACAGCAAACACGCATGTATATGGGAAGATCATACGGATGAATATAAATCAAGAATGGATGATTTCCTGAAATAAAAATTACAGAGTCTTCAGATACTCCATAAAGTTTTCTTTATTCTCAAGCGCAGTTGTAGTCGGACGTCCGAGATCGTCTCTCGCTCCGATCGAACACTTAACCTCAAGGAAGAAAAGCTCATTACTGTTTTTAGCTTCGGCAAGCGCCTCATCAAGTGCTTCAAAGCTGTCAACCGATGCAGCCTTCTTGTATCCGCATGCAAGAGCGATGACCGGAAGGTTCGCCGATCCCGCAACTGTAGGCATTCCACCTACTGTCTCATGTGCCGAATTATTGATAACGATATGCACGAGATTCTCCGGTGTATTTGCTCCGACAACAGCCATAGCTCCCATATGCATAAGTGCTGCACCGTCACCGTCGATACACCATACCTTTGTATCCGGCTTATTAATAGCAACACCGAGTGCGATGGATGATGCATGTCCCATACTTCCTACAGTAAGGAAATCATACTTATGACTCTGTCCGTTTGCTTCTCTGATTTCAAAAAGCTCACGGCTGGCCTTACCGGTTGTGCTGATGATAGGATCTTCACCTGTTGCAGCCGCGATATGTCTGATGATCTCTTCGCGGACCATTTCATTATCATTCTTATATTCTACTTTTTCATCATATTCGATGGCACCCTTGCGGATAACAAAGGCAACATCCTTACCCTTCGCAAGTACGCTTCTGAAGTCCTCCATAGCTGAAGCCACTTCTTCATCCGTTGTATCCTTACCGATAACGAAGGTCGCAATATCCATATCCTCAAGAAGCTTAACTGTTACCTCTCCCTGATATATATGCTGCGGCTCATCATGTATTCCCGGCTCACCTCTCCAGCCTACAATGAAAACTGCAGGAATTGCATAAACCTTATCATTCATAAGACTGGCAACCGGGTTGATGATATTTCCTTCACCACTGTTCTGCATATAGATTACCGGAACCTTACCTGTAGCAAGATGATATCCTGCGGCAAGCGCCGTACAGTTACCTTCATTGGCTACAATTATATGGTGATTCTTATCGATGCCATAAGTATTCATCAGATAATTACAAAGTGCTTTAAGCTGGCTGTCCGGAACTCCCGTATAAAAATCCGAACCGATTATCTCTACTAATTTTTCAACTTTCATCTATTTTAATCTCCTGTAAAATGCGCGGCTCATCCGGCTTATATTTCCTCGATCAACGTTATGATATCCTTGATCGGCATAAGTCTGTCATCAACTTCCTTTGCTCTGTGATACTTCAGGATATCCTCTGCTGTCTTCTGCATTGCAGGGAATGCTGATCTTGTAAGCTGATTTGCATAGATAACGATATTTACACCGTGCTCCGCAAGCTCTGCCTCTGTTATTGTATTGAAGGAAGAAGGAACTACAACTATCGGTGTAGTCTTATCTGTTGCTCTGAACTTATCACAGAATTCAAGAATCTCAGCAGGATCCTTACGTCTGCTGTGGATCATGATCCCGTCAGCTCCTGCCTTAACAAATGCAGCCGCTCTCTCCAGTGCATCCTCCATACCTCTTTCAAGTATGAGACTTTCGATACGTGCTATGATCATAAAGTCATCTGTAAGCTGAGCCTTCTTACCTGCTGCGATCTTCTCACTGAAATCCTCGATGGATGCCTGTGTCTGCTGAACCTCAGTACCGAAAAGACTGTTCTTCTTGAGACCTGTTTTATCTTCAATGATGACCGCAGATACACCCATTCTTTCAAGAGAACGGACAGTATATACGAAATGTTCTGTAAGTCCGCCTGTATCTCCGTCGAAGATTATCGGCTTTGTTGTAACCTCCATGATATCATCAATGGTTCTGAATCTTGACGTCATATCAACCAGCTCGATATCCGGCTTACCCTTGGCTGTACTGTCGCAAAGCGAGCTTACCCACATCGCATCAAACTGATCAAGCTTTCCCTCATGCTCAACTACAGTCTTCTCGACTATAAGTCCCGTAAGACCTGAATGTGCTTCCATCGCCTTAACCACAGGAGTCATCTCAATAAGCTGACGGAGTCTCTTTCTTCTATATTCCGGCATCGAAAGCTTTTCCTTCAGCTGAAGATCCAGCTTTCTTACCTTCTCGTTAAATGTATACGGTATGTCGATCAGCTCACCGCCATATCCCGATACGATCTTTTCAACATGATCTCTGATTGCCTTCTCAGGTCCTTCCTTCCAGTTATCACCATGGATGACAATATCAGGCTGGATCAGCATAAGCACATCATCGTAGAGCATATCCTCCTGAACTACGACCTCATCAACGCCCTCAAGAGAACGATAAAGCTTTACCCTTTCCTCCTGAGAAACGGTCGGAAATCTGTTATATCTGATAAGTGCCTTATCACTGAGACATCCGACGATGACACGTCCGTACTTCTTTGCTTCATTTATTATATTTAAATGTCCTTCATGGATTATATCCGTACAAAAACATGTATATACTTTTTTCATTTCACACCTCACACATTTTACAATAAGTATGATCTATCGTTATCCGGTAAAGCTTATTTGTTATATACGATCGGAACCTGAACCTTATACTCATCAAGTGCTGCTCTGAACACCTTGAAGAACTCCTTGATGTCATCCTCATCTATAGCACCCAATGCACAGAGTCTGAAGGTATTTGTTGTTGATATTTTTCCCGGATAGATGGTGAATCCTCTCTCATAGCAGTAATCATGAACCTTCTCGAAATCCCAGTTTGGATCATCCGGATAAATAGCTGATGAAACAAGTCCGGCTCTTTCCTCAGGCTTGATAACCTGCTTGAAGCCCAGCTCGTCAAGACCTGCATTTATAGCATTGAATACTCTGGTATGTCTTGCCCACTTTGCTTCCTCACCCTCTGCCCAGTATTCCTTCAGAGCCTGGATAGTTGCATAGATAGTCTGAACAGGCGGTGTGAAATGCATTTCTCCTGTTCTCTCAAAGAAGTCATACTGCATGTAAAGATTGCAGTAATAGCTTCTCTTCGGATAATTTGCAGATTCCTCGATGATTGCTCTGTTACCGACAACAAATGAAAGTCCTGTAAATGCCATAAGTCCCTTCTGTGCTGAAGCCATCAGGAAATCAATATTATCCTCTTCGATATTTATCGGACGCATAGCATATGTACTGGTTGTATCAACTGTAAATGTAGCGCCGTATCTGTGTGCTATCTCACCAATCTCTCTAATAGGATTGAGGATACCTGTACCTGTTTCGTTATGTGTTGTATGAACAAGTCCGATATCAGGATTCTCCTTAAATGTTTTCTCAACCACCTCAAGGTCAGGTCTCTCATCTACCGGAAATGTGAGATTAATATGCGGAAGTCCGTAGTACTCACAAACCTCAACGGCTCTTGTACTGTACGCACCGTTATTAACTATAAGAACCTTCTTGCCTTCTGGAAGAAGTGAATTGATACATACATCGATATTGATAGTACCCGAACCACAGAAAAGAACTGATGTATATTTCTCAAGGTCACCGTGAACAATCTTTACAAGATCTTCTCTGAGTCCCTTCATCAATCCGCCGAACTCCTTCTCTCTCGGACAGATATCAGGAACAACCTGTGCATATTTTACTGAATCCGTTGTTGTTGACGGACCGGGATTAAGCAGTATATTTCTTTTGATACTCATATTCTCTGACATTTTTATATCCTCCACATATTACTATTCATATTTCTTTTATAATTACTCAGCAGATCATATAAACAATATTAATATTGTTTATACGTCGTAGGTCTTATCTATGGCCTTCAGCTCTCTGAAGGTGTCTATCTCAACTATGTCTTCCATAAAGCATTCCCTTACTTCGACACTGTAATTTTCTTTTTTATATACCAGCGGTACCTGCTCCCAATATCTTTCCTTACCGCCCGGAGTCGAATAAACCTCCGGGATATCCTTCTCAAGCTTCTTTCCGTCCGCTTCGTTCCAGTAGGAAATTCCAACCATCTGCCAGCAGTCTGTACCGCCGACCTTTTCTTCGATGATTACATTATCCTTAACTTCGAAGCACCAGTCATCTGTCCGGTCTACCTTTATACCAAGGAAATCGGATGTGTAATGATACTTTGTTATTATGGCCGGATTACTGATCAGAAGATCCGCCTCAAATACATACGCATTACTGAGCAGATGCTTTGCCACAAGCGAACTCGAAATGTTATTTGCCTCGTTATATACCGGATTCTCAAGAAACTTGACCATCGGATACTTATATAAGAGCTGATCAAACTGCTCTGCAAGATAGCCGCGGACTATATATATTTCATCGATTCCTGCTGAGAGACATGCATCGATCAGAGAATCGATTATTCTTTCCCCGTGTACTCTTACAAGCGGCTTCGGTGTATTGAATGTTATCGGAACAAGTCTTGATCCGAATCCTGCTGCTATAAAGATTGCTCTTTTTGCTCTGTAAGGCTCAAGTGCCGCAACACCCTTTTCGGTTATTTCACCGCTGTCTACATATTCCAGCTCTGTCATTTCCTTCATGATCTTGTTGATGGTTCCCAACGAATAGCCGGTAGCCTTCTCAAGGTCTCTCTGTGATAGCGGCTCTGCCGAACCTGCCAGCTTCTCGAGAATATCGAACTGTTTTCTGGTCAGTATCTGTTCCATACTTACATCCTCCATGTATCATCCCAACTGTTTTGTGTCAATTATCAAACAACAGATTGCAATAATTGAACACTATCATCTGTATTATCACATTTCAAATACGTCATCTGTTCATTTTTCATGCATTAAAGCCACAAAAATGAACATCTAACTGCTATACTACTATTATATATAACGTTTGTCAAACAAAAAGAGCGCGGATAACCACGCTCTTCTGAAATCTATGTTTTTTCTAAATGCAGAATGTGGCAGTGATAAAAGGAGAACTCACTGCCATATCCGCTCTTTCCTATTTGTCGCCTGACTTTTTGTTTTTGATAAAGGAGTATATGGTAAAACCAACAAACGCCGCATCAGCAACAAGAAAGAATATACCTATTATGATGAACAATACCTTGTGATCCGATGCTCCTGCAGTTGTCAGGAGCATGAATCCAAGATAGATTATGTAAGCAGCTACAAGAAGCCGCATTATCAGTTTTGTTAATTGATTATCAGTCATCAAGATTTTCCTGTCTTATGATTTGAAACTACGTCGAATACTACGGCTATAAGGAGAACTGCTCCCTTAACAACGTACTGCCACTGATCCGGAAGACCGTAGATTGACATACCCTGGTTGATAACACCAAGGAGAATAGCACCGATCATGATTCCAGGTACTGTACCTGATCCACCGTATGCAGAAGCACCACCGATGAAACATGAAGCGATAGCGTCCATCTCATAAGAGTTACCCATGTTACCGTCAACAGAACCGATACGTGATGCAACGAGGAGTCCTGAGAAGCCTGCAAGGAAGCTCATAAGGAAGTATGCCCAGAAGTAAACCTTTCTAGGATCGATACCTGAAAGCTTTGTAGCCTTCTCGTTACCACCTACTGCGTAGAAGTAACGGCCGAATACTGTTGATGATGTAAAGAATGCGAATATAAGTACTACTACGAGAATCCAGATAAGCATTACAGGAATTCCCTTGTACTGTGAAAGCTTGATTGAATAAAGGATGATAAGTACATCGATTATGATCATCTTAACGAGAGAACCGGTTGTTGACTGTGCAATACCCTGCTTCTTCTTCTTTGCATTACTTATAAATGTGTAAACAAGAAGTAAAGCTGCAACTACTGCACCAACGATGATTGCTGATTTACAATTACCCTTCTCATCAAATCCTGAAATCTGGATATATGATGTGAAAAGATTATTGAACTTATCGTTCATAACACTGATTGTTCTTGAATCAAGTACAACTCTTGCAAGACCTCTGAAGAGGAACATACCTGCCAGTGTACAGATGAATGGAGGAATATGGACATAACCGATAAGCCATCCCTGCCAAATACCGATAACAACTGAAACTGCAAGTGCAACAAAAATTGCAAGGAAAGGACTCTTTCCCATATCCATTATCTTTGCAGCAAGTGCAGCTGAAAGACAAAGTGTAGAACCTACAGAAAGGTCTACGTTACCACCAGTCAGAATACAGAGAAGCATTCCACATGCCATTACAAGTACGTAAGCATTCTGAAGGAGAAGGTTTGAAATGTTCTGAGCCAGAACAAGTTTTCCATCAGTAAGTATGGTAAAGAATATAAATACTACTACCAATGCCAATACCATGGTATATTTTTTTATAAATGATTTGACCTTCATTCGTCGTGTGCCTCCTTATATGTTGTTTTTGTGAGAAAGTATAGCACCCATAATCTTCTCCTGAGTAGCTTCCTCGGCCATAAATTCACCGACTATCTCACCTTCATTCATTACATAGATACGGTCGCACATTCCGAGAAGTTCCGGAAGTTCTGATGAAATCATAACTACCGCCTTACCCTGAGCAACCATTTCGTTCATGATACAGTAGATCTCATACTTAGCACCGACATCGATACCTCTTGTCGGCTCGTCCAGTATAAGAACATCAGGTTCTGCAAACATCCACTTGGAAAGAAGAACCTTCTGCTGATTACCACCGGACAGGTTTCCTACCGCCTGGTCAACACTTGGCGTCTTGGTCTTCATTGCCACAACATATTCCTGTGCAACTTTCTTTTCCTTAACAAAGTCGATAATACCATTCTTGGCAATTTTACTCATCTTTGCCATTGTAGTATTTCTTGCTATAGTATCTGAAAGTACAAGTCCGTTTGTTTTTCTATCCTCAGTAACGTATGCCAATCCATGTGCAATGGCATCGTTCTCATTTTTCAGATGAACCTCTTTACCGTTAATAAACTCCTGACCGGAAATGTTACTTCCATAACTCTTTCCGAAGAGTGACATTGCAAGCTCAGTTCTTCCTGCTCCCTGGAGTCCGGAGAAACCGATGATCTCGCCCTTATGAACCTTGAAGTTAACCTTCTTGTCCATACATTTTTCAGTATATACAGGATGGTATACTGTCCAGTCCTTTGCTTCGAGGATTACTTCATGTCCTACATTATGCTCACGTGAAGGGAATCTGTTTGTAAGCTCACGGCCAACCATTCCCTTAATGATTCTGTCTTCATCAATGTTGTGATCCGCATTATCGATTGTCTCGATTGTCGAACCATCTCGAAGAACTGTGATTCTGTCAGCACAATATGAAACCTCATTCAGTTTATGTGTAATGATGATTGAAGTAAGTCCTTCTTTCTTAAAGCCGAGAAGCATGTCGAGAAGCATCTTTGAATCCTCTTCATTAAGTGAGGATGTAGGCTCATCGAGAATAAGAAGCTTAACGTTCTTTGAAAGAGCCTTTGCAATCTCAACCAGCTGCTGTTTACCTGTTCCTATATCTTTAATCAAAACTGAAGGGCTCTCCTTCAGGCCAACTCTCTTCATCTGATCAGCTGCCTGCTTATAAGTTTCGCCCCAGTTAATTTTTCCGAATTTATTGCTTCTCTCGTTTCCGAGGAACATATTCTCAGCGATCGTAAGTTCCGGGATGAGAGCCAACTCCTGGTGAATAATAACTATTCCCAGTTCCTCGCTGTTGTGAATGTTATGGAATTCACATTCCTTGCCATCATACTTGATGGTACCTGTATATTCTCCGAATGGAATTGTTCCGGAAAGAACATTCATGAGTGTTGATTTTCCTGCTCCGTTCTCTCCTACAAGTGCGTGTATCTCACCACGCTCTACCTGCAGATTTACATTATCAAGTGCTTTTACACCGGGATAAAGCTTGGTAATTTCCTTCATCTCCAATATGAAATCAGACAAGTCATTACCTCCTTTCTGTCAAAAAACAGGCAGGGGTTAGGCCCCTGCTCTGCAATTGTCATTTGATCCGTGTCGGCAAGCAGTAGAACTTCCTCTCTCAAAGAAGCTCTACCGCTCCCTCAACACTCTGTCTAATTAGTTAGTAGGATGTGGATAACCATCATCTCCCATTGTGTAATATCCTGTATCTACGAGTTCCTTCTGAAGGTTGTCCTTTGTAACAACTGTAGGAACGAGAAGGTATGAAGGAATCTTTCCGGTTCCGTTGTCATATGACTCTGTATCATATGCACAATCGAAGCTCCATCCTGAATTGTCAATAAGCTTAGCATCCGGTGTCTCACCGTTAAGAAGAGCAACACCAAGATCAAGTGTAGCAACTGCCTCGTTAGCAACTGCCTTGTAAACTGTCATTGTCTGCTTTCCGTCAACAAGGTTCTTAAGGTTAGCCTCATCACCATCCTGTCCTGTGATGATAACTGAATTTGTTCCGGCATAGTCAGTCTCGATAGCCTGTGTAACACCAAGTGCTGTTGAATCGTTTGAGCAAAGAGCTACATCAAGCTGTGTTCCGTCTGAATAGTTAGATCCGAGAATGTTCTGGAATCTGTTCATAGCTGTTGCTGTATCCCAAGCCTTTGTAGCAACCTGATCAAATGATGTCTGTCCGGATACTACTACGAGCTTTCCATCATCGATGTATGGCTTAAGTACATCATAAGCACCGTTGAAGAAGAAACCTGCG
>JAGBNF010000006.1 GCA_017634555.1 Eubacterium sp. | reverse complement strand
AGTCTTGTTCATCTTCCAGTTTCCGGCGATAATTCTTCTACGTGCCATTTGTAATGTTCCTCCATGTATTATATTAGTATTATTCTAATGAAATAAATGCATCTGTGACCTAGTAGCAAGCTTATGCAGAATTTTGCGATTTTTTAAACTGTGGAGTTGAGACCGGTGAATCGTGAGCGCCTATGCGCGAAGCGATTCACGCTTCGGGCTCAACGGAGCGCTTAGTTTAACATGAGCAAAAGCTGCATAACTTGCTTCAAGGTAACAGATGCTTCAGTACATTTTACTTATCGTCAGCTGCATATACGCCGGGAAGCTTCTTGCCCTCGAGGAATTCAAGTGAAGCTCCGCCACCTGTTGAGATGTGGCTCATCTTGTCAGCATAGCCAAGCTGGTTAACAGCAGCTGCACTGTCACCACCACCGATGATTGTTGTTGCTGATGTCTCTGAAAGAGCCTTGGCAACTTCCTCTGTACCGTTTGCAAGAACAGGGTTCTCAAATACGCCCATAGGTCCGTTCCAAACAACTGTCTTAGCAGACTTAACAGCCTCTGCATAGAGCTCGATTGTCTTAGGTCCGATATCAGCACCCTCTTTGTCTGAAGGAATCTTGTCAGCATCTACAACTGTTGTTGTGATGTTAGGATTATCGATAGGATCAGGGAAGGAATCGATGCAAACTGTATCAACAGGAAGAAGAAGCTTCTTACCAAGCTTCTCAGCCTTCTCGATCATTTCCTTGCAGTAATCGATCTTTGTATCGTCAACGAGTGACTTACCAACTTCCTTGCCCTGAGCCTTAAGGAATGTATAAGCCATACCACCACCGATGATAAGTGTATCACACTTCTCAAGAAGGTTAGAGATAACGTTAAGCTTATCAGCAACCTTAGCACCACCAAGGATAGCTACGAATGGACGTACAGGATTCTCAACTGCATTTCCGAGGAAATCGATTTCCTTCTGCATAAGATATCCAACAACTGCTGTATCAACGAACTGTGTAACACCAACGTTTGAGCAGTGAGCTCTGTGAGCTGTACCGAAAGCATCATTTACGAATACGTCAGCGATGCTTGCAAGATCCTTAGAGAAAGCCTCTCCGTTCTTTGTCTCTTCAGCTCTGAAACGTGTATTCTCAAGAAGAATAACTTCACCGTCCTGCATAGCATTAACAGCTTCAACTACGTTCTCGCCAACTACTTCCGGGTTAGCTACGAACTTAACTTCCTGTCCGAGGAGCTCTGAAAGACGAACTGCAACAGGTGCAAGTGTCTTTGTAAGCTTATCCTCCTCTGTCTTAACCTTTCCAAGGTGTGAGCAAAGGATGATCTTACCGCCGTCAGCGATAAGCTTCTTGATTGTAGGAAGTGCAGCTACAAGTCTGTTCTCATCTGTGATCTTTCCGTCCTTTAAAGGTACGTTGAAGTCACATCTAACAAGTACGCGCTGTCCCTTTACGTTGATATCATCAACTGATTTCTTGTTTAATGACATTGTGATGTCCTCCTATAATTTTTTTATCTATATATACTATTCAAAGCTAAGCCGTGAACAGTATTATTATTCGTAATAGTAGAAAGAGGTCCGGCACAATAAGACCGGACCTCTGTAAGGTCTTTGAAACCCGCGAGTGTTTGTAACAAACAGCTCGGATCTTTCACTAAGCCCGGAAATATTAATTAGCCAAGCTCTGCGAAATACTTAATTGTTCTTACCATCTGTGATGTGTAAGAATTCTCGTTGTCATACCATGATACAACCTGTACCTGATAAAGGTCATCACCAATCTTGCTAACCATTGTCTGTGTAGCATCGAAAAGTGAACCAAATCTCATACCAATAACGTCTGAAGATACGATAGGATCCTCATTGTAACCAAATGACTCGCTTGCAGCAGCCTTCATTGCAGCATTGATGCCTTCCTTAGTAACGTCAGCACCCTTAACTACAGCTGTAAGGATTGTTGTTGAACCTGTTGGAACTGGAACTCTCTGAGCTGATCCGATGAGCTTTCCGTTAAGCTCTGGGATAACAAGGCCGATAGCCTTAGCAGCACCTGTTGAGTTAGGAACGATGTTAGCAGCACCGGCACGTGCACGTCTAAGATCACCCTTTCTGTGTGGTCCGTCAAGGATCATCTGATCACCTGTATAAGCATGGATTGTGCTCATGATACCACTCTGGATTGGAGCGTAATCATTAAGAGCCTTAGCCATAGATGCAAGGCAGTTTGTTGTACAAGAAGCAGCTGAGATGATTGTATCATCTGTTGTAAGTGTATCCTGGTTAACTGAGAATACGATTGTCTTAAGATCGTTACCAGCAGGAGCTGAGATAACTACCTTCTTAGCACCGGCATCGATGTGTGCCTGTGACTTCTCCTTTGAGCAGTAGAAACCTGTACACTCAAGAACTACGTCAACACCGATCTCTCCCCATGGAAGCTCAGCTGCGTTAGCCTTAGCATAGATCTGAAGTGTCTTTCCATCAACTGTGATTGTGTTAGCCTCATCATCAGCTGTAACTGTGTGAGCACCCTCACCAATCTTACCACAGTATCCACCCTGTGCTGTATCATACTTAAGAAGATGAGCAAGCATTGAAGGCTTTGTAAGATCGTTGATAGCAACTACCTCATAACCCTCAGCACCAAACATCTGTCTGAATGCAAGACGACCGATACGTCCGAAACCGTTAATAGCTACCTTAACTGCCATTTTGTTAAATCCTCCTATAAAAATGTAGATTAATACGTCCACCGCGGTTTGGAAATAGCATACCTTCCACGGCGAGCCTGCCATAATAATAACTACTTTTCACAAAAATTTCAACTTAAAAAAGCAGTTTTTGACTTATTCCAAGGATTATTAAGAGAATCTAAATGATTTTTGATTTTATGTTTACTTTGAGTTATACTTAATTAACTTAAAAGCATATGCAGAAAGGGTTAAAAAAATGAGCTACAATCCTATTCCTGACTATCATCTCCACTCTCTCTTCTCGGGAGACTGCGAGACTCCGATAGCCGATATCATAAACGCAGCCAAAAAAGCAGGACTTACGTCCTTATGTCTTACGGATCATAACGATCTCGACCATCCTCCGCTTCCCGACGGCACGGATTTTAATCTGGATTTTGATAAGTACTTCCCTGCTCTTGTAAAGCTGAAGGAAGAACTTGGAAACGGGACCTCGGAAATGCTTTCTCCGGGCGAAACCTTCGACTACCGTATAGGTATCGAACAGGGTGTAATGCCTACAACCTGTGAGAAGCTTATGAACTTCAGTGCCGATCATCCGGAGCTCGACTTCATAATATGCTCCACCCACTTCGTTGAAGAGCTGGATCCATATTATCCGGATTTCTGGGAAGATAAGGAGCCTGAATCAGCTTACAGAAAATACTTCGAGGAAATGCTTTACACCGTAGAACATTTCAAGGACTACTGCGTATACGGTCATCTCGACTACATTTTCAGATACGGACCGGGTCCTAAGCGAGAAGCAGAAATAAATGTAAGAAAATACATGGATGTTATCGAAGCCATCCTGAGGGAGATTATTTCTTCAGGCAAGGGTATCGAGATAAATACCGGCAGTCTTTACAGAGGTATGGACTATGCCCATCCACACATTGAGATACTGAAGCTTTATAAGGAGCTGGGCGGTGAGATTCTCACCTTCGGAAGCGACGCACACGATAACATTCATCTCGGCTACAGCTTCAGCGATGCGGCAAAGCTTGCCAAGTCACTGGGCTTTAAGTACTACTGCACCTACAGTCAGCTTAAGCCGACCTTCGTCACTCTTCCGTAACTATCGGGGAGCCGCACATTTTAAATGATAACAGAGGAGTTTATCGTTGGATAATAAAACAAAGAAAACTGTATATCTGGATTACGCTGCAACCTCTCCTATGTATCCTGAAGCAGCAGCTGAAATGTACCGCATGCTGAAGGATGAATATGGAAATCCATCTGCAGTCTACGACAGTGCTACTCACGCAAGAGAAGCTATAAACGAAGCAAGACGCACTATCGCAAAAACGCTTAATACAGAGATGGATACCATCTTCTTTACATCGGGAGGTACCGAGTCGGACAACTGGGCGCTTATCGGAACTGCCGAGGCTGCCCTGCGTGCCGGAAAGGGCAATCATATCGTCACCTCTTCCATCGAGCACCCTGCAGTCCTTAAGACCTGCAGATATCTCGAACAGCGAGGTTTCAGGATCACATATCTTCCTGTAGATAAGGAGGGCTTTATCGACCTTGCTCAGCTGAAGCGCGCCATTGACAGTGAGACTGTACTCGTATCCATAATGGCCGCCAATAATGAGATCGGTACTATAGAACCTATCAGAGAAGCCGCTGAGCTTGCGCATCAGAAGGGATCACTCTTCCACACCGATGCGGTACAGGCTTATCTTCATATTCCGATAGATGTAAAGCAGGACGGAATCGATATGCTGTCTGCCAGCGGACATAAATTCGGCGGACCTAAGGGAACCGGATTTTTATATATCAGAAGGAACCTTGAGATTGACAGTCTGATACACGGAGGTTCTCAGGAAAGGAACCACAGAGCCGGTACAGAAAATACCGCAGGCATCACAGCTATGGCAAAGGCCGCAGCGATTGCCCATTCAAGAATGGATGAGGACGAACGAAGGATATCTTCTCTTAAATCCTACATGCTCGGTAAACTGATGAGACTGCCTGAGATTCCTGAGCTGAACGGTATTTCGATTGAGCTTAACGGAACTCCCGATGTAATAAAAAGACTTCCGGGAAATCTGAACATCTGCTTCAGGGGAATCAACGGCGAATCGATACTTATACTTCTTGATATGGCAGGTATCGCTGCTTCGGCAGGCTCGGCCTGCAGCTCCGGTGCCACCGATCCGTCTTACGTTCTTACGGGCATCGGACTCAGTAAAAAAGATGCCGAAAGCTCGGTTCGTTTCACCCTCGGGAGAGACACTACCGAGGAGGATATTAACTATACATTAAAGCATGTTGAAGATATTCTTAAGAGGCTGAAAAAATAAATTTTCTGACTATTTTTATACCCCTATTCGGTTGAAATATAGTATTAAATCTAGTATAGTTATATTAGCTTTTTTCGAAGCATAAAACTACATAATGATCCACTATAGAACGAGGAGGTTACTTTGTATGGGAAACGATAATCGCAGCACAGTCTATGAAGATGACACATGGTCAATAGACCTTCGTCCACGTAACAACATCCATGAGGGTGAACCTACAGTGAAGGTATGGGTTTGCATGATGGGTCAGGAAGTTGCTCAGTATTCAAGCAAATTCCGTGGATATGGTCATTACAAGGATAACGAGGAGCTTCTCGATCCTACTATCGCAGCAGCAGCAAAGAAAACATGGGAAAAATTGAAGGAAGGTGAATTAACACCTGAGTTTCTTGAGACGATCAAAGCTGAGATCGGTGAGTTTATCAAGAACAGCCCTGCTCCTGCACCTGTTGAAGAAGCATAGACTGATGCAGCAATGATATATCAATAAAACCTCCGCCCCCGGTAAGATGATTACCGGGGGCGTTTTTTGTTATCTTAGTGTTCAATTAAATATCAGAAATGTATACGTCAGTTGTTATATCGATGTTATAACCCGGATATTTTTCAGACAATTCTTTCTTTAGGGTTTTTATTGCATCCGCATAGTCAATGCCAAAGTCAAGTACCACATCAAATCGAAGTGTTTTCTCCTCCAGATTTACATAGAAGCCATGCATCTGGATAGCCCATTCATGGGACATGACCATACTCTGAATATTGTTTCTGATGGCTGCTGCCTCGTCGTCCTTTGTATTATAGGAATACACTCCTACTCCCGTAAGAACTACTCCCATCTCACGGAACACTCTCGCCTGAATACGCCTTGTGAGATTATCTACCTCATCGACTGTCATATCATCACGAAGCTCAACATGACAGCTGGCATAGTTCCTGTCAGGTCCGTAATTGTTTATGAACAGATCATAGGTTCCTCTGACCTCAGGCTCTTCGTTGATAAGCCTTTTTATTTCAGCCGTCATTTCCGGATCAGGTCTTCTGCCCAGTATATCACTGACAGTCTCACTCATCATCTCAATACCGGCTTTAATGATAACTGCCGATATGATTACGCCAACATAGGCTTCAAGAGAAACATCGAAGATCATATATACTACTGCAGAAAGCAGAACCGAAATGGATATAATCGCATCAAACAGTGCATCCTGTCCTGATGCAGCAAGCGAACCGGAATTAACCTCTTTACCCTTTTTCTTGACATATGTTCCAAGGATGACCTTGGTGATAACCGCCACTATAAGGATAATTATGGATGCTGCCGTATATTCAGCCTTCTCAGGATTAATTATCTTCTTTATAGATTCGATCAGCGATGTAATACCTGCATAGAGAATAATTGCCGCCACAAGCATAGCACTGAGGTATTCTATTCGTCCGTGTCCCAGAGGATGCTTCTTATCCGGTTTCTTGGATGCAAGCTTCGTTCCCACGATCGTAATAACCGAAGAAAGCGCATCTGACAGATTATTTACAGCATCAAGGATTATAGCGATAGAGTTTGCAAGCAGTCCCGTAACAGCCTTAAATACCGTCAGAAAAAGATTCACTACTATTCCTATTATACTGGTTTGGATTATCGTTTTATCTCTGTTATCCATAATAATACACCTTCTATAAATTCTAAAAGTGTGTCAGGAATCACCTGACACACCTTTAAATCATATCGAATTATTTAGATTCAAACTATTTAGATCTGAAAAGTGTTGAGAAAAGCCCACGTCCTAGGCTTGCTCCCACATTTCCGCCGAGAGTCTTTCCGAACTTGCCGAACTTCTTGCCCAGATTCTTGCCCACTTCTCTGCCGACAGTACCTGTAACAGCATTGCCGACCGACTTCGCAGCTCTCTTCTTAGCCGCTTCTTCTCTTGCTTTTTCTCTTTCAGCTTCCTTCTCAGCCTTTTCTGCAGCCTTTGCTGCTTCCTTCTCTTCACGTTCCTTGATCTTTGCAGCCTCAGCTTCGGCTCTTGCCTGCTCGGCAGCCTCAGCCATCTCTACTCCGCGGCGAAGAAGGAATTCATAAGCTGAATCAGGATCTATAGACTCATAATACTTGCTGTAAAGCATGCTGCTCTTAACGAGGTTGTCACGCTTACTGTCATCAATGCTGCCGAAGCTGCACTGTGGAGGAAGTATATAAGCCTTCTCTGCCATTCCCGGAACACCGCCGTCCTGAAGGAAGGATACGACTGCTTCACCGGTTCCGAGATTGAGTATAGTATCATATGTTTTGAAATCCGGATTAGCTCTGAAGGAATCAGCTGCTGCCTTAACTGCCTTCTGATCTGAAGGTGTATAAGCATGAAGTGCATGCTGTATCTTGTTTCCGAGCTGTGCCAGAACACCGTCAGGAATATCCTTAGGATTCTGTGTACAGAAGTAAACTCCTACTCCCTTTGATCTGATAAGCTTTACAACCTGCTCAACCTTCTCGAGAAGAGCCTTAGGTGCTCCGTTGAAGAGCAGATGTGCCTCATCAAAGAAGAATACCATCTTCGGCTTATCGAGGTCTCCCACCTCAGGAAGTCTCTCAAACAGCTCCGAAAGGAGCCACAGAAGAAATGTTGAGTAAAGCTTTCCGTTATTTATAAGACTCTCACTGTCAAGAATGTTGATCATTCCCTTACCGTTGGAGCCGTATGTGAACCAGTCTGTTATATTGAGTGCTGTCTCTCCGAAGAACTTATCTCCGCCGGCAACTTCAAGAGCAACAAGCGCTCTTACGATAGCAGCTATGGAAGTCGGGCTCATCTTTCCGTACTCAGCCTCGAACTCCTTGTTGTTTTCGGACACATAATTAAGCATTGCCTTAAGATCCTTAGTATCTATAAGGAGCAGATTATTATCATCGGCAATCTTGAATACGATCGACAGAATATCCGACTGAAGATCGTTCAGATCCATAAGTCTTGCAAGAAGCAGCGGTCCCATTTCAGAGATTGTTGTTCTAAGCTGGATACCCTTCTCTCCGTATATATCCCATAAGGTTACAGGACATCCTTCAAAGCTGAAGCCCTCATCGGCAAGGCCGAATCTCTCAATACGCTTTTCCATATCTTCGGATGTAACACCCGGAGCTGAAATGCCTGCTATATCGCCCTTTACATCAGCCATGAATACAGGAACTCCCATATTTGAAAAGCTCTCTGCAAGTACCTTCAATGTTACGGTCTTACCTGTTCCGGTTGCACCCGCAATAAGTCCGTGTCTGTTTGCATACTTAGGCTCAAGATAGATTCTTTCCCCAGCATCGTTTACCGCTACCCAGATCTTGTTGTCTGCTAACATAAATACCTCCCATACCTTTAATTATTCTCAGCTGTTATCCGTAACTCTGGACGTCCAGTCATACGGTGTGCTCTGATATACGTAATAATTGAGCCAATTCGTATACAGAGTATTTGCATGACAGCGCCATGATTTAACCGGCTTATTATCAGGATTATCGCCCGGATAATAATTTACCGGAATATCGGGATTAATCCCCTTCCCGATATCTCTGTGATATTCCTGATCAAGTGTCAGGGTATCATATTCAGGATGTCCTGTCACAAAAATGTTCTTTCCTTCATCACCCACGATTATATATGGTCCGCAGTCTGCCGAATCGGCAAGGATCATAAGGTTCGGATGCTTTCTTACCGCCTCTGCATCGATACCTGTGTATCTTGAGTGAGGTGCAAGAAATGTATCATCAAAGCCCCTTACAAGCTCTCTGCTCTTATGCATTGTGAAATGCTCATATATTCCGGAAAGCTTCTTAGGAAGCTCATGCTTCTTAATTCCGTAATGATAATAGAGTCCAGCCTGAGCGCCCCAGCATATATGAAATGTGGACGTTACATTTTTTGATGCCCAATACATTATCTTTGTAAGCTCATCCCAATATTCGACTTCTTCAAATTCCATCTTTTCAACAGGCGCACCTGTGATGATCATTCCGTCCCACTTATGCTGTTTCACTTCGCGGAAATTGGAATAGAATCTTTCAAGATGTTCGCGTGATGTATGTTTGCTCTCATGAGAAAGCGTTCTTACAAATGTTATATTTACCTGAAGCGGAGTATTTGAAAGGCTTCTGAGAAGCTGGAGCTCCGTATCCTCCTTAAGAGGCATCAGGTTAAGTATCAGAATATCTATCGGACGGATATCCTGACTGTTTGAACGAGCCTCGTCCATTACAAATATATTCTCATCTTCCAGTATTTTCTTTACAGGCAGATCATTATCAATTCTTATTGGCATTTCGTATCACCTCTGGTGTTATTATTTCATACCGAGGAAATCCTCCTCAGTGATTATAGGCACTCCAAGCTTCTTAGCATTTTTGTTCTTGGAGGAATTTGAATTTATATCATTGTTTATGAGATAGTCTGTCTTCGCACTCACCGAACCCGAAACCTTTCCGCCTCTATCCTCGATGACCTTCTTAAGTGCATCACGGTTAGGGAAGGTTACGAGCGAGCCTGTGATAACAAAGGTCTTACCCGCAAGATCCTGAGGACTGTTATTCTCTTCAATCACAAAGGTTATCTCTTTTCTGAGTTTCTCTATCTCTGCACGATTCTTTTCATTCGACATATATGCAGTGAAATCGCCCGCGATGACATCTCCTATCTGGTCGATATCTCTGAGCTCTTCCCGGGTTGCATTCATTATCTTATCGAAATCATTTCCGAAGCTCTTGACAATAAGCTTCGCATTAGCCACTCCGACTCCCGTAATACCAAGTCCGTACAGGAATCCGGCCATGGAACATTCTCTCGATTTATCTATGGAACTTAAAATATTATTATAGGACTTTTCACCAAAGCCTTCAAGTAATACTATTCTGTCACGATGCTCGGATAATCTGTAAATATCTGAAAGTCCGTGAAGGAATCCTTCTGCAATAAACTTCTCGAGAGTCGCCTCTGAAATGCCGTCGATATTCATGGCATTTCTTGAAACAAATAGTGAGAAAAGCTTTATATTCTTTGCCGGACAATCCGGATTAATGCAGACCAGAGTCTCCGTTCCGTTCTCGTTTCTTATCTCTGTCTCGCCTCCGCAGGCAGGACATTTATCAGGTATCGTAAGCTCTCCCGAACATGTAAGATTCTCCGATATCTGCGGAATGATCATATTAGCCTTATAGACCTTTATCCTGTCTCCTATACCGAGCTTCATATCCTTGATATAGCTTATATTATGAAGGCTGGCACGGCGCACCTCGGTACCCTCAAGGTCAACCGGATCAAAGATAGCAACAGGGTTGATAAGTCCTGTTCTTGAAGGACTCCACTCAATCTCTGTAAGCACCGTCTCTGCCTCTTCATCAGCCCATTTAAATGCGATGGCATCTCTAGGGAACTTAGCAGTCATTCCGAGGCTCCTGCCGTATGCAACATCCTCTAAAACAAGCACAAGTCCATCTGACGGGAAATCATTTTCCGGAAGCTTAGCCGCAAACCACTTAACGGTATCTGCAATATTCTCTCCCGTAACCTCTTTATATTCAACAACCTGAAAGCCCTGTCTCATCAGGAATTCAAATCTCTTCTTAAATGAATTCTCGAAGCTGTCCATCAGCTCGCTGTCCTCAGGATCCACCATGGAGAACGCGAAGAACATGACACTTCTCTTACCAGTGATCTCCGAATTCAGCTGTCTTACCGAACCGCTGCAGAGATTTCTCGGATTCTTATACTTTGCATCAGTCTCGGGAATCTCACTGTTTATCCTTTCGAAATCCGAATAGCTGATAACTGCCTCACCTCTGATAACGAGATGTCCCTTATATGCGATCCTGAGAGGGATATTCTTAAAGGTTCTGGCATTTGCCGTGATAACCTCTCCCACTTCTCCGTTGCCTCTGGTTACAGCCTTTACAAGCTCTCCTCCGTCATAGGTAAGAACAACCGTGAGGCCGTCCATTTTCCATGAGAGCAGTCCCGGCTGACTTCCGAGCCAGTCACGGAGTGTATCTACTCCCTTTGTCTTATCCAGTGACAGCATCGGCGCAGGATGCTTCTCCTTCGGAAGTGAGCTCACAACCTCATAGCCGACATGTATAGTAGGTGAATCAGAGAGCGTAATGCCCGTCTCCTTCTCAAGAGCAACCAGCTCATCATACAGCTTATCATACTCGAAGTTGCTCATGATCTCGGTATCTTCCGCATAGTAAGCCTTCGACGCCTTATTAAGTATATCAACGAGCTCTCTCATCATGTCATTCATTTATCTAAACCTCCGTAACCATCATCTCTTCTTTGCATTCCCGCAGCGCTGCCTCAGCTCCTTCTCCTCGTCTTCGGTAAGTGCTCTAAATTCTCCCGGCTCAAGACTGCCGAGTCCCACATTCATTATTCTGATTCTCTTCAGGAATACAACCCTGTACCCAAAGTACTCACACATTCTTCTGATCTGTCTGTTGAGTCCCTGAGTGATTATTATATTAAATGTATTCTGGCCGTGTTTTCTTATCTTGCACGGTCTTGTCACGGTATCAAGTATCGGTACTCCGCTTCTCATTCCGTTCAGGAAGTCTTCCGTAAGCGGCTTATCAACTCTTACCACATATTCCTTCTCATGTCTGTTAACAGCCTTCTGGATATTATTTGAAAGGTCTCCGTCATTTGTAAGAAGAAGCAGGCCCTGAGAATCCTTATCCAATCTTCCCACATAATTCACCTTCATAGGAAACTCAACATACCTGAATATGCTGTCCTTATCCGCTCCATATGCCGTACAGACCTGACCCATAGGCTTGTTATAGATATATATTACCTTCTTCTCTTCAGGGGTCACGACCTTGCCGTCCAGTGTGACAACCTGTCCTTCCGATACAGTGTCCCCAAGGACCGCCTTTTTTCCATCAATAAAAACGCGCCCGCTCTCCACAGCCTCATCAGCCTTACGTCTTGAAAGCGCGCCCGAAATACTGAGATATTTATTTATTCTGATTCCGTCTTCACCCTGCATGATATGTCTCACCTTACTACGAATAATAACTATTTAGAATTCTATCATCTAAGCACTCAAAATTCCACTTATAAACAAAAATAATACTGGATAAATAGAAAAAAAGGATATATAATACATTCGTTATAACAAAAAAATTAAGTAAAACATTTTGTTTTATTAATTATCTTAAGTGAGGACTATAAATGGACAAGATTGACATCAAAATATTAAGTCTGCTCGAGGAGAACGCAAGATATCCTCTCAAATATCTGGCAGAAAATGTATTCTTATCATCTCCTGCCGTATCAGCAAGAATCGAGCGTCTTGAGAAGCAGGGAATCATAAACGGATATCATGCTTCACTCGATCCTATAACACTGGGATATCATATCACAGCGTTCATCAACCTTTCGCTGGAACCAAAGCAGAAGCCTGAGTTCTATCCGTTTATCGCAGCCTGCCCAAATGTTCTTGAATGCAACTGCGTTACAGGTAACTACTCAATGCTTATAAAGGTATGCTTCCCAAGTACAAGCGAGCTCGACCTCTTCATAGGACAGCTCCAGACCTTCGGAAGAACCGAGACTCAGATAGTCTTCTCCACACCGGTTCCTCACAGAGGAATAAATGTAAGCGTCCTCAACGAATCTGCCGACAGCTCGGACGAGGAAGCACCAGAAGAATAATACCGAATAATATCAAACCATACGGATTCATACATTTTATATGATCAAATGCAAAATGACCTCAGGCATTATCGTCCGAGGTCATTTCTTTGTCTTCATTTCATTATTTAGTTATCAAGCTTATTCATGAATTCGGCAAATGTCGGATCCGATGCAGCCTTGCTGTCCTGATCCGCCTTAACCGTCTGATAAAGCTCCTGAATATCCTTCTCCAGTGATATCTGGCTTATGAAATCCTGAAGCTCCTGACTCTGAGCGGAATTATCTATCAGATACTTTCCGCCCTCCTTCAATACATAAAGCGGCTTATATATATCCAGCGGCTTTGTATTAACGCCGTTGATCGTTATATTCATTATAACGTAAACGATATATGAACCTTCTTCAGGTCCGCCCACATAGTAACATGTGATGTTCTCATAGTTAGTTATAACCTTTGAACGCCCCTCAACCGTTGTCATATTGTCATACTGTGAAGGTGTTGTAACACAGCTCTGAAGGGTTGCCTGATCGGCATTTGCAAGCGCCTTAAGATAAGTCTCGACCAGTGTATTGATCTCTTCGTTGGAGTCGACTGTATAAACATACGTCCTGGTAACACCGAGATCCTTGAATAACTGATCTTTGTTCATGTATACCAATACACCCAAAGCAGCAAGCATTAAAATGAATATCACCCATATGGTGATTATGATCCTAACACCTTTCTTTCTCTTTTCAGCCATTATTTCTCCTTTATAAATACTTAAACCAATTTACTTGGAAATGTACCAGACAGGAATCGAACCTGCGCACACGGCTCCGGAGGCCATTGCTCTATCCACTGAGCTACTGGTACCTGTTAGCATTCTCTATATCAATGGCAATCTGTTCTTTAAGCTTATCAAGAGAATCAAACTTTCTTTCATCCCTCAGGAAATGTGTGAGTTCCACACTGACCTCTCTGCCATAAATATCATCGCTGAAATCATATATAAAGGTTTCTATATTTACCTTATCTCCATCATCAACACTTGGTCTTCTTCCCACATTTGTGATGGAATTATGAGTACTGTCACCGATCACGGTGATTGATGAATAAACTCCCAGTCTAGGAAGTATCTTATTCTCAGGAAAAGGAAGATTCACGGTCGGATAACCCAGATTTCTTCCGAGCTTCTTACCGTTTTCCACAGTTCCGGTAAGACTGTAATTTACGCCGAGAAGTCCGGCCGCCTCGTCTATACGCCCTTCCTCAAGAAGTCGTCTGATCCTTGTTGAGCTGATAACCTCTCCGTCAGCTACAAGCTTATCAAAGGCCTTTACCTTGAAACCGTACTTTGAAGAAAGCTCCTCAAGCATCTTAACATCGCCCGCACGTCCTCTTCCGAAACGGAAATCACTTCCTACAACAACGTACTCGGCATTAAGCTCACCATGTATTATATCACGAACGAAATCTTCTGCCAAAACTGCTGCATATTCCGGTGAAAACTCAACTCTTCTAAGTTCATTAATACCGTAAGAACTGATAACTTTTTCTTCTTCATCATGGGACAGGATACCGTCTCCTCCGAACTCAAGCTTATAGCATACGGTCTCGGCTCCTGTTTTTGCTGAATAATCGGAAATCTCCTGAAGAAGGAGTCTGTGTCCTCTATGAAAGCCGTCAAATTTTCCAATAGTCAATGCAGTACCCACGATAATCTATTCCTCTCACCCCAGATACTTAAAGCATTTAAAACACTGTGCTGCTTTATCATATCTGTAAAGTGCTTTTATCTCATCATTTAAATATACTCTGATATAATCAGAATCCATCAGTTTATCCATACTCTCATATCCGGAAAGCATTTCACTTGAAAGCTTGTTTCCGTTGATAAGGAGCTTTTCGCCCAGTTCGTTTACATGAGCTGCCGGTACATTTCCGAGGAGTGTATCCAGAGGCATGACAGCCTCATCAAGTCTCTCCTCTTCCTTAAGCTGTGACAGCTCCGACAGTGTGAGGGCTTTATCTGCAGTAAACCCGCAGGTTTCGGTCCTCACAAGCCCCTGCATTGTTCCGTGACAGCCAAGCTTCTCGCCGATATCACGGCAGAGACTTCTGATATATGTTCCCTTGGAGCATTTTACATGAAAGCTGACAGCAGGAAGAGCTATTTCGGTAATCCTCAGCTCATACACCTCAATCTCTCTAGGATCGGGTATTATCTCCTGTCCGGCTCTCGCATATTCATAGAGCTTCTTTCCGTCCTTCTTGATAGCCGAATATATCGGCGGTACCTGAAGCTGTTTACCCACAAAGCTGTCAATGCAGCTGCGGATATCATCTTCACTCACCGAAACCTCAGCCGTCTCGAGTACATTTCCCGTTATATCATCGGTATCTGTCCTCACACCGAGCTTCAGTACGCCGTCATATTCCTTCTCTTTGGTCAGCATAAGCTCGCTGAGCTTTGCCGCCTTACCGAGGCATACAAGAAGAACGCCCTCAGCCATAGGATCAAGTGTTCCGGTATGGCCGATTTTCTTCTGACGAAATATACCTCGCATCTTTGCTACAACATCGAAGGATGTGAAGCCCTGCTCCTTATATACATTTACTACGCCGTTATACATATATTGTCTTAACTCTTCTTCATCTGTTCCTTAGCCATCTCGATGATCTTGCCGATCATAACATCGGTCTTCTCTGATGACTCAAAGCCTGCTGCGCGAACATGTCCGCCGCCGCCAAACTCTGTGGCAATAACGCTTACGTCAACAATCTTATCCGAACGAAGGCTGTACTTAAATGTCTTGCGATTGCTGTGATATACAAGAATCGCAACCTCAAC
This sequence comes from Eubacterium sp., assembly GCA_017634555.1. Taxonomy (GTDB): domain Bacteria; phylum Bacillota; class Clostridia; order Lachnospirales; family Lachnospiraceae; genus Eubacterium_Q. Next base: position 18,485 of record JAGBNF010000006.1, on the reverse strand, counting down.
ACCATCAGTAAGTCTGAGCTGTTCAACGATACCTTCTGTATCAATGCTGGTACATTTAAGTTCTTTAAAAAGATCTCTTGTAATGACCGAGCTGATGATACGTCCGTCCTCATGAAGCTCAGCTCCAAGGATTGTACGAGCCATAAGCTGATTCTGCTTAAATGTCTTCTTATAGAACGTCTCATCGATAATGTATGTTGTATCGATACCCTTCTCAATGAGAATTCCTGCGTACTCCATAGTCTTACGGCTTGTGCAGCTGTACTTGAATACACCGGTATCATGGATCATTCCAAGATACAGGCATTCTGCAGTATTCTTGCTGACCTTATCGAAGTCGATAACGTCACATAAAACTTCACAGGCAGATGAAGCATCTCCGTCGATTATACTGAAATCGCCGAAGCCTCTGTTGCTTACGTGATGATCTATACAGATTGTAGATATAGCACTCTGGAATACTTCCTCGAACTTACCGAGTCTGTCCAGACTTGAAACATCTACAGAAACAGCAAGATCATACTTAAGCCCTTCATACTCATGCTTTATCTTCTTTGCACCGTTCAGGAATTTGAAAGAAGGCGCAAACGCCTCAGCATATATATCAACGGTCTTATTCTTAAAATTCTCTGAAATGTAATTATACAGTCCCGTTGTGGATCCAATGCAATCACCGTCTGGTCTTATATGACCGATTATAGCGATGGTATCGGCAGCATTTATCATCTGCTTAAGTTTACGGGCCTTCTTATTAATATCTGTAATCATTCATCCGTCTCCGTATTATCAACCGTGTTGCCGAGAATCTCATCAATCTTTCTGGACATGTTAACACCATACTCGATAGACTTATCAAGTACAAAATTAACCTCCGGAGTATTTCTGAGATTAAGTGATTCGGCAAGTCTCTTACGTACGAAACCTGCTGCTGCGCGAAGTCCGTCAATAGTAGACTCAGCAGCACCATCATCTCCGAGCACACTGATATAACATTTACATATCTTCAAATCCTTGGTTACTTCTGTCTTAACGACAGAAGTAAGTCCACTGATTCTCGGATCCTTAAGCTCAAACTCAATGATGTGTCCGATAACTCTCTGAACATCACTGTTTACTCTTGAGCTTCTTTCACTGCTTTTATGTCCTCTCATTTATTTCCTCTCAACTTCTACCATCTTGTAGGCCTCGATACGGTCGCCTTCATGAATATCATTCCAGCCTTCGAATACCATACCGCATTCATAACCGTTCTTAACTTCCTTAACATCATCCTTAAATCTCTTAAGTGATGCAAGCTTACCTTCGAATATCTGCTCATCGTTACGTGAAATTCTTACTGAACAGTTTCTCTCAACCGAACCGTCAAGGATGAAGCATCCTGCGATAGTACCAACACCTGATGCCTTAAATGTACTTCTAACTTCTGCATGTCCGGTAATCTTCTCTTCATAAATAGGATCGAGCATACCCTTCATTGCAGACTCAATGTCATCTATAGCATTGTAAATTACGTTATAAAGTCTGATATCAACCTTTTCCTGCTCTGAAAGAGCCTTTGCCTGTGCATCCGGTCTGATATTGAAACCGATAATGATAGCACTTGAAGCTGATGCAAGAACTACGTCTGACTCATTAATGGCACCTACGCCTGAGTGGATACATTTAATAATAACCTCTTCATTAGAGAGCTTAAGAAGACTCTGCTTCAGAGCCTCTACTGAACCCTGAACGTCTGCCTTGATAATGATATTAAGCTCCTTGAGAGTTCCTTCCTGCATCTTTGTAAAGATATCATCAAGTGACATCTGCTTTCTGGACTCTGCAATAAGGTTTTCCTTACCTCTTGTAATGAATGCCTCGCTGATCTGACGAGCTTCCTTCTCTGTCTCGGTTGAGATAAATGTATCTCCCGAATTAGGAACTGATGAAAGTCCAATGATCTCAACAGGCATTGAAGGAGTTGCCTCCTTAACCGGCTTACCCTTATCGTTATTCATAGCTCTTACACGTCCGTTAGCCTCACCGATAGCGATGAAGTCACCAACCTTAAGAGTACCCTTCTGAACGAGGAGTGTAGCAACAGGACCACGGCCCTTGTCGAGACGTGCCTCGATAACAACACCTCTTGCCTTACGATTAGGATTTGCCTTAAGCTCAAGCATTTCAGATGTAAGAAGGATCATATCAAGAAGGTTATCAAGACCTTCATGTGTATGAGCTGATACAGGACAGAAAATAGTATCTCCACCCCAATCCTCAGCGATGAGGCCATGCTCTGTAAGCTCCTGCTTAACTCTGTCAATATTTGCGCTTGGCTTATCAATCTTATTTACTGCTACAATAATCTGAATTCCTGCTGCCTTAGCATGGTTGATAGCTTCAACTGTCTGAGGCATAACACCGTCGTCTGCAGCTACTACAAGAATAGCAATATCTGTAGACTTAGCACCACGAAGTCTCATAGCTGTGAATGCTTCATGTCCAGGTGTATCAAGGAATGTGATCATCTTATCATTTGTCTTTACTGTATAAGCACCGATGTGCTGTGTGATACCACCGGCCTCAACCTCTGTTACTGATGAATGTCTGATAGCATCAAGGAGTGATGTCTTACCATGATCAACGTGACCCATAACGCAGACAACAGGTGGTCTTGTAACAAGTGAATCCTCCGGATCCTCAATGTCCTTAAGAGCCTCCTCAACGATATCTACCTTTTCCTCTTCCTCTGCAATGCAGTTATACTCAAGAGCGATTTCACCTGCTTCCTCAAATGAAAGCTCTGTATTTACAGTGTACATTTTTCCTTCAAGGAAAAGCTTCTTGATAAGTGCATTTACAGGCTGCTTAAGCTTATCAGCAAGCTCGCTGAGTGTGAGTGACTCAGGAAGAATGATTGTCTTGATTGTATCTTCTTCCTTCTCCTTCTTCTTTGGAGCCGGTCTCTCCTCATGTCTCTTCTGCTCTCTCTTCTGATCTGACTTCTTTACAGTACCCTCAGAATACTTAGCATCATGTCTCTTCTCATCAAGCTTCTTTCCGTCACGTCTGTCTGCACGCTTTGAATCTCTCTTTGCATTGAAATCTGCATCTGCAGAATCTGTACGTTCCTTCTTTCTGTCATTAGGGCGCTTCGAATCACGTCTTACATCTCTTTCGTCATCATCCTTACCGCCGAAATCACGGTTACGATCAAACTTACGACCCTGATCACGACCACCGTCTCTTCCGCCGTCACGGCCTCCGAATCTGTTGCCCTGACCATCTCTTCCACCATCGCGGCCACCAAATCTGTTGCCCTGACCGCCGTCTCTTCCACCGTCACGGCCATTGTCTCTGCCACCGTCACGATTTCTGTCATTTGAAAATCTGTTATTCTGCTGAGGACGTCTGTCCTGAGATCCTCTATCCTGAGGTCCTCTGTCCTGTCTGTCCTGTCTGCCCTGTGGCCTACCCTGTCTGTCATCATTTCTTGCAGGCTGCTGTACACGCTGAGGTCTCTCTGCTGCAGGTTCTGCCGGCTTAGCCGGCTTTTCTGCAGGTTTCTCTGCTGTCTTTGCAGGCTCAGCCTTCTCAACAGGCTTTTCAACCTTCTCTGCAACCTTCTCAGCAGGCTTCTCTGCCGGCTTTTCTTCTGTCTTTACAGTCTCAGCCTTCTCAACAGGCTTCTCAACCTTCTCAGCTGCCTTCTTCTCTGTCTTCTCTACAGGCTTCTTTTCAGCCTTCTTCTCTTCAGGCTTCTCAGCCTTCTCAGCTGCCTTCTTCTCTTCAGGTTTCTCAGCCTTCTCAGCTGCCTTCTTCTCTTCAGGTTTCTCAGCCTTCTCAGCTGCCTTCTTCTCTGTCTTCTCTGCAGTCTTCTTCTCTGTCTTCTCAGCCTTTTCTACAGGCTTCTTCTCTGCCTTCTTCTCAGGCTTAACTGAATCCTCTGTCTTTGCTGATGAAGCAGGTCCTGCCACCTTAACAGCCGGCTTTCCTGTAATCTTCATCCTGAGGAAATTCATCATATCCTCATCTATACTGCTCTGGGCTTTAAGATCCGGTCTTTTCTTCTGGAGAATATTCAGGATATCAGCGCTCTGAACTTCTCTTCCCGTCTCTTCTGTTAATACCTTTGCAAACTCATGTATTCTCAATGTTTTACCTCCGAACTTAACTCATCTACATTCAACGCAAGACTTATACAGTCTGCTATTCCGTCATCCGTTACCGCTACGCAGCTGCGATTTTCTCTTCCTATCGCTCTGCCTATAGCTTCCTTATCACCATATTTGATATAAGGTATCTTGTAATAGGTACATTTGTTACTGAATTTCTTTTCAGTATTCGGTGAAGCATCTCCGGCAATGATAACCAGCGAAGCCTTTCCGTCCGATATGGCAGCTTCACACTGAACCTCTCCCGAACAGATCTTTCCGGCCTTAGCCGCAATTGACAGCATACTTATCGCATACTTTTCGAGGCTCTCTCTGAGCTCCGCCTTTTCATCCTCCGTAATGAGTCCTTTTTCAAAAGCCTCATCAATACACTTAGGACTGCGACATATATACGCGCCTCTGCCTCTTACTTTTCCGCTTTCATCAAAATCTCTTTTTTTATCTCCGTCTCCGTTATCCGTGATAACTATTCTCATCATTTCAGCTTTAGGCTTATGTGATGAACAGCTAATACATTCACGGAGAGGAACCTTGTTTCTTTTTGCCTTCTTAATGCTCAAATCCGACTCCTGTAATAATTCAATCAGCTGTACCTACCGTATCGGAGGTTATGCCTCTTCATCCTCTGATATTTCTTCAGCAGCTTCTGATGCTTCTGCCTCATCATCCTCTTTACCGTACTGCTCTTCCTCGATCTGTCTGTCACTCTTGATATCGATCTTGTAACCTGTAAGGAACGCAGCAAGTCTTGCATTCTGTCCCTTAAGTCCGATAGCAAGTGAAAGCTTGTCATCAGGAACAACTACATATGCTTCCTTATCTTCAGGATATACATCAACTGATATAACCTCTGAAGGACGGATAGCATTCTCGATAAAGATTGCAGGATCCTCATCCCACTTGATAATATCTATCTTCTCACCGCCGAGTTCATCAACGATGTGCTTAACTCTCTCGCCGTTTACACCTACACATGATCCAACAGCATCAACGCTTGGGTTGTTTGACCATACAGCGATCTTTGTTCTTGAACCTGCTTCTCTTGTGATACTCTTGATTTCAACTGTTCCGTCTGAAATCTCAGCAACCTCACGCTCGAAAAGGAGCTTTACGAAGTCAGGATGTGTTCTTGAGGTAATGATACGGAATCCGCCCTTCTGTGTCTCCTTAACTTCAAGGATGAAAAGCTTGATTCTGTCGCCTGTCTTATATCTTTCTCTAGGGATCATTTCCTTCTTGCTGAGAAGAGTCTCTGTTCTGTCATCAAGTGCAACGCTTACGTTCTCACCAACATATCTCTGAACGACACCTGTAACGATTGTCTTCTCCATGCTCTTATACTTATTAAATACGGCTCTTCTCTCGCCTTCTTTAATCTGCTGAAGAATGATTCCCTTTGCCTTCTGTGTTGCAATACGACCGAAATCCATAGTTGTTATCTCAACCGGAACCTCATCATCGATATCGAAGTAAGGATTGATCTGCTGAGCTTCCTCAAGCGTAATGTCAGTACGCGGATCCATAATCTGTTCAACGACCGTCTTGTGGGTATAAACCTTGATCTCACCTGTCTCACGGTCCATGTTTACGGAATACTGAGTATTCTTTCCGTAGTCCTTCTCACATGCTGAGGCAATAGCCTTCTCAATACCCTGCATGATTTCTTCCTTGTCAAGGTTCTTCTCCTTTGCAAGTAAGTTTAAAGCATCAATAATTTCTGACATTTCATCCTCCTTCTATTCCGGTTCAAACTCAAGTCTGACCAATGATATATTGTTTCTTGGTATCGTTAAAATATTATCAGCGGCTATTTCAACCGACAGATTTTCATTATCATACGCCTTCAGATTTCCTACGAAGGACTTCTCTCCGTCTACTGCCTTGTAAAGATTTACTCTGATGAGACGGCCTATGCTTCTCTCAAAATCCCTGTCCTTTACCAGCTTTCTTGTAAGTCCCGGAGAACTCACCTCAAGGATATATGCATCGCTGATATAATCCTCTTCATCCAGAAGCGGGTCAAGCGCTCTTGATACTGCCTCACAGTCATCTACTGTAAAGCCCCCTTCCTTATCTGCATATACTCGAAGGTAGTAATCACTGCCTTCCTTAACATACTCAACATCCCACAGCTCATAACCGAAACGTTCAATGATCGGCATTACAAGCTCTTCTGTTTTTTTCTCAATATCAGCTTTTTTCATATGCTCCCTTCCAATTGCGTAAAAGAAGAGTGGGAACGGAATCTAATCCGCGCCCACTCAAGTAATCATTATTAAGCTAAAATATATGTTAACACATATTTTAAAAATTGCAAGCTTTTTTATGCAAAGTGTCAGATATAATCCTTTACTTCTTTAAAATCTATCACAAGCTTTCCATCATAAATATCCACAGATACCTTATCATCAAATGTATATACTGATACGGCATTTCCTTTTTCAAAGTTATGTTTTATAACTCGTTCAGTTTCATAATCAACTATCCAGTATTCTTTTACACCGTTTTCCCGATATTTATTCAGTTTTATTCCCGTATCCTTTATTCTGCTTGAACGCGATACAACTTCGAGTACAAAATCCGGACCTCCAAGAATACTCTCACCTTTATCTATCTTTGTTTTATCACATATCACTGTAATATCCGGCTGTACAACGGTTTTATCCCCTTTATCATATTCCAGCCTAACATCCACCGGAGCTGTAAGCACCTTACACGGTCCTTTGTTCTTTTTTATAAACTCAAAAAAAGCCGCCACTATAAATGATATTATACTCTGATGCCATATGCGCGGAGCATCCATTGTATAGATAAAACCATCTATCACTTCAACCATAACTCCACTTGGAATATCCAGTTTTTTATATTCCTCATATGTATATCCGCCTCTAGACGATAACCCCATCAATTCATCAAATGAACTATTAATTGCTGAAGTTCCTCTCACCGAATAGTTTCTATTCTCCTTAACACATTGATTCACATTCGAGACAAATTCTTCCCGATTGCAATTCATCTTCTCAAAGTATTTTGCGGCAATATCTTCAAAATACAGTGACAGCCTCTCAAGCGTTTCCTTTCTCGGATTATCTACATAACCGCCAAACACTTTCTGAATCGAGCTGAGCGAAACCCCATCACATCCTTCTTTTATATCTTGATATGACAATCCAAAATCCTTTTTTATCCGTTTCATCTCATCCAATGTATACATGCACTCACCCCTTCCCGTATATATTGATATATTTATGACATTATCTTTGTTATCAATATTTTATCACTTTTATATCAATCTATCAATTATATTATCAATATATACAAGAGTATAAGGTTATGAGAATAAACGTATCATAAAGTATCATTTTAGATTTCTATCAGCTCCTTCGGTGAGTGGGCCAGATTTTCATAGCCATCCTCAGTAATAACTATCATATCTTCTATTCTTACACCAAACTTTCCGGGAAGATAGATTCCAGGCTCATCGGTAATTACCATACCAACTTCGAGCACGGATTCATCCCTTGTATTAAATGCAGGGCTCTCATGAATATACATGCCAACGCTGTGACCCAGTCCATGGCCGAAATAATCTCCATATCCTGCATCCTTTATATAACCTCTGGCAATCGCATCCATATCTTTACATACGAGCCCCGGTTTCACAGCATCAAGCACGGCAAGCTGTGCTTCGAGTACTATATTATAAATCTTCTTCTGCTCCTCGGATGCCCTTCCGAAACATACAGTTCTTGTCATATCCGAACAGTATCCCTGATATAAACATCCGAAATCCAATGTAAGGAAGTCTCCCTCTTCAATCTTCTTATCAGTAGGGATTGCATGCGGCATAGATGAATGAACACCGGATGCTGCAATGGTATCAAAGGAAAAGCCTTCGGCACCATGACGTTTCATTCTATATTCCAGTTCTGCAGCAACCTCCAGCTCTGTCATACCAACCTTAAGAATCCCGAGCATATCTGTAAACGCAAGATCCCCTATATGTTCAGCCTGTCTTAATGACTCTATCTCCTCCGCCGTCTTTACTCTTCTCGGCTGAAGCAGCTGTCCCTTAAGAGGCTTAAGCTGTACATCACCATATGAGAATTCATCCCCTGAGAGGATTCCTTCAAAATACTTATAATCATTATATGATATAGAATCATCCTCAAATCCCACTGATAAAACTCTTTTATCCTTTAATACACTTGTTATTAAATCCTTCTTAGGTCTGGAAGCTCCGAATTCTTCTACCTCGAATTCACTTTCCATAGAAGCAGCTTCCGTATAACGTGAATCGGTTATAAGAACATATTTATCCTCTGTAACAATCGCAACCCCTTCGCCACCCTTAAAACCTGTGTAGTATCTAAGAGTGTACGGATCAGTAATTAAAATCGCGTCTGTTTCTGTATTTTTCATAATCTTCTGTAACAAATCTCTGTCTATTTTCTTTTTCATAATAAATCTCCGATTCTTTATATTTCTTTATTCATATACAAGGTCTGCCCTATGGTATATATCCCATAAAACAGTATCTAATTCTAAATCTTGCATCATTATAGCACATTTTCATTTTAATAATACCGTATGTCTGTTATAATACTTTCTCATATACATCTAAGGCAGGTATTACCATGAAAAACATGACCGAAGGAAATCCGGCAAAGCTGATTATCCTTTTCACAATACCGCTTATATGCGGAAATATATTACAGCAATTATATAATATCGGCGACGGTAAGATAGTCAGCGAATATATTGATGAATTAGCATTTGCGGCTGTCGGTATGACCGCCGTCGTATCGAACACCTTAAACGGCCTAATAGGCGGATTTACCCAGGGCTTTGGTATTCTTATTGCAAACAGCTTCGGAGCAAAGGACATGAACCGGCTTCGCCGTTCGGTTGCCGGAAGCATAATTCTTACCATATTCCTTGTGATTGTTCTCACAACTCTGGGTATGCTTTTCATAAAGCCGATTCTGATAACACTCAATACTCCTGAAGAGATACTTCCTCAGGCACTCAGCTATGTAAGAATAATAATCGGCGGAATAATCTTCACCGCAACATATAATCTTAACGCAAATATGCTCAGAGCTCTTGGAGACAGCAAGACTCCTTTATTCTTTCTGATAATGTCGGTCATACTGAATCTCGGACTTGATTATATATTCGTAAGAATCCTCAATATGGGAATAAACGGTGCGGCATATGCCACTGTAATATCACAGACCATATGCTCCGCTTCCTGTCTCATATATACATTTAAAAGATTCCGTAATATCATTCCATTAAAAGAGGATTGGAAAGAAGCCTTCAACGAGCTTTCGGAACTTTTTACCACAGGTCTTTCAATGGGACTTATGGGCTGTATCGTTAATATCGGAACCATCATCCTTCAGGGTGCCATAAATAGTCTCGGTTCTGAGATTATGGCTGCACACGTTGCCGGAAGAAGGGTTCTCGACCTTCTGATGATCATGATATTTACATTCGGTTTCTCAATGACAACCTATGTAAGTCAAAATATGGGAGCCGGAAGATTAGACAGAGTAAAACAGGGCGTTAAAGCTGCCACTCTCACCGTAACAGCTATATCTATCACTCTCGTACTCATATGTCTTATTATATCCCGACCGGCTGTCACTTGGATTGCAAGTACGGATAACATGAACATCATTGACAACGGCGTAATGTATTGCAGAACCGGCGTATATTTCTTTGTTGCTCTCGGACCACTCTTCGTCCTGCGATGCACTTTACAGGGAATGGGACATAAGATAATCCCATTATATTCATCTGTTATGGAGCTTACTATTAAAGTTCTCTCAGCCTCCATCCTTGTACCCGCCATCGGATATCTGGGAGTAGCGCTGACAGAGCCTATAAGCTGGGTGCTGATGACCACCATGCTTTTCTTCATGTATATTCACTATATAAATAAAGAAGCAGCATTGGCAGTCTAATTGGACTAAATATATTTCAATCTAATAAGCATAATAATAAGCCGGTACATATCAAAATGTACCGGCTTTAATTTCATTAGCCTATTGCTATGATCTCATCTGAAATCTTACTGTCCCATCTGCTTAGCAACTTCTGCAGCGAAGTCCTCGTTCTTCTTCTCAAGTCCTTCACCTGTCTCGAAACGTACAAAGCTCTCGATCTCGAACTTGCATCCGTTAGCCTTAGCAACTGACTCAACATACTGCTTAACTGATTCCTTATCCTCAGCCTTAACATATGTCTGATCCATAAGGCAGATTTCCTTGAAGTGCTTCTTTAAACGTCCGTCTACAAGACCTGCGAAGATCTTATTCTCAACGTAAGCAGCCTTATTATCCATAGCAAGTCCTGCAAGAACAGCCTTAGCTTCATCTGAAAGGAAGTTGAAGAGGAACTTGTTGTTCTTCTCAGCTTCGTAAGCCTTGATATCATCATCATTCCAAAGCTTCTCTGATACAGCCTTGTTAAGAAGCTCATTAAGGATTGGCTTTGGAAGTGAAGCTGTATCGTTAAGTGAGCTGTCAACGATTGTATCCTTCTCCTTAGCCATGAAATCAGCTGTCATATCCTCGTCCTTTACGAACTGAGGATTCATAGCTGCGATCTGCATAGCTACATTCTTCATAGCTTCCTTGATGTCGTCGTTAGGAGCATCACAAGCTGCCTTAACAAGAACACCGATCTTGCCACCCATGTGGATGTAAGAAACAACTACATCACCTGTAACCTTCTCAAATCTTCTGATTGTAAGGTTCTCACCGATCTTAGCGATCATTGCTGCATGCTGATCTGCAACTGTAGCGTCAGGATTAACATCTGACTTAGCTGCGTTGAACTCATCCATGTTAGCATAGTTGTTATTATTGATCTGTGTAGCAAGAGCCTTTACATAGTCTGTAAATGTCTCGTTCTTTGCTACGAAGTCTGTCTCTGAGTTTACTTCTATAATAGTAGCTGTCTTATCATCATCTGAGATAACTGTTGATACGACACCCTCAGCAGCAATTCTTCCTGCCTTCTTTACAGCTGTTGCAAGTCCCTTCTTTCTAAGGAACTCAACTGCAGCATCGAAATCGCCGTCTGTCTCTGTAAGAGCCTTCTTACAATCCATCATTCCGGCGCCTGTCATCTCTCTGAGTGTCTTTACGTCTGAAGCTGAAATAGCCATTTTAATATCCTCCTATACAGAAATATGGTCATTGACCCCCGCTGCCAAACCGTCCTAAGGCAGCAGGCAGGATCAAATCTTAACTTTATAAATGCGGATTACTCAGCGTCTGCTGCTGTCTCCTCTGTCTCAACTGCCTCTACTGCCTCAGCATCCTCAGCATCAGCTGTGCTGTCAGCACCCTGATTAGCCTCAATAACTGCATCAGCAAGCTTAGAAACGATAAGCTTTACTGCACGGATAGCATCATCATTTCCAGGGATTACATAGTCAAGCTCTTCCGGATCACAGTTTGTATCAGCGATTCCCATAAGAGGAATTCCGAGTGCCTGAGCTTCCTGTACACAAATTCTTTCCTTGTGAGGATCTACTACGAAGATCATATCAGGAATCTTCTTCATATCCTTGATACCGCCAAGGTTCTTCTGAAGCTTGTCCATTTCCTTCTTGATCTTAACAACTTCCTTCTTAGGAAGAAGGTCAAATGTACCATCCTCTTCCATCTTCTCATACTTCTTAAGAGTCTCAATTCTTGACTGAATTGTCTTGAAGTTTGTAAGCATACCACCGAGCCATCTGTTGTTTACATAGTACATACCACAACGATCAGCCTCTGACTGAACAGAATCCTGAGCCTGCTTCTTTGTACCAACGAAAAGGATTGTACCACCGTCAGCTACACAATCAAATACTGCCTTGTAAGCCTCATCCATCTTTCCAACTGTCTTCTGAAGGTCGATGATGTGGATACCATTTCTCTCTGTGTAGATGAACTCATCCATCTTAGGATTCCATCTTCTTGTCTGGTGACCAAAGTGAACACCTGCCTCGAGTAACTGCTTCATTGAAATAACGCTCATTTTACTTACCTCCTGGTTTTTTAAAAATGTCTTCTGACAGCATATGTTATTTGGTTGAATTTGTAAGAACATGAGCGAATCTTTGATTCACGAATGTTCTTCAATATGTTAAACAACTATCTTTCAACCGGTCGCGAAACTGTGGGCGTTAATCACAGCACCTGCGTATATGCCGCATGTAGTTTATGATGTCGGATAATAGCATGCCAAATAGGCGTCCGCTACCGCATCAAGCACGATAATAACATAATAAAAAACCATATGCAAGAAGATTTTTACTGTATTTAATATACTTTTGATACCGTTCAAAAACATTTCCGGGAAATCATAAACCACCTGACAGAGCTACAACAAGTTTCACTCTGTCATGAATTCCCGTCTTGTCATAGATTGATGAGATATAATTCTTTACAGTTCCTTCGGAAATGTACAGCTTATCGGCAATCTGCTTATTGGTCAGTCCTTCTGCGAGAAGTGATGCGATTTCCCGCTCTCTTCCTGTCATCTCATCATACAGAGTTATCTCTTCATTCTTGTTCATCAACGTCGTAAGCCTTTGCATTACCTTCGGATCAAGCACGCTTATTCCGTTCATAAGCTGACCTACCGCTCCGAGAATAGCATCCTTGCCGCTGTCCTTGAGAATATAACCGTCCGCTCCCTTACTTATTGCATCCGTTATATTCTTATCATCATAAAATGTTGTCAGCACAAGTATCTTTATCTCCGGATACATTCTTTTCATATGATCGATCAGCTCTATTCCGCCCATACCCTTCATATTGAGGTCAACAAGAGCTATATCACATTTTGTTTTCTTCAGGATATCAAGCGCTTCTCTTCCGTCATGAGCTTTACCAACGATTTCCATATCATTGAGTGAAAGAATTATCTCCAAGCTGTCAAGCAGCATATTTTCATCATCCACGAGCAGTACTTTATACATACCGACTCCTTTCATCATTCATTTTAATCCAGTCAAATTCCGATCGTGACACGGAATAGTTTATTCACCGAGCGGAAGCTCGATCATCGAGAAGAAGCCTTCATCATTGTAAAAATCAGTCACGCCTCCGCATCGTGCAGCATAAGACATCAGCTTCTTTAGTCCGAAGCCCTGACGTATCAGCTCGTCCTTAGTATCATCATTATATTCACTGCTTCCATTATCCTTTACTTCAAGCCTTATATGAGCCGAGTCGCCCGAAAGCTTTACCATAAATACGGTCGCCCCTCCGTGCTTCACACCATTGGTAAGGAATTCACTGAGCGCACCTGTCAGGAACTCAGCATGTTCCCTCGGAAGCATCATATCCTCGGAATATATATCATATATCCTGTCACATGTAATTTCCGTATCCATTATGAATTCATCAATAATATTGTCAGTATAACACATCATATCTTTTACCGAAATATCTTCGTCTCCGGTATCGAGTGCTCTTACAGCACTTCTGATTGATTCAAGACTGCCCCTGATCCTAACGGCTGCATCATTCATTCTCTTATGAGCCTCCTCGGGATTCTTATCAAAGAGCATGTCAGCCGCATCGAGAGTCATTATCGCAGCCGTAATCGAATGTCCTACACTGTTATGAATATTACGGCTTATATTTTCTCTCTCCATAAGCCTTGCATTTTTATCTATGTAGAAGCTCTGCTGAGACAGTTCTCTGTTCTTCTTTATTTCATGCATTTCACTGAGGCTGTATCCTATCATCTTTCTGACATTTTCACGTCGTTTCTCTTCACTCTTTTGGAGAAGCACCCTGACCATGACTATAAACCAGCTTATAAACTCTATCAGGAAAAGTCCCAATACCATTCTTGCTATGTTATATCTGCCGATGGTTCCCGAAATGGTCATATGTATTAATGAATATACAGTATATATGATTCCCGAAGTCAGACACACCGGAAGTAATTTAAGATTTACAATCGCGGCGATTGTAAGGAATCCCCACCACTCTCCGGATAAAACCGCAAAAAGGACAGCCACGAAAAGCTGACATATTCTGTAAAGCTTTTCGTGTCCATCCATAAGATACTCGGCAGTTAAAAGGATCATCAGGATTCCTCCCAGCAGCAATTCCCAGAAAATGTATTTGGAAAACACCACCGATATGCATACGAGTAATATAATTATCAGATTTGATATAACGACGCTGATCATATTTTTTCTTAATTCACCTCATCCGCCCCTACGGGGCACCTTCCACAGATGGGAAGGCTTTAGAATTCTGTTACGTCGGCTTTTGCCATTCCTCTTCCTTTGGAAATGATCGTTGGGATCACGACCAGAATATTTGAAAGAAGGAACCCATACAATCCGATCTTCGAAAAATACGGAAGATATTTGCCATCCGGAATATAATACAGTTCATTTATCAGAAATGTAAATATAACTATCACTGCTGCTCCGAAAAGAACCGCCAATAAATTCATCATCGAGATTTCAGATGCGCATTTCTTTAATATTCCCTTTTTTGTAATACCTATTGCCCTATATACTCCGAACTCGTACACTCTCCTGATATACTGGCCTGTTATTACCGAGTTTACAACTATGGAAAGTACGATAGAGAGAATTATGATCCCGCTGAAGAATATATAGAAAAACGGTTCAAACTGTCTTTCTATCTCATTTCGCATAGGTTCGTTTATCTGTGCTTTCCTGTCTCCGAGGCTATCTGCTATATAATCCCTCAGTTCATTCCCGGACATATCAGGACTCATAACATTAAGTCTGTAAACCGCATCATCTCCCGGAATCACATAAAACAGTACGAAGCTTTCATCATCAATAAGTGCATCCAGTGTATATCTTCCTTCAATTATTTTATCCGTCGAGGAATCAATCACATCGCCTTTCTTAAGCCCGTAATGCTTTGCAAAGGTTTCGGACATAACAACCGAATAGTCCTTGATATCTGTATAATCGCACTCTATGCCAAATTGATCGAAAGCCTGTTTCATATCATCGACCGAGCTGAACACCATGGATGCGGTTCCCATTTCAAATCCCATTGTGCACTTCCACGGAAGTCCACGGTGTCCCCAGCCGGTTCTCGGCTGCACTATCAGTTTATCATCATTCTTCAGTTCATTATAGAATTCCATGAAATCATTATAATCCTCTGCCGAAGCCGGTGCATCAACAACACAGAGCTTATCGGAATATTCATTATAACTGTTCCAAAAATAGTAAACACTGTCTATATAATTTCCCGCAAGAAATATGAATGTTGTAAGAAACAGCATAAAAATGATTATAATGGATTTTCTCTTATTCTCCTTGATATAATACATTGCCGAAAATGGTCTCATGCCGACACCTCACTCTTTTCCGGTACACGGCTGATCTCACCGTCCCACATTTCTATTATCCTATCAGTGTCCTTTAATATGCTTCTATCATGAGTAACAACAAGAACAAGTCTGTCCTTTGAATACTTCTTTAAAATCTTCATCACATTATATGCATTCTCATGGTCAAGCGATGCTGTCGGTTCATCTGCAAAAATCACCTTCGGATCATTGATCATTGCTCTCGCTATAGAAACTCTCTGACTCTGTCCTCCCGAGAGTTTTGCTGGTTTCTTCTTAAATTCTCTTTCCTTAAGCCCGAGATCCGACAGAATTTTCTCTGCTGTCTTTACCACTTCCCTGCTTTTATCCACTGATGCAACCAGAACATTATCAAGCGCATTCATATACGGAACCAGATAATGTTTCTGGAATATAAAACCGAATTCCTTTCTTCTGAGCTTCTCTCTTACTCCGTTACTCACTTCGGTAAGCGAAGTTCCATTATACAAAATGCTTCCTTCAGTCGGAGTCTTAAGCGTAGATAAACAATACATAAGTGTACTCTTTCCGCTTCCCGAAGGTCCTATGATCCCGACGAGTCCGGTATCCGGAAGTGTCAGATCAAATCCCTTAAGAGCATACATCTTCTCATCTGTATTCATATCATAGATCATGCTTATATTCTTAACTTCAAACATTTTAGTACCTCTCAATCTTCTATTGCATCTATTGTTTTTATATCATGTATATTCATCAGCACAGGAAGCTGCAGCATTCCCATAATAAAAATGTATACCGCAACGATTCCGAAAATCCTGTCTCCGTAGAAAAGCCTGCTCACAAGGCCCTTCGGTTCAATAAGATATACATTTACCAGTCCTGCTATAGCCATGGAAAAAACAAGACCGACTGCTATTCCGATTCCGAATATGATCAGCATTTCGCGGATTATCATTCCATATATGTCCCCCCTCGCATAGCCGATTGATGCATAGAGGCAGTATTCATTTACCCTGTTCCTCATAAATGAGATATATGAAACCAAAACGGAAATCGCAAGGAATATGAGAACAACCGCAAAGATTACATCCAGTACTGACTCTATCGTATTCTTAATATCACTCTGATATTGCATTTCCTGATTCACCGCATCTACAATCTTGTCCTTATCTGTAACAGTAATTCCTTGTTCGCGAAGTATTTCCGTCATATCTGCTGCGGTTTCATCATTGAGGACCATTATATACTCTCCGCTGTTTGTATGGCCCATCGGCGTTCCTACACAGAACATTCCATCCGACTCGATCACTCCGCAGATCTTAAAGGTTTCACCAAACCAGCCCTCCATAAACCAGCCACCGAGTGAAAGATTCTGATTCTTCATTACCGTTTTATCCACAAGAACTTCCGCATCACCCTTTGGCATTTCACCTTCTATCAGCTTTGCTCCCGTATGCTCCAGGAATTCCGGAATCCGATCTTCTGTTAACAGCGGTACCTCGTAAGACCACTGTCCGATAACTGCCGAATAAACGCATTGAATAATCTGGATATAATATGCATTTTCAATTCCCGGATGTTTCTTTAATTCCTCTATTATCTCGTTCTGTCTCTTATCAATAGCTTCTGCATACGCTTCCGATGTTTCATAATCTTCCCGGTTATTTATTCCCATCGATTCACCTGAAAGTGAAATGTATGAAATCTTCTTAGGCATCTCAAACATAATAGGCTTGAAGCTTTCTATCGATGTTGCAAGCAGGACATATATCGTATATATAGCCATGAAAGAAACTGCAAGTGCAATTATCAGAACACCGGCTGTCTTCTTATTATTCCTGATATAGTTCCACGCCGATAACTTATTCCTCATCTTTTCCTCCTTTTACTACCGGAACACTCTTTCGATATTTTGAATCTTCCGTACGGTTTCCTGTAGCAAATCTGATTTTTAGAATCTATATAGATCAACATTACAATAAGATAATATCTTCTCAGACAATAATAAAAAAGTGACCGCGGTCATAATTTCTTTTAAAAACTATGACTGCAGTCACGATATGCTTATATGATCATACTGTTTAAATATCAGGCTTACTCACCTTCTGTTGTAAGTACCTTAGCAAGATTCTCGAAGGAATCTCCTGACTCAAAGCTGAAGCTTCCGACTCTCAGCTGTGCATCATATCCGTTTGTGATAAGGAATGAATTGAACTCATCCGCATCCTTGATGATGCCTGCTTCCTGAAGTGCTGCAGATACATCCTCAGATCCCATACCTGATGTAACTTCAACTGTGACCTTGTCACCCTTTGTATCCTTCTTCTCTTCAGTCTTTTCCTCAGTCTTAGCCTCGGTCTTCTCTTCTGTCTTTTCTTCGGTAGCCTCCGTAGTAGCTTCGGTTGTTGCCTCAGTTTTCTTCTCAGTTGTTGCCTCAGTAGTAGCTTCGGTCTTCTTCTCCGTAGTAGCTTCCGTAGTTGCCTCGGTTGTAGCTTCTGTAACCTTTTCTGTTGTTGCTTCTGTAGCAGCCTCGGTTATCTCTTCAGTAGGAGCCTGTGTTATGGCTTCAGTTGTGCTTTGAGCACCGGAACCTGAATCACCACCTGTCTTCCAGGCAGCAAACATAATAGAAACACCTATTATGATTCCTATTCCTATTCCTCTTAATAAATATTTTTTATTCATTCTAATAATCTCCCTGATGACTGTCTATAACATACTTAACTTCACTGACTCCGACATTCATAACCTTTGAAATCTCAATGATACTGAATCCGGCATTGTACATTTCCATGATATTGCCTACTGTATCACCATCGGTTATTTCTATTCCTTCTTTGTCAAGAATCTCATCAAGATTTTCTACTTCGCTGAAATCATCATCTTCATCATCAAAGGTATCATAGAGGTCATCGAGATCTTCTCTGTGATATTCATTATTTATCGGAAGGAGATTCTCAATATCATCATCCTCTTCCTCTT
>JAGBNF010000008.1 GCA_017634555.1 Eubacterium sp. | reverse complement strand
CAGTTAAGCTTTCAAGAAATGATAAGCAGGCTGCAAAGGAGCTTGAATTCCAGAATCGTATCAAAGCTCATCTTGAAGCCGGAAAGCCTGTAAGGACATTTGAGATTAACGAATCAGATGATGATGAGAAGTTATGGATCAGGGATTACTGTCTCCTTACAGAGAAGAAGGTTATCTATGCCGCAAATGTAAGCGAAGACGATATGGCCGATGACGGAGCACAGAATGATTTTGTAAAGAAGGTTCGTGATTATGCAGCTGAGACAGAGGCACAGGTATTTACCGTATGCGCTCAGATGGAAGCTGAAATCTCAGAGCTTGATGATGAAGAGAGAAAGATGTTCCTTGAAGATATGGGACTCAAGGAGTCAGGTCTTGATAAGCTTGTAAAAGCAAGTTACTCACTGCTCGGTCTTATCAGTTACCTTACAGCAGGAGAGACTGAATCAAGAGCATGGACTATTACAAAAGGAACTAAGGCTCCTCAGGCAGCAGGAAAGATTCATTCTGATTTTGAGAGAGGATTCATCAAGGCTGAGGTTATCGCATATGACGACCTGATCCGTGAGGGCAGCATGGCTGCAGCAAAGGAGAAGGGACTTGTCCGTCAGGAGGGCAAGGAATACGTCATGAAGGACGGCGACGTAGTTCTGTTTAAATTCAATGTGTAAAATAGGCTCGCGTTAATAAAGGAAAGGCATAAAAATGGACGGCATTTACTTTCCGGGATTTGGAATCAATTTTTCAAATGTACCATCCGGAATTACAATATTTGGATTTGAGATTAAGTTTTATGCAATCGTAATAACTCTGGGCTTTATTCTTGCCGGTGCTATTTCGCAGAGAGAAGCGAGGCTGACGGGACAGAAGGATGAGGATTATCTCGACTTCCTGCTTGTTATGGTATTTCCTATAATTGTGGGAGCAAGACTCTACTATGTGATATTCAATCCGGGCAGGTTCTTTATAGAAGGCCGTGGCTTTGGTGAGACCTTGCTCAGTATTATAAATATCCGAAACGGAGGTCTTGCAATTTACGGAGGTCTTATAGCGGGTACGATCACTGCAGTAATCTTTGCGAAGAAGAAAGGTCTTACACTTCCTCTTATGTGGGATACTGTTTCCATGGGAGTTCTTGTGGGACAGATTCTCGGCCGCTGGGGCAACTTCTTCAACAGAGAGGCTTTTGGTGCGTATACTGCATCACCGCTCAGAATGGCAATACCGGTAGGCTATTACGGTGCAAATCATTTGAACTATCTTATAAACAGTGGAATCATTACCGATGAAATGCTTGAGCATCCGGAGGTGGTGAATGGAGTACAGTGTATTACAGTACATCCTGCATTCTTATATGAAGGATTTCTGAACTTACTTGTACTTGCTTTTATCTTCTTTTTCAGAAAACATAAGAAGTTCGATGGTGAGATAGGACTAATATATATGATGGGTTACGGCATCTGCAGATTCTTCGTGGAAGCTATCAGAACAGACTCGCTTATGCTCGGGCCGCTGAAGGTCAGTCAGGTCGTTGCACTGGCGTGTGTATTCATTGCTCTGTTCCTTCTTTTCCTTAATAAGAAATGGATCAAAGATGGAAAAGAACCTAAACTTCATGCATATATTTAGATTTAAATCAAAAATACCACATGTGGTATGGGATTACACGCCCCACCACTAGATTTTGAAAAACCACCCTTCGGGGTGGTTTTTTATTGTGCAAAATGCACGAAAACATGACGGTAAATTTGACATAATTTACGAAAAAGACTTCGGATTCTTCCTTGCAATACAAAAAAAATTAGTTTATTATATACATGTGGTGTCACGAAGTGGGTGGTTTGACATAGCAAGTGACACGAAGTGGTAGATTTTTAGGAGGAAGCCCTGTGTCAGAGAGCATGAAGGGAAAATATTTTCATAACCTGGATGCCAAAGGAAGACTTATCATTCCGGCAAAGCTCAGAGACAGTATTGGACATAAGTTTGTCATTACTCAGGGTTTCGATAATTGTCTCAGTGCATATTCTCAGGAGGAGTGGGAGAACTTTACAGAAAAGTTGGACGGACTCGGTACTAAGAAGGATGCAAGAATGCTGAAGATGTTCTTCCGTGAGAATGCATACGATGTTGAATTCGACTCACAGGGAAGAATCGTTATTCCGGCAGATCTGAGAGAGATGGCTAACATAGTCAAAGAAGTAGCGATAATCGGAAACGGTAAGAAGATTGATATCTGGAGTAAAGAAGATTACGACGAGCTTCATAAGAAGCCTGAGTTCACTAAGGAACACATTATGAATCTTCTTGAAGAAGCAGATTTTGATTTCTAGATCGCAGAACTGGAGAAAATATGGAGTTTAAGCATATACCGATAATGCTGAATCAGGTTCTGGACGGTCTTGATATAAAACCTGAAGGTGTTTATGTAGACGGGACACTCGGTGGAGCAGGTCATTCCTACGAAATTGTTAAAAAGCTTTCCGGTGGGGGAAGGCTTGTGGGTATAGATCAGGATGGCGATGCGATACATTCCGCCGGGGCCCGCCTTCAAAAATACATGGACAGGGTAGACATAGTTAAAAGCAATTATGTGAATATGCCTGCAGTCCTGGACAAACTCGGAATTGATAAGGTCGACGGCATACTGCTCGACCTCGGGGTTTCGTCATATCAGTTTGATAATGCCGAGAGGGGCTTCTCATACAGAATGGATGCACCGCTTGACATGAGAATGGATAGAGACAGCGATTATACAGCTGAGGATATCGTGAATGATTATTCGGAAGAGGACCTCAGAAGAATAATCAAGGAATACGGAGAAGAAAAGTTTGCCGGCCGTATAGCGGCAGAGATAGTAAAAGCTCGTGAGACACAAAGGATCAGGACCACATTTGAACTGAACGAGATAATCACGAAGGCTATTCCTGCAGCGGCAAGAAGACATGGAGGACATCCGGCAAAAAAAACATATCAGGCAATCAGGATAGAGCTTAACAGAGAGCTCACGGTACTATCGGATTCAATAGAAGGAATGATCGACAGACTTAAGCCACAAGGCAGAATCTGCATTATTACATTTCACTCATTGGAAGACAGAATAGTAAAAAATGCATTTAAGACGGCAGAGAATCCGTGTATATGTCCACCGGAATTTCCTGTATGTGTATGCGGACGTAAGCCGAAGGGCAGAGTCATTACAAAAAAGCCGATAGAGGCTGACGAAAAAGAACGAGAGGAAAATCCTCGAAGTACAAGTGCTAAGTTGAGGGTATTCGAGAGATCGTAACCCTACAAGAAAGGTTAAAAGAGTATGGCAACAAGAAGAACAATGTATTATACTGACGGAAGCGTAGTCAGGAAAAGAGAAGTAGCTGAACCTGTCAGACACGGGAACAGACGAGAGGGAGATTATCACGTTACGACGCACCCTAGGGCTGCGGCTAAGGCTGAGAACTCTCTTGGTTTTGATGGAAGATACATGTTCGTCATTACACTCATGACAGTTGTTATGCTTGTTTCTTGCTTCGTGATGCTTAAGATCCAGAATGATGTTACTACATATGAGAGACAGATATTGTCACTGCAGAACCAGCTTCAGACAGTGCAGTCAGATAACATAGCGTTTGAGAATACACTTAACAATATGTATTCATTGGAGGAAATCTATCAGGTGGCTACCGGCGAGCTCGGAATGATCTATTCTCAGGAAGGACAGATCGTTTATTATGAGAGCGCACGCGATGATTATGTGACACAGTATAAGGATGTGCCGGCAACAGGAAGATAACCTGACCATTATGGGATAAGGTGTTATAAATGAAGAAGAAAAAGGTGTTTGTTAAGAGGATGCGACAGCATCTTCTTCTTTTGCTTATACTATTTACCTTTGCTTTCGTGTTTTTGACGGGGGCGATTATCTATATAAATATAAATAAAGGTAAGAAGTATTCGCAGCGTGTTTTGAATCAGAAAAACTTCGAAAGTATCGCAGTTCCTTTCAAGAGAGGAGATATTTTCGATAGGAACGGCTCAATACTTGCCACGAGCAATAAGGTCTACAACCTGGTAATAGAGCCGAAGAATATTCTGAAGGATGAAGATAAAAGAATAGCGACAACTAATGCGCTTTCGACATATTTTGGTGTTACCGCCGAAGAAATGGGCGGCTATCTCGCTGATTCGGAATCTCTCTACAAGGTTATACGTAAGAGACTTCCATATGAGGATGTAAAGAAATTCCAGGACTTCACCAATTCAAAGGAAGGTGAAGATGTTATAGGAATATGGTTCGAGGACCAGTACATCAGAAGCTATCCGAATAACGAGCTTGCCTGCCACCTCCTGGGCTTTGTAGTAAGCGGTAACGAAGGAATCGGTGGTATCGAAGGAAGCTACAATTCATATCTTAACGGTCAGGACGGAAGAATATATGCATATCTTTCCGAGGATTACAGTCTTCAGAAGAAGATCGAGCCGGCTGTTGACGGATGCAGTCTTGTTACAACCATAGATACTGAGATTCAGAGAATCGTTCAGAAGTATTGTGATGCTTATATGGAAAATGTAGGAGCGAAGAATGTTTCCGTTCTGGTCATGAACCCATCAAACTGTGAGGTTCTGGCGCTTTATAACTGTCATCAGTACAATCCGAACGATGCGTATGATATTTCAGCTTGTAAATATCAGTTTGAAACCTCAAAGTCTTTTATGTCTGATGAGGAATTCAAGGCTTATGCTGAAAAGATGAGTGATGAAGAGAAGCTGGATGCACTCAATAATCTCTGGAGAAACTTTGTAATCTCCGACTCATTTGAGCCGGGCTCCACATTTAAGACATTTACAATTGCCGGAGCTATAGAAGACGGAGTTCTGTCGGGAGATGAGCAGTTCGTTTGCGACGGACATCAGCAGGTTTATGATTATGATATCAGCTGTGTAAACAGAAGCGGTCACGGAACCCTTTCGGTTGAGGAGGCGTTGTCATATTCATGTAATGACTGCCTGATGCAGATAGCTGCACTTGAAGGACCTACAATTTTCGATAAGTATCAGCAGCTTTTCGGATTTGGTCAGAGAACCAATATTGATATTCCGGGTGAAGCGAGCAGTGCGGATCTTGCATACATGATCTACCACAGAGATACACTTAATCCTGTTGAGCTTGCAACATCATCATTCGGACAGGGTGTTACTGTTACAATGATGCAGCTCGGAACGGCATTTTGCTCAGCTATTAACGGCGGATATTATTACCAGCCTCACGTAGTAAAGCAGGTAATAGATTCCGACGGTAATGTAATAGAGAGTTACGACAAAATGCTTGTAAGACGTACGATCTCAGAAGAAACATCTGCAAGAATGAGAGATATGCTCTTTGCGGTTGTAGAAGAAGGATCGGGTAGCAAAGCATTTATCCCGGGATACAAGATTGGCGGTAAGACGGGAACTGCCGAGAAGCTTCCCAGAGGTGAGGGAAGATACATCCTTTCCTTTATAGGATTTGCACCGGCAGATGATCCGCAGGTGGTAGTATATTGTGTGGTTGATGAGCCTTATCTTGAGGACCAGGCAACAAGCGGTGCCGGAGCTGTCCTTTTCAACGGAATAGCAAGAGAGCTTCTTCCATACATGAACATTTATAAAACAGGTACTTATGAGGAGCCTGAAGAGAATGATGCCGAATATGCAGCGGCACCTATTTTCGAAGGCGACGCACCGGAAAACAGTGTGGCAGGTCAGGAATCTGATGAGGATTCCGAGGATTCCGAGGATGGCGAGGATGATGGTTCCGAGGACGATGCTGTTGACGGTGAAGACGGATATTATGAAGAGTCTTACGAAGATTATTATGAAGAATCATATGAAGATGATTATTATGAAGAATCATATGATGACTCGGATAGTGGAGATGACTCAGAGTGGTAAAGATTATCTCACATTTTCGTGTCTTGTTCATAGTACCGGCACAGCACCCTCATTGTGCAGTGCCGGTACCCTCCTTTCCTAAAAGAAAGCTGAGGAACAGACCGTAGAAGTTTTTTATACAGGAGACTAATGATGGAAATTAATAAGGTAATAGTGGCAGGCGCAGGAAAGAGCGGAATTTCAGCAATGGGACTTCTTCTCAGACACGGCGCCAGTGTGATCCTTTTCGATCAGAATAAAGAGCTTGATACAGAGAAGGTTCTGGCTCAGTTCGAAGAGAAGGACAGAATAGAAGTAGAACTTGGTGAGCTTAGAGATGAGACTATCGCTTCGGCAGATCTTTTCGTTATCAGCCCGGGAATTCCTACAGATGCTGATTTTGTAAAGAAGGTTGAAGCAGCAGGCGTTCCTGTCTGGGGCGAGATCGAGCTTGCTTACTACTATACAAAGGGCACTATTGCAGCAATAACAGGAACAAACGGAAAGACAACTACAACAACACTTGTGGGTGAGATATTCAAGGCTCACAGCAGCAATACACTTGTTGTAGGAAATATCGGTCTTCCTTACACAAAGTATGCAGATACTACAGATGATTCTACACTGATCGCAGCTGAGATAAGTTCATTCCAGCTCGAGACAGTACATGAGTTTAAGCCACATGTTTCGGCTGTGCTGAATCTTACACCGGATCATCTGAACAGACATTATACACTCGATAATTATTACAATGCGAAGCTAAGAATTGCAGAGAATCAGGATAAGAATGATTACATGATACTTAATTACGATGATCCTGAGACTAAGGTAAGATGTGAATCAATCAGCAATACAAACAAGGTATGGTTCAGCAGGATAGAAGAGCTTTCCGAGGGCGTATATGTTTCAGACGGAAAGATTATTATAAAGCAGGCTGATAAGGTGACAGAGGTTATGGATGTTAAGGATATTAAAATCCTGGGAACTCATAATCTTGAAAATGTACTCGCAGCCGTAGGCATCACATTTTACATGGGAATTCCTGTAGAGACCATAGCTGAGACAGTCAGAAATTTCCAGGGCGTTGAGCATAGAATCGAGTTCGTAAGAGAGCTTAACGGTGTTAAGTATTACAACGATTCAAAGGGAACCAATCCTGATGCTGCGATCAAGGCTATTCAGGCGATGGATACAACAACCGAGCTTATAGCCGGCGGATATGATAAAAAATCAACATATGATGAATGGATCGAAGCTTTTGACGGAAAGGTAAAACACCTTATCCTTATCGGCGCAACTGCAGATGATATAGCGAAATGTGCAGCTGCTCACGGCTTCACAGACATCATAAGAGTTGATTCTCTGAAGGATGCGGTTCTTGCAGCACATAAGAATGCTGAACCGGGAGATAATGTTCTTCTTTCGCCTGCATGCGCAAGCTGGGATATGTTTAAGAGCTATGAAGAAAGAGGAACTCTCTTCAAGGAGTATGTGAACGAGATAGAGGGATAGTAAATTGGCGGGACGAAAACCAAAATTTTCAAAGGGTACATATTTTGATTATCCGACGCTTTTTCTGACTCTTTTTCTGGCATTGTTCGGACTTATAATGATATACAGCACCAGCAGCTATATGGCTAATATAGACTACGGTGACGGCGCTTACTATTTTAAAAGACAGTTTATCTTTATGGTAGCCGGGCTGGTATTTATGTTCTTGCTTTCGCGCTACAGATATCAGAGGTTTAAAAAATTTGCACTTCTTATCGTGGCGGTGCAGCTGATACTTCTCGTACTGGTTCTTATCATCGGTGATTCGGTTAACGGATCTACAAGATGGATTTACATCGGACCGATAGGCTTTCAGCCATCCGAGATAGCAAAGCTTACGCTGATCATATTTACATCGGCGATGTGTTCCGATCATCCGGAGCTTACGAAATCGCTTAAAGGCTTTTGTATTCTGATGATCGCGCCTGCAATAATATGCGGACTTATCGTTAAGGAAAACCTCAGTACAGCAGTTATATGTATCGGAATTGTTGTATGTATATGGTTTGTTGCAACAACGAAGCCGTGGCTTATAGCTCCGATCATAGCGGTAGGATTTCTTGCCGGAGTGCTGTTGATAATGATGAAGGGATACAGAGGTGCCAGAATCGAAGCCTGGCTTCATCCGGAAACGGCTGAAAACGGTTATCAGACAATGCAGGCTCTGTATGCGATAGGCTCGGGAGGAGTGTTCGGAAGAGGACTCGGACAGAGTATTCAGAAGATGGGTTATATACCATTCGCACAGAACGATATGATCTTCTCGGTTGTATGTGAAGAATTGGGAATCGTCGGTGCGGTCGGATTACTGGCAGTATTCGTAATGCTGCTGTGGAGATTTAAGTTTATAGCGGAAGGTGCTCCGGATAAGTTCGGTGCATTTATCGTAATAGGTGTTTTGTCACATATCGGAATTCAGGTAATAATAAATGTTGCGGTTGTAACAAATGTGTTCCCGAACACCGGTGTGCCGCTGCCGTTTATCAGTTACGGTGGCTCCTCGCTTACCTTCCTCCTTTTGGAGATAGGTATCGCGCTTTCTGTTTCAAGACAGATTAAGCCGACAAGCGTTCAGGAACAAGAAAAGTTGGAGGCAATGGGATGAAAAAGTTATTAATCACATTTTTCATAGTATTACTTCTTCTCGGCGGGGGAGTGTTCTACCTTACAACCTTTAAACTGAAGGAGATAGAAGTTGTTGGATGTGATATGGCTTCTGCAGATAAGGTTAAGAAGGATTTTGAATCTCGTATGAAGTTTGGCAATACGCTGGAAATGATGATTCGATCCAAGTTTGACAATGACTGCGACATTCCTTTTGTAGCAAAGACGGACATTGAGTATGTCAATAAGAACAAGGTAAGGATCCAGGTGTATGAGAAGTCTGTTGCAGGCTGCATACAGTATATGGAGAATTACATTTACTTTGATAAGGATGGTATCGTGCTTGAAACTTCACCTGAGAAGTTTGAAAATGTACCGTACATCAAAGGACTTAAGGTTAAAAGCTGGGAGTACGGAGAAGAACTTCCACTGGAGGATAAGAAGAAATTCAATCTGATCCTTAATATCACACAGCTGATATATAAATATGGCCTTGTGATCGACGGAATTCAGTTCACTCAGGAGGATGAGATAATCCTTCATTATGATAACATAGAAGTTTTGCTCGGAGACGGATCAAATCTTGCTGTACAGATGATGAATCTGGGAAGTATCCTTGACGGACTTGACGGTAAAAAGGGAGTACTTTACATGAAGGAGTTCAACGAAGATAACTCAACGGCAAGCTTCAAGGTATCAAAATAATAAGATTAAAACGAAACTATTCATAGCAAACATATAAACTATGAATAGTTTCTTAGGATTACATAAAATAGTTGATATTTTGATAGAAAACATATATTATATAGTAAGTTGAAAATGCCATATTATGTGCATTTATATATATGTAGAGTAATGATAAGGAGGATAAAAACCTTGCTCGAGATTAAATCAAATGACGAGAAGACACCTGCAAGAATACTTGTAATCGGTGTAGGTGGTGCCGGAAACAATGCGGTAAACCGCATGATCGACGAGAACGTAGAGGGCGTAGAGCTTATTGCTATAAATACAGATAAGCAGGCACTTTCTCTCAGCCGTGCTACAACTAAGATTCAGATCGGTGAGAAGCTCACTAAGGGACTTGGTGCAGGAGCAAAGCCTGAGATCGGTGCAAGTGCTGTTGAAGAGAATAGAGAAGAGATAAATGATATAATCAAAGATGCTGACATGGTATTCGTTACCTGCGGTATGGGTGGTGGAACCGGTACAGGTGCTGCTCCTATAGTTGCAGAGATAGCTCGTAACCTTGGTATCCTCACAGTCGGCGTTGTTACAAAGCCTTTCACATTTGAAGGAAGACCTCGTATGAACAACGCAATCAACGGAATCGCTAAGCTCAGCGAGAATGTTGATACACTTATCGTTATTCCAAATGATAAGCTTCTTCAGATCTGTGACAAGAGAACAAGTATTCCGGATGCACTTAAGAAGGCCGATGAGGTTCTTCAGCAGGGTGTTCAGGGTGTAACAGATCTTATTAATAAGCCGGGACTTATAAATCTCGACTTCGCAGATATTCAGACAGTTATGCGTGACAAGGGTATCGCACATATCGGTATCGGTCGCGGAAGCGGAGACAACAAGGCAGTTGATGCAATCAAGGCTGCTATGGATTCACCACTTCTTGAAACAACAGTTAACGGCGCTTCAGATATCATCGTTAACTTCTCAGGAAATGTGGGAATCGTCGAAGCATACGATGCAATTACATACCTTACTGAGGTTGCAGGTGAAGATGCTAACATCATCTTCGGTACAGTTGATAATGATGTAGTCGGCGAGGACGTAAGCATTACAATTATTGCAACCGGTCTTGAAGAAGGAAAGGTTAGTGCAGTATCATCTACACCAAGAAGCAATGTAAAGGTTCCTGTATCACAGGGTATCAAGAATCCTGCTTCATCAAGCTTTGTAGAGGCACCTGTTAAGGCTCCTTCATTCGGTACACAGAAGACAAAGGCACAGCCTGTTCCGCTTAGTCTCGGAGGACAGTCACAGCAGCCTGCTAAGGAAGCAAGTCCTGCACCTGCGGTAGACACAAGTGATGTTAAGGCGACAAGCAGTTCACAGAGCATCAAGATACCTGATTTCCTTAAGAGAGGATAATTTAAGAAGATTACAAACCGGTGGCACAAAAGTGTTACCGGTTTTTCTTGCTTAATATGGAATGAGCTTGATTGATGTGGTATAATAGGTAACGATTTGCGCAGCAAATGGTTGCTCCTGAGCGAAGCGAAGGATAAACCTCGAAGAGGTTTACAATAGGTAACGATTTTTTTTAAAATTTCGGAGACTGTATATGATCAGCGTGATTATTCCCTGCTATAAGGGGAACGATACCATAAGACGTGCTGTAATGTCTGCGCTTAATCAGACGTATCAGGATGTTGAGGTAATCGTGATAGATAACAACAGAACACTTGACAGAAAGCTTCTTAAAACATTTAATGAGAATATTCCGAATGTAAGAGTATATTCATTTGATGAGAAGATAAGTGCCGCTGCCGGAAGAAATTTCGGTATCAATGCTGCAAGAGGTGAATATGTGGCATTTCTTGATGCGGATGATTATTGGAGAGAAGATAAGCTTGAGAAGCAGCTCAAGGTTATGAAGAAATATAAATTCAGAGGTATAAGTCCGGTCATCTGTTTTACCGGCAGAGCAATAGTGGATACATCGAACCGTTTTACCGGAAAGTATTTCGGCTGCGATAAGATCGTAACATATGAAAAGCTCCTGAAGGGCAACCAGATCAACTGTTCATCGGTTATGATGAGAAAAGATGTGGTTGAGAGATTCGAATTCCCTGAGGGTGATCTGCATGAGGATTATGCTATGTGGCTGGATATACTCCGTCACGGAAGCTTTGCTGCAGGTATCGATCAGCCGCTTCTCAGATACAGGCTCAGTGCGAAGAGCAAGTCAGGCAATAAACTTAAGTCGGCACTCATGACCTTTAGAGTATATATGTATGAGGGCCTGGGAGTTTTCGAAACCTTATACTATATGTGCATGTATATGTATAACGGAATTAAAAAGTATTTCTTTTAAAGGATTTTTGATATATGGAAAGCAGAGTTAATGACAGAGCAGGCATTCTGATCGACAGAATGCGAAGTGAGATATTGAATGCAAGACCGACGGCTTCCAAGGATAAGGTTGCTGTTGATAAGACAGTTATGATCAATCTTCTCGACAGACTCAGTGAGGTTGTGAGCAGTGAGTTTGCGGAATACAGAGCTGTTACGGATAAAAGAGCTAAGATAATAAATGAAGCAAAGCTTCTGTCCGATAAGATCCAGTATGAAGCACAGAAGAGTGCAAGCAGGATCAGAGTTACAAAAAGAGCACCGTGGGAGACATCTTCCTTCAGAGTTGCAGAGCTTGATGACGATGAGAAGGCAGCTCTCAGGACAGCGAATGATATTTATGCGGCTTCACTTATCTATACAGATGAAATGCTTACAGAGGTTGATCATCTTGTAAATGATGCTTACGGTAAGATAGAGCAGGAATACAAAAGGATTCTTGATACACTTAAGAAGAAGATAGATGAAGTAAGCGACAGCAAGGCTGAGCTTATGGGAAATCTCGAAGAGCTCAGTAAGATGGACAGATATACTCAGATCATGGAACTGGGAAGTCTTCTTTCACAGGAGCTTTATCAGGAAAAGATGAAGGCAGCTTCAGAGGAAAGAGACAGACAGCAGCAGCTTTCAATCGAGTTTGATGATAAGTCCGGATCGGATGATGAGCTTACACGTGAGATAATCAATCCTGACAGAACAGGTGTAAAGATTGAGACTCCTGTTAAGAAGGAACCGATAATAAAGACTATGGACAGAAGCGGTGAAGTTGCAGGCGTTAAGAAGGATGAGTAGACATGGTTGAACCGTTCAGAAGAAAAGTAAATTATTATGAGACAGACAGGATGAACATAGTTCATCATTCAAATTATGCGAGATATCTTGAAGAAGCAAGACTTGATTATATGATCAAGGTTGGAATAGCATATGACGAGCTGGAGAAAAAGGGTATCATAATACCTGTTCTCGAACTTCATGATCGATATATAAAGAGCATTGGCTTCGGTGATATTATAGAAGTACATGTTCATATTGTTAAGCTTACTGCGGTAAGATTTCGTGTTAAGTATGAAATATATAATGTAGAAACCGGAGAGCTGGTACACACGGCGGAAACAGCGCATGCATTTGTTGATGATAAGTTTGCACCGCTGAATCTGAAAAGACATTTTCCGGATGAATATGCTACATTTGAAAAATATCTGGAATTAGATTATAATAACGAAGCGTAACTTTTCGGCGGGTTAAAATCCGCTGAATATAAATAATAATTTTAATTCATATCAGGGAGGATGCAAGAATGGATTACAAGAATTCAGGAGTTGATATTGAGGCGGGTTACAGATCAGTTGAACTCATGAAGGAACATATTAAGAATACTATGCGCAGTGAAGTGCTGACAAATATCGGCGGTTTCTCCGGCGCATTTTCTATGGAAAAGTTTAAAGATATGGAAAAGCCGACACTCGTATCGGGTACAGACGGAGTCGGAACAAAGATTAAACTTGCATTCCTTATGGATAAGCATGATACAGTCGGAATTGATTGTGTTGCAATGTGTGTAAATGATATCGCATGTGCGGGTGGTGAACCGCTTTTCTTCCTTGATTATATTGCTTGCGGCAGAAACATTCCGGAGAAGATCGCTACTATAGTAAGCGGTGTTGCTGAAGGCTGCGTACAGTCTGACTGTGCACTTATCGGAGGCGAGACAGCTGAGCATCCGGGACTTATGCCTGAAGAAGAGTATGACCTTGCAGGTTTTGCTGTTGGTGTTGTTGATGAGAAGGATCTTATCACAGGCAAGGATATCAAGCCGGGCGATACACTTATCGGTATCAAGTCAAGCGGAGTTCACAGCAACGGTTTCTCACTTGTAAGAAAGATCTTCGATATGACAGAGGAATCCCTGAATACATATTATGATGAGCTCGGAGCAACACTCGGAGAAGTACTCATCACACCTACAAGAATCTACGTAAAGGGTCTCAGAGCAGTTAAGGAAGCAGGTGTCAGTATTAAGGGCGCAAGCCACATCACAGGCGGCGGATTCTATGAGAATATTCCTAGAATGCTTCCTGAAGGAACAACAGCAAAGGTACAGAAGAATTCTTATGAAGTTCCGCCTATCTTCAAGCTTATGGCTGCAAAGGGAAATGTAGAAGAGCACGTTATGTACAACACATATAACATGGGTATCGGAATGGTACTCGCTGTAGATCCTGCAGATGCTGATAAGACAATCAAGGCTCTTGAGTCAGCAGGTGACAGCGCAGTTGTTATTGGTGAAGTAGTAGAGGGAACAGAAGGAGTAATCATATGCTAAGAGTTCTTGCACTCGTTTCGGGAGGAGGAACCAATCTCCAGGCTATCATCGATAAGATCAAGTCAGGAGAGGTTTCAAATACTGAAATCATCGGAGTTATAAGCAACAATAAGAATGCATATGCTCTTGAGAGAGCTGCTCAGGCCGGAATACCTGCAGAGGTTGTATCACCTAAGGATTATGCCGACAGAGCTCAGTTCAACGAAGCTCTTCTTGCTGCACTTGACAGATATAATCCGGATCTCGTAGTACTTGCGGGATGTCTGGTTGTTATTCCGCAGATCGTTATAGATAAGTATGAAGGAAGAATCATCAATATCCATCCTGCACTTATTCCATCCTTCTGTGGTACAGGCTATTACGGACTTAAGGTTCATGAAGCTGCACTTAAACGTGGAGTAAAGGTTACCGGAGCAACGGTACATTTCGTAGATGCCGGTACAGATACAGGCCCTATCATTCTTCAGAAGGCTGTTGAGGTTCTTCCGGGAGATACACCGGAGGTTCTGCAGAGAAGAGTTATGGAGCAGGCTGAATGGATAATACTTCCTCAGGCAATCAATATGATCGCCGCAGGTGAAGTAAAATACGAGAATAATAACTGATTTTTTGACAGATAAAGGAGAAACTATGAAAGTACTTATCGTCGGCGGTGGCGGAAGAGAACATGCTATTACATGGGCAGTTGCAAAGAGCCCAAGAGTAGATAAGATTTATGCTGCACCGGGAAATGCCGGAATCGCAGAGCTTGCTGAGTGTGTGGATATCTCAGCTATGGACAGCGAGAAGCTCGTTGCTTTTGCTAAGGAAAAGGAAATTGATTTCGTAATCGTCGGACCTGATGATCCACTTGCAGCAGGTGTTGCTGATGCATTCCTGGATGCAGGCTTCAAGACATTCGGACCAAGAAAGAATGCTGCTATCATAGAGGCATCAAAGGCCTTCTCCAAGGATCTTATGAAGAAGTACAACATTCCTTCAGCTGCATACGAGACATTTACAGATGCAGACGCGGCTATGAAGTATCTTGAGACAATCGATGCACCTTATGTTCTTAAGGCTGACGGACTTGCTCTCGGAAAGGGAGTTCTTATCTGTCAGACACTTGAGGAAGCTAAGGAAGGCATTAAGGAAATGATGATCGACGCTAAGTTCGGTTCTGCCGGAAACAAGGTTGTCATCGAAGAGTTTATGACAGGAAGAGAAGTATCTGTTCTCTGCTTCAGTGACGGAAAGACAATCCGTCCTATGACATCTGCACAGGATCATAAGAGAGCAGGAGACGGTGATACAGGTCTTAATACAGGCGGTATGGGTACATTTTCCCCAAGTCCTTTCTATACAAAGGATATTGATGAGTTCTGTTTCAAGAACATTTACCAGCCTACTATAGATGCTATGGCTGCAGAGGGACGTCCATTCAAGGGAGTGCTTTACTGCGGACTTATGCTTACACCGAACGGCCCAAAGGTAGTTGAGTACAATGCTCGTTTCGGTGATCCTGAGGCTCAGGTTGTTATCCCTAGACTTAAGAATGATATCATGGATGTTTTTGAAGCTTGTGTTGACGGAACACTGGATCAGATAGAGCTTGAGTTTGAGGATAATGCTGCTGTATGCGTTATGCTTGCATCAGACGGTTATCCTGTAAGCTATGAGAAGGGCTTTGAGATAAAGGGCCTTGAGAACTTCAAGGATAAGGATGGATATTTTGCATTCCATTCAGGTTCTAAGTTCAATGCTGAGGGTAAGATAGTTACTAACGGTGGACGTGTTATCGGTATTACAGCTCTCGGAAAGGATCTTTTCGAGGCAAGAGCAAATGCTTATAAGGCAACCGAATGGGTTGATTTCGAAAACAAATACATGCGACATGATATAGGAAAGGCTATAGATGAGCAATAAAGAATATAAGTTTTCCGACGTTCTGATCAAGGTTCTTTACGAAGCGGAAGCTGCCGCAAAGAAAATGAAGAATAAGAACGTTGAATCCCAGCATCTGCTTTTTGCACTCAGCACATATCATAAGGGCGTTGCGTACAGAGTCCTTACGGGGGCCGGCATGAAGCCGGATAATCTCATGGATATGATAAGACTCGTATATGATCCTGAGGGCAGAGATGTTTCGGATAAGAAAAACTATTCCTCTAAGCTGGAAAAGATAATTGAGGATGCATATAATGAATCAAAGAGGCTCGGTGCTGAAGTTGTCGGTACCGGGCATGTTCTGCTTGCAATTCTGAAGAACAAGGACTGCGCAGCATATAAGCTGATCGAATCCATCAATCTTGATACTGAAAAAATGTACAAGGATATAATCAGAAGCTGCGGACTCGGAAGACGTTTTGCGGAGCAGGATTATAAATTATATAAGGCAGGAAAGGGAAATGCTGTATCGGCAACTCCTATGCTGGATAAGTATGCCCGTAATATGTCCAGAGAGGCTGAGAAGGGCAGGCTTGATCCTGTTATAGGCAGACGAGATGAGATTCTCAGAGTGATGCAGATTCTGTCCCGCCGTATGAAGAATAATGTATGTCTCGTAGGTGAACCGGGTGTCGGAAAGACCGCGGTTGTTGAAGGACTTGCACTTCTTATTGCAGAAGGAAATGTACCGGAGGATATGAAGGAAAAGAAAATCTATCAGCTCGACATTTCCGGTATGGTAGCAGGTTCGAGATACAGAGGAGACTTTGAAGAAAGAATAAGAAATCTCATTAACGAAGTTAAGAGAAATGATAATATAATCATCTTTATCGACGAGCTGCATTCGATAATCGGAGCAGGTGGTGCCGAGGGTACAACCGATGCCTCGAATATCCTTAAGCCTGCACTGTCACGTGGAGAGATCCGTGTTATCGGAGCTACAACTCTCGGAGAGTACAGAAAGCATATAGAAAAGGATGCGGCGCTTGAAAGAAGATTCCAGCCGGTAAATATCGACGAACCTGACAGAGATGAAACCATAGCAATCCTTCGCGGTATCGTGAAGAGATATGAGGAGTTTCATGAGGTGAAGATATCCGACGAAGCTGTTGTTGCGGCTGTTGATTATTCGACAAGATATATCAACGACAGATTCCAGCCGGATAAGGCAATCGACTTAGTCGACGAAGCGGCTTCGAAGAAAAAGCTCGGAGCTTTCTCGGGTGCATTTAAGAAGTTTAAGAACGGGGAGAAAATCGAGCCGGACTATGAAATGCTTATAACAGATGCACTGGCTGACGGTGATTTTGAAGCAGCTAATGAGCTGAGGCAGGAGATGCTGAAGAAAGCCGCAGCGGCCGAAAGAAAGAAAAATAAAGAGAAGAAGGATGAGCTGCTTACAGTAGAACCTGAGGATGTTGCGGAGATAGTATCCGTATGGACAAAGGTTCCTGTAGCTAAGATATCGCTCAGTGAGCAGCAGAAGCTTCTGAAGATGGAGGATATACTGCATAAGAGGATCGTGGGCCAGGATGAGGCCGTTTCCGCAGTATCAAAGTCCATTAAGAGAAGCCGTGTCGGACTTAAGGATCCTAAGAGACCTATCGGTTCATTCCTTTTCCTCGGACCTACAGGTGTAGGTAAGACAGAGCTTTCAAAGGCACTTGCAGAAGCGCTTTTCGGTGATGAGAAGAACATGATCCGTGTGGATATGTCGGAATATATGGAGAAGCACAGTGTTTCAAAAATGATTGGTTCTCCACCGGGATATGTGGGCTATGATGAAGGCGGACAGCTTTCTGACAGAGTAAGAAAGAATCCTTACAGCGTCATATTGTTCGACGAGATTGAGAAGGCCCATCCGGATGTGTTCAATGTTCTGCTTCAGGTGCTTGATGACGGTGTTATCACTGATTCCAAGGGAAGACGTGTCGACTTCAAGAATACCATCATCATAATGACATCCAACATCGGAGCACAGAAGATAGTAGAGCCTAAGACTCTCGGCTTTGCTACTGATGATGAAAATGCCGAAAACGAACATAATAAGATGAAGGACAGCGTTATGGAGGAGGTTAAACGCCTCTTCAAACCGGAGTTCCTTAACAGACTTGATGAGATAATCGTATTTAGGTCCCTTACCGATACAAATGTAAAGGATATTGCAGGACTCCTGCTTAAGGAAATGAAGCAGAGAGCAGCTAAGAATATGGATCTTCATATCAGCTTCGGAGCTAAGCTGAAGGAGTACATTTTCAAGAAGGGATATGACAGAAAGTTCGGAGCCCGTCCGCTTAAGAGAGCAATCCAGACGTATATCGAGGACCCGATGTCCGAGAAGATACTTGAAGGTGAGTTTGGTGAAGGTGACAAGGTTACGATCTCAGTAAAGAATGACGAAGTACTATTTACAAAGAAATAAATTAAAATGCGTAATTGCTTAGGAGGTATCAAAAAATGGCAGTAATTGAAGAGCTTATCCGCGAGGAAGAGAATGGATCACTCAGCTTCGGTAACTATGAGCTGGCTGAGAAGACCAAGAAGGATGGCTTCGACTACAATGGAGACAGCTATAAGATAAAGACTTTTAACGAGATCACAAAGCTTGAGAAGAACGGCCTTTTCGTTTATGAGTCAGTTCCGGGAACAACTGTTCACGGCTTCATGACAAACGGAGAGAAGGTTATTATGAGCGTTGAGGGCGACAGAGATGCTCAGATCACACTTGAGCTCGAGCCTGAGACAGAGTATAAGGTTTTTGTTAATGATGTTAATGTAGGAAAGATGAAGACAAATCTTGGTGGAAAGCTTGTTCTTTCTGTTGAACTTGAGAATAAGGAATCTGTAAACATCAGTATAGAGAAAAACTAAAGTATGGCAAAAGAAAAGAAAATCTTCTTCTGCAAGGAATGCGGATATGAGTCGGGAAGATGGCTCGGTCAGTGTCCGGGATGTAAGGAATGGAATACCTTTGTAGAGCAGGAGGTAAAGCCTGTCAGAGGATCCAAGACTGTAAGCGTGATGGAACGTCCGAAGCCTTCAAGCATAAAGGACATATCATCTGCAGAAGAGACAAGGATAATGACAGGAATAGGAGAGCTGGACAGAGTACTTGGCGGCGGAATTGTCAAGGGCTCACTGGTTCTTGTGGGCGGTGCTCCGGGAATAGGAAAATCCACCCTGCTCCTTGAAATGTGCCGCAATCTGGTAGAGAAGAATGCAGGAGTGCTCTATGTATCGGGTGAGGAATCATTATCCCAGATAAAGATGAGAGGCGTGAGACTCGGCGCGTACGATGACAGACTTTTCATCATGAGCGACAATGATATCGATAACATTGAGGCAACCATTGAGGATTGTAAGTCGGATGTTGTTATAATCGATTCAATCCAGACAATGGAAGCGCCTGGAGTTGATTCGGCTCCGGGAACTGTAACTCAGGTAAGAGAAGTTACTTCCAGAATGCTGCAGCTTTCCAAAAGACTGGGTGTTGCTGTATTTATCGTTGGCCATGTTACAAAGGAGGGAACGGTTGCAGGACCGAGAACTCTCGAGCATATGGTTGACTGTGTGCTCTACTTTGAAGGCGATGACAGTGCGGGCTTCAGACTGCTGCGTGCGGAGAAGAACCGATTCGGATCCACAAATGAGGTTGGTGTATTTAACATGACCGATAAGGGACTTGAAGGAGTTGCCAATCCTTCTCAGATGTTCCTGAACGGCAGACCTGCAGGAGCGTCGGGCTCTGTGGTTGTCAGTACCATAGAGGGCACGAGAGCGATACTTGTGGAGCTTCAGGCACTTTGTGCTGATTCCAGCTTTAACATGCCGAGACGTACTGCTGTAGGAGTTGACTATAACAGAGTTAATCTTCTGATAGCGGTGCTTGAGAAGAGAGGAGGAATATCCCTTTCGGGCTGTGACTGCTATGTAAATATTGCAGGTGGAATGAAGGTGGCTGAGCCTTCAACTGATCTGGGTATCATATGTGCGATCACATCTAGCTTCCGTGACAGAGCGGTAGGTGATGACCTTGTAATCATCGGGGAGGTTGGTCTTGCCGGAGAGATAAGAGGAGTCAGATCCTGCGGACAGAGAGTACGCGAAGCGGCCAAGATGGGTTATAAAAGAGCCATGATCCCGAAGTTCAATATGAATTCGGAGATTGAGAGCATAAGCGATATAGAGATAATCCCTGTTTCTACCATAAGAGAAGCGATGGATGTTATCTAGTGTCAAAAGTATATAATTTAATATAGAAATAAAAAACGCTTAGAAATACAATGTATAACAATGTGTTTCTAAGCGTTAATTTTTTTGATTAAAATATTTCAGAATTACAGAGCACCCTTGAATGCAGCAAGCAGTTCATCATATGTCTCATATGCTGGGAACTGTGGATAGTCCTGCTTGATGGCATCAGTTGTTCTGAAAAGGAAACCAGCCTTACTTGCATCGATCATAGCGAGATCGTTGAAGCTGTCTCCTGTAGCGATAGTATCGAAACCGCAGCTCTGAAGAGCGCGTACAGTTGTAAGCTTTGACTTTTCACAACGCATCTTATAACCTGTGATAGTTCCGTCTTCAGCAACCTCAAGAGTATTGCAGAAAAGAGTTGGCATTCCGAGCTTTACCATGAGCGGTTTAGCAAACTGCTCGAAGGTATCACTGATGATGATAGTCTGAGTAACACTTCTCAGCTCATCGAGGAATTCCTTTGCTCCCGGAAGCGGATCTACAGTAGCGATGGTATCCTGTATCTCCTTAAGTCCAAGTCCATGCTCCTTGAGAATTCCGATTCTCCAGTTCATAAGTTTATCATAATCAGGTTCGTCTCTGGTTGTTCTCCTTAATTCAGGAATACCGCTTGCCTCGGAAAATGCAATCCATATTTCCGGTACCAGTACGCCTTCGAGATCGAGACATGCAACATTCATACCCATTGATCATTCCTCCTGTTGTTTATATGAGTCCGGATGTATCCGGTTGTTTTTGCCCGTAACAGTATAACAGACTGTGAATATCGTGGCAATAGCAATTACGTATACTTGACTAATCCATTCAAAATGATTATCCTTGTGTAATTGGAAATGTATGAGGGAATAATAATCGCTGAATGAATAGGGGAAAGTTCGGCATATCAGAAGAAAGAAGTGATAGAGTGAATAAACTTCATATGACAAATCATGTTAAGGGAATAC
Organism: Eubacterium sp.; assembly: GCA_017634555.1. Lineage (GTDB taxonomy): Bacteria > Bacillota > Clostridia > Lachnospirales > Lachnospiraceae > Eubacterium_Q. The sequence goes on along the minus strand of JAGBNF010000008.1, from coordinate 46,990 downwards.
TGTACATTATCGCAGCAGCGGTAGGCTTTTCTTTTATGACCTTCTTCGTAAAGCTGTCCGGAGATCTTCCGACTATGCAGAAGGTGTTTTTCAGAAATGCGGTAGCCCTTACGATTGCTGTGTTCACCGTGATCAAAAGCGGAGAGAAATTCTATATTGAGAAGAGAAACAGGATGGATATCCTGATGAGATGTGTGTTCGGAACCTCAGGCGTTATCGCGAATTTCTATGCTATCGATAAACTTGACCTTTCAGATGCGAATATGCTTAACAAGCTTTCTCCGTTCTTTGCAATCATCTTATCAATCCCGATCCTTAAGGAGAAACCATCAAAAACAGATATCACTGCAACGATAATAGCATTTATCGGAGCGCTTTTCATCATAAGACCTACGGGTACAAACCTTCAGCTGATACCGGCTCTTTCGGGACTCTATGGAGGCTTCGGCGCAGGTATGGCATATGTATTCGTAAGAAAGCTGGGCAAGAAGGGAGAGCGTACAGCAATTATAGTAATGTGCTTCTCACTGTTTTCATGTCTTGTGGCACTTCCGTCGTTGATATTTAATTATCATCATATGGAGTTTAAGCAGTTGATGTTCCTGGTCATTGCAGGCGCATCGGCAGCACTTGGACAGTTCGGTATAACATCGGCATATAAATGTGCACCGGCCAAGGATATATCGGTATTTGACTATACACAGGTTATCTTCGCAGCCCTTTGGGGTCTGCTGTTCCTGGGGGAGATACCGGTACCGTTAAGTATTGTAGGTTATATAATTATTATAGGAGTGGCGGTCGTCAGATGGATGAATGCCAGAAAGGAGAGTCCGGCTCAATGAGCCGGGCTCTCTTTTGTGCGTTAGTTGAGGCAAAGTCATATATGCTAAAAGCATATATGACTTTGCCGAGACCGCATCATTATGCATGTAAGAATTACATGCATAATATCCTTTCTACGAATTAAGGTAAAATTAAGGTTACGTTCGTTGACAAATAATATTATACGCCATATAGTATTATACATAAAATAAATAGGAGGCGGACGTATGACATATCAACTTACAGCTCCTCTTCTGGATGCCTGTGTATTGGGGATTGTCGCAGTAGAGGACTCATATGGATATACACTTACGCAGAAGGTTCAGGAGGTTGTCGATATATCTGAATCAACACTTTATCCCGTCCTGAGACGACTGCAGAAAGAAAATCTGCTTTTGACATATGATAAACCATATCAGGGCAGAAACAGAAGATATTACAGTATTACCGATCTGGGTCGAATGAAGCTTACATACTATAAATACGAATGGATAGATTATAAACATAAGATAGATGAGCTTCTTCATGTAACTGCAAAGGATGAAGGAAATGATACGGCAACAGCTGCCGCGATGGAGGTATAAGATGAATAAGGAAAGGTTCATGATTGAGCTTGAAAGGCTCCTTAGAGGTCTTCCTGCTGATGAAAAAGAAGATGCCCTGAATTATTACAGGGAATATATAGAAGACGCCGGATTCAGCGATATAGACGATGTAACTGATAAGCTCGGTACACCGAAGTCAGTGGCGAGAAGTATAATTGGTGAATCGGTTGATAAATATGTAGAAGAACAGAAAGAAAGTAAGAGCGTGAAGTCGGGAGTATCAAGTTTCTGGAGAATATTGCTTTATATATTTGCTGCGCCTTTTGCTATTCCTATGGTTATAGCATTCGCGGCAGTGTCTATTTCGGTAGGTGCAGCTTTGCTTGCTGTTGTACTTGCTCTTCTTTTGACAGGAGGAGCATTGGTACTGGCAGGATGTGTATTGGGATATTCACTGTTCTGGTCACTCACGATACCGCAGTTCCTTATGATAGGAGGTGCTACTATCTTCCTTATAGCACTGGGTATTATCTGGTGCATAGTATTCTATAAGATCGGTGGAGTTATGATGTCAGGTATGTCAAGATTTCTTCGCTGGATGTTTGTCAAAAAAAAGGAGGAAGCATAAATGAGAGATATTACAAAGAGTATAATCTCAACGTGTGCCGGTCTTGCGGTAATCGGAATAGGAATGTTCGTTGCGGGTATTTTCCTTGGCGGTCATAGGGGATTAAAGCTTGATTATCGAAACAGAAGAGCAATTGTCAGTACAGATGAAATAATAAAGGAAGTAAAGCCGCTTGAGAGCTTCACAGAAGCAGATATTGATATAGATAGCTGTGATTTTGAGATAATTGAAGGCGATGAATATAAATTGGAATATGCTGTGAATAAAGAAGGCGTTTTCCAGGCGGATGTAACCGGCGGAAAGCTGAAACTGGATTATAAAGAAAAAGAAAATGAGGGCGCATTTATCCTTAATGTTTTAAATCTTGGAGCAGTAGATGAACAGAAATATATAAAACTATATGTTCCATCAGGTACATCGATCAAGAAGGCAGATATCAAACTCGATTCGGGAGATATAAATATTGAAGGTATCGATATAGCTGATCTTAATCTGAAGGATGAATTCGGTTCAGTGATACTTATTGATATGGATTCTGAAAAGCTTGTGATAGAAGCAGATTCGGGATCTATCAGGGGAGAAAAGATAGCTGCGGATACAGTGGAGTTAACAGATAAGTTTGGAAGTATAAAGCTGGATGATTTCACTTCAAAGCAGGTGAAGATGAAGGTTGAATCCGGAAGTGTCAAGGTCGATAACGGAAAAATTGAGAATGCGGATATAGAGAGCGAGTTTGGAAGTGTGGAATTATCGCTTGATGGAACAGAATCTGATTACAGCTATAATCTCAGTACGGAATTCGGAAGTATAAGGGTTGGCGGAAAGAATGTCGGCGAAAATGAGACAGACGATGATGATATCGAGAAATATACTAAGGAAGGCGGCTCGAAGAAGATAAGTGCAAAAACAGAATCCGGAAGTATTAAGATTGATTTTGAATAAGGATTTATGATATTATTATCTGCGTATGAGGCTGTGCGGGGGTAAAGCCTTAAGATAATAAAACTCGGTGGAGGACAAATAATTATGATATGCCCATCATGCGGTAGTGAGATACCTGACGGATCAGAAAGCTGTTTTATCTGCGGCGAGCCGATAGTAAAGGCACGAAGTGCTTCTTACGGAGGCGGATCATCATACGGAGGACCGGCTCCGGATGCGAATCAGTACTATGTAGACAGATATGGTGATACCAATCAGCCTGTAATGCTTGAAAACAGCGGAAGAAGTCTTGATAAGAAAACTTACAGTATCATCGTAGGAGGTCTTATCGGCATAGTTCTTCTTTTAGGAGTGATCTTCTGTATAAGAAGCGGATTCTTTGTAAGCAAAGACGGTGTATACAGATCGGACGATCTTAAAACGGCCTTTGAAAATGCCATGAAGGCTGAGGGTTATGGAAGTGATCCTATACTTAATCAGATAGAATATGATTGTACACTGACAGTAAACGGAGGCAAATGTACACTTCGTATGGCGGTTAAGATGTACGGAGAAGTAATTTTTGAAAGATCAATGGATGGTGACATCAGCTTCTATGGAACCAAGGTTGTTATAAGATATAACAACATGAAGGGTGATAATGCTGAATATGATCCGGCGCTGAAGACAATATCATTCGGAATGGATGATCCCGAGCTTGAACAGTTCGGTCTTGAAAGACTTACCTTCAAGCTTGAAGAGTAAGGCTATATAAGGGATTCAGCCGCATCCGATTTTTCTTGACAAGTAATTTGGGTTGTGATAATATCGGTTTCAAATATGAGTTAGGGAGTAGCGAACATGAGGATTTGAACAATCTGTTCAGAGCATCATGGTCACATATTCGTCAGTACGATCGGGATTGAGCCGATCCGGAATGTGAGTAATAAGCGAGACTAATTTGTGGTTTTACGGCTGCAAATAGGTTTCGCTTTTTTTATTATAATTAGGTGGGAAAGGAGGGAACCAAGATGAATGCAGGAATGAATGTATCAAACAACAATGATCCGCGTCTTTATGAAAAGATTAAAGAATTGGAAGACATCAGATCAAGGGCAATAGCCGGAGTGATACTTCTTATCGCAGGCGGTACTCTATTCTTTTTCGGTGGACCTCTACTGCATGCCTCAAGAAATGCCTTTGTCCTGCCGTTATTCGGAATGTTGGTAGGAGTGATCGGAGCAATCCTGCTGCTTGGAACGAGGAAAAAATACAAGGCAGCATATAAATCGCTTTTTGTAGAAAAGCAGTTAAGATACAACTTCCAAAATGTTGTTTATGACTGGAAGAGTGGTTTTCATGAAACTGCCGTAAAGACCTTTGGTCTGTGTGCCATGGGAAACAGATTTTCTTCAGAGGATTATCTGAGAGGCGAATTTGCGGGAATTCCTTTTGAGACATCAGATGTAACTGTTCAGCAGGTTACATCAACGGGAAAGTCAACACATGTAACCACATACTTCAAAGGAAGAATGCTTGTATTTGATTTTCCGTCAAAGTTTGTTAATTCGGTACAGATTTTCACGGATAACTATAGATACAGAGGAAAGCCGATGATAAATATGCGGCCACAGAAGGTTGAGATGGAAGGCGTTGATTTTAATAAGAGATTTGATGTTTTTGCACTTTCACCTCACGACGCATTTTACCTGCTTACACCTCAGTTTATGGAAGACATGATGGCGCTTTCATCGAGGTATAACAGTATGGCGGTACATGTTGCGGGAAACAGGGTCTTTGTTGGGTTTAATGAACCATTTCATGATGCATTTGATGCGGACAGTATGCTGAAAAAAATATCATATCCGGATGAAATGCAGGCGATACAAAGAGATATTGATGATATAAAAAACTTTATCACGATAATCAGAGGCATCTATAATAATTATAACGCTCAGAACAATTATAATGTTCAACCGGGTTATAATACACAGAACAATTATAATAATTATAATGCAAATGATTATTATCAAACAGTTTAAGAGTATTTAAGGAGGATATCAAAATGTCAGCACTTGGAATTATTGGAATTGTAGCACTTGTTGTTGTACTTTTAATTGTTTTCTGGTTTATAGGAGTATACAACGGAATTAAGGTTTCAGGAATTAAGGTTTCGGAAGCTTTATCAGGAATCGATGTAGCACTTACAAAAAGATATGATGTACTTACAAAGATGCTTGATGTTACAAAGGGATATATGAATTATGAGAAGGAAACACTCATGAAGATTGTTCAGCTTCGTTCAGGAATGTCAATGAACGAGAGAAACAATGCTAACAGAGAGATGGACAATCTCAGCAGAGAGTTCCGTATTCTTGCAGAGCATTATCCTGAGCTCAGATCAAGCAACAACTTTGTAGAGCTTCAGAGAAGTATTGCTGATGTAGAAGAGCATCTTCAGGCTGCGCGCAGACTTTATAATTCAAATGTTACAGATTATAACAGAAGAATCATCACAGTTCCTAACAACATCGTTGCAGGAATGATGGGTGCAACACAGAAGGCCTTCTTCGAGGCAGATGAAATAAAGAAAAATGATGTAAATATGACATTCTGATTGACATACTTTAGCTAAGGTGTGATAATTAATGAGCATGATAATTCATGTTAGAAATCCACTATAAAGGAGGTGACAGAATGGTTAGCGGTGACAGTCATGGGTCAGACGGGCGAACGGAAATGTATGATACAACAGATGATGACCATGTGCTGAAACATGATCATTCTGTGTGCTGATTTTAGTATGTTCTTTCGCCCGTATCTGACCGATTCAGATACGGGCTTTTTATTTACATTTCAAAGGTTTGTTCTTCTGGCTTCCTAAATGAATTGCGGTTTGTGCCGCATATCAAATTAATAACGGAGGCAGAAGATGGAAAACGAGATTATCGAAAACACTTTATCGGAAAGTGACGTTTCTATTAAGCCTGATTATGAGGCTGAAATTCTCAAGATCATTAGAAGCAACAATGCTCCGAAGCTTATGATGAATCAGCTGGAGGATTACCACTGTAATGATATCGCAGGTGTTTTTTCTGTGCTTACAGGACAGGAAAGAAAGAAAATGTTCCGCGTATGCAGATCGGATATGCTGGCTGAAATATTCGAATACTTCGAAGAGGATGATGCTGCCGAATATCTGAATGAGATGGATATCAGAAAGGCTGCATCGGTAGTATCCGAAATGGAAACGGATACTGCGGCAAATGTTCTTCATCAGATCGAGAAGGAAAAGAGAACACTTATCATAGATTCGATCAATCCTGAGGTACAGAAGGAGATTAGACTTATCGCTTCCTTCGATGAGGATGAGATCGGTAGTCATATGACTACAAACTGTATAATTATCCGAGAGAACCTGACAGTAAAGCAGGCCATGACGGCTCTGGTAAATCAGGCAGAGGATAACGATAACATTTCAACTATATTCGTAGTTGATGAGAATGATGAATTCTATGGTGCGATAGATCTGAAGGATCTTATCATAGCCAGAAATACAGTTCCCCTTGAGGAGCTTATAGTTACATCCTTCCCGTATGTTTATGCAAATGAGTCCATAGATGACTGTATTGAAAAGCTGAAGGATTATTCGGAAAGCTATATTCCGGTACTTGACAATATGAATAAATTCTTAGGAATAATCACCTCGCAGAGTATCATCGAAGTTGTAGATGATGAGATGGGAGAGGATTACGCCATGTTTGCCGGTCTTATTGCGGAAGAAGATCTGAAGGAACCTCTGAAGCAGAGTATGAAAAAAAGACTTCCATGGCTTATCATCCTTCTTGTGCTCGGTATGCTGGTATCAAGCGTGGTTGCAATGTTCGATAAGGTTGTTGCATCCCTTACAATTATAATGGCATTCCAGTCGCTGATACTTGACATGGCAGGTAACGTCGGAACACAGTCGCTTGCCGTAACTATCCGAGTTCTTATGGATGAAAACCTGACATTCAGTCAGAAAGGACATCTGGTACTTAAGGAAATGAGAGTAGGACTTTGCAACGGACTTCTTCTCGGAACCGTGTCCTTCCTTCTTGTGGGACTTTATATCTACTTCTTTAAGAATAATTCATGGCAGTTTGCTTATGCGGTATCGGGTTGTATAGGAATATCCCTGGTAATTGCAATGGTGATCAGTAGTGCAGTAGGAACTCTTATCCCGCTGTTCTTCAAGAAGATCAAGGTTGACCCGGCAGTTGCATCGGGACCGCTCATTACAACTGTAAACGACCTTGTGGCGGTATTAACATATTACGGACTCAGCTGGATACTTCTTTTAAATGTGCTACATTTCGGTAATTAGATAACTGAGGATTATCAGAGAGCAAAAAATCCAGCAAAGAAAAAACGCAGCAGAGTTTCGGTCTGCTGCGTTTTTCCGTTGGTAGAAATTAGAAATATCTGAAATTTAACTTATTTGCCTGTGTACTCGATGATCATTGACTGTAAACCATCCTTGTCTGTGTCGAAAGCGAATGTATATGTAACATCACCTACAACATAAACATACTGGAAACCTGTCTTCTCATCGATTGTCTTGTCAGGATCACCATACTGTCCTGTGATCTGGTAAGCTGATGAACCGATTGTGATTCCTGAAGGAAGAACTACTACACCACCTTCGCAGTGATCAGCTGAAACCTTGATCATTGAAATGTTACAGAGCTTTGGAAGCTCATCTGTTGTATATGTATTCTGAAGAGCAACTTCTATATATGAACCCTGAGTACCTGCAACATCGAGGAATACGTTGTTAAGTGTTCCCTTTGCTGGAACCTTTACATTGTACTTCTCTGTCATTTCCTCTCTGAGTGTAAGCTGCTTTGATACTTTGCTGTAGTTAAAAGGAATGTCGTAAACTTTTCCGAAGATGCTAATCTGATTAGCTGAGAGATCTGTCTGTGCAAAAGCCTCTCCGTCTGCTGACTCAACAACTGCAACTGAGCTGTTTGATGATGCTGATGATGCGTTGTTGCCACATCCTGTAGCTGCGAGCATTACACCTGCTAAAACGATACCACAAACTGTCTTTACAAAACTTTTCTTCATAACTTCATTTCCTCCTCATAATTTTCTTTTCGTCTTTTCGAGTACGGAGTTTATCACGAAGTTTTAATCTTTGCTTTTCGAAAATTGCTATTTATTTGACTTAAATTGCTGTCTTTCGAATCTTTGGTGAGAATTGTCAAAAACGATCAAAATAATATACAATGTGCACAAGAAACTGAAAATTGAAAATCAGTGTTTTTTTATTCAATATACACAAGACATCAGAAAAATCGGCGTTTTTTTTGACATCGGCCATTTTTTGTGTCTTTTCTGTGAAAATCCGGTTGTCTGCATATTGCATAAAATTGCTTTTTTTATATGTTTACTGTGGATAGTTTAGAATTAATTAAGAATTAGACAGGAATGGAGTCAAGATTTTATAAAATAAGTGTTGTATACTCAGTATATCAAATGAAAAATAAGCAATAATTGTTAATAGATTGATAAAGATAGGAGAGAAAAATGGAAAAAGAAAATAAGGAAGAGATATTAATTGCCAAGGATATTTCCAAAACATTTTCCAACGAGTCTGTTCAGCAGCATGTTCTGAAGAATCTGAACCTTTCTATATATAAAGGAGACTTTACCGTAATAATGGGTAACTCCGGCTCGGGAAAAAGTACACTGCTTTATGCATTGTCGGGAATGGACAGACCTTCACTCGGAACTATTACATATAATGTAGAAGATAAGGAAAAGCTTGTTAAGTCAGGCTCCGGAAATAAGGGGATTGAGATATCAGGCTTTTCAAACGACAAGCTGGCACTTTTCAGAAGATATCATGCAGGCTTCGTGTTCCAGCAGAATTATCTTAATGATTCCATGAGTGCTCTGGATAATGTAATGGTCAGCGGACTTCTCAGAAACAAGGACAGACATGCACTTGCAGCTAAAGCTAAAAGCCTTCTGGAAAAGGTAGAGATAAATGAGAGGGATTCGAGAAAGTTCCCGACACAGCTTTCGGGAGGACAGCAGCAGAGAGTTGCGGTTGTAAGAGGTGTTATAAATGATCCGGAAATCCTGTTTGCGGATGAACCTACAGGAGCTCTTAATTCACAGAATACAGAAAATGTGCTGAGCATTCTTTCAGATCTTAATAATGAAGGACAGAGCATAGTAATGGTAACACATACCATTATGGCAGCCGAAAGAGGCAACAGGATAATATATCTGGCTGACGGAGTAATAAAGGATGAGATAGATCTCGGAGAATATGTCGGAGATTATAAGGATGAAGAGAATCCGAATAAAGAAGAAGCTCTTCAGAGACATAATAAGCTCAAGGACTTCCTTCAGGAGCAGGGATGGTAAAAGGAGTTATATATGTATAAATTATTTGTAATAGCAAAGAATAATATGAAGAAACAAAGGGGTGATATGATCACATTTTTCATCCTTACATTTATAGCTTCATTCCTTCTTTTTGATACCATATCTTCCTTGCTCGGAATAGGAGAAGTCATGGAAATCAGATTCAACGAAGTTGAAGGCGTACATTTCATGCTTATCACAGGTGATTCCGAGGAAGAGAAGACCAGTGCTGAAAAGGCGATAAAGGAACATGACGCTATAATCGGGTTTGATTCTGTACCATGTGTAAGAATGATCGCGGAATATAAGAAATCGTCTGAGACGGAATATAATCAGTACTATTTTATAGCACAGAGCTTTACTGCTCAGAAAAGATACATGAGGGTAGTTGAGGATGGGATTGAATATGAAGAGAATGACATCCTGCTTCCGCTATTTCTTGTGAATACTTATTCTGTTAATGACAAGATGCAGATAAAGATAGGTGATAATGAGTATGTGCTTAACGTTGCGGGATTTGTGCAGGATCCTTATTTCAGCTCAACCGCAAATCTTACATATTATTATGTTTATATGTCGGACAAAATGATAGACAGGATGGCTGATGAGAATCCGGGTGTTGTGGCAACAAGTATCAAGAGTATGGGTTATATGGATGAAGGATGGTTGAATGGCGGCAATTCTACCATGGATATGGAGAGGGAGATAACAGATAGTTATAAGGAGTATCTTAAGCCTTATGTTGAGAAAAATCCGGATAAGAATTATGACGGATATTTAAGCATGAACTGGGAGGCAGTCAGTGGAGGTGCAACATTTATCCCACTTATAATAATGTCAATAACACTGGTTTTTGCAATAATCATTGTAATTATTTCAATAACTATAATTTCATTCAGTGTTAAAAACTTCATACAGAGAAATATGAAGAATACCGGAATACTTGAAGCAAGCGGATATACAGTAAGAGAGCTTAGGGCGGCACTTTCCTTCCAGACGGGTATAGTGTCATTAGCAGGTTCTGTTATAGGAACCATAGCTGCTATCCTGACCTTTGGACTTTTCGGAAATGTGCTGAGTCTTTCAATCGGTCTCAAATGGATGCTGGAGATTAATCCGAAGGTAGCTGTGATCACAATAGTTTTACCTGTTGTCGTAATCTTACTTGTAAGCAGGATAACAAGTATAGAATATAAGAAGATCACAGTACTTGATGCATTAAGAGGCGGAATAAATACACATAATTTTAAGAAGAACCGTTTTGCATTTGAGAATACACCGCTTCCGATCCCGGCAGTAATATCACTTAAGGAAACTTTCGGGAGTGCCGGAAGAAATATAGTAATGGTTCTCATAGTTGCAATCCTTACAGTATCTGTGCTTATAGGATTCGGAATGTATGATAATTTTGGTTCCCATCCGAAAAAATTCATGGATATGATGGGATTCGAGAACGGTACCTTAACAGTTACAACAAATGAGGATATTTCAGAGAAACTGAGAAATGTAAAGGGCGTAAAAAATGTACTTCCGATGTTCGGGCTTGATCTTACGGTAAAAAACGGATCCAGAGAACAGAGTATATATACATACATTCTGGATGTTGACTATACAACAAATGCCATCATACTTGAGGGCAGAATGCCTAAACATGATAATGAAATAATGATGACGAACGGAGCAGCCGATGATATCGGTGCAGGACTCGGAAGTGTGGTCGACATTGAATACGCAGGAAAAAAAGAATCATATATAATAACAGGAATATACCAGAGAATGGACCGAATGGGCAGAACAATTTATATGACTGAGGATGGTGGAAAGAAGCTTATTCCGGGAAAACCGGCATTCCAGTATTATGTGACAGGTGAAGCGGGTATATCCTATGAAACTCTGAAGAGTGAGATAGAAAAGCTTGAAGCAGATTATGATACATCTTTTGATTATCTGGATCTTCAGAAGCAGCTGGAAGCTACCATGGGAATAGTAAATCTGGTGATGAAGATTCTATGTATCGTTATAGTGATCATAACTGTGCTTGTGGTAATCTTTGTTGAGTCACTGATCATCAGAGCAAAGATCGTAAGAGAGTGGCGCGGAATGGGAATCAGTAAGGCTCTGGGCATGACATCCCGGCAGCTTATAACTCAGATCATGCTATCAAATGTACCGGCAATTATTCTCGGTGTACTCATCGGAACAGCTGCATCTCCTTTCCTTGGAAGAAAGATGGCGGTGATGGTTTTTAAGATATTTGGTATACAGCATATAGAATTTAACATTTCATTCATATGGATGCTTGTAGCAGGAATCGGAATACTTCTGGTTGCACTCCTGGCATCGGGACTTTCGGGATTGAAGGTAAGAAGACTCCGTCCTGTTGAGATGATAACAGAGGATTGATTCAAGTCAAGGGTGTATGTGCGAAAAAAGCTTAATTAAAAGCTTTTTTCGCACAGAAACTGACAGAAATGTATGGTAAGAAAATGTCAAAAATGGTAAAATAAAGAAACGACGGTTACATTATTCTTATGGGGAGATTAGTGTATGGCAAAAAGAAGGAAAAAACTGGCTCTCTTTGTCGGACAACCTGATGAATATTTTCAGCACAGGTTTATAACCGGATTTACCAGAAAGGCATTCGAATTAAATATGGATGTCTGTGTTTTTGCGATGTTTAAAAAGTATCAGGATACGGTCGAGCGTGAAAAAAGTGACTCAAACATTTTCATGCTGGCCAATCCTGATTTTTTTGATGGAATAGTAATTCTTAAGGATACGATACAGACAGCAAATGCAGCAGAGGAATTGGAGAATCGTCTGAAGGAAAAATACACGGGTCCCGTACTTGTTGTAGATAAAGAAAGCAATAATTATGAGAGTATATATATTGACGGCTTCAGCCCGGTAACAGAACTCACAAATCATCTTATAGAGGTTCACGGCTGCAAGGATATAGCATTCCTTACAGGTAAGAAATGGCACAGACATTCAAAGGAAAGACTGGCTGCATTTCTTGATGCCATGAAAAAACATAGGCTTGAGGTTCCGGAGGACAGGATCGTAGAAGGCGATTTCTGGTATAAGAGCGGAGAGCAGTGTGTTGATTATCTTATGGCAAGCGGCAAGCCTATGCCGGAGGCAATCATGTGTGCCAACGACCAGATGGCTATCGGTCTTTGCAAAGCGCTTGAATTAAGAGGTATCAGAGTACCGGAGGATATTATAGTTCTGGGAGCTGACTCGGCACCTGAAGGACAGATGAGTCCGAAATCCATTACCTCATACATTTCACCTGCACAGGAACTGGGAAGCTATGCAGTTGAATGCCTCTATGATATTAAGGCAGAAAGAAAGCTTGATGAGTTTGAGGGAAGAGCCCGTATAGTTATCGGTGAAAGCTGCGGATGTAAGCATACAAATATGCCGACCCACAGCATGAAGAGAGATGAATGGGATACCGTTATATATGAAGAGGGCTATGAATCCATAAACAATACCATGGCCGAGAACCTTATGATCCAGACAAATGTTATGGATTATATAAGCACGGTTTATTCATACGCTTATCAGATAAAGGGCGCATACAGTTTTGATCTTTGTCTTGTGAACGGTGTTAAATATATGGATTCCAATACTGCGGCAATACCGAAGAGCGAGGGCTATCCTGAAAAGATGATCCATGCCATAAGATACAGCGGAGATCATATGTCGGATATGGTAAGTCTCGAGGATACATTTGATACCTCGGAAATGCTGCCGGATATTATGACGCTTAAGGATAAGCCGACAGTTTACTATTTCAATCCGATATTCTTTGAGGATTACTGCTTCGGTTATGCGGTTGTGGGATACATCAATAAGGCCGCTGTTTATAATGATGTATACCGCAAGTGGCTGGGTACAGTATCGAGAGGGTTTGAGAGCCTGAGAAGGCAGCTGGCACTCGAGGCAGCGGAAGAAAAGCTGGATAAGGTAAAGGTAGGTAAATTCAACAGAACCTTCAACGTTTATGAGAATCTTAATCTTGAAGAAAAAGAAGAGTATGAGCTGGTAAAGGATATACTGGACAACAATCTTATGAAGTATCATTTCCAGCCGATAGTAAATGTGGAGGATGGAAGTATTTATTCCTATGAGGCTCTTATGAGATCCGATACGAGGAAAAATGTACCGCCTCTCGTAATCATCAAGTATGCTTCGATGATGGACAGGCTCGCTGATGTTGAGACTGCAACATTTAGAAATGTGATGGATATAATTGATCGTGATAAGGAACTGATCGGAGATAAGAAGATATTTTTAAATAGTATTCCGGGAGTTCATTTTGATGATAGAGATGAGATAGAAAGAAGGCTCACAGAAAACTCACAAACTATAGTAGTAGAGCTTACCGAGGAGTCCGAGCTTGAAGATGACGATCTTGAAATACTCAAAGATTTCTATAAGAAGATCAATATTGAGATAGCTGTAGATGATTACGGTACAGGCTATTCGAATGTCAGCAATCTGCTCAGGTATATGCCTGATTATGTAAAAATCGACAGATCGCTTCTCAGTGACATACATAATAAGCCGCAGAAGCAGCACTTCGTAAGAGAGATAATAGGTTTCTGCCATGATACGGGAATCAAGGCTCTGGCAGAAGGAGTAGAGACTGCGGAAGAACTCAGGATGGCGATACATCTTGGTATAGATCTGGTTCAGGGTTATTACACGGGAAGACCGGCGCCTGAGTTTATCGACAGGATAGATGAGAAGATTGAAAAGGAAATAAGAGATTTCTATCAGGAAAGAAGTGACGGAAAGACCAAGCGTATTTATGTGGCTGGTAAGACCAACAGAGTTTCGCTGCTTTCACTGATCAAGGATGAATGCACCGATATCGTAATAGGAAAAGACGAGATGGTCTATAAGGATATTACGATAGTCGGAATGCCGTCGCTGAAGTCCGATATCCATATAAGGATAGAACCTGATTACTGCGGAAGAATAACGCTTGAAAATGTATATCTTTCAAATGTAAAGAACAGGCCGTGTATCGAGATTGGTGACCGGGCAGATGTCGTATGTATCATAGAAGGACAGAATGTTCTTCATGATTCGGGAATCCTGGTTCCGGAGTCTGCGAGGTTCGCGCTTGAAGGAAGCGGAAATCTTCTTATCGAGCTGGATTCTCAGGATTATTACGGAATAGGAAATGATATGGATTCAAGGCACGGTGAGATCACATTTCTTCAGTCGGGAAAGCTGACCATAAAGGGAAATGGAACCAACGGAATCGGAATCGGTTCGGGACTCGGAGGAGGAATTTATATCCTGGGCGGAGTGTTCCAGCTCAACATTAACGGCAGTACATGTGTGGGCATCGGATGTATTGAAGAAAAATCCAATATCTTCATAAGTGACTGTTCTATAGATGAAGAATTTTCGGTATCTGAGGGCGTAGGAATCGGTTCTATAAAGAAAGAATCCTATGTAAGTATAATGAAGTGTTCCTTTAAGATGAACGGTGACGGCAGAAAAGTTATCGGAGCCGGTACACTTTACGGTGAAAAGGCTACATATAAGCTTAGTGACTCTTATGCGGAGGTTATCCTGAGAGGTGATATTTCCACCTGTATAGGAGCGCTTGAAGGGGCTTCGGATATTGAAGTGAGTCTTGCATCGCTGAAGTGTGAGAATGCCGGTGAAAAGGCACTTATGCTTGGTGGATATAATAAGAATATCAGAGCGAAATTTAACGGCGTTGATATCAGAGGAGATATCCATAATTCACTTGATGTTGACTGCTATGCCGAGGAAGATGATTATTCCATCGAAAACGGAAGATGCAGGATAAATGTAAATGATAAACCGATAGAAAGAAAGCTGGTATACAGATTCTGATATATCGGGCAGCAGTACATTTTAAGATAAGACAGAATTTATCGGGGGTATGATATGGGGCGAAATCATGAAGTGACGGAAGGTCAGCTTCTTCTCAATGAATCCGGAAACCTTAGGGAGCCGGGATGGTCGAGGACGATGGTTCAGGAATATAAGAGAAGTATGATCAAGGCGCCGAAATGGCGTTTAAAGGAATGGGACTACTATATAGTAATGAGCGACAGATTCGGAGCGGCATTTACTATATCCGACAACGGATATATAGGACTTCAATCTGTGTCCCTTCTGGAGTTTGGACTTAAGCCCTGGGAGCATACGGAGACGGTTCTGAATGCATTTCCTATGGGTAAGCTGAGACTTCCGACCACGTCAAAGATAGGTGTGACAAAGTACATCGATAAAAGGCTCAGGATGCGGTTTGATGCGAAGCAGGGCATGAGAAGAATCAGATGTCAGTTTAAGAATTTCTTTGAAGGAAAGACCTTTAAATGTGACATAATGCTTATTCAGCCTGAGATGGACACAATGGTAATTGCGACACCTTGGGATAAGAAAAAGCACTTTTATTATAATCAGAAGATCAACTGCATGCGTGCTTCGGGATATATGCAGCTTGGTGATAAAAGGTATGAGTTCAATCCGTCCGGAAACTTCGGAACTCTCGATTGGGGACGCGGAGTATGGACCTATGACAATACATGGTTCTGGGGTTCGGGAAATACCGATATCGGAGGAAAGCCGTTTGGTTTTAATATAGGCTATGGCTTCGGAAATACCAGTGCCGCTACGGAAAATGTGATCTTCTACGATGGAAAAGCTCATAAGCTGGACGATATAGAATTCCATATTCCGGAGAGTGGTTATACGGATCCTTGGAAGATTACATCCTCGGACGGAAGGTTCGAAATGGACTTCGTTCCTGTCCTTGACAGGGCAGCGAATCTTGACTATAAATTGATAGTATCCGACCAGCATCAGGTGTTCGGCAAGA
This sequence comes from Eubacterium sp., assembly GCA_017634555.1. Classification (GTDB taxonomy): domain Bacteria; phylum Bacillota; class Clostridia; order Lachnospirales; family Lachnospiraceae; genus Eubacterium_Q. The sequence goes on along the minus strand of JAGBNF010000008.1, from coordinate 30,771 downwards.
TGAGCGGAACAGCAATCCTGGATGACGGCACGGAGCTTAAAATAAAGGATGTTATGTGCTTTGCAGAAAAGGTTCATAACAGATATTAATAGGTGATTGAAATGCATTATAATTGTCTGATAGTCGATGACGAGACAGATCTCGCCAAGATGACAGCTGAGTATTTTCAGATGTTTGAAGTCAGCACAGCATATGTGGGCAGTGCTGAGGAATGCTACAGATTTCTTGAGGATAACACGATAGATCTTATGCTTCTTGATATTAACCTCGGAGACGGTACGGGCTTTGAGGTTTGCAGAAAGATAAGGGAGGAATATCAGCTCCCGATACTTTTCATCAGTGCAAGGCAGAGTGATGACGATGTGCTGGTTGCACTCAGTATAGGCGGTGATGATTACATCAAGAAGCCCTACAGCCTGTCGGTCCTTCTGGCAAAGGTAAGAGTCAACCTGAGAAAGGTTGAAGAAATAAAAGCACTGAAGGAGAAGAATGCTGTTGAGAAACCGATAGATAAGGGCTTGGACAGCACGGAGGACAGCAGCATTCTTATGCTTGATGAGGCTACAATGTCTGCAGTATTAAAAGGGGAGAGAATCTCGCTCAAGGCAAAGGAATTTGCGCTTCTCAAATGCCTGTATGAACATAAGAATACGATAGTTACAAAGGAGACACTCTTTGATGAGGTCTGGGGTGACAGCTTCTATTCGGATGCTACACTCAATGTTCATATCAGGAAGATCAGAGAGAAGCTTGAGAAAAATCCCAACAATCCGGAGATGATCAAAACGGTATGGGGAACAGGATATATTCTTGAAATATGCTGATTTTTCCCGTGATTTTGAGAAACCGAGATCCTGTCAGAATGTATCCTATCAACAGGGAATGATCGGCATGGAAACATTAATAATTTTTCTAAATGAAATCCGGGTAATGACTGATGAAATGGATTATAAAACCACTTGTGATATATATGCTGGTCATGATAGCTGTTCTGGTAATCTTTTCCATGACCTTCGGAAGAAGGCAGTATAAAGGAAGAGACATGAGCTATTACAATGATCTGATATATAGCATAAATGATGATTATGAAGCAGGATATACTATAGAGGATATTGAAGAAAAGTATGATTGCAATATCATTCTTTCGACAAAAAATATCGATTCTGAGCTGACGGCTTATTATACAAGACGTGCTATGGTTCTGGATTTTTCTCCGAAGGGTGAATATATCGGAAAGATAGCGTGGGATGATGTTTATATGCAAAAATATAACGGTGATAAGGAAGTACTCCGTTATATTACGCTATTCTGGACAGTACTGGTGGTCATAGGAACGTCGTTCATTATATTTATTTACTTAAGGTTCATAAAGCCTGTAATAGAAATGAATGAGTATGCTTCAGAGATTGCAAAGGGAAATCTTGATGTTGAGCTTCCTATGCATAAGAAAAACATATTCGGATCCTTTACGGAGAGCTTTGATCTGATGAGAGATGCACTCAAGGCTTCGAGAGAAAGAGAAATGGAATCTGAGAAGGCGAGAAAGGAACTGGTTGCCGCTCTCAGCCATGATATTAAGACTCCGGTGGCAACGATACAGGCAGCATGTGAAGTGCTGGATATGCAGCTTGCAACTAAGTGCAGTGATAAGGATATGGCTCTTCAGATGCGTGATAAGGTTGAGATTATCTCATCAAAGGCTGAGCTGATCAACGGTCTGATGAGTAATGTTTTCCATGCAACCCTTGAAGAGCTGGAGAAGATAGAGGTAAATGTCAAAGAGGAGAACTCTCTTATCATCGAAGGCTATTTTGACAGGCTGGAGAATTACGGAAATGTGATCCTCGAAAACAGTATTCCGGAATGTCTGGTCTATATGGATAAGATCAGAATGGAGCAGGTTATCGATAACATTATCGGTAATTCACATAAGTATGCGGGTACTGATATCAGAGTCAGCTTCAGTAATGTTAAGTATGAGAGCGTTAAGGATGACGGAAAGAAGAACACCGAAAACTTCATCAAGATTAAAATCAGTGATGAAGGACCTGGTGTTCCAGAGGATGAGCTTCCGCTGATCACCGAAAAGTATTATCGAGGACGTGATGTCAAAGAAAAAACGGGTTATGGACTCGGACTCTATCTGGTAAAAATGTATATGGAAAAGCAGGGAGGAGGAATAGAATACTATAATGAAAATGGTTTTGTAGTTGAACTGCTGATAAAGAAGGTATAAGCATTCACCGGAAATCGATATTAAAAAAAGTAGTTGCATTTTATTTTGTATCTCGTTATACTACAAAAAGATTGTAGAAAAACAGGAGGAGACCAATGAGAAATATTTCTTGCAGATAATTTAAGTAAGCAGCATTTATATGAGTATGGCTCATAGTGTGGCTGCGCATGCAAGAAATAATTCTATACGTGTTTCGTTTTTATATAGTGGCACATGTGCCCCGAATTTTGGTATCCAGCACCGCAAGGATTAGTTCTTGCGGTGCTTTTGTGCGTTAGTTGAGCCAAAGTCACATATGCGAAGCATATGTGAAGGAGAATACATACGCTCGCACGTTTACGTGCATGAGCGTAATATATTTTCCTTCACATATCTGCCATCGGCAGATATGTGACTTTGGCGAGACCGCATCATCGGATATGTGATTTGCACATATCCGATGTCATTAAAATATTACGGAGGTAACTATATGTCACTACTTAGAGTTTCTGATCTGACCTTCGGTTATGAAGGCAGTTTTGACAATATTTTTGAAAATGTTTCCTTCTCCATAGATACAGATTGGAAGACCGGCTTTATAGGCCGTAACGGAAAAGGAAAAACGACCTTCCTCAGACTGCTGATGGGAGGCTATGAATATAAGGGAAGTATAACCACGGATAAAAGATTTGATTACTTCCCGTATAGGATCAGCGAGGCGGATCTTGATAAGACTGCGGATGAGCTGAGTGAAGAATGGAAGCCGGGAGTTGAAGGCTGGAGGATCATGTGTGAGCTCAGTAGTCTCGGAGTAGATGCGGAGGTCCTTTACAGACCGATAAGAACACTCAGTCAGGGAGAGAGAACTAAGACAATGCTTGCGGTTCTTTTCTCGGGAGACAATGAATTCCTGCTTATCGATGAGCCGACGAATCATCTGGATAAGAAGGGCAGAGATATAATCAGGGATTATCTGAAAACGAAAAAGGGATTCATACTTGTTTCTCATGACAGAAATCTTCTTGATGAGGTAGCAGATCATATGCTTGTTCTGAACAGAGAATCCATAGAGGTTATGTCCGGCAACTTCAGTACATGGCAGGAGAATAAGGAAAAGGCCGATGCACATGCGATTGCCGAAAATGAAAAACACATGAAGGAAATCGGTAAGCTTAAGGCATCGGCAGACAGAGCCGGAAGATGGGCAGAAAAAAATGAAAATACCAAGATAGGCTTTGATCCCATCAAGGAACACGACAGATGTATATCGACAAGAGCGTATATCGGTGCAAAGACAAAGAAAATGCAGTCCAGAGTAAAGAATTTTGAGAAGCGTATCGACAGAGAAATAGAAGAAAAAGAAGGACTGCTTCGTGATATAGAAACAGTCGATGATCTGAAGCTTATGCCCCTCACACACCATAAGAAATGTATCGTTGAAGCGAAGGATTTCTCACTTGCTTATGAGGAGGGGAATGATGTACTGAGCAGGATCACATTTCAGCTGATGCAGGGAGAGATACTTTTTCTTGCGGGTGAAAATGGCTGTGGAAAATCAACTCTTATCAAGGCGATTCTTCGAGAAGCAAAGTTTAAAGATTATGCCGAGAATACGGCAGTTTATACTTCCGGTATGCTTGAGACGGTGTCCGGTCTTGTGATATCATATATTAATCAGGATACGTCGGGACTGAACGGAAGTCTCATGGATTATGCGGAGAAAAATGAGCTGGATTACAGCTTGCTTCTCACGCTTCTCAGAAAACTGGATCTTTCGAGAGTGCAGTTTGAAAAGAATATCGAGGAATATTCCGAGGGACAGAAGAAGAAGGTGCTGATCGCGGCAAGCCTTCTGTCAAAGGCACATTTATACATATGGGATGAGCCCCTCAACTACATCGATATATTTTCGAGAATGCAGATAGAAAAGCTTATAGAAACTTACAGACCGACGATGATAATGGTAGAGCATGATGAAAGGTTTCGTGAAAAGCTCGCCTCAAAGGTAATAGAATTATGAAAAAGATATACAGAGATTTATTTAAGGTTGTTCTTCCGGTTTCATTTCAGTATCTGATGATGTCACTGGTATCGGCATCTGATGCTTTCATGCTGGGATTTCTGGATCAGGACAGCCTGTCCTCAGTGTCGCTGGCAACACAGGTTGCATTTGTTTACAGCCTCTTCTTCGGGGCGTTTATATATGGCCTCTCGGTTATGGCGGCGCAGTACTGGGGCAAAGGAGACAAGGCTACGGTTAAGGAAGTGCTGGCGGTTACCATGAGATATACACTTATTGTGGGACTCATCTTCACACTTGCCACAGCCTTTACACCGGGGCTTATAATGAGAATATTTACGGATGATCCGGTACTTATAGAAGGCGGTGTAAAATATCTTAAAATGGTATCGCTTTCTTATGTTATCGGAGGCTTCGCGCAGGTATACTTCGGAATACTGAAGATATGCGACAGAGCGGGACTCAGCTCATTGATTGGTTCCATATCGGTAGTACTGAATATCCTGTTAAATGCGTGTCTTATCTTCGGACTCTGGAAATTCCCGAAGATGGGTATCGAAGGTGCCGCACTTGCAACGGTACTTGCGAGAATCTTCGAGACGGTATTTGTTATCATTCTGATACTTATGAAGAAATGTATCTCACTGGATATAGGAAAGACAATATTTCCTTCGAGATGCGATAAAACACTTCATAGGGATTATTGGAAATATACCATTCCGCTTCTTCTCAATCAGCTTGGTTGGGGCGGTGGTGTCACGATGTATTCGGTCATCATGGGAAGACTTGGAAGTAATGCGGTTGCGGCAAACTCCATAGCAAGTATAGTAAGAAGTATGGTTGCCAGCTTCTGTTGGGGTGTTGCTTCGGGTGTATCTATCATACTCGGACAGATGCTCGGCAGAAATGAGCTTGAGGATTCAAAGAAAGCAGGCGGAAGCTTTGTAAGATTTTCAATCCTTATAGGTGCAATATCGGGAGGTATTCTGCTTCTCATTACACCTATCCTGCTGAACCTTGTAACCCTTGAGGGAGAAGCACTGTACTTTCTGAAGATAATGATGATAATGCAGGCCTACTACATTATCGGCGGCTCACTTAACTCGACTATAATCGGCGGAATATTTCCTGCAGGAGGAGATACCAAGTTTGGTATGTGGTGTGATATAATAACACTTTGGTGCGTAGTCGTTCCTCTGGGAATGATAGGCGCATTCGTACTTAAACTTCCGGTACTTGTGGTAGCATTCATACTTACTCTCGACGAGTTCGTAAAAATACCGGCGGTGTATAAGCACTATATGAAATATAAGTGGGTACGGAACATCACGAGGGAGTAGCTGTCAGTAGGTGATGAATCCATGACACGCAACCTACAGACATACGACTTGCTGAATATATAAGAAAGGCATAAAAATGGATATAATGAAGAGCAACGTATGCGAAGCAGTCCTTATCCTGAAGAAGGGTGAAGGCCGCACGATCAAAGCAGGCGGAAGCTGGATATACGATAATGAGATCGACAGGATCGACGGTATATATGAAAACGGAAATATTCTGAAGGTGGAGGATTTTGACGGCTATCCTATGGGATGGGGCTTCATCAATACAAAGTCGAAGATTACCGTAAGAATGCTTACACGTAATCCTGAGGAGGAGATGAACGATGCCTTTCTTTATAAGAGAGTAAAGGCGGCCTGGGAATATAGAAAGGCTGTTATCGATACATCCTCATGCAGAGTTATTTTCGGAGAAGCTGATTTTCTTCCGGGACTTGTAATCGATAAATACGAAGATGTTCTTGTTGTGGAGAGCCTTGCACTTGGAATAGATCTTCTTAAGGAAAGGATAATTGAAATCCTGAAGGAGCTTATGGCGCAGGATGGTATCCGGATCCGCGGTGTTTATGAGAGAAGTGATGCGAAAGTACGCCATAAGGAAGGTATGGAACGTGCCAAGGGATTTATAGGTGAAGAGTTTGATACTGATGTCACCATAACCGAGAACGGCGTTAAGTATCATGTGGATATAGTTAACGGACAGAAGACAGGATTCTTCCTGGATCAGAAGGGAAACAGGATGGCAGTACAGGAGCTTTGCAGACGCCTCAGTAAAGGGGCTGCGAAGGATTCACCTGTCACAGTGCTTGACTGCTTTACACATACCGGATCCTTCGCGCTTAATGCGGCTGTGGGAGGTGCAGGAGAGGTTGAAGCAGTTGATGTTTCCGAGCTTGCAATCGATGAAGCAAGGAGAAATGCGGAGCTTAACGGTGTTACCGACAGGATGACATTTACTTGTGCGGATGTACTTGACCTGCTTCCGAAATATGTGGAAGAGGGAAGACAGTACGATGTGGTGATACTCGATCCTCCGGCATTTACAAAATCACGAGATACCATAAAGAAGGCAGCAAAGGGATATCGTGAGATAAATATCAGAGGCCTGAAGCTTGTTAAGCCGGGCGGATATTTTGCCACATGTTCATGCTCACATTTTATGGATCAGCAGCTTTTCTCAGAGGTTATCGCACAGGCTGCAAAGGCAGCACATAAGAGAATCAGACAGATTGAATTCCGTACGCAGGCACCGGATCATCCGATACTCTGGGCAGGCGATGAAGTATCTTATTATCTGAAATTTATCATCTTCCAGGTACTGGATGAAAGATAAGGCAAAGGCGTACACAGATTGAATTTTGACATGGTTTGCTATAGAATATAGAAGGTGATTTAATCTAATTTTAATCTTTCTCAAAAGACGGTTTAATATGATGCTGATATATTGGTAGCATCAGTTTGAACGTTATCATTTGAGAAAGCGGGGAAATGCAAATGGATGAGCTTGAAAAAGTCCAAAAGTTAAAAAACAGAGCAAATGTATCACTTGAAGAAGCTGCAGCTGCACTTAAGGCGTGTGACGGAGATCTTCTTGATGCCATGGTATATCTTGAGAAAAAGGGCAGTGTTAAAGCACCTGAGCAGGTTGTGGTTACAACCAATGCCGAAGAGCATACAACCTTTGAAAATGTAAAGGATAAGGTTGAGCGTTATGACAGAGAAACATCAAGATCCTTTGGAAGCAAGTTCAGACATCTCTGGTGTATCATCATTGATACACTTAAGAATAATTCTTTGAGCATTACTCATAAGAATGAGGAGTTTATGAAGATTCCTCTTTGGGTTTTGGCATTCATAATGATATTTGCATGGCATATAAGTATTGTTGTGATCATAGTTTCCCTTTTCTTCGGTGTTAGATATACACTGGTCGGAAGAGATGAAATGAGAGAAGCAAATAAGCTTATCGGAAAGGCAGCAGATGCGGCAGACTACGTAAAGGAAAAATTCGATAAGCTGTAAAATGATACGTGAACAAACTGATATGGATAGGAGTGGGTGATATGTCACATTTACTGGTAGTTGAGGATGAGGAAAAGCTTGCTAGATTTATAGAGCTTGAATTAAAACATGACGGATATGAGGTCAGCAAATCCGGTAACGGCCGCGAGGCACTGGAGATGGCACTGGAAAACGATTATGACCTTATACTTCTTGATATAATGCTTCCGGAGCTTAACGGACTTGAGGTTATGAGAAGGCTTTCGAGAGAAAAGTCAGTTCCCGTTATTCTGCTTACTGCGAGAGATGCGGTAATGGATAAGGTTTCGGGACTTGATGCGGGAGCGGTTGACTATATTACAAAGCCTTTCGCAATCGAAGAGCTTCTGGCAAGAATCAGAGTTGCACTTAAGCTTCACGGTACTGCAGCAGGTGCTGCGGGAGTCGGAGCTCAGAGTGACGGAGCCGGAGCAAAGGATGAAGGAATCCTGAAATGGGAGAAGCTTGTACTCAGTATTCCGAGACATGAGGTAAAGTATGACGGACATCTGATAGAACTCACAAACAGAGAGTTCCTTATGCTCCAGACACTGCTTCAGAATATGGACATTGTACTGTCGAGAGATACCCTCCTGGAAAAGGTATGCGGATATGATTATGTAGGAGAGACAAATGTTATCGATGTATATATAAGATATCTGCGTTCGAAAATAGATGATGAGTACGGTGTTAAAATGATCCAGACTGTAAGAGGTGTGGGATACGTAATTAAGAGCGAAGGATAATAAACAGCAGGTGTCAGAATTCAGTTTTGGCACCTGCGTTATCGTATTATAGAAGGATCGGGGCAGTAATTCAGCCTGTTGCTAAGAGGAAACAATATGAGTTCTGTAAAGACAAAAGAGATTGAAAATATCGAGGTTGTTGATGCAGCCGAATTAAAGAAGTTTTCCGGGGATAATCAGATAATCGAAGTATCCGAGCCGGAAGAAACAACTGAACAGGGATCCTCCAAGAAGACGGCTAAGAAGAGAATGTCATCGATCACGAGAAAAATCCATTGGCAGCTTGTAAGAAAGAAGATGAAGCTGTACTTCTGGGAGCATATCATAGTTCTTGTATTCATGAGCTGCGGTTGGGGATATATGAAGGAATCTCAGACGAAGGATGGTTTTGATATTCAAAGATCAAGAGCTATCATTTCAGAAACCGGTATCGGTGACAGTGAATATGTTGTATGGGATCTTGACGGTAAGGAAATTGTGAGAGCAAAAATGTTCCCTGATTTCACATACCTGATAGAAGCTATGATAGTCCTTTTCGTTTTTCAGAATATGACCATCGTATTCGGACTCTTTGGTGAAAACAGAAAGATCAGAAAGACACTCAAGCCTATCAATGATATTGCTGTTAAGGCAGATAAGCTGAACAGACTTACGCTTTCTGACGGAAGTAAGTATCTGGAAATCGAGTCTGCAATCGAGAGTATCCATCCGGGAGAGGAGGCACCTCTTTCGTTTAAGGATAAGGATCTTGAAGGTATAGAAGCGGCTGTAAACAACCTTCTTATCAGAATGAAGGAAACCTATCAGCAGCAGGCAAGATTCGTAAATGATGCATCCCATGAGCTGCGTACTCCTATCGCAGTAATTCAGGGATATGCAAATATGCTTGAGAGATGGGGACGTGAGGATGAAGAGGTTCTTGATGAATCTATTCATGCTATCGTACATGAAGCGGATCATATGAACAAGCTTGTAGAACAGCTTCTGTTCCTTGCACGAGGTGACAGCGGTAAGACAATCCTGAAGAAGGAAGATATGTCGCTTAATGATATGATGCAGGAGATTTACGAGGAGTCTCTCATGATCGATGAGAACCACATTTATAAGTATAAGGCACCGGAAGAGGAGCTTCGTATAAATGCGGATCAGACGCTTCTCAAGCAGGCAGTAAGAATTCTTATAGACAATGCAGCAAAGTATACGGAGAAGAAGGACGAGATAAAGCTTGCAATCGGAAGAAACGAAAAGGGACAGATATATCTGCAGGTACAGGATACCGGAATCGGTATGGCGGAAGCGGATGTACAGCATATGTTCGAACGTTTCTACAGATCCGATGAAACCCGTGAGATTAAGGGTACTGGACTTGGACTTTCCATCGCAAAGTGGATTGTCGATAAGCATAACGGACACTTCGAAATACTTTCAAGAACAGAACTCGGAACCCGTATCCGCATTGTATTGGAATAAGTAATGTGATATACTTTGTTAGTTATGCGATAACGTAGTGATTATAGTGAAAGGTTTATAAATGGCAACAGTTTTATTTATAGCAATATGCTGGTATCTTGTCTCGGGAAAGAATGATCCCGGAGTAAGAAGAAAGATGAAGGGAGCACTTGGTACACTTCCAAAGCTTATAGCAGGTTTGTTTCTGCTTTTTCCGGCAACGATTCTTTTTATAGTCCTGGCGGTGACTATAGGAGGACTTTTCTCTGCATTCGGGGGCTTCATACCGGTTGTATTTTTATTTGCCATAATTTCAAGTCTTGTCAAGAAGGGGAAGAATAAGACTGAAAGAGAAAGCAATGTTGAATATCAGGAAGTAAAGAAGACAGTTAATAAGGGACAGGGATACAATCTTACGAGATCTACGGGTAAGAGAGTAAGGATAGTTTCAAAGTTCAATAAAAAATATAATCTGAGACTTACAGATGACCAGATTGAGAGAATCATGAATGCGTCATATGTATCATATTATTGGGAGAAAGAAATCTATGATATGACACAGGACTACAGTGTTCCTGCTGAGTGGCTGAAGTCTGATACAGACTGGCTGAGAGCATATCTTATGGCATTCCCGGTGATGGATATAGCATCTGATTTTACGGTTCAGAAGACAATAGTTATTAATTCATATCTTCAGATATTCAAGGCAATTCAGGGTAAATCATATTACTCGGTTGATGAGATGATAAAGGATGTTAATAACATGTATCTTGTAAACTTTGATGAGATGACCTTTATGATCGCTCATAAGTTCCTGAGGGAGAACGGATTCAATTTTGAACTTCCGCAGATAGGTGTTATGAAGAATATGAGTGAGATCGACAGACTGGCTCAGCAGTATGATAAGATGGAAGATAAGGATGTTACACCTACTCCTCTTGCAAGATAAGTAAATAAATTCAAAAAATATGGGAAGCACTAGCTCTGCAGTGCTTCCCACTTTTCATATAGATCAAGTAATTCATTATCAAGTTTTTCACGTTCGGCAGTGAGTTCGGTGAGAAGGGCTACATTTGAACCGTTCTCAGGAAGATTCATTTCTTCATCAATCTCACTGATACGTGTCTCACATCTTTCGATTCCTGACTCAACCTTCTTCAGGTCACTGGCAAGCTTTCTCTGACGCGCATACTCGGCTTTGCTGCTTTCGTATTCTGCCTTTGAGGATTTCTTGTTCTCTCTTGCATAATCCTCTGTGGATACGACTGAGAAGCCCTGACGTGTAACGTTTAGGCCTGTATCGGCATTTTCATTATCCTTGTTCTGGAGCTCATACATTTTATCACGGTTTTCTTCATAGAAATCATAATTTCCTTTATAAACCGTAAGAACCTTGTTACGAAGCTCGATGATTCCGGTTGCCACCTTATTGATGAAATATCTGTCGTGGCTGACGGTGAGTATTGTTCCGGTATAACCTGACAGTGCATCCTCGAGGATTTCCTTTGAAGGAATATCCAGATGGTTAGTCGGCTCATCGAGGATGAGGAAGTTAGCCGGGGAAAGCATGAGCTTTGCAAGTGACAGACGTCCGCGCTCACCTCCCGAAAGCTCGCTTATCTTTTTAAATACATCCTCGCCGGTGAAAAGAAAGGCTGCCAGCACATTTCTTATCTTTGTATTATTCATGTCCGGGAAGGAATCCGACATCTCGTCGAAGATGGTCTTATTCGGATCAAGATCGTGATGTTCCTGATCGAAGTAACCGACCTTTACGCGGGAGTCCAGTGTAATGGTTCCGCTGTCCTTGGATTCCATACGGTTGATGATCTTGAGGATTGTTGTTTTTCCTGTTCCGTTACCGCCGATGAGTGCGATGTGATCACCGCGTTTGATATCAAGCTCGATATCACTGAAAAGTCTGTTGGTTCCGAAGCTTTTGGACAGGTTCTCTACATGGAGAACATCCTCACCGGATTCGGTGACAGGAGAGAGCTTGAGACGCATGTCGGTTCTTGCCTCTGTCGGCTTATCGATAAGCTCGATCTTCTCCAGCTTTTTCTCGCGGCTCTCGGCACGCTTTATTGACTTCTCTCGGTTGAACTGCTTAAGCTTTGTGATAACGGCCTGCTCGTGCTGAATCTCAGCCTGCTGCTTGAGGTAGGCGTTCAGCTCGGCTTTTCTTATCTTTGCCTTCTCCTCGCTGTAGTAGGAGTAGCTTCCGTTATATACACGGGATACGCCCTGATCAATCTCGATGATTTTGTTGGATATCCTGTCGATGAAATATCTGTCGTGGCTGACAACAATGACAGCACCCGGATAGGACGCCAGGAAGCCTTCAAGCCATGTGATGGACGGCATGTCCAGATGGTTGGTCGGCTCATCGAGGATTATTATATCCGGATGGGAGAGGAGCAGTCGTCCGAGGGCTATACGCATCTTCTGACCTCCGGAAAGTGTATTTATATGTCTGTCATAATCAGCTGTGCTGAAGCCGAGACCCTTGAGTACACCGGTAATCTCGCTTTCGTAAGCATAGCCGTTTTCTCTGTCGTAACGAGTTGTAAGACGGTTGTAGGTTTCGAGGATGTTTGCAAGCTCGTCGCCTTCCTTGTCCTTCATTTCCTGCTCAAGAGCTCTTATTCTTTTTTCCATTTCCATGATGTAGGATTTGGCTTCCTTCATGGCATCTATAACGGTAGCATCAAGAAGCTCGGCAGCCTGCTGAGACAGATAGCCCAGGCGGACGTCTCGGCCTGTTACCACATTTCCCGAATTCTGAGACAGCTGTCCGAGGATGACCTTAAGAAGAGTGGTCTTGCCTGCTCCGTTTATTCCGATGATCGCAGCCTTGTCGTGCTCTTCGATATTGAAGCTCACATTTTTTAAGATGACTGTGTCACCGAAGCTTTTTGATATGTTTTGACATGAAAGTATCATTTCATTAAGTCTCCTGAGTAGTTTGGTCGGCGGACAAAAATCCGCAAACAGTTACGAAACAAAATATTAACCTATTTCTAAGGATATTTCAACTGCCATAAATCGTTTGAAACTTCATAGTCTTTGTGTTAAAGTTGTTTTATATTATTTTATGTAAATCAACGAGGAGGAGCTTAACCATGAAATGTCCGTATTGCGGAGATGAAAACACCAGAGTTATAGATTCGAGACCGGCTGATGATAATTCAGCGATAAGACGCCGCAGACAGTGCGACGTATGCGGAAAAAGGTTTACTACATATGAGAAGGTTGAGACAGTTCCTCTTATGGTAATAAAGAAGGATAAGACCAGAGAGCCTTATGACAGAGCTAAGATCGAGCAGGGAGTTATCCGTTCATGTCATAAGAGACCTGTACCGCTTGAGAAGATCGAGGCTTGTGTGGATGAGATAGAGCTTGAAATCTATAACATGGGTATGAGAGAAGTGGACAGCTCCATCATAGGCGGTATTGTTATGGATAAGATCAAGAATCTTGACGGAGTTGCATACGTAAGATTCGCATCCGTATATAGAGAATTCAAGGATGTTAATACATTTATGGATGAGCTGAAGAAGCTCCTCAAGTAATGCAGATCGGGTGATATGAAGCAGATAATTAAAACCGGTGAGGCAGAGGTTGTAGTAAAAAAATCAAGATTCATAGGAGAAGCACATTTTATAGAATCTGAGGAAGAGGCTGCGGCACTGATCGCCGAAACAAGAAAAAAATATTATGACGCACGTCATGTGTGCTATGCATATTCGCTGGGTGAGAAGAATCCTGCACTGAAGTTTTCGGATGACGGTGAGCCGAAGGGTACAGCGGGAAAGCCGATACTCGATATCGTGACGGGATCGGATATAATGAATATCCTTATCATTGTCACCAGATATTTCGGAGGCACGCTTCTCGGAACGGGCGGACTTGTAAGAGCATATTCGGATGCGGCAAAGGAAGCGCTACAGAATGCCGAGACCGGCGAGCTGATGAGCTGTGTGAAGAGATGCTACAGATTCGCGTATCCTGAGTATGATAAGATCAGATTTCTTCTTGAGAAGGAAGGGATTACGGACTATGAGACCGAGTACGGAAGTGATATCGCAGTAACGGTTTATGTTCCGGAAGAAAAGGACGAAATGATCCTCTCAAAGATTACAGATACCACAAAGGGTCAGGTGACGATAGAAGATCTGGGCCGCGAAGTGGTATGTAAATAAATGATATCAGATGTCAAAAGATAATCTATATGGTCTAGAAATAATATGGCGGGAAAAGACATGAAATGATCTTTACCGGGCTGCTGAAGCCGGAGAGGTCGAAGAACACGCCACCGAAGATAAGAGTAAGAATAAGATATACAGGAAGCACTCCTTTCAGAAGGGTGCTTTTTCTTATTATGAGGCTTATGAAAAATGTAAAGCAGCATACTGTCAGCGAATATAAAAGAACATGAAGCAGGAGTGTAAGTGCATTTTCACCCGGATAAGCTGCGAGTATGGAAATGTATGAGATGATACTTACAGGCAGCATAAGTGTAAGTACCTCGACCAGCTTCATGAAGAGCTGTCCGGTACCTGACATGCGTATAAATATTCCGGTTTCCTTATCGTTAAAGAAGTTAAGCAGCCCGAGCAGAGCAGCGGCCAGTATGAAGAATCCCGAAAGCTTTCTTACAGGTATCTCCACAGATCTGGTATCGGTTATGGAATTATATTTTCCTCCGGATACATCCTCTATATGGAAGGTTCCTTTTCCTGAGATTATCTCGTTGTAGTTTTCAAGTGTGAGTGAAGCAATGTCATCGGGAGATATATCGCCATACTCCTTATATACAGCCTCAGATGTGATGGTATCCCTGAGTATCTCCGCAGCGGAATACTTGAAGAGAACCGAGTAGATCTCATCAGCTGCAAGTGAAGGGAAGGTTGAACCGTCGGTTACGATTATCCTGATATTCTTCAGTGTGGCATAGGATGAGCAGGTGCTGTAATAATCCTCGGGAATGATAAAGCCTGAATCGGCACTGCCTGCTGCAATGTCGCGGTACATTTCATCTTCGGAGGATACTGTATAGTATTCGAAAATTGAATTCATGGAAAGAATGTCAGAGACTGTATGTGACGCTTCTTCGGAAGTATCGAGGCAGAGTATGGCAACCGGAATGGAAGCACTCTTCTCGGAATCAGGGATGACACGGCAGAGGACGGAGAGCACGATAAGAACAGCGGCCATTATATACAGGAATGGCTGCCGCAGAGTTCTCTTCATCATAAGCTTAAAACGTATCAGCTGCTGCATCATGTTTCATTATCTCCAAAGTATCGTTAACATGAATCTGATCAGGTATGTAAAAGGATTAAGGACTGAGGCCTTCTGAAGAAATGACGGAAGGAACTCGGTCGGGATGAGTCCACCTGCAAGGTACATCATGATCAGAGTAAATATCAGTGTCGAAAGCCCTGCAGTTACGGGGCTTTTAAATATATAGATAAATAAGGTTATTACGAAAGCTGCCGCAAGCACTACAGGTATCGCAAGGAAGAAGGCCTTCACGGATACCGGCGGAGCTGCAATAAAAACAGCTGTCAGGGAAATGATGTATATACCGTAAATGAATACTGCAGCCGAAAGCATTTCCGCGGTAAAGCAGCCGGCAGTTCCGAGACCGGAGGAAAGCATCCTGAGCCTCATCACGGGATGCTGGCATTTATAGATATATGCCATTACAAATACGGAAAGGAACATCATAAGGATCAGACCTGAAGCGATAAGCTTCTGCCTGATGCTGAATTCCGATAATACCTCGAAATTTTCATATGTAAAATGTTCTGTTCTTGTCAGAACGTAGGTGAGATTTCGCATATCGAGAGAGTTCTCGAGAGACTCTGCAGTCTCTTCGGGAATCTGAAGGGATGCATTTGTGAAATGCAGCGCGAAGTATGCACCCTGTGCGGTACCGAGAATGTTGGCGCCTGACTGGAGAAGGTCGTTGATAAGATGCCCCTCCATAGTCTTTTCGTCGCGGAAGATTACATCCATGCCGCGGGCTTCTTCAGCGCCTCCAAAGAGCTCATCTATAAAGCCCAACGGGACATAAACAAGGCAGGCTATATCGCCGCGGTTAAGTGCGTCGATACCTGCTTCACGGGATTCATATTCTATCAGCTCCGCAGATTCACGGAAGCTGTCCATGCCGGTTACGATATTGAGTGCAAATTCAGTCTGTGAGGAATTATCTTCAATCGAGTAGCCGATCTTTATAGTGCCGAGGCTGCTGTCATGGGAGAGCAGTCTGCGTCCGAGAGACACAAGTATTCCGGCTGTGATAAGAAAGATCAGTGTATATAGCAGGATTGACGGAATATAATGAAGACCTGTCAGAAGGCCGGTTTTAAATGTGCGTCTAAACTGGCCTTTATTCATGCAGTCGTCCTCTCAAAAGCTGATGGTAATCGGAACCGGGTGCGACAGGTGATACGCTGCCGCGGTCGATAAGAAATATCCTGTCGGATACGTAGAAAAGTTCATCATCATGTGATGCTGCAATTATAAGTCCGCCGTTTGAGCGGAATGCGCGTATATAGTTTATGATATCTTCTTTTGCAGGGATGTCGAGAGCGGCGAGGGGCTCGTCAAGGAGAAGAACCTCAGGATTACCGATGAGAACGGTAGCGAGCTGAAGACGCTTCTTCATTCCACCCGACATGGAACGTACGGGAACATCAATAAAGTCCTGAACCTTCAGGATAGAAAGAGGAGGACTTGAAAGAGTTTTAAGAAGCTCATCCTTCTTCATGGAAGACCAGAGTCTGAGATTATCCATAGCGGAAAGCTCGGGAATCAGTGCAGTCTCCTGAGTTACATAGCCGAAGCGGCTTTTATATGTTGGAGATGAAGCCGCAGTATCGTCCAGGGATACATTTCCCGAATAAGGGCGTCTCAGACCTGCAATGACTGTGAGAAGAGTGGACTTGCCCGAACCGTTAAGGCCGAGAAGACCGATCAGCTGCCCGCGGTCAGCCGTAAAGGATACGTCACTGAGTATCCTTCTTCTGCCATAATTAATGTTAACGTTTTCAAGCTTCAGCATGAAATACCTCTCTTAAAACTCATCCTCTATAACGCGAAACTCGAGATAATCAAAATCAACGGATTCAATAAAACTGTCCTGTGTGAAACGAGTGAGGGAATGATCGATGAACTCCCTCTTGTTCGAATCAAGCCATATCGGGATGGCAAGATCGAATTCGTAACACATATCCTCCAGGGCTTTATATACCTTGGGAGTTCTTCTCATTTCCGGGTCATTTATGGCAATCACCGTATCCTTTATGAGCTTGTTATCCTTGATCAATTTGCCCCAGACTCTGAACATTTTTTCCTCCGTTTTTAAATCACAAAAAGCTTAAATGAAGCTTAAAAAAACTATTAAAATTGCCTATATGATATCTTCAGAAATATGAAATGTTGAGTTCACACATTTGTCACATTTTGGTATCATAATCATAGACATAATTATAGATGATAAGACATAAATGTCAAACACAGTAAGGAGTGATTTTGAATGGAAAACAACGAATACGGCAAGAATAATCAATATGGCGGATTCAATTACGATCAGAGTATGTATAAGGCAAACAACCCTGCACCTCAGGTGTATGAACAGCCGGTCAATACGATGAATAATATAAACAAAACGAAAAAGCAGAAGGTGAAAGCACCTAAGGAGAAGAAGGAAGGCAGCTTCGGAAGAGTGGCTGCAAAGGCAGCTGTTGCGGCGGTTGTGTTCGGACTTGTGGGCGGCGCTACATTTCAGGGAGTGAATGTGCTTTCTGATAAGGCTCTGGGAAGGAACGAAGGAACAGAACAGGTAGTGATTGAAGAGAATGATCCTTCATCAAATGTGGTTCAGCAGCAGCCTGTCAACACAGGTGGTTCTACACAGACTGTTTCCTATGATGTTGCGAATATTGTTGAAGGTGCGGAGAATTCCATCGTATCGATCACGACTAAGGTAACGACGGATTATACATATTTCTTTACGGCAGGTACCGATGAGGCAACAGGAGCCGGTTCCGGAATAATAATCGGAAAGTCAGATAAGGTACTTTATATTGCAACAAATTATCATGTTATCAAGTCTGCGGATGAGATAAATGTAGGCTTTTCGGATGGTGAGATTGTTAAGGCCGATGTAATCGGTTATGACGAGAATGAAGACGTTGCGGTAGTATCGGTTAAGTTCAGCGATATGAAGCAGTCCACAACAGAGAAGATCACTATTGCGAATATCGGAAATTCTGATGATCTGAGAGTAGGTGAACCTGCGATCGCCATAGGAAATGCACTGGGCTACGGTCAGTCTGTAACAGTCGGATATATAAGTGCTCTCGACAGAACAATCGAGGGAAGCGACGGAAGATATATCCAGACCGATGCCGCTATCAATCCGGGTAACAGCGGCGGCGCACTCTTTAACGCAAAGGGTGAGGTTATCGGAATCAACTCAGTAAAATATGTTGACTCCAAGGTTGAAGGAATGGGCTTCTCTATCCCAATCAATAAGGCTATGGATATAATTAATTCCATAATAAAGGGCGAGAAGAAGGCTGAGCTTTATATCGGAATCAGTCCGGTAGAGGTCGATAAACAGTATTCACAGATTTACGGATTCCCTGAAGGAATCTATGTTAAAGAGGTAGAGAGTAACTCACCTGCAGAGCAGGGAGGATTATACGCAGGAGACATTATAGTTGAAATCGAGGGTAAGGAAGTTTATACTGTTGAAGAATTAAAGAACAGAATTCAAACTTTTAATGAGGGAGATACTGTCCAGATAGTAGTTTACAGATCAGAGATGGGTAAATATAACAAGGTCACTCTGGATGTAACACTCAGGGCGAAATAAATGAATGTATAAACTTATAACAAGAGATGGTCTGGCGAAAAGAGCAGACTTTGAAACACCTCATGGTACAATACAAACACCGGTATTCATGAATGTAGGTACGGCAGCTGCCATAAAGGGAGCGGTATCAATGGATGATCTTGAGAGTATCGATACTTCGGTTCTTCTCTGCAATACCTATCATCTTCATGTCAGACCCGGTGATGAGACAGTATATAAGTTA
This sequence comes from Eubacterium sp., assembly GCA_017634555.1. Taxonomy (GTDB): domain Bacteria; phylum Bacillota; class Clostridia; order Lachnospirales; family Lachnospiraceae; genus Eubacterium_Q. Next base: position 11,845 of record JAGBNF010000008.1, on the reverse strand, counting down.
GGCGGGCTTCACAAGTTTACCACGTGGAGCCGGCCTATTCTTACTGATTCGGGCGGATTTCAGGTGTTCTCACTTGCGAAGCTGAGAGCAATAAAGGAAGAGGGCGTTACATTTAATTCCCATATCGACGGAAGAAAGATCTTCATGGGACCTGAGGAGAGTATGCAGATACAGTCAAATCTTGCATCTACCATTGCAATGGCCTTCGACGAATGTCCACCTGCCAAGGCAGAGAGAAGTTATATCGAGAAGTCGATGGCAAGAACCGAAAGATGGCTGCTCAGATGTAAGGCAAAGATGGATGAGCTGAACAGTCTCGAAACAACTATTAATAAAGAACAGATGCTTTTCGGAATTAACCAGGGCGGAGTTATAGACGATATTCGTATCGATAATGCAAAGAGGATATCGGAGCTTGATCTTCCGGGTTATTCCATCGGCGGGCTTGCTGTAGGAGAGAGCCATGAGGAAATGTACCATATCCTCGATGTTACGGTTCCACATCTTCCTGTAGACAAGCCGACCTATCTTATGGGAGTAGGTACACCTGCAAATATCCTTGAAGCGGTAGACAGAGGAGTTGACTTTTTTGACTGCGTATATCCTTCAAGAAACGGACGTCACGGACAGGTTTATACCAACTTCGGAAAGCTTAATATGAAGAATAAACGGTTTGAATTTGATGAAAGACCGCTTGATCCGACATGTAACTGCCCGGTATGCAGAAGGTATTCCAGAGCGTATATCAGACACCTTTTAGTAAGGGATGAAATGCTGGGTATGAGATTTTGTGTCTTGCATAATCTCAGCTTTTATAATAATATGTTGAAGGAAATTCGGGAGGCCATAGAAAATCACTGCTATAAGGAATACAAACAGCAGAAGCTTTTAAAGGTCACCGGACAAATAATAGAAGATTAAGGAGATTTAAAAAATGTTTTTACTTTCAGTACTTTCTTCGGCTGATGCGGGAGCAGGACAGGCTACTATGGGTACCGGTACAGGTATCGGAATGCTTGTATTCTATATAGTATTTTTCGTAATCATGATTTATTTCATCATGGTAAAGCCTCAGAAGAAGCAGACACAGAAGCATGAAGAGATGATGAGCCACCTTAAGCCGGGTGTATCAATAATGACAACAAGCGGATTTTTCGGAACAGTTATCGACATCCCTGATGATGAGACAGTTATCGTTGAGTTCGGTAACAACAAGAACTGCCGTATCCCAATGCACCAGAAGGCAATCGCAGAGATTGAGGATCCGGATTCAGCAGTTGATGACGGCGACGCTTCAGAAGAAGTAAAGGAAGATAAGAAAGAAGATAAAAAGTCAAAGAAGTAATTGATGGGAGGGCTTATGTTCTTTTTTAAGAAGAAGACGGCAGCATTACTGGCAGCCTCGATTCTTCTCATATCCCTTGCGGGATGTGGCGAAGAAGAAAAGGAGCCGTATGTTTCTCCAGACTTCAGCAACGAATCAAGCAATAATACAGAATATGAACCTAATAAAGAAAACGCTTCCGTAACAGATGCAACCTATGGTGATGCCGAGCTTATGTATGATGCGGAACCGCTCGATGAAGCAGCCACCGAAGAGATCATGGCATCGGCAACAGATGCACTTGAGGCAGGTGCTTACGGAGATGGAATATATTACAATACCGTTGCAGGCTTTGTAATCAATGTTAATGAAACAGATTGGGCATTCTATGATGCTGCGGGAGTCGCAAAGGCAACCGGACTGACAGAAGAAGATGTTAATAACTTCTGGTATGGTTATAAGACCACAAAGGATGCTGAGACTTCATATTGCTGTATAGCATATGATAAGAATACAGGTTCGAATATCATAGTGTCATATGTTAACCCGAGTGTTACACTCTTCCCGGAGATAACATCGGATGAATATCTTGAAATGGCACTTGGAAGATATGAGAATCTGAGAGTCAAGAGAGTTAAGTTCATGGGTGAGCTTTGGTCGTGTCTGGATATACCGGCAGATCAGAACCCTGCAGGCAGAAGAGTCTGCTATGCAAAGAAGAGCGGTGACATACTTGTACTCGTAACATTTACGATGCAGGATGATCAGGAACTCAGTGCAGCTCAGGGACTGTTTACAAGGATAAGATAAAAACTATATATCGGGCAGCCGCTTTTCCGGCTGCCCTTTTGGAGTTTTATTTATGAAAAATGCTGAGAAGGTTGTTAAAAATTTAATTACCGGAATGCTGGGTACGGGACTTTATATGGCCGCTTCGTGGCTTTTATTCGCCTACGGTGAAGGAAACAGTCATAACGGTCAGATTGAGAGTAACTGGGCCAAGATGCCGCTTATACGCTTCAGGCTGGCTATTCTCATTACGGCAGTCGCAGTACCGCTTTTCCTGGTGGGGGTAAAAGGCGCAGTAAGAGCAATATCGGTTGCAAGAAGAAAGAAATACCCTGTGGATTTCTATATGGCTAAGCTTTTTGAGATAGGAGCTTACGCTGCGGCATTATCGATGCTTTTCAACATGGCGGTCAGTGTTATACTTCCTGTTTTGTACAGAGAGCTGTTTAACACAAGACTCATGGGTGCAGAGATCATTTCGACTATAGAGAGTGTTTTCTATTATGTTTCAATCCCGTTCTATGTATATTACTGGGTTGGAATAGTAGGTGTATCTCTCGGCTTTATGTATTTTACAATGATCGGAAGACTTCTGATCCCGAAGTTTGCAATTATCAACACTCCGCTTTTCTTTGTTGTTCTTGAGCTGGCACTCAGAAATCTCGGGAATTCCATGGTGGATGATATTTTCGCGGCTTCAGACGGAATAGGCTTCCTTCTGATGTTCGGACTTCTTATATCCTTTGTAGCTAAGATACCTAGAAAGAGCAGGAGAAGAGCCGGTGACAGAGGACAGGAGAGAGCTGCCCGAAACAGACATGTAAGGAGATATGAGTAATTATGAAATTTGTTTCATGGAATGTTAACGGAATCAGAGCATGTTCCGGAAAAGGATTCATGGATTTCTTTAAAGATATAGATGCGGATTTTTTCTCTATTCAGGAGAGTAAGCTTCAGGCAGGACAGTTTGAACTTGATACTCCGGGATATCATCAGTACTGGAATTATGCAAAGAAGAAGGGCTATTCCGGAACAGCTGTTTTCACAAAGCAGGAACCGCTTAATGTCACATACGGAATGGAACTTGATAAGCATAATGATGAGGGAAGACTTATAACACTTGAGATGGAGAAGTTCTATCTTCTCACAGTGTATGTTCCGAACTCGCAGAATGAGCTGAAGAGACTTGATTACAGAATGGAGTGGGAGAATGATTTCCGTGCGTATGTAAAGGAGCTTGGAAAGAAGAAACCTGTTATCATCTGCGGAGATCTGAATGTTGCTCATAAGGAGATAGATATTAAGAACCCGGCATCAAATCATCATAACCCGGGATTTTCTGACGAAGAGAGAGGAAAGATGACAGAGCTCCTGGCATCCGGCCTTACCGATTCCTTCAGACATCTCTATCCGGATAAGAAGGATGCTTATTCATGGTGGTCATACCGCTTTAATTCCCGCCAGAGAAACGCAGGATGGCGTATTGACTACTTCCTTGTATCGGACAGCATCAAGGACAAGATAGAGGACTCAAAGATCCTTACAGAGATCTATGGTTCGGATCATTGCCCGGTAGAGCTGGATATTGATTTATAGAATATATGCAGATAACACCCTTCGGCTGATGCAAAGGATTAACGATAACAATTAATCAATTATAAAAGTAGATAAATATAAAGCAGAAAAATAAAAGTGTCCCTGAGTGAGTATTCAATCGACTCATCTCAGGGGCACTATTTATTTTTCTGCGTATGATTGTATTAAGTTGTGTTAAGGCTTTGCATCATCCGAATTCCAGTCCTTCTCTTTGATCTCAACACGGCGTACCTTGCCACTGGAGGTTTTCGGAAGCTCTGTAACGAATTCTACAATCTTAGGCCTCTTATAGGAAGCCAGATTAGCCTTCAGATATTTCATGATCTCCTTCTTAAGAGCATCGGTTGCTTCAACGCCATCTGCAAGAACAATAGAAGCCTTGATCGCCTGTCCTCTTATAAGATCAGGTATGCTTGTTACCGCTGTCTCAAGAACATAAGGAAGCTTCATAATCTCATTTTCAATCTCGAAAGGACCTACTCTATAGCCTGCGGACTTGATGATATCATCTACACGTCCTACATACCACATATATCCGTCTTCATCCATGTACGCAGTATCACCTGTGTGATAGTATCCGTCGTGCCAGATGGACTTGGTCTTCTCTTCATCGAGATAATATCCCATAAACAGTCCGTTCGGAATGCCGTTCATGATATTGATACATACCTCACCGGTTTCGCCCGTATCTGCTTCGGTATCATCGGAACGAAGTATGCGGATATCATACATCGGACTCGGACGTCCCATAGAACCCGGACGAGGTTCCTGCCCCTTTAGGTTCGCGATAGTGAGAGTGGTTTCGGTCTGTCCGAAGCCTTCCATTATCTTAAGCCCTGTATAATCATAGAATCTCTTATATATAGCCGGATTGAGAGCTTCACCGGCAGTGGTTACATTTTTCAGATTCGAAAGATCGAACTTTGAAAGATCCATATGTACCAGAATTCTGTATACCGTAGGAGGTGCACAGAAGGTGGTTATTTTATATTTCTCAAGGAGACCGAGGATCTCCTTGCCGAAGAATTCATCGTAATCGTATGTGAATACGGTTGCCTCGCAGAGCCACTGGCCATAGAGCTTGCCCCAAACGGCCTTTCCCCAGCCTGTATCACTTATTGCGAAATGTACTCCGTTCTTGTCAACCTGATGCCAGTATTTGGCTGTGATATAGTGTCCGAGCGGATACTTGTAGTTATGCATAGCCATCTTCGGATATGAGGTTGTACCTGAAGTGAAGAACATAAGCATAGGATCGTCACCACAGGCAGTATCCTCGGTTCTCTTAAAGTGAGAAGAGAAGAACTGGATATCCTTGTTGTAATGCGACCAGCCTTTCCTTGTGCCGCCGCCCACAAGAATCTTACATTTCAGACCATCATAATTCTTTGCAGCCTTTGAAATCTCTTCGGCTACATCACCGTCCGAAGTGGCGAGTATTCCGTTTATATGTCCGACGCGGAATCTGTACTCAAAATCCTTTCTGGTAAGAAGATAGGACGCAGGAACGGCTATAGCACCGATCTTATGAAGAGCGACCATGATAAACCAGAACTGATAATGCCTCTTAACAACGACCATAACACGGTCGCCTTTTTTGATTCCGAGGTACATCAGATAATTTGCTGTTTTATTGGAATAGTAATACATGTCGCGGAAGGTGAAACGACGTTCCTTACCTTCGCGGGAGATGTGTATCATTGCGACTTTGTCAGGACACTTCTGAGCAAGTACGTCAACCACGTCAAATCCGAAGTTGAAGCTGTCATCGTTTGTAAAAGCGATTTTCTTGAGGAGTCCTGTATCGTCAACTGCAGTAGATATGAAGCTGCCTGCCACGCCCTCTTCGGGTGTGAGGATAAGCTTTTCATCTAAGGTGACATTTTTATTCTTATTACTAGCTGTATTACTCACGAAGATTATGTCCTCCAAACACATGAGGTTTTTAATATCACATGATGTAGTTTTGAAAACTACATGCCCCATCGCCACAATAATAATATATATAGTAGAATGGTTTGTCAAGTGATTAAAACTTTTTAAATATTTATATTGACATATAGGAATACGAGTCTATAATAGACTTCGATAGTTAAAGAATTTTAAATATTCTTTGACTGCCAAACAACTTCATGAAGAAAAAAGGAGATTTTAGAAATGTTCGAAGAAATCAAGGCAATTATTGTTGATGTTCTTAACTGTGACGAGGATAAGGTAGTTCTTGAGGCATCTCTCTCAGATGACCTTGACGCTGATTCACTTGATGCAGTAGAGCTTGGAATGGCTATCGAGGAGAACCTTGGAGTAGCAATCTCAGATGAGGACCTTCCAAACATCAAGACAGTACAGGATCTTGTTGACTACGTAGAGGAGCATAAGTAAGACAAAACTTCGGAGGAACGACATGAAGCTTTTTGGAAAGAAGAAAGGCACAGAGGTTTTAACCCGTGCATCCAAAGAGTCTGTAGAGTTCGTAGAACCGGCGAAGTATAGTGACGAAGATACAAATCCGGAGTCAGGTAGCGATGAAAGCTTTACCTGCTCCGGATGTAGCTTTGTTACCACACAGTCAGAGTACAGGAAGAATCAGTATGTTTGTCCTAAGTGCGGCAAGCATGACAGAATTCCGGCAATGAAACGTGTGACAGCACTCGCCGATAAAGGAACATTCAGACAACTTAAAATTGATATACCGGTTCTGGATCCGCTTGGATATCCGGATTATGATTCGAAAATTAAGAAACTCCAGAATGACACAGGACTTGATGAAGGTGTGCTTTCAGGAGTATGTGAGATAGAAGGAAACAAATGTGTTGTAGCTGTTATGGCCAGTGAATTCCTCATGGGAAGTATGGGTATAGCAGTAGGTGAGAAGGTAACGAGAACCTTTGAAGCAGCAGAGCAGCTTAAGCTTCCTGTAATCATTTTTACAGCCAGCGGTGGTGCAAGAATGCAGGAGGGAATCCTCTCACTTATGCAGATGGCAAAGACTTCGGCAGCAGTAAAGAAATTCAGTGAAAACGGAGGCCTTTACATATCTGTTCTTACACATCCTACAACAGGTGGTGTAAGTGCAAGCTTTGCAACACTTGCTGATATAACTCTAGCTGAGCCGGGAGCTCTTATAGGATTTGCCGGACCGCGAGTTATAGAGCAGACCATCGGACAGAAGCTTCCGAAGGGATTCCAGAGAGCTGAGTTCCAGCTGGATCACGGCTTTGTGGATCAGATAGTTGAGAGAGGTGAGATGAGAAAGGTTCTCGCACAGCTTCTCAGACTTCATAAGTAAAAGGACAACAAGACCAGAGGAAAAGAAAATGACTATCAGAGAGATTGATGAAAAACTGAATGAACTTTCACAGGGCATTCTTGCAGCTAAGGATAATAATGATTCAGCACTTATCCGTCAGCTTTCATCCGAGTATGAGAAGGTGAGCAAGGAGGCTGAAAACCTGAGTGCACATGATAAGGTTTTTCTCGCCAGAAATATGAAGAGACCGAAGGTCGATGATTATATAGAGGCTCTTTTCGATGACTTCTTTGTTCAGAGAGGTGATTACCTCGGAAAAGAGGATAAGAGTATTTACGGCGGAATAGCACTGTTTCACGGAATGCCGGTTACTGTTCTCGGACACAGAAAAGGAAAGAATATTACAGAGAATATAGAATACAATTTCGGAATGCCGGGTCCAGAGGGATATCGTAAAGCTCTCAGAATGATGAAGCAGGCCGAAAAGTTTGGAAGACCTATAATCACATTTATCGATACACCGGGCGCATATCCGGGACTTGAAGCAGAGGAAAACGGACAGAGTATTGCGATATCAAATAATCTGGCTGAAATGAGTGCTTTAAAGGTTCCTGTGATCGCAGTTGTAACAGGAGAGGGCTCAAGCGGCGGCGCACTTGCTATCGGAGTTGCCAATACAGTATACATGCTTGAGAATGCGGTTTATTCCGTACTTTCACCTGAAGGCTTTGCTTCCATACTCTGGAAGGATTCAGAGAGAGCACCGGAGGCTTGTGACCTTATGAAGCTTACAGCTCAGGATCTTTACGGCTTCGGTGTTATAGATGATGTTATCAAAGAACCGCTGGGCGGAATGCATCATGATCCGGAAAAGGTTTATAAGGATCTTGATGAGAGACTCGGACGTGAACTGAAGAGATATTCAGGAATGAGTCCTGAGGAAATAGCTGAAGAGAGATATCAGAAGTTCAGAAATATAGATGCACTTGTCAGAAAAGGAAGAAGATAATTCCGTGATGAGTTTCGGAGGTTATACAAATGTTATTAAATGAAATGTTAGGTATCAAATACCCGATCATTCAGGGTGGAATGGCAAATATAGCTACAGGTAAGTTTGCAGCTGCCGTATCGGAGGCAGGCGGACTCGGACTTATAGCTTCAGGTGGTTACGATGCAGCAAGGATCGAAGAGGAAATTGCTGATGCAAGACGTGCAACAGATAAGCCTTTCGGTGTAAATCTGATGCTTATGAATCCTGATGCAGATAATATTGCAGATCTTCTTGCAAGAGAGAACATAAAGGTTATCACAACAGGTGCAGGTTCACCGGGGAAATATATGGAAGCCTGGAAGGAAAGCGGAGCAACAGTAATTCCTGTTGTAGCCAGCTGTGCCCTTGCCAGAAAAATGGAGAAGATGGGTGCGGACGCTGTAATAGCCGAAGGTGGTGAGAGCGGCGGACACATAGGTGATATGACAACAATGACTCTTGTACCACAGGTAGTAGACAGTGTAGAGATACCTGTAATAGCTGCAGGCGGAATTGCAGACGGACGTCAGTTCGCAGCAGCAATGTGTCTCGGAGCAATCGGAATTCAGATCGGTACATGCCTTCTCGTGAGTGAGGAGTGTCCGGTTCATGAAAATTATAAGAATGAGCTTATAAGATCAAGAGATAACAGTACAACAGTTACCGGAAGAAGCCTTCAGGCACCGGTTAGAATAATAAAGAATGCAATGGCAAGAGAGTATCTTAAGCTTGAAGCACAGGCTGCATCAAGAGACGAGCTTGAGCAGATAACACTGGGCGGACTCAGACGTGCCGTAGTAGACGGTGATGTTAAGAACGGTTCGGTCATGGCAGGACAGGTATGCGGACAGCTTACAGAGATACGCCCGGTTGCCGATATTCTCAGAGATTTGTATGAGGATGCAAAAAAAGTAGTTATTAATCTTTAAGAAGTACTGACTGAGGTGACGATATGAAGATAGGATTTTTATATGCCGGACAGGGTGCACATTATGTAGGAATGGGTAAGGATTTCTATGAGGCGTATCCTGAGTTTAAGGAAACCTTCGATAAGGATTTCGGAGTAGATGTAAAGAGAATTTGTTTTGACGGACCTGATGAGGATCTTAACTTTACAGCAAATACTCAGCCATGTATGGTTGCTTTCGCTGTAGGTGTTACAAAGATTCTTGCAGGTATGGGTATCAAGCCGGATATCGCTGCCGGACTTTCTCTCGGAGAGTATTCAGCACTCTATGCAGCAGGTGTTTTCACAGAGGAGCAGGTTATCCCTCTTGTTGCATACAGAGGAAAGGCAATGGTTGAAGCAGCTGAGGGACGTGACTGCAAGATGATCGCAGTTATTGCACTTGATAAGGATAAGGTTAAGGAAGGCTGTGCCATCGTTAATGAGGAGTTTAAGGACAGAGGACTTATCGCAGAGCCTGCAAACTTCAACTGCCCGGGACAGATCACTGTTTCAGGTGATACAGAAGCTGTAGACAGAGCAGCAGAGGTTCTTAAGTCACTGGGAGCTAAAAGATGTCTTCCGGTTAAGGTAAGCGGTCCTTTCCATACATCTCTTATGAAGCCTGCAGGAGAAGCACTCCGTGTCAGATTCGAAGAGGAGCAGTTCGGAGAGATGAATATTCCGGTTGTCTTTAATTCCTTCGGACGTGCAAAGAATGAGGATGAGAAAATATCCGATATTCTTGTTAAGCAGGTACAGAGCAGTGTTTATCTTGATGACTCTATTAAATATATGGCTGATCAGGGAGTAGAGCTCTTTGTAGAGATCGGACCGGGAAATACACTTTCCAAGTTCGTACAGAAGACAACTCCGGACATTGAATGCATCAAAGTTGATAAGGTTGAAGATATAGCAATCCTGAAGGAGAAGCTTGGTTTATAAGGAGGGCATAATGAGTAAGAATTTAGAAGGCAAGACTGCAATCGTAACAGGTGGTGCTCGAGGAATCGGACGTGCTATAAGTGTTAAGCTTGCATCAGAGGGCGCAAATGTAGTTATCTGTGATATCGTTATCGCTGAAGCTGCAGAGGAAACAGTAAAGCTTATTGAAGCTGAGGGTGTAAAGGCTGCAGCGATTAAGGCAGACGTTACTTCTCCCGAGGATGCAGAGAACCTTTTCAAGCAGGCAGTGGAGCTTTTCGGTAAGGTAGATATACTTGTAAACAATGCAGGTGTAACAAGAGATAATCTCATCATGAAGATGAAGGAAGAGGAATTTGATCTTGTTATCTCAACAAACCTTAAGGGTACATATAACATGATGAAGGCTGCTACAAGACCTATGATGAAGGCTCGTTACGGTCGTATTGTAAATATCAGCAGCGTTGTAGGAGTATACGGAAATCCCGGACAGGTTAACTACTCAGCCAGCAAGGCGGGTGTTATCGGTATGACAAAATCTATCGCAAAGGAACTGGGAAGCAGAGGAATCACGTGCAACGCAGTTGCTCCGGGATTCATCGAGACAGATATGACTAAGGTCCTTCCTGAGGACGTTAAGGCTGAGATGGTTAAGTCTATCGCACTTGGAAGACCGGGACAGCCGGAGGATGTTGCAAAGGTTGTTGCATTCCTTGCATCTGATGAAGCTGCTTACGTAACAGGACAGGTTATCGAAGTAGCAGGCGGTATGAGAGTATAAATTATTTACTTAAAGTGAAATACAGAAAGAGGTTTATATAAAATGAAAAGACGTGTAGTGATCACCGGAATGGGAACTATAAATCCGGTAGGACATAACTTAAATGAGGCTTGGGAAAATGCAAAGAACGGTGTCTGCGGTATTGATTTTACAAAGCAGATGGACGTTACTGATTTCAAGGTAAAGGTAGCAGGTGAGGTTAAGGATTATAATCCTGAGGATTTCCTTGATAAGAAGGAAGCCCGCAAGATGGACCGTTATACACAGTTCGGTATCATCGCTGCAAGAGAGGCAATAAAGGACAGCGGAATCGATATTGAGAAGGAAGATCCTTTCAGATGCGGAACTATCGTATCATCGGGTATCGGCGGACTTATCACTATTACAGATCAGACAGCAAGAGGATTTGAGAAGGGCTATGAGAAGATATCTCCTTTCTTCATCCCGATGTCTATCTCAAATATGTGTTCAGGTGAGATTGCAATCGATACAGGCTTCAAGGGCGTTTGTGAGTGTATAGTAACAGCATGTGCCAGCGGAAACAACTCACTCGGTGAATCATTCCACAAGATCAGAGACGGTTATCAGGATGTGATGATCACAGGTGGTGCTGAGGGATGTATATGTCCTATGGGACTTGGCGGATTCACAGTTATGAAGGCACTTTCAACATCTAACGATCCTAACAGAGCATCAATTCCTTTCGATGCAGACAGAGGCGGTTTCGTAATGGGTGAGGGCGCAGGTATCCTCATTCTCGAAGAGCTTGAGCATGCTAAGGCAAGAGGTGCTAAGATCTACGGCGAGATCGTAGGCTACGGTGCAAGCTGTGATGCTTATCATATTACAGCTCCGGATCCATCAGGAGCTGGTGCCGCAGGATGTATGAGAATGGCAGTTGAGGATGCAGGCATCAATACATCAGATGTTGATTACATCAATGCGCACGGAACATCAACACATCTTAACGATGCAGGTGAGACAAAGGCTATCAAGGAAGTGTTCGGAGATCATGCTTATGAGCTCATGGTAAGCTCTACAAAGTCAATGACAGGACACCTTATGGGAGCTGCAGCTGCTATCGAAGCAATATTTACAACAATGGCACTTAAGGACGGATTTGTACCGGCTACTATCAACTACAAGAATCCGGATCCTGAATGTGATCTTGATATAGTTCCTAACGTAGGAAGAAAAGCAGACAT
>JAGBNF010000005.1 GCA_017634555.1 Eubacterium sp. | reverse complement strand
GACTGAAAATCCTCGTGTCACTGGTTCGATTCCGGTTCTGGGCACTAACCCTGAGAGACTACTCTCGGGGTTTTTCTGTGATATATTTATAATATCCTTGGTTCCTTTAGGTATGCACTGCAATTTCAGCCTAAGGGCTGTGGCGTAAGCTATCCGTAAGTTGCGATTTTGAAGGAACCCAAATAGTCCATAAGGAGGTGCAAAGAGATGAATAAGTATGAGATCGCGTTAGTTGTCAGCACAAGGATTGATGATGACCAGAGAAATGCCGCTCTCGAGAAGGTAAAGTCATATATTGACAGATACCAGGGCTCTGTTGTCGATGTAGACGATCAGGGTAAGAAGAGAATGGCTTACGAGATCCAGGATATGAAGGAAGGTTACTACTACTTCATAACTTTCGAGGGTCCAGTCGATGCTCCGGCTCGTATTGAGAAGAAGCTTCGTATCATGGATTCTGTCATCAGATTCTTAATTGTTAGACAGGACGCTTAAGTTTTATCTTTAGGGGGTGTCTAATAATGAACAAGGTTATTTTGATGGGTCGACTTACGAGAAATCCGGATGTAAGATATTCTCAGGGCCAAAACGGGGATCAGATGTGTATTGCAAGATATACACTTGCTGTAGATAGAAGAGTTGCAAGACGTGGACAGGATGGAAATGAGCAGACAGCTGATTTTATCGGATGCGTAGCTTTCGGTAAGCAGGGAGAGTTTGCTGAAAAGTACTTCCATCAGGGTACAAAGATTGCAGTTACAGGAAGAATCCAGACGGGTTCATATACTAATAAAGAAGGACAAAAGGTTTATACTACAGACGTAGTTGTTGAAGAGCAGGAATTTGCTGAGAGTAAGAATGCTTCTTCAGGCTCAGAAGGCGGATCATCATATCAGCCACAGCAGCCGGCAGGTAGTCCTTCAGACGCAAGTGCAGATGGCTTTATGAATATTCCAACCGGTATTGAAAACGACCTTCCATTTAAGTAGAAGAGGAGGATAATAAAATGCCTTACAATAAGTCAGAGCAGGCAGGTGCTGCTCCTATGAGAAGAAGACCTATGCATAGAAGAAAGAAAGTTTGCGTTTTCTGTGCAGAGAAGGATCAGGTAATAGATTACAAGGATGTTAATTTACTCAGAAAGTATATCTCTGAGAGAGGAAAGATCCTTCCTAGAAGAATTACTGGTAACTGCGCAAAGCATCAGAGAGAGCTTACAGTTGCTCTTAAGAGAGCTAGACAGATCGCTCTTATCCCTTACGTAGTAGAGTAATCTATAATCAGCAATTGATATGAACTTAAAGTCCCGATGGATAATCCATCGGGACTTTTGTTATTGCCGTACTTTTCATGCAGTCCGGTAAAGTAGAAGACAACAGGGTATTTACCTGCGTTGTCGGGAACCAGCATATAGAAATATACATTTACAAAGAAACTTTAATAACACTGTATACAGAATTTTCAAATTTAGCAATCAATATTTTCTATAAAGTCAGCCTGTTTTATGGTAAAATATAAGGTGGTTTAATTTGTAGTTTTGGAGGGGACGTATGAAATTTACCAAAATGCATGGAATCGGAAACGATTATGTATATATCAATTGTTTTGAAGAAAAAGTTGATGATCCGGTGAACCTTGCCATCAAGGTCAGCGAGAGACATTTCGGAATAGGATCCGACGGACTAATTCTTATATGCCCGAGTGACGTGGCTGACGTGAGGATGGATATGTATAACCTTGACGGTTCAAGGGGAGAAATGTGCGGCAACGGAATCCGATGTGTCGGCAAATATTCATATGATCACGGCATTGTAGATAAGACAGAGTTTACAGTGGAAACTCTTGCAGGAATAAAGAAGCTGTCTCTCAAGCTTTCTGCTGAGGGAAAGGTTGAGGGAGTTACGGTAGATATGGGAGAGCCGGTTCTGGATCCGCCTAAGATACCGGTAATACTTCAGGAGGGACAGGAACAGGATCCGGAGTACGGTGCACTGATATCTGTTCCGATTACAGTTACAGGTAAGGAATATAAGACTACTGCTGTATCAATGGGAAATCCTCACAGTGTTATTTTTGTTGATGATACTGACAGTCTTGATCTCGAGAAGATCGGACCGGATTTTGAGAATCATCCGATGTTCCCGAACAGAGTAAATACGGAGTTCATTCAGATCGTAGACAGGAAGCATATCAAGATGCGTGTCTGGGAGAGAGGCTCCGGAGAAACTCTTGCATGCGGAACAGGTGCATGTGCGTCTGTTGTGGCATGTATTCTGAATAATTATACAGACGACGAAGTTACGGTCTCTTTGCTGGGGGGAGACCTGAGCATCAGATGGGACAGAGAAACAAGGATCGTCTATATGACAGGTCCCGCAACTACGGTTTATGAAGGAATTATAAGTAGGGAGAGTGGTTTATTATGAGAAAAAATATTCTTAGGGGCGCAATTGTAGCAGCATCGCTCATCTTTTCACTGGGTGCTGTGCCTGCGGATATTAACGGATCAGACAGCTCCGCATATACTCCGAAGGTATATGCTGCAGAAATCAGCGAACCGGATTCGGAAGAGGGAACCCCTGTTGAGAAGGAGAGCAGCAGCTATGCTGATGACAATGCTCCGCTGACGGGCTTTGGTACATATGAGTCCGAGGATATGGCAGGTACCGTATATACCATAAGCGGTATCAAGGGAATTGCAAAGCCGTCTCAGCAGCAGATTATAGCCAAGTACGGTACAGTAAAGGCGAACAGAGTTACGAGTATTTATCAGACAGCTCCTTCGGTACATAATACGTACAGTACGGGAAAGCTTGACAGTGCATTTGTAAATTCAGGTTATTACTTCCTGAGCTTCTATAGATATGTTGCGGGACTCGGAGCAGTAAATCTGGATAACAACCTTATGTATGGAACATCGGGTGCACAGTATGGTGCAGTACTTCTTGCAGCTGCAAGAAATGCCGATTCATCCTTCAGATTATCACATTATCCATCACAGCCTTCGGATATGAATTCATCATTCTATCAGAACGGACTTAATGCTACATCAAGCAGTAACATCTCGATGCGTTCGGGATATAACAGATATTATTCTCTGGAGCAGTCAATCTACGGCTGTATGAATGATAATAATTCAACAGAGAACCTTACAACAATGGGCCACAGAAGATGGTTCCTGAATCCGGCACTCGGAAAGATCGGCTTCGGTTATGCCGAAAGTGATGACGGATTAAGCTACATGGTAACAAAGATCTTTGATGAAAGTGCAAGCGTAGGCGATTATGATTTCATTTCATGGCCTGCAAGCGGATATTTCCCGAATGATGTGTTCAGTACAAAGACACCATGGTCTATAGCACTTAATCCAAGCAAGTTCATGGTTTCCGAAACAGCGCTCAGACAGGCAAAGGTTACGGTTACCAGAGTTGCAGACGGTAAGAGCTGGACAATGACTATCGCTAATGATAAGTCAAGCCCTACAGGAAATGATATGACAGGTGCTTACTTCCACGTTAATACAGACGGTTACGGAATCAACAACTGCCTCATCTTCCAGATAGGTTCACAGAATCTCGGAGCAGTTGCCTACAGCGGTCAGTATACAGTTTCTGTTACAGGTCTTAAGGACAGAAAGAACAAGCCTGCATCACTTAGATATACAGTAAACTTCTTCAGTATGGGAGAAGACATTTCAAAGATAAGTGATCCTTCATATGACAGAGTAAAGGGAACTACAGTTTATAACGGAGTTGATTACAGCAGAGTATATGATTATTCATATTATCTTCTGAAGTATCCGGATCTCCTTGCTGCATATAACGGAAAGCCTGAAGCAGCAATCAAGCATTTCGTAACCTACGGAATGAGAGAAGGAAGACAGGCTAAGGCAAACTTTGATGTTAATTCTTATAAGAACGGATATCAGGATCTGAGACTTGCCTTCGGAAATGATCTGACAAAGTATTACCAGCATTATATGAAGTACGGCTGGAAAGAAAATCGAATCGCAACAGGTATCGCACATGTTGTTAATCCGGTTACAAAGCTGGATGGTGTTGATTATTCAAGAGTATATAACTATCAGTATTATGTTAATCATAATGCGGATGTAAAGAAAGCCTTTGGAGAGGATGATATTGCAACTCTCAGACATTTCATAAATTATGGAATGAAGGAAGGAAGAAGAGCAAGCGAGAAATTCGATGTTAATTCCTATAAGCTCGGATACAGGGATCTGCGCGTGGCTTACGGAAATAACAACAAGGCATATTACCTCCATTATATCTGCTGGGGCTTCAGAGAAAATCGTAAGACCACAGGTATTACAGAGCTGAGACAGGGTACAACAATCTATAACGGAGTTGATTACAGCAGAGTATATAACTACACATATTATGTAAACAAATATCCTGATGTTAAGAAAACATTCGGCAACAATGAGCAGGCAGTTATCTGGCATTTCGTAACCTACGGAATGAAGGAAGGCCGTCAGGGTTCAGCCGACTTCAATGTTAAGAAATATAAGCAGAGATATGCCGATCTCAGAAAGGCATACGGAAATGACTTGAAATCCTATTACATGCACTATATCAAATGGGGATATAACGAGAAGAGAAAAGGTAAGTAAATAAAGGAAAGTAAAAGGATAGCTTATGAAAAGAAGATTAATCAGTCTGCTGCTTGCGATAATGATGATCATTGTGGGGGTTCTTATAGTTCCCGATAAGATCAACGTCGAAGCAGCTGAGGATAACAGTACACCGTTCGCAAAACATGGCGAACTCCATGTAGACGGAATCTACCTGAAGGATTCTCATAATGAAAAGTTTCAGCTGAGAGGAGCATCTCTCCACGGCCTTCAGTGGGATGTGGGATATAATTACATTTCCAGAGATTCCTTCAAGACACTCAGAGACAGCTTCGGAGTAAATGCTGTAAGACTTCCTGTTTATGTTACTCAGGGAGGTTACACCGAAGGAGCTGCATCCCGCATGGACGGCTATATAGAGAATGCTGTTTCTATAGCACGTGATCTCGGAATGTATGTAGTTATCGACTGGCATGTGCATGACGCTTACGGCGGAACAGCAAATCCGAATACCTGGAAGTCAAGTGCAATAAGCTTCTTTGAAAAGTATGCATCAAAATATAAGAGCTATGGAAATGTACTCTATGAGATCTGCAACGAGCCGGTAAATACAGAGTGGTATAACGGAAGCGGCAATGATCTTTATTCATATGCAAATGCAGTTGTTCCTATTATAAGGAAGTATACAAATGCCATCGTTATCGTCGGTACAAATACATGGTCACAGGAGCCGGATGAGGTTGCTGCACATAAGCTTTCTTATTCAAATACCATGTATACGGTACATTTCTACTCTGCAACTCATATCGGCGGAGACGGCAACTGGGTATATGACAATGTTAAGTCTGCACTGAAGAGCGGTGTTCCGGTATTCTGTTCAGAGTTCGGAATATGCGATGCAAGCGGTAACGGAAATTATAACGTTGACAGTGCAAACAAATGGATGCAGCTGTTTGATGAATACAGCATCAGCTTTTTCTGCTGGCATCTTTCAAACAAGGGTGAGAGTTCAGCTTATCTGAAGACAAGCTGCAGCAAGCTCTCAGGATGGACGGATTCGGATCTGTCCACAACAGGTTCATGGTTCAAAAATGTGTGCCTTACCCGTGCGGCTAAGGAGAAGCCTTCGGAACCTGTTACAGTATATAACGGCGTGGATTATTCACGCGTATTTAACTACAACTATTATGTTAACCATAATGCCGATGTAAAGAAGGCATTCGGCAATGATTATCTTGCTGTTCTGAAGCATTTTGTGACCTACGGAATGAGAGAGGGAAGAAGAGCTAAGGCAAGCTTCGATGTTAAATCGTATAAGAATGCAAATGCAGACCTCAGAGTCGCATACGGCAACGACCTTACGAAATATTATCTTCATTATATAAAGTGGGGGTATAAGGAAAATCGTAAGGCGACGGGAGTAAGCAAGCTGCAGAATCCTATAACAAAGCTTGATGGTGTTGATTACAGCAGAGTATACGATTTTAACTATTATCTCAGTAAAAACCCGGATGTTAAGAAGGCATTCGGAAATGATGACGTTGCGGTGCTCAGACATTTCATAAATTATGGAATGAAGGAAGGAAGAAGAGCAAAGGCGAGCTTCGATGTTAACTCATATAAGCTTGGCTACAGAGATCTTCGTACCGCCTTCGGCAACGATAATAAGTCATATTATCTTCATTATATTAATTATGGGTATAAGGAAAATCGTAAGACAACAGGAATTACCCAGCTGAGACAGGGTACAACGATTTATAATGGCGTTGATTACAGCAAGGTATATAATTACACATATTATGTAAACAAATATCCTGACGTTAAAAAGGCCTTTGGAAATAACGAGCAGGCAGTAATCTGGCACTTCGTAAATTACGGAATGAAGGAAGGCAGACAGGGTATCAAGACCTTTAATTTAAAGGTGTATAAATCAAAGAATGCAGACCTCAGAAAAGCGTACGGAAGCGACAACAAATCATACTACATGCACTATCTGAAATGGGGCTATAAGGAGAAGCGCAAGTCTTACTAAACCTTAATAAAGTTGATTTTTTGATTTTGCAATGGTAGTATGTTATGGGTCATTTTGGGGAAATTTATCACGGAGAGTTATTTTATGAAATTGAAAAAGAAGTTAGTAAACAGAGTCTTGTGCACTATTATGGCACTGACGATCGGTGTATCTTCAGCGTTCGTTGCACCTCCTGTTCAGACCGTTCAGGCTGCGGAGGATAACGACAATAAGGATACGACTGATAAAAAGGAAAACAATAAGAGACAGGCAGGTATCAGCGGTGATGAGATCGTGGCTATGGCAAGATCTTATATCGGAAAAGTTGATTATGTCTATGCAGGAAAGAATCTCAATACAGGAGTAGACTGTTCGGGATTCGTTTGTTGTATTCTTGAGATGTTCGGAATCAACCTCTGGCCATACAGATCGGATACAGATGATCCGGTTTCCGGATGGATGTTCTATAGCTATAAGCAGTTTGGTACTTATATAGGTAAGGATCCGAAGCTTGCTCAGGCAGGAGATCTTATCATTACAACAGATCATGTTGCTATTGCAACAGGTGAAGGAACCGCTATCTCAGCACTTAATCCGAGAGTAGGTGTTCTGGAGCACAGTCTCCTTAATGAATGGGCTTCATCATACTTCGGCGGTTACGACGAGGGTGGCGGATGGATCATCATCAGACCTTTCGGTGTAAAGGCTCATGCAGTTTACAACGATCCATATCACGGAATCCTTAACGGTGTAGATTATTCATCGGTTTACAACTATTCATATTACAGAAATAAGTATCCGGATCTTAGAATTGCATACGGAAATGTAGCAAAGAAGAAGTCCGATTCAACAAATTACGCAATTGCAGAGAAGTATCTTCTTCATTTCATCAATTACGGAATGAAGGAAGGACGTCAGGCGAGCGAGGAATTCTGTGTTAAGGCATACAGAAGCAATTATGAAGATCTGAGAAATGCATACGGCGATGATCTTGCAAGATATTACTGGCATTACATCAAGGCCGGTAAGAAGGAGAAGAGAAACGGTAAGTATGTAAAGAAGCCTACAACAGTTTATAACGGTGTAGACTATTCACAGGTTTATGATTTCAGATTCTATCAGAGAATGAATCCTGATGTTAAGGCATACTATGGTGAGGATGATGAAGGAACACTTCGTCACTTTGTAGTTATCGGAATGCAGGAAGGACGCCGCGCAAAGGCAACCTTCGATATCAGAGCATACGTTAACCAGTATCAGGATTTAAGACGTGCATTTAAGAATAATAATGAAGCTTATTACCGTCATTATATGAAGTACGGTGAGAAGGAAGGACGTGTCGCTACCAAGGTAGCAAAGCTTCAGGATTACGAGACTGTATATAGGGGACAGTACGGACCTAATATGGATTACAGCATGGTATATGATTATAACTACTATGTTAAGAATAATCCTGATGTAAAGGCTGTATTCGGTAACGATGACGTTGCGGTTCTCGAGCATTTCGTAAGATACGGAATGAAGGAAGGACGTCGAGCTAAGGCAACCTTCGATCTTAAATATTACAAAAACAGTGCCGAAAATGCAGACCTCCGAGCTGCGTACGGTGTTAATAAAGAAGATAACTATAAGTATTATATTCATTATCTGAGATGGGGCTATAAAGAAAAGAGAAAGGCAACAAAATAATGCTTAAAGGTAGACTGACCAAAAGAATAATTGCGGCAATTCTTGCCATTGTTATCGTAATCTCGAATTTCGTCATCAGTGAGCCGACAGTACATGTCAAGGCGGCGGAAACAAAGCTTGTTGCGTTCACATTTGATGACGGACCGGGTTCTTATGGTACGACGCTCAGACTTCTTGAGGGGCTTGAGGCAAGAGGTGCAAAGGCTACATTCTTTATGACGGGCGTAAACGGCCCTCACGGAATAGTCTACAATACAACATTACTGCAGAGAATGGTTAAGGACGGCCATCAGTTGGCAAACCATACCTACAGTCATCATGTACCGTTTTCAAATCTTTCAGTAGGATCGATGATCAGTGAGATAAGTGCGGTGGATGATTATCTCTATGATGTTATGGGCGGTAAGTACCAGACACTTGTCCGTATTCCGGGCGGTGATAAGTCATCAAGGATAAGTTCTACAGTTGATGCGCCTATGATCCGCTGGTCTGTGGATCCGCTTGACTGGAAGAATCAGAATGCAAGTACGGTTTATAGAAGTATTATGAATTCAGTCAGTGACGGAAGCATAGTACTTGTACATGATATTTATGATTCAAGCGTAAGCGGAGCGCTTCAGGCAATTTCGGATCTTCAGAATCTGGGATATGAATGTGTTACCGTATCAGAGCTGTACAGAAGAAGAGGAATTACTCTTGAGAATGGCTCCACATATAACGGACCCGGAGTTACAGGTGTAAATCTTCCGGGATACTCAGCTCCAGAGATAGAAACGACAGTAGATAATTATGCAAATAATAAGATAAGCGTAAAGAACCCTAATTCGGGAACAACGCTCAGATATACCACAAACGGTACAATTCCGGATCTCGGAGATCCTGTCTGGAAAGACGGGCTGGAGATCGCGGACAATACGACAGTTACCATTGCAGGCTTCGATAAGTTCGGAACCAGAACGCCTGAAGCAAGATTTACATATGCAAGAGGTAACTATTACGGCGTTTTTGATGCAGTTTACTACGCCAACAGATATATTGATCTTCGTAAGACCTTCGGCTATGATGCCAATGCATTATGGAATCATTATATTAAGTACGGTATTTATGAAGGCAGACAGGGAAGTGCAATCTTCAGTATCAATGATTACAAGGAAATGTATCCTGACCTGCAGAAGGCCTTTGGAAATGATAATATCAAGTATCTCTGGCACTTCTCCAAGTACGGTATGAAGGAAGGCAGAAGTGGTATCAGCGATTTTGATGTTAAGAGCTATAAGAATCAGTATGCTGACCTGAGACAGGCTTACGGCAATGACAATGAAGCTTATTACATCCATTACATGAAGTACGGTTATAAGGAAAACAGAGTTACTTCAGGCTGTGAGGATGTTGTAGGTGCGGTAACTGTTTATCAGGGCGTTGATTTCAAGGATGTATATAACTACGTATACTACGTAAATAAATATCCTGATGTCAGACGTGCTTTCGGTACGGATGACAAGGCGGTGCTCAAGCATTTCGTAACATACGGAATGAATGAAGGACGTCAGGGCTCGGCAGAATTCGATGTAGCTGCATACAAGAAGAAATACAAGGACCTTCAGGCTGCTTACGGCAACAATAATGTGAAGTATTACTGGCATTATATGAATACCGGAAAGAAGGAAGGAAGAGTCGCAAAGCCGACAAAGGTATCCAAGCCGACAACTACCTGGAACGGTGTGGATTATTCGGCTGTATATGATTACAACGATTACATCAAGAAGAATCCGGATGTCAAGAAGGCGTTCGGTACAGATGATGTAATGACGATCAGGCATTTCGTAATATACGGAATGAAGGAAGGCCGTCAGGCCAAGAGCACATTTGACGTGGTTTCATATCAGAATGCTTACAGTGATCTGAGAAAGGTATTCGGAACAGACAACAAGAAGTACTATGTTCACTATATGAATTACGGCAAGAAGGAAAACAGAACTGCTGTAGGTGTAAAGAAGATGAAGGGCTATCAGACAATACTGAACGGCATCGATTACAGCAGAATTTATGATTATAACTTCTATGTCAGCAAATATCCGGATGTTAAGAAGGTATTCGGCAGAGACGAGAAGGCAGTGCTTGAGCACTTTGTTAATTACGGTATGAAGGAGTTCCGTCAGGGAAAGAAGACCTTCAATCCTAGAGTTTATAAGAAATATAATGCAGATCTTCAGAAGGCTTACAAGAATGATAATGTTTCATATTACTGGCATTATCTGAGGTGGGGCTACAAGGAGAAGAGCAGAAGAACCTATTAACCTGTTAGTGTGAGGATATTATGATATCATCCATATGGCGCAACAGAGGCACAGCCCTCAGACTTGCGAAAAATGATATTAAGAATAAGTTTGCGGGATCGTATCTCGGTATTGTCTGGGCATTTATCCAGCCGATAGTAACGGTACTGGTTTATTGGCTTATATTTGAGGTAGGCTTTAAATCAGGTGATGATACCGGATACCCTTTCGTACTCTATCTCGTATCCGGTATAGTACCTTGGTTTTTCTTTTCCGATGCTTTATCAGGAGGAACCAACAGTCTTATCGAATACAGCTATCTGGTTAAGAAGGTTGTTTTTAATATTGATATATTGCCGCTTGTTAAGATCATTTCGGCATTTTTCGTACATATCTTTTTTATACTGATAGCGATAATAATACATGCCTGCTACGGACAGTTTCCAAGCATTTATTTATTGCAGATTCCTTATTACATCATCTGCAACATAGTACTGCTGCTGGGACTGATTCATCTTACATCCGCCATAACGGCATTTTTCAAGGATATGTTCCAGTTTGTAAACATATTCGTGCTGCAGCTGGGTGTATGGCTGACACCGATAATGTGGAATGCGGCAGAGAGACTGAAGGATCATCCTACACTGCTTAAGCTGTTTAAGCTTAATCCGGTCTACTATATAGTTGACGGTTTCAGAGACAGCCTGCTTTTCAAGAGATGGGTATGGGAAGGTAAAGGATTATGGACACTTTATTTCTGGGTAGTTACACTGCTTATACTTTTCCTCGGAATGAAGGTTTTCAAGAAACTTAAGATACATTTTGCGGATGTTCTGTAAGCACCGTTAAATGCTGTATCCCGTAGAGCAACAGTGAGGTTTGTACCAATGAGCGAATATGCCATTCGTGTAAAGGATGTATCAAAACTTTATAAATTATATGACAGAAACATAGACAGACTCAGGGATTCTCTCGGGTTTGGAAGTGGAAAATATAAAGAGCATTATGCACTGAGAAATCTTTCGTTTGATATCGGTAAGGGTGAGTGCATAGGTATTATCGGAACCAACGGAGCAGGTAAATCCACCATACTCAAGATCATCACAGGCGTACTTACGCCGACATCGGGTGAGGTTGAGATTGACGGAAGAGTCAGCGCTCTTCTTGAGCTGGGTGCCGGCTTCAATATGGAATATACAGGAATTGAGAATGTATATCTCAACGGAACCATGATGGGCTTCTCCAAGGAGGAGATAGATTCGCGACTGCAGTCCATACTTGATTTTGCAGACATCGGTGAATTTGTTAATCAGCCCGTTAAGTCGTATTCTTCGGGAATGTTTGTCAGACTCGCGTTTGCGGTTGCGATAAATATCGATCCGGAGATACTGATAGTCGATGAGGCGCTTTCCGTAGGAGATGTATTCTTCCAGGCTAAGTGCTATAAGAAGTTTGAAGAATTCAAGCAGGCTGGAAAAACTATAGTATTTGTAAGCCATGATCTGTCGAGTATCCAGAAATACTGCGACAAGGCTATACTTCTTGATAAGGGAAAGAAGATCGGTGAGGGTAAGCCGTTTGAAATTATAGATCTTTATAAAAAAGCAATGGTAGGTATGCTTGATACCGAAGAGAGTGCCGAGGCAGATGCCGTAAGAAAAGCTGCGGAAGCAGCCGGAAAGGGTGAACTCATGAAGGACAGTCTTCCGCTTAATCCTGAGGTTCAGGAGTACGGTGACAGGCTGATAGAGATAGTTGATTTTGCTGTGGTAGACGGATCGGGCAAGATCACCGGAACCCTGATGAAGGGTGAAGAGTTTACTGTCAAGGTAAAGATAAGAGCAAATATACCGACCAGCGATCCGATAGTCGCTGTGACTATAAAGGATTCGAAGGGCACGGACATTTCCGGAACCAATACTATGTTCGAGGGAGTAAACCTCGGAAATATGTCTCCGGGTGATGAAAGGACTGTGAGTTTTACACAAAATGCGGATATGCAGGGAGGACAGTATATTCTGTCCCTCGGCTGTACGAGATATGAGAATGAAGATTTCAGAGTATATCACAGGCTTTACGATGTGTGTTCTCTTGCAATCGTTTCGGCGAAGAACACTGTGGGCTTCTATGATATGAATTCTGTTATCAGCGTTGAGTGAGGTTAAATGGAAGAAAAGATAGGCAAGGTTACGCTGAATTATGATTTCTATCAGGGCGAGGACAGCTACAGCGATGGCGACATCGAAGAAAAGCTCCTCGAGATAGCAAGGTCGAATTCGGGAACCGAACTTGAAAAAAGAATAGCTGAGGAAGATGACTGGGCGGTGCTCTACCATTTCTCGGATATAAGAAGAAATATCCTCGAGTGGTACGATATGAAGGAAGGTGCTTCCGTACTTGAGATAGGTGCGGGCTGCGGCGCTGTGACCGGAGTGCTTGCGGACAAGGCGGCTTCCGTAACATGTATAGATCTTTCGAAAAGAAGATCTATGATAAATGCTGAGAGAAACCGTGATAAGGATAATATCACGATCTATGTGGGAAACTTCAAGGATATCAGCCTTGATAGGAAGTTTGACTATGTCACACTTATCGGTGTGCTGGAGTATTCCATCTACTATGTGGGTGGTGAGAATCCTTTCATGGAAATGTTACAGAGAGCGAAGGATTATCTTGCTCCCGGCGGTAAGCTTATTATAGCCATTGAGAATAAGTATGGTCTCAAGTACTGGGCAGGAGCGGCCGAGGATCATACCGGAAATCGTTTCGACGGAATAACGGGCTATGCCGGAGTTGACAGAGTCAGAACATTTTCCAGACAGAAGCTGGAAGAAATGCTCCATGATACAGGCTTTACCGATACTGCATTTTATTATCCTGTTCCGGATTATAAGATGCCGGTTGAAATCTATTCGGATAAAAAGCTTCCGAAGAAGGGAAGCATAAAGTCCATAGCTCCGAATTATGATAGAGAACGGTATCTCTACTTCGATGAAGTAAAGGCCTGTGACTCCATATGTGAGGACGGAATGTTCCCGTTCTTTGCGAATTCGTTCCTTGTGATCGCGGGAGTTGAGAGAGAGGTTGGACTTCTTGAGGTTCTGTATGCAAAGTACAACAGATTGAGAAGCCTGCCATACAGGATGGAGACAAGGATAGTCAGACGCAGCGGTACAAGATATGTGGATAAACGCATGCTTGATGAATCCGGAAGAATCGAGCGCCTTGGCGAAAACAGAGAGCTTCTCAGAAAGCTTTATAAGGATATCAAATCCGTTCAGGGAACGGTTAAGGACAGAAGCATCAGCTTCCCTTATGTCAAGGGCAAGCCTCTCGGCACTGATATCGATTTTGATAACGAGCCGATAGACGAGATAATGAAAAAGCTGAAAAGAGATGCTGAGCTTATACAAAACTACAATTTCGAATGTATCTCCGAGTTCGAGATGACAGAGGGCTTCAGGGATACATTTAACGTAAAAGAAGGATCACAGTTATCAAAAGCTCTGACGGAGCTTAAGGATAGGGAAGCTGTATGTCCGGCAAACCTCGATGAGATAATGAGTAACTTTATCGTCACTGAAGATGACGGCTTATATGTTATCGATTATGAGTGGGTTACGGATTTTCCTGTTCCGATAAGCTTCATTACCTACAGGATATATCACTATGCGTATCATGAGCATAGGAGCAGTCTTGAGGGAAGGATAAGCTATGATGAGTTCATGAAGGGAGCAGGCTTCACTGAAGACGTACTGAAGTGCTTTGCGGCACTTGAGAAGGGCTTCCAGAGAAAAATATACGGTACGGACCCGGATAAGAATTATACTTCGGGATACTCCAAGCCGGTTCATGATATAGATCTTCTGCTACAGCATAAGGACAATCTTCTGCTTCTTAAGACACAACAGTACGAGGCACAATGTGAGAAGCTCGAGAAGGTCAGACATGCGATCAGAAATCCTGTATACGGTGCGGGTCTGATAGGCGGAAAACTGAAACAGTCAGTCGGAAAGAAGACTGATAAAACCAGCCGAAAGAAAAAGCAGTAAAAAGGAGAGTAAGATGAAATTTAAAACGGGTAAAAGGATGCTGGCGGCGCTGCTTGCGCTGGTTATTGCAGTATCCATGATAAATGTACCGGCTGTAAAAGCGGCCGAGACATCCCAGGAAGTTAATGTTGACGATGTAATATCACAGGAAGCTGTTGGTGATGTATTATCACAGGATCTTGCATCAAAAGATCATAGAGCAGTATATACATTCCTGATAGATCCGGGACACGGACAGGATAAGGGTACCGATGTCGGTGCTGTTTATACACATAACGGTGTCACCAAGTATGAGAGAGACCTTAATTTTAAGATTGCAACCTATCTCAAGGCCGAACTCGAGAAGTATCCGAATGTAAAGGTTTACATGACGAGATACGGAACAGTTTCCGATTTCGAAGAGTTCGAAGTTATGGCAAGATATGCAGCGGGATTAAATGCGGATGCGCTCATCAGTATTCATAATAATGCAGCCGGGGATTCCGATGTAAACGGTGCAATGGTACTTGTTCCTAATAAGAATTATGATAAGCAGGTATATCAGGAAGCAAACGGACTCGGAAGATGCATTCTTAATCAGCTTGTAAAGCTTGGTCTTGCAAACAAAGGACTCTATCAGAGACTTACCGAGAAGAATTTAAAATATCCGGATGGCTCATTAGCTGATTATTATGCGGTAGTAAAACAGGCAAAGCTTAATCACTTACCGGGTATCATTATTGAACATGCATTCGGAACTAATTATTCCGATTTCACAAAGTACCTTTCAACAGATGCGAAGCTTAAAGCTCTTGCACAGGCTGATGCAAGAGGAATCATAGAATATTACGGCCTCGATAAATTCGCACAGAGTACAGGTGCTGTTACAGTTAACAGAGGAATCGATTACAGTGATGTATACGATTTCGATTATTACGTAAATAAGTATGATGATATAAAGAAGGAATACGGAAACGATCCTATCGGAGCACTCATGCATTTTACAAGATACGGAATGAAGGAAGGACGTCAGGCAAAGGCAGACTTCATAGTTGCGGATTATAAGAATGGAAATGAGGATCTTCGAAATGCATACGGTGACGACCTGAAGAAGTATTATCAGCATTATGTTCAGTTCGGAAAGAGCGAAGGCCGATCCGGTGTCGGCGGCTGGACTGCGAAATCCACTATGTACAACGGAGTGGATTACAGTGCGGTATATGATTACAATTACTATGTAAGCCACAACAAGGATGTAAAGTCTGCCTTCGGTACCAACTATGAGAAGGCTCTCTGGCATTTCGTAACCTACGGAATGAAGGAGGGACGCCGCGGTAATGCAGCATTCGACCCGAAGTCATACAGAAAACAGTATAGAGATCTTCGTCAGGCTTACGGCGATGATTGGACAAAGTATTATTATCATTACATAAATACAGGAAGAAGAGAGGGTCGTAAGGCTACAGGTGTAAAGACTCTTCAGAATGCGGTAACGGTTTATAACGGAATCGATTACAGCGCGGTATATGATTATAATTATTATTACAATAAGTATCCTGATCTTCGGAAAGCATTCGGCCTCAATGATACAAAGATGCTTCAGCACTTTGTTCAGTACGGAATGCGTGAAGGACGTCAGGCAAAGGCCACATTTGATGTGGTTTCATATAAGAATGCATATGCGGATCTCAGAAGTGCATTCGGAAACAATACAGCACTCTATTATATTCACTATGTAAAGTACGGATATAATGAGAGACGTGTAGCTACCGGAGTTAATAAGATCGTTGATTATCCGACAATCTACGCCGGAATAGACTACAGTGCGGTTTATGATTATAACTACTACATCAAGAAGTATCCTGATATCAAGAAGGCCTTCGGCAATGATGAGATGAAGGCACTTCAGCATTTTGCAACCTACGGTATGAGGGAGAAGCGTCAGGCTAAGTCAACCTTCGATGTTGTATCTTATAGAAATCTTCATCAGGATCTGAGAATTGCTTTCGGATTTGATTATCCAAGCTACTATAAGCACTATATCAGATATGGTAAGAATGAAGGACGTAAGGCTACAGGAGCAAAGACAATCCAGAATCCGATTACTGTTTATAACGGAATCGATTACAGTGCGGTATATGATTACAATTTCTATCTGAACAGATATAAGGATCTTCAGAAGGCATACGGCGGATATAACGACGTTGCAATGATCCAGCATTTCGCTACTTACGGAATTAAGGAATGGCGTAAGGCTAAGGAAAACTTCAGCATGAAGACCTATAAGTCACTCAGAGAGAAGTCTTCGGGAACAGCAGGCTACTATACGATCATGGGTACATCATCTATCACAAAGGATCAGATGGTTAAGTATTATAGCGCAAAGGCTAAGTATCCTGATTATTATAAGAAGACCGATGCTCCGACACTCGAGGCATTCTGTCAGATTTATATTGAGGAATGTGCGGCTGAAGGTGTTAAGGTTGAAGTAGCATTCGCTCAGATGCTTCTCGAGACAGGTTACCTCAAGTACGGCGGACTCGTATCTATCGAGGACAAGAACTTTGCGGGTATGGGTGCTACAGACAGCGCAGCTGAAAGAAATGTAGCCAAGTTCAAGACTGTTAGAGAGGGTGTAAGAGCTCAGGTTCAGCACCTAAAGGCATATGCATCAACACAGCCGCTGAAGAATGCGGTAGTTGATCCAAGATTCAATCTTGTCACAAGAGGCAGTGCTCAGTATGTTGAGTATCTCTCTATACCAAACAATCCTAACAAGAAGGGTTGGGCAAGTGATAAGGATTATGCTGTAAAGATCAAGAGCATAATTGCAGCAATCAAGACATATTAAGATATAAGATATTTAAGAAACAGATTTTTATGATATGAATTCAGGGGAGGAATGTACATGAAGGGAATTATTCTCGCAGGTGGATCGGGAACAAGACTGTATCCGCTTACAAAGGCAATATCCAAGCAGATCATGCCTGTATATGATAAGCCGATGATATATTATCCGCTGTCAACACTTATGCTGGCAGGTATCAGAGAAGTACTTATAATTTCCACACCGAGAGATCTTCCGGTTTTCAGGGAGCTCTTCGGAGACGGTTCACAGCTTGGAATGAGTTTGTCCTATGCGATTCAGGAGACTCCGAGAGGGCTTGCCGATGCATTTATCATAGGCGAGGAGTTCATCGGAAATGACAGAGTTGCACTTGTTCTTGGAGATAATATCTTCTATGGACAGTACTTCTCTGGAATTCTTGCAAAGGCAGCTGCCAGAGAAAAGGGAGCTACTATATTCGGTTACTATGTTAAGGATCCGAGAGAGTACGGAGTTGTTGAGTTTGATGAGAACGGTAAGGCGCTTTCCATCGAGGAGAAGCCTGCAATTCCGAAGTCAAACTATGCGGTTCCGGGACTTTACTTCTACGATAATGACGTAGTTGAGATTGCAAAGAATGTAAAGCCTTCTGCAAGAGGAGAGATTGAGATAACATCCATCAATAACGAGTATCTTAACAGAGGAACACTCATGGTTGAGACTCTTGGACGTGGTTTTGCATGGCTTGATACAGGTAATCACGATATGCTTCTTGATGCGGCTGATTTCGTTGCCGCATTCCAGAAGAGACAGGGAATGTATATATCCTGTATCGAGGAGATTGCATACAGAAAGGGCTTTATAGACAGAGACCAGCTGCTTCGCCTGGCTGAACCTCTTATGAAGACTGCTTACGGCGCTTATCTTGTTGATATAGCAAACGGACTGTAAGCACAGGGCGACAAGCTAAATCTAAAACGTAATACATAAATAGTGATGGTATTGTAATAATGCGAAGTCTTAGTTATTTTTCGGGGGATTTGTAACTAATTGACGTGCGGAGCTTATCCGCGGATTTGTGTTTTTGCCGAGGGAGTTTATGGTACCACGTAAAAACGGCAAAAAAGCAGTAGGAATGATAGTTATTTCATTTATACTGCTTTTCTTGCTATATTCCAAAACTGTTTATGCCGCCGAAGAAGAGGCTGTATATAGTTATGAGTATTACGAACCCGTATATCAGTATGAATACTATATGGAGAAAAATCCTGATGTAAAGGCATATTACGGATCGGGTTCGGTTGAAGACAGAAACAGAGCGTTTCAGCATTTCGAGAATTACGGAATGAAGGAAAGGCGGATTGCCTCTCCCACATTTGATATAAACTCTTATATGAGGGCGTATCCGGATCTTAGATCCGCGTTTGGAGATGATTATGAGAAATACTACCTTCATTATCTTAAGTACGGAATGAAGGAAGGACGAAGGGCTGTGGGCTGCGAGAAGCGTATCGGAAGCGTGACAGTCTATCAGGGAACAGATTATTCGCCGGTTTTTGATGCGGACTATTATCTTGCAAAGTATCCGGATCTGAGAGCTGCCTTCGGAGATGATGATGTTCTGGCACTCAGACATTTCGTAAGATACGGCATGAGAGAGGGCAGACAGGCGAAGGCGAGCTTCGATGTTAAGTCCTACAGGAGAGCTCATCAGGATTTGAGGCTTGCGTTCGGAAATGATATCTCGAAGTATTATCTGCATTATATGAAGTACGGAAACAGGGAAGGCCGAGTGACCACGGGAGTGACGGAGATAGTCAATCCGGTGACGAAGCTGAACGGAATCGACTACAGTGCGGTATATGAGTATAACGAGTATCAGCAGAGATATGGGGACATCAAGGCAGCCTTCGGTGAAGATGATATTGCGACACTGGGACATTTCCTGAGATACGGAATGAAGGAGCGCCGTGTGGCAAAGCAGAGCTTCGATGTTAAGGCGTATTCGAATTACTACGAGGATCTGCAGAATGCCTATAACGATGATTTCTCAAATTATTACCTGCACTACATGAACTACGGAATTAAAGAGGGCAGGAAGACAAATTACGAATATACGGGAGCGGAAGAGAGCACCGGAGTTGTATACAGGTTATATAACAAGACCACCGGTGAGCACCTTTTATCCACCGACCCTAAGGAAAAGGACAAGCTGCTCAGCTCGGGCGCCTGGACTTATGAGGGAGCGGTATGGAGCTATGTCAGCGGAAAGGGAATCCCGGTCTACAGAATATATAAGATGGGACAGGGACACAGATATACGCAGCATCTGGCAGAGTATAAAAAATGTATCCGGAACGGATGGGTCTTCGAGGGTATATGCTGGTATATAGATACGACGGATACCCGGGATTACTACACGATGGTCAATCCGAAGGCTATATCCGAAGTGAAGAAATATGTTTATACCACTGACTGGAATGAGGTTAAACTGCTTCAGAATCTGGGCTGGGTAAGGCTGTACGGAATCCATGCGGAGGTTGCGAACTCGGTACTGTATGCGAGAAGCAATCTGAGATCGGTGGATCATTATCTCGGAGGCAAAGTGGATGTCACTGATTATCTTACGAAGAATCAGAACTTCTACCTGGGAAGGCCTTATGTGGATATATATGATCCTTCGTATTATGAGCCTTACGATCTGAGCCGCGGACTTCAGTGTGCAAGCTTTGTAACACTCGTTATGCAGAGCATCGGATGCAATACCGATATAGTGATCAGAGATACGGGACTTAACCCGTACCAGGCATCCACATGGATCGCATTTGCAGATAAGCACAGATCCATAGGCGATATCGATGTATATGTTTACGATTCCATAGATGCGCTCCTTAAGGATGGAAAAGCTAAAAAAGGTGATATAATAATATTCGACAGTACAGGTCCGATGGGATACTATGATCAGTTCGGAAATGTATACGATAATCATATGGGCTTCTTCTGGGGCGATGAAGTAGTCTATGACAAAATGTGGCATACGGCATGTGCAACGACAGGACTCGGAAGGTTGGGATATACAGTGCTATATGACGGCCGGAATCCGGGTAATCAGATAACAAATGTAACGCCTGTTTCCTCAGGAAACAGGATATATCTGCTGCCTGTTTCACACCACTGATTCGAAGGTTAAAAAGCATGTTTTTATAGACATGTTTTGGGGATTTTTGTAAAATTGAGTTAGGTGGTTTTTTGGAGGGTATGCTTATGGAAAATAAGAAAAAAGGGTACATGAAGAGAAGTATCATTTCATTGATACTTGCACTGATGCTTATTGTCTCGATACCTTCGGGAACCGCTTATGCGGCAGAGCTTCCGAAGATATCTTACAGCACTATTGATACGGTCGGAGCGGACAACAGTCAGCTGATCTCGGATCAGGGGCAGATACTTAAGAGCTACAGCTTCGGCGGAGTAACTTATAACGTAACAAGAGATGATGAACTTGCATGGCAGGTGTTCGATCTGCTGAACAAGGAGAGAGCAAAGTATGGTCTTCCGAGCTTTACTATGGATAAGCAGCTTATGGATACTGCCATGGGAAGAGCTGCAGAAATCACGGTAAAGTTTGATCATACAAGACCAAACGGCAGTTCATGTTTTTCCGTATATCCGATGGCCGGCTCAGCTAACGGATGGAACGGACAGTTTGCCTGCGGTGAGAATATCGCAGCGGGACAGACTTCACCGGCAGAGGTAATGAATGACTGGATGAATTCATCCGGACACAGAAAGAATATACTTAATGCAAATTATAAGAGCGTTGGTATAGGCTGTGTCAGAATGAACGGCGGATACTATTTCTACTGGACACAGAGCTTCGGTGACAGAGTTATCGAAGAAGCAGACAGAGGTGGATATATA
Organism: Eubacterium sp.; assembly: GCA_017634555.1. Classification (GTDB taxonomy): domain Bacteria; phylum Bacillota; class Clostridia; order Lachnospirales; family Lachnospiraceae; genus Eubacterium_Q. Next base: position 141,621 of record JAGBNF010000005.1, on the reverse strand, counting down.
TCGGACGGCCTCGACTATTCACCGGTATTTGATGCAGATTATTATCTGAAGAATTATCCGGATCTGAAGAGCGCATTCGGCAACAGCAAGAGCAAGGCATTCAAACATTTCATAAAGTATGGAATGAAGGAAGGCAGACAGGGTAATGCTGCATTTAATGTATTTTCATATAAGTATAATTATCCGGACCTTCAGAAGGCGTACGGAAACGATCTTGTAAAATACTATCAGCATTATATAAGATACGGAAAGCGTGAAGGCAGAGTAACATTTGATTATTCCTCGATATTTGATGCAACTTACTATGCGAACAAATATAAGGATCTGAAGGCGGCCTACGGTACCGACAAGGTAAGCCTTTACAGGCATTTTGTTAATTACGGAATGAAGGAAGGCAGACAGGCTATAGCAAGCTTCGATGTTAAGTCCTATAAGAACAGATATCAGGATCTCAGATTGGCATACGGAAATGACTACACCAAGTACTATATCCACTATGTGAGATACGGAAAGCGTGAAGGAAGAAGCGGAGCCTACTGTGCAAATGTGCAGAATCCTGTAACAAAGCTTAACGGTGTTGATTACAGTGCGGTATATGATTTTAAGACATATCAGTCAAAGTATGCCGACATTAAAAAGGCCTTCGGCAACGATGATATCGCGACACTCAAACATTTCGTAAATTACGGAATGAAGGAGAGACGTATAGCAAAGTCTGATTTCAATGTATATCAGTACATTGTAAATTATAAGGACCTTAGAAAGGCCTACGGTTATGATTATGCGGCTTACTATAAGCACTTTATCAAGTACGGAAAGAAGGGCGGGAGAAAGGCATCCGGAAATGCAACCTTCGCTCAGGCCAAGAAAGCGATTAAGAAAACTCAGGAAGGAAAATAATGTTTCTTACTGAAATTCTTAATAAAGTTTCGGTTTACAAAAAAAATCAAATGAAGTATAATCCGAATATCTGCATCCTGTGAGGAGACGATTCTTTGGTTAAGGCAGACAGGGAGTGACAGCCACGGACTGAGAGCTGTTACATGAAACACCATTGCATCCAACACTCCTATGACAGAATACAAATTAAGAAATAAGCTAAGAGAGCATATTATGACCATCCGAATAAGAGGGCGGACTGAGTTGTGATATGAAGCCGGGTGGCACCGCGAATAAAAGATATATATTCGTCCCGGATACATACTTTTTGTATGTATCCGGGACGCTGTGCGTTTACAGGGTCAAAGTTACATACATAAATATCTAATGTATTTTAACAAAAGGAGTATATAGAGATGGAGTTTAAGAACCAGTACAGAGACAAAACTATTGATAAGATGAGTGAAGCTGATGTCGGACAGACAGTCAGACTTGCCGGATGGGTAGAGAATATCCGTGATCACGGCGGAGTATCCTTCATCGACCTTCGTGACCAGTATGGTGTAATGCAGGTCGTTCTCAGAGATACCACACTTCTTGACGGAATCGTTAAGGAGATGTCAATCTCAGTTGAAGGTCTTGTGGAGCATCGTGATGAGGAAACATATAATCCGAAGATTCCTACAGGAACAATTGAGATAGAGGCTCATTCCATTGATGTACTGGGAAGAGTATACAGCCAGCTTCCATTTGAGATCATGACATCTAAGGAAGTAAGAGAGGATGTTCGCCTTAAGTACAGATTCCTCGACCTCAGAAATGAGAAGGTTAAGGATAATATCCTTTTCCGTTCAAAGGTTATAAGCTTCATGAGAAGAAAGATGGAGGAGATCGGATTCGTTGAGATCCAGACTCCTATCCTTTGTGCATCAAGCCCTGAAGGTGCACGTGACTATATCGTACCATCACGTCGTTTCAAGGGTAAGTTCTATGCACTTCCACAGGCACCACAGCAGTATAAGCAGTTGCTCATGGTATCAGGATTTGATAAGTATTTCCAGATCGCACCTTGCTTCAGAGATGAGGATGCGAGAGCTGACCGTTCACCCGGAGAGTTCTATCAGCTCGATTTTGAGATGAGCTATGCTACTCAGGAGGATGTATTCAGAGTAGGTGAGGAAGTTCTTACAGCTGTATTTAAGGAATTTGCTCCGGAAGGATATGAAGTTACAGAAGCTCCTTATCCTATAATCAGCTATAAGGATGCTATGCTTCAGTTTGGTACAGATAAGCCGGATCTCAGAAATCCGCTTAGAATTATAGATCTTTCAGAGTTCTTCCAGAGATGTACATTTAAGCCGTTCCACGGAAAGACAGTACGTGCCATTAATGCACCGAGAAAGCTTTCAAAGGGACAGCATGAGAAGATGCTTAAGTTTGCTACATCTATCGGAATGGGTGGACTCGGATACCTCGAGGTTCTTGAGGATGGAAGCTACAAGGGACCTATCGATAAGTTTATCCCTGATGATATGAAGGAAGAGCTTCGTGAGAAGGCTTCACTGAATGTTGGAGATACAATCTTCTTCATAGCAGATAAGGAAGCACAGGCTAATTCTTATGCAGGTCAGATCAGAAATGAGCTCGGAGCAAGACTTGATCTTCTCGAGAAGAATGCATATCGTTTCTGCTACATCAATGACTTCCCAATGTATGAGCTTGATGAGGAGACAAAGAAGCCTGCATTTACACATAATCCGTTCTCTATGCCACAGGGTGGACTTGAGGCGCTTAACGAGAAGGATCCGCTTGATATCCTTGCATATCAGTATGATATCGTATGTAACGGTGTAGAGCTTTCATCAGGTGCTGTTCGTAACCATGATATGCAGATCATGGAGAAGGCATTTGAGATAGCAGGCTACAGCAAGGAGGTTCTCGAGCAGAAGTTCGGAGCACTCTATACAGCATTCCAGTTCGGAGCACCTCCACACGCAGGAATGGCGCCTGGAGTAGACAGAATGATCATGCTTCTCAGAAATGAGGAAAACATCCGTGAGGTAATAGCATTCCCTATGAACGGAAACGGACAGGATCTTATGTGCGGTGCTCCTGGCGACGTAACAGAAATGCAGCTCAGGGAAACCCACATAAAGGTCAGACAGTAGTCAATATATGAGTGGTTTATAATATGAGTGGTTTAGGCCGTAGACGCAGTATTTGCATGAAGGACCATAGAGTAACGTCGGTTCTTTGGCTGCGTATTCTGCAGCCTTAGAACCGTTTGCGTACGGCCTGAGGCGAGAGCCGCGTCCTGAATGCAATATACTGCGTCGAAGGCCGAGAAGGAGTCAGTATGGAAATTACAAACGAAACAATTGAATACGTCGGCATCCTTGCAAAACTTGAGCTCTCTGACGAAGAGAAGGAAAGAGCCAAGAAGGATATGACAGAAATGCTCGATTATGTCGGCAAGCTGAATGAGCTTGATACAAGTTCGGTTGAACCGATGAGCCATACATTTCCTGTATCCAATGTGATGAGAGAAGATGTTGTCACAAATGGTGATGATAAGGAAAATATGCTGAAGAATGCGCCGGAGAGAAACGAGGACGCATATATCGTTCCGGAGACATTTTAATTACAGATTAGTTTGATTATAAGGAGATTCCTAATGGATATTTTATCTCTGACAGCCGTTGAGCTGGGAAAGAAGATCGCTGCAGGTGAGATCACATCGGTTGAAGCGACAAAGGCTTACCTGGACAGAATCGGCGAAGTTGATAAGGATGTACATGCCTATATAACTATAGAGGCTGAGAAGGCTCTTGCAGCAGCTGCTGAGGCAGATAAGAAGATTGCTGCGGGCGAGCTGACAGGACCTCTGGCAGGTGTACCTGTTGCAATTAAAGATAATATGTGTATCGACGGAACACTTACTACATGTGCTTCGAAGATACTTGGAAATTTCGTTCCGACATATACATCAACAGCAGTTCAGTATCTTATTGATGCCGGCGCAGTTGTTCTCGGAAAGACAAATATGGATGAGTTCGCCATGGGAAGTACCAGCGAGACATCATACTTCGGAGCTACAAAGAATCCTTGGGATCTGAACAGAGTTCCGGGTGGATCTTCAGGTGGTTCCGCTGCTGCTGTTGCGGCTGATGAGTGTGCGGTTGCCCTCGGAAGTGATACAGGTGGATCCATAAGACAGCCTGCAGGCTTCTGCGGAATAACAGGTATCAAGCCGACATACGGAAGAGTATCAAGATACGGACTTATCGCTTACGGTTCATCTCTCGATCAGATCGGACCTCTCGGTAAGGATGTGACAGATTGTGCCACTATTCTTGAGATAATATCCAAGCATGATGAGAGAGATTCAACATCAGCAAGTGCAGAGACAATCGCAGATGATGAGAAGGCTGCCACAGATTTTACATCAGCACTTGTAAATGATGTTAAAGGACTTAAGATCGGTGTTCCTCGTGATTACTTCCTTGAAGGAATCGATGAGGATGTTAAGGCTGCAGTTCTTGCTGCTGCCGATAAATTTAGAGAAATGGGTGCTGAGGTTGAAGAGTTCGACCTTGGTATGGTTGAATATGCAATCCCTGCTTACTATGTAATTGCCTGTGCTGAGGCATCTTCAAACCTTGAAAGATTTGATGGTGTTAAGTATGGTTACAGAACAGCAGAGTACAGTGACCTTCACAACATGTATAAGAAGTCAAGAAGCGAGGGCTTTGGTCCGGAGGTTAAGCGCCGTATCATGCTCGGAAGCTTTGTTCTTTCATCAGGTTACTATGATGCATACTATGTAAAGGCGCTCAGAGTAAAGGCGCTTATCAAGCAGGCATTTGATAAGGCATTTGAGAAGTACGATGTTATTCTTGGACCGGTTGCTCCGACTACGGCACTTAAGTGTGGAGAATCACTCAGTGATCCTATAAAGATGTATCTCGGAGATATCTATACAGTAGCGGTAAATCTTGCCGGACTTCCCGGAATATCACTTCCATGCGGATATGATAAGAACGGACTTCCTGTAGGACTTCAGCTCCTGGGACAGACGTTTGACGAGAAGAAGATAATCAGAGCAGCTTATAGTTTTGAGCAGAGCTTTGCAGCTGATGCAAAGAAAGCTCCGATCAGTGCCAAGGCTGAGCAGTAGAAGGGAGGCAGATAAGAATGAGTAAGGAATACGAAGTTGTTATAGGCCTCGAGGTTCATGTAGAGCTTAACACAAAGACAAAGATTTTCTGCGGATGTTCCACTGAATTCGGTGGAGCACCTAATACACATGTATGCCCGGTATGTTCAGGTATGCCGGGATCACTTCCTGTACTTAACAGAGAAGTAGTTAATAAGGCAATCTCAGTCGGACTTGCAACAAACTGTGACATCACAAGAAATGCAAAGTTTGACCGTAAGAATTATTTCTATCCTGATAATCCTCAGAATTATCAGATATCACAGCTTTATTATCCTATATGCCGCAACGGACATGTGGATATTGAAACTGAAGACGGCGGAAAGAAGGCTGTAAGAATCCATGAGATTCATATGGAAGAGGATGCAGGAAAGCTTATCCACGATCCTGTAACAGATGATACATATGTTGATTTCAACCGTTCAGGCGTTCCTCTTATCGAGATAGTTTCAGAGCCTGATATGCGTTCAGCTGATGAGGTAGTTGCTTACCTTGAGAAGCTCAGAGAGACTATCATTTATCTCGGAGCATCCGACTGCAAGCTGAATGAGGGTTCTATGCGTGCTGACGTTAACCTTTCGATCAGAGAGAAGGGCTCAGAGAAGTTTGGAACAAGAACTGAGTCAAAGAACCTTAACTCCTTCAGAGCTATCAGAAGATGTATCGAGAACGAGATCGGTCGTCAGATTGATATCCTCGAGGAGGGCGGACAGGTTGTTCAGGAGACGCGCCGTTGGGACGATGAGAAGGGCTATTCATATCCTATGCGTTCCAAGGAGGATGCTCAGGATTACAGATATTTCCCTGATCCGGATCTTGTACCGATCGTTGTATCGGATGAATGGATCGAGGAGATAAAGAATGCACAGCCTGAATTCAGGGATGCAAAGAAGGCAAGATATAAGGAAGAATACGATCTTCCTGATTACGATATAGATCAGATCACAGGCTCCAAGAAAATGTCGGAGATCTTTGAGGGTGCGGTTGCTGAAGGCGCTGATCCAAAGAAGGCTTCCAACTGGCTCATGGTTGAGACCATGCGTCTTATGAAGGAGACAGGAATTGATGCGGAATCACTTCGTTTCAGTCCAAAGAATCTTGCTGCACTTATCAAGCTTGTTGACTCAAAGGAGATCAACGGTGGTGTTGCAAAGGAAGTATTTGAGAAGGCTGTCTTCTCAGATGATCTGGATCCTGTAAAATATGTTGCAGACAATAACATGTCCACTAAGGCTGATTCGGGACAGCTGCTTGAGGTAGTAAAGAAGGCTATTGAAGCAAATCCTAAGGCTGTAGAGGATGTACGAAACGGAAAGCAGAAGGCTATCGGCGCCATCGTCGGCTTCGTAATGAAGGAGATGAAGGGCAAGTGCGATCCGGGAGAGGTAAACAAGCTCATCGCAGAGGAACTTTCAAAGTAATAAAACAATTTGTGGTGGATTGACAGGAACAAATATAATGACAGAATTAACCATAGTGATGCCGGTCTATAATGAGGGCGAGCGTATCTATAGAAATTTAATAGAGACTGTTACACAGGTGGAGAAATTCTCAGATTCTTTTCGTATTATCGCTGTGAACGACGGAAGCTCGGATGAGTCAGGGGCTGAGATCCAGCGTGCCGCAGCAGCTGATAAGAGGATAGGATGCATTTCCTATGACAAGAACAGAGGAAAAGGTTATGCTGTAAGAAGAGGAATTCTTGCATCCAAGTCAAAGTATACTGCATTTCTTGATGCAGATCTCGAGATACCGCCTTATCTTATCGAGGGTATGCTGGATAAGGCTAAGGAGACCGACGCTGAAATAGTAATAGGTTCAAAAATGCATAAGGATTCGAAGGTTGAGTATCCTTTCATGAGAAGAGTACTCAGCTACGGTTATTATATTTATATGAAGCTGCTTTTCGGGCTTAAGGTAAAGGACACACAGACAGGAATCAAGCTTTTTGAAACAGAGAAGATCCGTCCGGTACTGAAGTCAATGAAGACCAGCAGATTTTCCTTTGATATCGAGATACTTGCGATCTCGACAAGGATAGGATATAAGATTGAGGAAATGCCGGTGGTGGTAAATTTCTCAAGAAATAAAAATAACCGATCTACGATCAGCATAAAAAGCATTGGAGAGATGATCAGGGATTCCATAAGGATCAAGATGAATCTGTCTAAGGCGGAAAGAGAGGTAAAGAATGGGTAGTCTTTTTGACGTAGATGATGAAGACGAGTTTACCTACTCCGATTATGAAAAATCAGAAAAAACAAAGAAGAAAAACGAATCCATGACAAAATGGATCGTTGCACTTTTGCTGGAGCTTATAGCGCTTGTGGTTATCATTACAGCAATCATTCAGATTAAGCTGAAGATTGCGTGGGAGAATGTTAATTTCAGAGAGCTGACCGGGGAAGACCTTATGATCAGTGAGAAGGCTAATCCCGATATGGCAGACTACACGAATATAGCATTTTTCGGAATCGATGCCCGTGACGGTTCGCTCGGATCGGGAAGCAACAGTGATTCCATGATGATAATCAGCATCAATAACAAAACAAAGGAAGTCAAGGTCGTATCTGTTTACAGAGATACACTGCTCCGTATCCCGGGTCAGGGTATAAGTGCCAAGGCTAACAGCGCATTTAATTACGGAGGCCCTGTACTGGGCATTCAGATGCTGAATCAGAATCTGGATCTCAATATCAACGAATATATCACTGTTAACTGGGAAGCGATGACCAGAGCGGTTGATATACTCGGCGGAGTAACCGTAAATGTAAATAAAGAAGAACTTGAACAGATGAATGAGTATATCGCTGAGCAGATTGCAGCCAACGGACTTGTATCCAACGGTGTGCGTGAAACCGGTGATGTAACGCTAAACGGTGTTCAGGCTACAGCATATGCCAGAGTCAGATCCACCGATCAGGGTGATATTACAAGAACCATGAGACAGAGAGAGGTTCTTAACGCTATGGTCGGCAAGCTGAAGAAGGCTGATATGGGAACTATAGATAAGCTTATCGAAGGAACTCTTCCGTATATGGAAACATCTCTTTCAGAGGATGATTTCATTGCACTGGTAAAGGCTGCCAAGGATTATAAGCTTGTAAGTGCGGTAGGATTTCCTTTTGAGTATGAGTATTTAGAGGATGAAAGCAGAGGCTCGAGTCTTGCACCGAAGAACCTGCTTCAGAATGTTACGGCTCTTCATAACTTTATGTTCGGAACAGTTGCTTACGAACCGACGGATGTTGTGAGAGAAAATGATTCAAATCTCAGCAAGGAGACCGGAGTAGGGGATAACGGACCTGTTATAGTCCGTCCGGAAAGCTTTGATGATGGGGAATAATAATGGGGAATACATCCGATAAAAAGGAAAAAAAGAATATTCTCAAGGCATTACTGCATTTCTTTGCCGCACTGCTGAGTATTGTTCTGCTGATACCGATCATATATGTGTTGGCACTTCTCAGCAGCCATGGTAAGGTAAAGGGAGAATATCAGGTGGCCGAAACGAAGAAGGCTGCTGATATTGAACTGTATGAGGTGAGAAACGGATTGTTCTATTTCAACGGAACCCTGTTCGGGAAATCCTATTATGAGGTGGAGCAGTACGTTAAGTCCTTGGGATATGAGTTTGCCTGGGAGAACGAGGGCGATTGGATATATGCCAACGGAGAAAATGTAACCGCCAACCGTCTTGATATAGATGCCGATCATCTGATGGGATTTTACTTCCAGAATCATCGTTTGATCGGGGTCATCTATGAGGAAAAGGGATATAATATAATCTCGGATCCGATCATCAAACAGGTTAATCATGAATTCGGAAATTTCCTTCTTTATGACGGAGATGAAGACGGCAGGACAAATGAGATAATTGCGAGATATGAAAAGGGCGATGAGATGGTCGGAGATACCGAGGGAGGTAACTTTGCAATCTTCCTTAATGAGTATGATGATACACATCACAGAGACCAAATGTATATGTCGGATCTCTATACAGGAACCTCATTTAATCCGAATTTCAAATATTTGGAAGTGAAATAAGAAAATATATAAAATTTTCATATATTTCTCATAGAATCATAAAATCTTTTTGACACTTTGCACAAAACAAATTATAATTATCCTATAGATTGTTATATTTTTTGTGATGCAGTGTTTAAGATTGAACAAGACAAAGAATTAGCAATAGTACAGTCGGGTATCACAAGTAAAATGGTAATACTTGTGATGCCCGATATTTTTTTACGAAAGGAGATTTGCATAATGAGAAGATTAAGAAGGGTAATCGCAATCATTCTTGCGTTATGTATGGCACTTGGTTTATATCATGTGGACGTACGTGCAGATGAGAGTGGTGAGCCTCAGGAATATCAGCAGGATGAGACAACAGATGATGCTTCTGTTACTGATGCGGATATCGCTGAGCCGATAGTAGATGAGGCTGCTCCGGAAGAAGACGCAATGATCATTCCGGATGCTGCGGAAATCGCAGATGAGCAGGCCTTAAAAAATGTACCGACGGAGGGACCGAAAGGAACTCTGACATTTACAAATGCGTCAGATTTTAATGGCGATACGGTATATTTCCCGGCAGGAACGGATGAGTATTATAAGCTTAAGGTAGAATATCTTCCTGAGGGCGCGGAAGATTATTCAACACTTTATATTGACGAAGATGAGCATGAAAGACCGGTTATCAAGGATGTTCCGTCAGGTGTTACCGTAAGATTTACGATTACTTATCCTGATTATGTGGAGTATATTCCTTTCCTTACAATCGGTGAAGACTTATATGTGTTTGAGGGTAATCAGTTTATAACTGAGACGTATTTTGATGATGAAATCAAGGATGTGGATATAGATCTCGCTTATCCTATCGATTCTGTTACAGTCGATGATATGTCCATATATGAAGGTAATTATGAGACGAGAGATATCTGGGAAGGCGAACAGATTACCGGACAGTATCAGGGTTACAGAACCTGGCCTTACAGCGTTCATGTAAAGCTTATCGACGGAAAAGAGTTTAACGGTGAAGCCGGTGATGTAAAAAGAGCGATCGCTGAGTATTTTTATACTGATGAAGGACCGCTCAATATGTGGGAAGATGCCGAGCAGCCATATGAAAACGGTGTAACGAAATGGACAGTCGGATCATATGATGCATCATTGAACGTAATGGGAACCGAAACTGATTATAAGATTATAATCGAGGAGCATCCTATTGCTGAGATAAGTGTTTCCGATATCGTTCGATATGAAGGCGAATATGAGACGAGAGATATCTGGGAAGACGGACATGTAATCGGACAGTATCAGGGCTACAAAACATGGCCTGAGGATGTGTATGTTAAGCTTACAGACGGAACCGAGTTCCGCGGTGAAGGCGGCGATGTAAAGAGAGCACTTGCAGCACATTTTAATGTAAATGAAGATGAGTTTGATTTCTATGAAGATTTTGACCAGCCTTCAGAAAATGGCGTTACAAAATGGGGTGTTGGTGAGCATGATGTAACTTTACATATTCTGGGCAAGACAAGCGGTTATAAGGTTAAGGTTGTTAAGAGCCCGATCGCAAAGCTTGAAGTAGGAAACTTTAGTGTTATGTCAGGAGCTTACCAGGACAGAGAAGCAGGCAGAAATAATCCTGAGACAGGGCAGTATGAAAGAATCCAGGTCAAGGCTTATAATACATGGCCGATGTATGTAAAGGCTACACTCAGTGAGGATTATGAGAATGAAGTTATTGAGGGTGAACCTAATGAGGTAAGAAAGAGCCTTGCAGCAAAATTCGGTTATAGTGATCCATGGAGCATGAATTATGGTGATGATTTTGACGGAAGTCAGGATTATGATGAGAATAATGTAACTACATGGACCGAAGGTGAGCATACTGTAAAGTTCTTTGCACTCGGCGCAGAGACCACATACACAGTAACTGTTGTGGACGTACCTATTGCAACAATGACTCAGCCGACAATCACAAAATATGTCGGAGATTATAATGATATGAGAGGATTTGACTATGTCGATGAACATGGAGATCCTCAGCATGATGATAGAGATTGGCTCGGATATGATGTATCACCTCGTGATCTGACAGTTACATTTACAGACGACTCGGATCCTATAAGCGGTGACTGCTGGTATGTACGAGACGAGATCCAGAAGAAGTATAATGTCAGACTGGATGACAGAACAGATGGCAATACACAGAAGCCGGACGAAAACAATATCACGAATTGGGGTCCGGGAACATATGATATTACATTCTGGTTAGGCGCATCAAGTGTAAGCTATAAGGTTGAGATCAAAGATAATCCTGTCAAGGCAGTTTCTGTAGAGGACATTGATAAGCTTGAAGGCGATACACGTGAAGAACGTGGTTACAATGATCCGGAAACAGGTGAGTGGATTGATAATGCAAGATTCCAGATTTATGACCCATGGCCAAAGAAAATGACAGTAACTCTGAGTGATGAGTATGCTGAACTGAATGGCAACAATGCTACAATTACCGGTGAGGGAAATGAAGTTAAGGATAAGCTTATGCAGCTTCTCGGAATCGAAGATGACAGAAATCTCGATTTCGGATGGAAAACAAATCAGACTCCTACTAATGTTTGGGGAGTAGGTGAGCATCCGGTAGAGTTCAGTGTCGTTGGTGTTAAGGCACAGTATAAGGTTAACGTTATTAAGAATCCTATCGATTCTGTAACTGTTAAAGATAAGATGATTGTTGTAGGAGATACCTTCGAAGAGCATGGATGGTACAGCCCTGAATATAGTGATCCGAATGTTGTTTGGAGCAGATATGATTCATGGCCGACATACGTAAAGGTTGTTGTGAAGGGTGAAAACGACAAAGAAAAAGTTTTCGAAGGAGATCCTAATTCATTCCGTGAAGAGCTTATTCAGACAATAGGCTACGATGTTGATTATATATGTGATGATCAGCAGAAGCCTGTACAGGATGGAGATGTGAATGTTTCAAACTGGACAGCAGGTAATTCTTATCCATGTACATTCACTATAGGCGGTGTTATCGGAAAGTATAATGTAGCAGTAATTGACAGCCCTATCGAATCAATTGAGGTTCCGGGTATGGACTATCAGTGGTTGGGCGACACTTATACAGAGAGAGGCTACGAATCAGATAATGGCTGGGTTGATGAAGAGTGGCAGAAGTATGGATATTGGCCGGAACAGATAAAGGTCAATTTCACTGAGGTTGCTTCACAGACAGATCCGGAAAGATATGGTGAACCTGTAATACTTACAGGTGATCATGATGAGATGTGTGCAACACTTGCAGAAGTACTGGGGGCAGATCCGGGTGATGTAAGAGTTGAAACGCACGATGACCAGAGACCTGATGCAAACGGAATATCTACATGGACCGCAGGTGAGCATACAGTTGATGTTTCCGTGGCAGGAAAGCATGCAGACTTTAAGGTTAAGATAGTAGATCTTGGCATTAAGAGTATTGAAGTAGAAAAGGTTTACAGGGATTATGAAGATCTGTGTCCAATAGGATACATTAACGAACAGGGTGAGTGGTTTGATGATGAGTCAATACCTGAGGAGGATCGCTTCCATGGTTACAACTTCTTCCCTGAAACTGTGACAATAACATTTAATGATGATACAGTTGTTGAAACAAATGATCCGTTCGGATATGCTGAGGAACTGAGAGAAAGTCTCGGAGTACCTGAGAACAGACACATCCATGTATTTGCTTATTGTGATCAGGTTCCTGATGAAGCGGGAGAAACAACCTGGGGAATCGGACACCATACCGCTACACTTGAGTTTGCAGCCTACAAGTGTGAGTATGACGTAGTTATCACAGGTGACAGAGGAAATTACACAGGACTCGCTGAGGATGTGGATACAGGTGATAATTATTATTACTTCGAAGACGGATTTATGGTTGAGAACTTTAACGGATTCCTGAAGGGAGCCGTAGCAAGTGTTATCGCCAGATATGGTCATGAAGAAGAGCAGCCGACAGAGTTCATAGAGAACAGTGATGGCTGGTGGTTGGTAGTTGACGGCGAAGTTAATATTACCGACGGACCTATCAAGGCTGAAGGTGTGATCAACGGCAAGAAGGCTGTCTACAAGGTTACAAACGGAAAGTATGATCCGAAGTTTACAGGATTTGCTGAGGAAAATGGAGTATCCTACTACTTTGTAAAGGGTAAATTTGTTGAGACTGAGACAGTTGCGCAGGATCCAAGAGATGATAAGTGGTACTATGTAAAGGATGGAAAGAAAGATCCTACATTTACAGGTATCTGCAAGGCTACAAACAAGAGTTGGTATTTCACAAGAAACGGTGTTTGGGATGATACATTCTGCGGTCTTGCTCAGGCAACAAACGGAATCTGGTATTACTGTACAGACGGTGTTATCGATAGGACATTTACAGGACAGATAGCTCCTACAGTGGAAGGAAAGCTGTATTACGTAAATAAGGGTAAGCCGACCAAGAATTTTACCGAGAAGGTAGCATATTGTCCATCGGATAAGACTTGGTATTATTGTGTAAACGGCAGACCTAAATTGACTGTAAGTAAGAAGATTGCTTATCGTACAGATGGTGAATGGTGTTATATAACAAACGGTAAGTTCGATAAATCGTTCACCGGCGTTGCACAGGCAACAAACGGAAATTGGTATTATTGTAAGAAGGGTATAATGGATAAGACCTTTACAGGTATATCAAAGGATGTCAAAGGTGATTATAAGTATGTTGCAAACGGCAAGTATAATACAAAGTACAAGGGACTTGCAAAGCTTTCATCCGGTACAACTCTCTACTATGTGAAGAACGGAACTATCGACAGAACATTTAACGGTACTTGCAAGTATAACGGAGTAACCTACAAGGTTACAAAGGGTGTTGCGAAGCCACAGTAAACCGTAAAAAGTTCAGATGAATGATTGAATAATCATAATGTGCCAAATGGTTGTAATGATCATTTGGCACATTTTTATTGTATTGAAAAAAAACGTGAAAAAAATGTGAAAATGAGCAAAAAAACGGTAAAAATAACATAAAAACGATAATTATAATAGAGATTATGCTCTCTGTTCATGGTATAATATTAAATGGGAATTTCTCTATATTGTTATGTTCTTTTTGCCGATAAAATGGGGGTTTTGAGGCACGTTTCGGAAGGTTAAAGATATATTTCGGAGATCGCTTATGGAAATGAAAAAAAGAATTTGCAACAGGAATAGATTTAGGGGAATAACTGTTATCATAATGTGTATGATGATGGTCATTTCTGTGGTGCTGTCATCAGGCTCTGCGGTTAAGGCGGCAACTTCGCGTGAAGCGCTGAAGGCAGAGATAGATCAGGCGGAGGCAGAGCTGGCGCAGCTTAAGGCTGACCAGAGTGCCGCTGCGGAAAAGAGAGCCAGAGGTACCCTTTCTTTTATAGAGTATATGCTTGAGAAGGATAATCTTACGACGGCTCAGATAAAAGATCTTAATGATGCGGCAGAGATAATCAATGATGCCCTTGAAGAGGAATTCGACACCTCCAAGCTGGTAAAGCAGGGACTCTTCCCTGATTTCAGAAATAATAAGGTAACCGTACTCAGGGACAGATACGATGCCGTATCCTTTGATAACTATGAGATAATGTTCAAGAATCTCAGGGATGTAAATTATTACAGAGAGACTGATGACCTTTTTGTAGGATCACTGAAATGTTCACAGGCATATACAAACTTCAAAATGATCGCTATCTCTCAGACAGGAGCAGACAGAGCAGCCGGTTATCAGAATCATACAATAACTCATAATACCTATGAATGTCTGGCGTTCGGATATGGAGCATACGGAGTTGACGGCTGGTACAGCGAGAAGGATTATTTCCTTGAGGCTATGGATCAGCTGGGTATGTCAACAATTACATCAAATGCAGATGTAAGTAAGGTAAGTGCCAAGGCTAGTGCGAACGGAAAAGTTGTAGGCCACTATACCAACATGTTTGCAGAGAAAAATCAGGTCATGGGTATCGGCTATGTAAAGTATGGAGGTTACAGCAATACCACAGCGTATAATGCATCGCCAATCTATAACGGTACGGTAAAGTATACAATAGACGAGTTTGAAGATTTATATGATGAGTTCTATGCGACTGTTGAACCTGAACAGTTTGTAACGGCAATAGCTGAGAAGCAGGCTGAACTGGATGCTTTATATGAAGAGTATTATGAGACCTGCCCGGGACATAGATTTACAACATCCGGAACCAAGGATGCCGATTGTTCCACTGAAGGATATAATTGGGAGAAATGTGCGGAATGCGGATATGTAAGTAAGAGCAATATAGTTCCTGCCCTTGGACATGATCTGACAGGCGGCGTCTGCAGCAGATGCGGAATCCATACAGTAAAAGAAGTAAATAATGTGCAGTGGACTTTAGACGGACGTACTGTATTTTCATCAGATCTTGACTATGAGGTTGGCAAGACCGTAAGTATGATTGTTAACTTCAGTACAGCCAAGGATAACAAATATGATGATGAGTTTGTGGTTGAGATATCAGATCCGTCAATTGTTTCCTTTAAGAGCGAATCAAATGCATCGGGTAAATTCACGATGTTAAAACCTGGCGTTGTTGATATTGTCATATATCCTAAGGAAGTACCGGGACTTGCGAAAACATTTCATCTGGACGTAAATTGTCAGGGTGGTCATAACTATGTGATAGCAGAAGTTCAGGGAAGCAGTGCTACTACTCATGCAGTCTGCAGCAAGTGTGGATTTACAAGAGAAATATCGGTACCGACATCAATTAAATTCTTCGGATTCAGTACGAATGGTATGTCATATTCGGATTACAATAAAACCTTTGATAAAGACACACAGGTAGGTTTTATGGCAAAGATGACCGGAGATGTATATTATCCCGGACTGGATAACAACTATGTGGTGGTAGAAAGCTCTGACGAATCTGTTATAAAGTATGTATCCGAGTCTTACAGTACATATAACGGTGTACTGGGAACTCTGCAGACAGGTAAGACGGGATTTGCAGTGCTTACAGCTTATCTGAAATATAATCCGCAGGTTAAGGTCAGTCAGAATGTGCTGGTTATCGGAGCTGATGATGTAAGAGTTTCATCAATAGGCCTGGATAAGACCATGGTTGAGCTGGATCTTACCAAGAATCCGACAGGGAAGGTGAATATTACATACGCACCGGATAATGCAGCAGTAAAGGCTGTTGACTGGTATATCGGCAATAGGTCTCTGGTGGATATCGATCCTGAAGGTAATATAACAGCAAAGGCTACAGGCTATACATATGCTCAGGCGGAAAGTCTTGATGGGGCGGGTGCTGAATCTGACTGGATATATATTTACATTTACGATACTCCAAAGGCACCGGATGTTAAGAATACTGATTTTACCATCACGGAAACATCTATCAAGTCAAAGCTTTCAACCGGATTCCAGTACAGGATCAAGAAGAATGGCACATGGAGCGGTTGGACGGATACAGGATCCTGGGCAGGGCTTGAGGTTAATACTACATATCAGATAGGCGTAAGGACTAAGGGTGACGGCAAATATATTAAGGCCGGTGAAGAAAAGGTTGTAAATATCTCTACCAAGGATCATTCACCTGTTACTCTTCATGCCGTAGCTCCGAAGTGTACGGAGACGGGCCTTACGGAAGGCTCCCAGTGTTCGGAATGTAAGAAGATATTAAAGGAGCAGAAGGTTATTCCGGCAACGGGACATCAGGAGGTTACTCTTTATGCGGTGGAAGCTACATGTACATCCAACGGTATGACGGAAGGAAGCTACTGCTCGGTCTGCGGCACGGTGATAACTCCACAGAAGGTTGTCAATGCCAAGGGACATAAATTTGTAACGGATTATGCGGTTGCAGAGACCTGTACAGAAGACGGACTTACCGAAGGAAGCCATTGTTCTGTATGCGGTATGGTAAAAGTAAAGCAGGAAAGAATACCTGCAACAGGACATGATTGGGATATAGGTGTTGTTACAACTGAACCGACATGTCTCAAGGAAGGGGTTAAAACCTTCACTTGCCATAACTGTGGAGAGACAAAAACACAGCCTGTGAATAAGCTTAACCACGGCTTTGCCGTATATGACAAGGAAGAACCTACATGTACGGAAACAGGTCTTACATCAGGAGTTTACTGTCCTTTATGCGGAACTGTATTCCAGGAGCAGCAGGTCATTCCTGCCAAGGGACATAAATACGGGGACTGGCTTCAGGATCCGGATAATATAGATCTTATTTACAGAGTGTGCTCAGTCTGCGATAATAAGGAGATCAGCGAGCATAGATGGGATCACGGAACAGAAGAAGCTGCCGCAACCTGTACAACAGACGGAAAGATAATATATCATTGTGAAGACTGTGATGCCTCATATGAGGAGATAGTTCCGGCAAACGGACATGATCCGGACATAGTTAAGGGTTACGCTGCGACCTGTAAGTCCAAGGGACTTACGGATGGAATAGTATGTTCGGTATGCAAAGAAGTCATTCAGGAGCAGGAAGAGATTCCGATAACCGATCATCAGTGGGATGAGGGCGTTGAGACCAAAGCAGCCACTTATGATGAGGGCGGAATAATGCTCTATACATGTACTTCATGCGGAGCAACTGTGGAAGATCGTATTCCGAAGCTGAAGAAGGATGGCTGGTTCAAGGAAGACGGAGAGTGGTGCTACTATGTGGATGATTCACTCTATGACGGATCCAAGGGAGATCTTGTATATGCTGAACTTGATGGTGTGTCAGGCTGGTATATGCTTGATCATGGAAAGATAGACCGCACATTTATCGGAATAGCAAAGACTACTTCGGGCAAATGGCAGTTTGCTCAGAACGGTATGGCTGATTCGAGCTTTTCGGGTATCGCGCTGGCTACCAATAATATCTGGTACTATTGCACGGACGGAAAGATTGACAGAACATTTACCGATAAGATCGCATACTGCACCAACGGCAAGTGGTACTATGTAAGGAACGGTAAACCGACGAAGTCTTTTACCGATAAGATAGCACAGGCTACCAACGGTAACTGGTATTATTGTAAGGATGGAAGACCTTATACTAAGTTCACCGGAAAGATAGCGCATGCTACAGACGGTGTATGGTATTATTGTACCAATGGCAGACCGGATAAGAAGTTTACCGGAATTGCCATGGCAACCAACGGAACATGGTATTATGTATCGAAGGGTGTGCTGGACAAGTCGTTTACAGGTGTTGCACTTTCCACAAACGGTGCATACTACTATGCAAAGAAGGGTGTTCTGGATAGGACATTTACCGGAATTGCAAAGGATGCCGCTGGAAAGCAGTACTATGTGAAGAGCGGAAAGGTTAATCTGTCATATTCCGGAACGATCACTTATAAAGGCAAGAAGTATAAGATCGTAAAGGGTATAGTGACGCAATGACGATGATGACCGGGGCATGTTTATGGCCATCATCTGATTATAAAGACTTGAATTGAGAGAACTAAAATTGTAACTTGTTGATTATGTGTTTTGATTAAAGGAGGTCGGATAAGATTGAGGTTGAGAGGTAAGGTTCTCCCTATAGCATTGGCAGTGATGATGACGTTAGGTCAGGTGCCTGCGACTGCATATGCTGCTGAAGATACCGTGGGAGACGGGGGAGAGCAGATTGAGGTTCAGGTTGATGAAGAAACGGCTGAAGAGACAGCTGTAGAGGTGTCTGAGGAAGTATCTGAGGAGCCGGAGGGAGAGGCAGCTGGCGAAGTGACCGAAGAAGCAGCTGAAGAGGTGACTGAGGAAACTACAGAAGCAGCTCCGGAGGAGACTGAAGGAACATCCGAGGAAACAACTGAACCTGTTTCTGAAGAGGAGAAGACAGAGTCTGCTGTTGCAGTAGAAATCTCAGGCGAGCAGAATGCTGTAGCTGTAGAGAATGATACTGAAGAGGCAAAGAAGGAAGCTGAAAAGAAAATAGCCGAAAAGAAAGTGGCTGAAGCGAAGGAAGCTGAAAAGAAGGCTGATGAAGAATTTGTAAAAGAAGCCGAGATCAAGACTGATGCGGAAGCAGAGGAAGCAGCTGCGGCAACCACATATTCCGTTACATATGTGAACGGAAAGACAAATCCTTCAAATCCTACATCATATAAAAAGAGCGCAAACAATATCATGCTCAGTAATCCTTCATGGAAGGGCTACACCTTCAAGGGATGGTATTATGATGCGGAGTTTACCAGAAGGGCCACAATGATAAAGGCCAATACCACAGGCGATAAGACATTTTACGCAAAGTGGGAAGCTAACAAATACAAGGTATCCTTCGATGGGAACGGTGCAACATCGGGAACCATGAAGGATATGACCTGCGCATATGCTAAAACGTATAGTCTCAGAACAAATAAGTTTTCCAGAAAGGGATACGACTTTACCGGATGGAATACTAAAGCCAACGGAAGCGGAAAGGCTTATGTTGATGAGGATGAGATAAAGAATCTTAATTCCAATGCAGGTGCTGTAGTAACTCTTTATGCACAGTGGAAGGCACATTCATACAAGGTGGAGTTTAAGGGCTACAGAGCTGAAAGCGGTTCTATGAGCACATTAAGCTGCAAGTACGGAAAGGGCTATACACTTCCGGCAAACGCGTTTAAGAAGAGAGGATATACTTTCGTAGGTTGGAATACCAAGACTGATGGCTCAGGAAGAAGCTTCAAGGATGGAGAATCGGTAAAGAATCTTACAGCAGTAGACGGAAATACACTTACCTTATATACTCAGTGGGAAAAGACACAGTATAAGATAGTTTATGGATTAAGAGGCGGAACAAATAACGCCAAGAACCCTGCAAGCTATAACATTACAACAAATACCATAACCTTACAGGCAGCATCCAGAACAGGATATACCTTTGGTGGATGGTATAGCGACTCAGGTTGTACAAAGAAGGTCACAACAATTCCTAAGGGATCGGTTGGAAAGAAGAATCTTTACGCAAAATGGAGTCCAATAAAATACAGTATTACATATAATTTTAATGGTGGAAATTCAACCGGTTCATGCCCTACCGGTTATTACATCACATCAGAGAATATTGTATTAAATACACCGGTTCGCAAGGGATATAAGTTTGGCGGATGGTATAAGAACAGTGATTTCTCAGGCGCAAGGGTTGATGTTATCAGCAAGGGTTCATACGGAAACGTTACACTCTATGCTAAGTGGACTCCGATAACATATAAAGTTGTCTTCAATGGTAATGGAGCCGACAGCGGTTCTATGGGAAGTATGACATGTGCATATGGCCAGAAGTATAATTTCCCGGCAAATAATTTTGTGAAGTCAGGAAAGAAGTTCTGGGGTTGGAGTCTGGAAGCCAAGGATGGCAGCGATTGTATCAACAGCGTCCATAATCTTACAGAAACAGACGGAGCAGTTATTACACTGTATGCTCAGTGGGCAAGCGCCGTTAATATTGTAAGAACAGAGCAGTATCCGATACAGAAGCTTTATTTCTTACCGGATGATACGATTGTTACTGCTATGGCAATAAACAGCATCACATATGATTATAAAGAGAACAGTAATGGTACATATGATGTGGTAATTCATGTTCAGTATGATAAGATCTACAATGATGAAAACTATGCAAGAAATTATGCGGTTGCTGCAAAGTACTACATATTTGATGAAGGTGAGAATCTCATAAAATCAGGTTCGATCATGAGAAGTGGACTTGTTGCAGGTGACTCATATACAGATGACATCACTTTGTATGGAGTAAAAGAAGGAGATATTTATATCGATTTCGAGAATTATTTTTGATGCTGGGTTTATGAATGATCATTAATGAAAACATTAAAAAAGTATTATAAATTTGTTTGCATTTTTGAAAATTCAATGTTAGTATAGTCGGTGGATGTTTTAAGTATTTATATTAAAGGGATTTATGAAAGGAGAAAATGATGAAAACATCAAAGAAAATTTTTGGTTTTTTGATCGCGTTACTCGTTGTTACGCTGTCAGTCTTTTCAGGTGAAGGAAAGCATGCAGTTGCAGCAAGCAACATTAAGCAGACAGGAGCAGCAGCTAAGACAGCAACTATCAGTTGGTCAGCACCTACAAAAGAAAGCTATATGTCTAGCTTTACTGTAACAGGATACCAGATCGGTATCGGCGGATCATACGAGGCTGCTGAGAAGAATGCAGAAACAGGCGCACGTACAGCTGGTGCAGGCGCAACATCTTATACTATCTCAGGCCTTGGAACAGGCAGAGAGTATTGCGTAGCTGTATATTATACATACAACTATGTAAGCACTAGTGGATATTCATACACAGGCAAAAGAACACTTTATGCACTTACTACTGTAAGAACTTCACCTGCAAAGGTTGTTGGTCTTGATCAGGCAGGTGGATATACAACTGCATCTAAGTCAGGTCTTGAATTTGACTGGAATAATATGAAGAATGTAAACGGATATCAGTATGTTATTTACAACGGAAGCAAGAAGGTTGCAACAAACACAACCACAAGTGCAGCTGCTACCTTCTCAGGAACAGATGCAGGTGTTACTTACAAGGTTGTTGTAAGAGCTTATAACACAATCAATGGTAAGAAAGTATATGGTCCTTGGTCAGATCCTATATACATGGTTCCTCAGGCTCGTGTAACAGGTATCTCAATCAACGCTTCAAAGAAGACTATGAAGCTTTCTTGGGAAAAGGTATACGGCGCAAAGCAGTATGATATCTATATCTCAACTACAGGACGTAGAACAGGATACAAGAAGGTTGCTACAATTAAGGATGCTAATAAGCTTGCAACAAATGTAAAGAGCGTAGGCGGACAGAAGTTTGATAAGCAGAAGACATACTATGTATATATTAAGGCTACTAAGACAATCGGTGGCAAGAATTATTCAAGTAAGTTTGTAAACTGCTGGTATAACTAATCTGCTCTTTAAACAGTATTTGATTAAATGATTAAGGCTCTCGGATGAGTGATCGTCCGGGAGCCTTTTATACACTGAAAAGTACTGTTTTTATGGCTTTAATGTCATTTGACATATACCCAAATACAAGCTATAATGATTACGAAATTATTACAAATATGTAACTTACACATTTTATACTGTAATTAACCTAATTAACAATTACCCGAATGTCTCTATTCTTGTTATAGAGACAATTTTTTTGAGGGTACCAGAAAGGGAATTAAATGAAGCTTATTATTCAGATACCTTGTTATAATGAGGCAGAGACTCTCGAGGTAACTCTTAATGATCTGCCAAAGCATATAGACGGGGTTGATGAGATCGAATATCTTATCATTAACGACGGAAGTGCTGATAATACTGTTGAGGTAGCTCGTAAGTGGGGCGTTCAGCACGTGGTTGATTTTAAATGTAACAGAGGTCTTGCAAAGGGATTTCAGGCAGGACTTGACGAATGTCTCAGACAGGGAGCCGATATCATAGTTAATACCGATGCTGATAATCAGTATTGCGGTGATGATATTGAGACCCTTATCAGGCCTATCCTTGACGGAAAGGCTGATATAGTTATCGGTGAGAGACCGATAGATCAGACGGAGCATTTCTCTCCGCTCAAGAAAAAGCTTCAGCATCTCGGAAGCTGGGTTGTACGTAAGGCTTCCCAGACAGATATTCCGGACGCACCAAGCGGATTCAGAGCTTACAGCCGTGATGCGGCACTCAGAATAAATATCAATAATGAGTATACATATACTCTGGAGACTATCGTTCAAGCCGGACGTAACAAGATGGCGATTACATCTGTTCCGATCAGAACCAACCCTGAACTTCGTAAGTCAAGACTCTTTAACAGTATGTTCGGATATATCAAGAAGTCTGTTTTTACGATAATCCGTGCATATATCATGTATAGACCACTGGATTTCTTCGGAAAACTCGGTGTTATACCGTTCCTCGTAGGAATCATACTCGGCGTTAGATTTCTCATTTTTAGGGCAATGGGTAACGGCGGAGGACACGTACAGTCACTTCTTCTTGCGGTTGCACTCATCATTATCGGTTTCCTTATCTGGGTTATCGGTATTCAGGCCGATCTTATCGCCGCCAACAGAAAACTGTTGGAAGATATCAGATATGAGACGAAGAAGCACAGTTACAGTAAGAAGGAAAATGAGGAATAATAATGAAAAAAGTAAATGCGGTTGTTGTTACCTATAACAGAAAAGAGCTTCTTATGGAATGTCTGGATTCAATCCTGAATCAGACATATGAGGTTGAGAGGATTGTTGTAATCGATAACAACAGTAATGATGATACAAAGGCTACTCTTATCGAGAAGGGATATATAGGTAATCCGCGCATAGAGTATCATTATCTTTCAAAGAACATCGGCGGTGCCGGTGGTTTCAATGTAGGTATGAAGCATGCAAATGCTCACAGACCTGACTGGGTATGGATCATGGATGATGACACGATCCCTACTGAGACATGTCTTGAGGAGCTGCTTAAGGCTGAAGAGAAGATAGATGATGAAGTAAGCTTCCTAGCCAGCAGCGTTCGCGGTATGAACGGCGAGGCGATGAATGTTCCTAAGATCAACAAGAAGCAGTTTACTTCTTATACAGACTGGTACAAGCACCTTGACAAGGGACTGGTTCAGATCGTTAAGGCTACCTTCGTATCACTGCTCATAAACAATAAGGCCATTGATAAATGTGGTCTTCCTTGGGCACCGTTCTTTATCTGGGGCGATGACTCTGAGTATACACAGCGTATAATCAGAGACTACGGTCCTGCATTTATGGTTGGAAAGAGTCTGGCTATCCATAAGAGAGTCGGATCAGATGAGATTTCTATCGTTAAGGAGACTAACGAGAACAGAATTCCGCTTTATTTCTATTATTACAGAAATAATCTTATCGGTTTCTGGGAGTATGAGGGATTTTTATACAGATTCCTTGTAGTAGGAAAGCTGTGGTTTGATTTCCTCATGGTCATCCTTAAGGCAAAATATAAGACTAAAAAGATGAAGGTTATAGTTAAGGCGTTTTTCACGTTCGTATTCGGAACTTACAACAAGAAGTCATTTAAGAATCGTTCGAAAATGTCGTAACAAAAGGGGTTTTTATGCCAAAGATTTCTTATGTAGTTGCAATATACAATGTGGCTGAATATCTGGATCAGTGCATACAGAGCCTCATAGATCAGGATGAAAAGGACGTTGAGATCATACTGGTAAATGACGGCTCTACAGATAACAGCCTGGAGATATGCAGACGTTATGAGGAAAAGGATGACCGTATCAAGGTCATCGATCAGGAAAACAAGGGAGCTAATTCCGCAAGAAATGCCGGACTGGACATGGCAGAAGGGCGATGGATACATTTCATAGACGGAGATGATTTTGTACTGAGAAATGTGGCAACGTCGCTTGACAGATACTTAGATAGTAATGCTGATGTCCTTTTTTTTGCGCATTCAATCTATAAGTCGGGAAGCATATCTGACGCACCGCATTACAGTCGTAAGTTCAGGATCAGCAAGGCTGAGTATAAAGAGATGGTCCTTTCGGCACTTAACCGTATCGGAAAGTATAAGTTCAACTTAAATGTGCTGGATCCGGTAAGTCTCTGGAACAAGCTGTATTCGAGAGAGTTCCTGGTAAAGAATAACCTCAGACTGGATGAAAGGCTTCCGAAGCTGCAGGATGTAACCTTCAACATAGATGTATTCGAGAAGGCCGAGAGAGGCTTATATATTCCTTCACCGGGATATGTATACAGAATAGTTGATTCTTCGGTTACACACAGATATCAGGAGACGATCATCGATAAGTATAAGATCATAAACGATTGGTTCGGTGAATTTATAGAAAGACATAGAGATGATGAGAGAGTTGTTAAGGCTTATTACGAGAGAATAGCAACTCATATGAGAACCTGTACGGTACTGGGATTATGCAATCCTCTGAATCCGGCTTCTTATATGAAGCGCCGCAAGGCATTTATGGAGCTCAGAGCATCGGAACCGTATAAGACATCCGTTGATAAGGCTTCTGTTTTTGCTTACAGAGGTTATAAGGAGAAGATACTTGCTTTTGCTGTAAAGTACAGGATGTTCTTTCTTTGCGAATGTCTTAATAAGTTATATACGTTGATTAAGTAGGTGAGGCTGTTGAAGATAGGAATAGTGACAATTTACAGAGGGACCAATTACGGTGCATTTCTTCAGGCAAATGCGCTGCGAAGATATCTGGCCGACAGAGGTCATGATGTTTTTTTCGTGAAGCATCGTGCCAGAAAGCCGTTCCTCGCTCTTGGTAAAAGGTCTATCGAGGCTTGCATGCATATGAAGCCGGGGAATATTCCTTTCTATATTCAGCAGTACAGAGAACTTAACAGGTACGGCAAGGTTCTGAAGGAGATTGAAATGTCCAAGCTGTCCAAGCTTGACATGGCCTTCTACGGAAGTGATGAAATCTGGAACATTAAGAGAAAGCGTATCCATAAGTTCCCGGTTTTCTTCGGACTTAAGATGCCTGAGAGAGTACATAAGTATTCCTACGCTCCTTCGGTAAACAATTCCGATGAGGGTGAGTTTTCACCGTATCCTGATTGCGTTGAAGGAATCAAGTCCATGAAGAGAATCTCTGTCAGAGATGAGATCTCGAAGTGGGTAATCGATACAGTTACGGGTCAGGACAGCCTGGTGGTTGTGGATCCGACACTCCTTCAGAAGAAGAGTTACTATGATAAGGTGGCTTCGAAGGAGAAATTTGAAGGAAAAAATGTGCTGATCTATTCCTACGGTAAGGAAGAGAAGCAGCAGAAGAATATAATCAATAAGCTGTCAAAGTGCGGACGTGACGGAGGCTTCAAATTCATTTCCATACTTGAACCTCTCGGATGGGCAGACAGAAATCTTCCGGTTAATCCTAAGCAGATGCTTGCGCTTTACAGAGACAGTGAGTTCGTTGTAACCGATACATTTCACGGTATCATCTTTTCGCTGATCTACAGGAAGCCTTTTGCAATACTTCCTGTCAGCAGTAATAAGGTTGATGCCCTTGCGAAAATGTTCGGTCTTCAGGACAGAATCCTGACCGAAGCAAATGTGGAAGAATTATTCAACACAGCTCCGGATTTTGATGCAATCGAGAAGAAGATCGCACCATATAGAGAAGCTTCGGAAGAGTATATTAATGACATTCTCCGTGATGAGCACCGAATAATATAGATTATGAAAAAACTACTTGCATATTTAAAAACACCATATATCGGTACTATGTCCAATAAGATGTTTTACTGTCTTGCGTCCTTTGGAGCAAGTGCACTCTATACGAGAGCTCTCGGACTGGCACTGAAGGGTTATTATACATGGTATCTGAACTGGGCAACTCTCATTTCGATCCTTCTGGGACTTGGAGTTTATCATTCCATGCCTTTCTTCATGAGAAAGGAGTCTGATAAGAAATGGAACGGAGAGTACGTAAATATTTTCTATTCCCAGTTCGTGATCTATGTTCTGCTGTCATTGGTATTTCTGCCGCTTAAAAAGTATAAGCTTTTTATCATTGCGGTACTCGCGATACTTGATATCTTAAGCCAACAGCTGAATATGCTTATTCTTATAGATAAGCTTCGTACGAGAAACAAGGTTTATTTTGCGGGAGCGGTAGTAAATCTTCTGCTCAGTATAGTATGCCTCGTTTATTTCTCGGATAACCTGTATGCAGCGCTTATATGCTTTGCGGCGGTTAAAGTTTTTTATGTGATATTTTATACAGTTTTTATAGGAGAAGTGCCTCATTTATTCAGATTTAAGGCAGTGGATCTCGCGAAGAAGATAAGATTCGGATTCCTTCCTATGCTTACATTCCTGCTTATAACCATTAATTATAAGGTGGATGTAATCATGCTTGAAGCAGCACAGAACGTTGATGACAGGCTGCTCAGTCTCTACTCGACAGGTGTGTCGGTTGCGGAGATAGGATGGGTTATACCGGATGTCTTCAAGGAGGTTCTTTTCTCCAGAATAGCCAATAAGAAAAATGATGCAGAGGTCGCATCTGCACTCAGAGTATCAAACGTATGCATTACAATTGTCATACTTGGTCTTGTTGCACTCGGAAAGCCTTTTATAGGTCTTGTGTACGGAAAGAAATTCGTAGATGCATACTTTGTAACGATACTTCTTTTCCTCGGAATTCCGGCAATGTCCTGGTTCAAGCTTATATACCAGTTATATATAGCAGAGGGACGAAGGTGGATTTCTTTTGGCGTTTTATTACTTAGCTCAGTGATAAATGTAGTCGCTAACATAGTTCTTATTCCAATCTGGGATATCAACGGAGCGGCTGTTGCATCTGTGCTTTCGTATTTCTGTTGTGGAGTCATATTCCTTTTCACATATTCGAGAAAGATAGGAAAACCGCTCTACAAGATGTTTATCCCGACACCTAAGGATTTTTCCGTATTGTTTAAGAAAGCCCGTTAGGAAGATTTTGATGAAAACCAGGAAGCCTACTAACAAGATAATATATGCGATCATATTCTTCACGATAATGCTCATACATTTCCTTGTATCAAGCCGTTTCTATGCGCTTACACAGGTTGCGGGAATGGATGAATCGGTTACTATCGGATGGGTAAGTATCGCGTCGAGCGAGAAGAGCTGGGTCAGTGCCGTAACGCTGAATAAGTATTACGGCTTTGGTTTTGCTGTGTTTGCGTCCATATTTTATCTTTTTACGTCGGATCCGGTGATCATCTATCATTGTCTTCAGATAATGGTAGGAATAATATATGCATTCTGTGGACTTATATGCTTCAGAATGCTTGATTATATGGTTAAGCCGAAGAACAGAAAAGAGAATACGATTCTAATCATCACATCGATCACATGTGTTTTTGTTCCGATAAAGTATATCTACTTTATGAATGAGCATGCGATCATTCTCATCAACTGGCTGACGGTGTATTCGCTTATCAGACTCACACAGCGTCCGAAGAGCAAGAAGTATACCTTCTCTTTGATACTGTTCTTATGTTATGCGCTGACGATACACGACAGAGCACTTGTGCTGTGGATGGGCGTCGTTGGTTCAATTCTGATAATTTCAATAGTAAAGAAGAAAAACTATATTTACATACCGATCGGAATTTTAGCTGTTCCCGGATTTGTGGGACTCAGAAAGGTGATAAAGATAATCCGTCATTATATCTGGAACTCGGGACAGGTTCTTGCTAATACTTCTGAAAATACCATTGCTACGGTGTTTAAGAAGATACCGTATCTTTCAAAGCCTATAAACTGGATATTCCCAATAATCACGGTAATATCGCAGCTTTACTTTATGGCATTTTCAACCTGCGGAGCCTTCTTCCTGGTTCTTTTTTCGGGAGTGACCTTTATTGTCAGATACATTAAGAGAAGAAGACATAATAACACAGTTGATGATGCGATATTTATAATACTTGTATACTCCATACTCTGTATCATAGTGACCATCGGAATACAGGCTGTATCATGGATGCCTGATGCTACAACAATAAGTCCGGATATGGTATGGTCGGAGATACTCGGTAAAAGATCCAAGTTCTATCTGAGATATTTCTGCAGCTACTGCGGACCTATGCTCATGCTTCTTTCGGTATTTATACTTAAGAAGCTCCATTACCTTAAGAAGAGTATACTTTCCTCGGGAATCGCATTTGTTATCGTCAGTATTCTTGAGTGCATCTTTGTTTCAGGACAGTATTCGGATATGCTGGTCAAGTCAAATCCGGCATATACACTTTTCTTCCCATTCTCTTTCCTCCTGGGAGAGAAGAGACTTACAGCAAAGCTTTTCATAGTATCGATATGTGTAATGGCGGTGCTTTATGCTGTAGTAATCACACTCATATATATCAATAAAAAGGTTATCCTGACATCGCTTATCATGGCGGTAATGGTATTTCAGTATGTGGTTTCCACAATCTCGATATATGAGAGTGGTTCGGAAAGATTATATAATAAAATGTATCCTATATATCAGTTCATGAATGAGGTAGATATGGAAGTTGTGGATGATCACAAGTTCATATATAAACCGGACATGACTAAGGATGATATGAGACTGCAGTACTATCTGGCAGACTATACATTGTTAAATGCGATGCCGGATGAGATAGAAGATGATAAGGTGATCATAACAAATACCGACTATCCGTTCCTGGATGATTATCTGGATGCGGGATTTCAGATGGAATATATCGGTAACTACAGGATATATGTTTATCCCGACAGACTGCCGCAGTCGCAGTGACGGGAATTAGAGTAGATAGTAGACCTTCAGCTTTGTTGAGAGGTAATTATGCAGATACTGGAAAACGAAGATTTATCAAAATATACAACCTTCAGAATGGGCGGTACGGCAGAGAAAATGTACTTCCCCGAATCAGCTGAGGAGCTTGAGGCTCTGATCCGGGAATATCCGGACATTCTGAATTATGTTATCGGAGGAGGCTCGAATCTCCTTATTAACGACGAAGCAAGATATGAGAGGGTTCTCTGTACAAAGAAGATCAATTCTGAGATACAGAGTCTCGGAGATGGTGAGTTCTATGCCGGTGCATCCGAGCATCTGCAGATATTGATAAACAAGGTGAATGCGGAAGGCTACGGAGGAATAGAATATCTCTTTTCCGTACCGGGACTTGTGGGCGGAGCGGTTTATATGAATGCCGGAAGAGGACCGAAATATAAGCTGGCAATCAGTGATTATATTATCTCGGTTGATTATGTGGATGAGACGGGACTTCATACCATGAAGAAGGAAGATATGGGACTCTCCTACAGACATACGGTATTTCAGGAAATGAAGGCCGTTATCACCGGAGTAAGATTTAAATTCAGACCTATGAAGCCGGAGGTTTCAGATCAGAGAAAGAAGGGAAGGATAGAGCTTTGCAAGAAGGTTCAGGATATGTCCTCCCCGAATATGGGAACGGTTTTCTCAAATTCATTTCGTCCTGTGATCGAGCTTGTGAAGCTTCTCGGAATGGGAAAGAAAAAGGGTGTTCACTTTTCTAAAAAGACTAAAAACTGGCTGCTGAATTCCGGAGGGGATTTTAAGACTGCGGTAATGCTTATCAGGAAAGTTGAAAAGCTGCACAGCCTGGTTGGGAAGAAATGCAAAGCGGAAGTTAGAATATGGAATTAATAAGAAATGCGGCGAATTCAAGAAAGGGTTCTATAGTTATCCATGCTGCTGTATGCATTCTTATAGGAGTGATCATTCTATATAGATTGAATCAGCTGGATAACGTATTCATAATCGGTGATGAGTTCGGATATTTTGCCAATGCCGCTCATCTCCTTGGATATGACTGGACCTCTGTCGGGGCTGTAAATCCGTATTATTCATTCGGTTACAGTCTGATCCTTCTGCCGCTTTTTTTATTGAAAAATGCATCGCTGATGTATAAGGCTGCCGTATTCGGCAACTATATTTTTCTTGTAATAAGCTATTTCATAATCAATTATCTGGTAAGGAAGCTGTCTTCTAAGACAGATGTCCTTTTATCATCGAGTATAGCTGCAGCCTGTGTGCTTTATACCGCAAATGTTTATAATGCACAGACAGCGCTGGCGGAAACGCTTATCTTTACGGTATTTAATATCGTTCTATTTCTGTTCTATAAGGTAATAAATAATCAGAAAAAACTTAATATCGTGCTGCTCAGTATAGCATCTGTTTATCTGATCGCGGTCCATATGCGTGCCGTAATCGTATTTATTGCGATCACCATATGTCTTTTTATACTTATGCTTAAGAAGAAGCTGAGCTTCGGAAAATTCTTTCTGTTTATTTTTGTTGCGGTTATGCCGCTTTTCCTGATCCTTTTCGTGAAAAGATTTTTCATGGGAGGCCTCTATGACGGAAGCATATATCTCGCATTTAATGATTTCTCCGGTCAGGTACCAAAGCTGGGAATACTTTTCGGAGAAGGAGGATTCCTTAAGTTCCTGTACGGACTTATCGGAAAGCTGTGGTATATAGGATGTGCAACATATTTTATAGCCTGGTGGGCATTTATCCCGATGATAAGAAGTATAAAGAAGGTGTTTGGTAAGGAAGCGTCGGCTTATGATAATGTGTGCTTCTTTGCATTCTTATGCTTTGTCGGAGCGCTGCTGCTCAGCACATTTTACTTTCTTACAGTGGACAGAGTGGATAAGCTGCTCTACGGAAGATATACGGAATATGTTATCTCTGTTGTGATAATGACAGGTATTATGGAGATCATAAACAACAGAAAGAGAATGCTTATACATGCTGCATATGTTCTTGCGGGCTTCGGCTTCACTGCACTTATACAGGTAATGCTGGATTTTTACGGGAATCCTAATATACTTTATTCGAATAATCTGGTGGGCGTTTCTTACCTCGCGGGAGATCTGATAAAGAAGATTGATTATACGGGCTTTGAGCATATAGTTTTCAGAAAGGTCTTGATAATAAGCGTAATCCTTATTATTATTCTTTCGGTACTGAAGGATGTGCTGAAGAAGGGGGCGGAAGTTTCGGTTCCGGTTATTGTTGCGCTTATTGCGTTTTCATGGGCATTCATGGCGGATGCATGGGCAAGCGGTACAATGTATGTCTATCATGAATCCGATTATATAGAGAGATTTGAAGAAGTGCTTGCGAGTGAGCAGGAAAATACTATAGTATTTCCGTATTTTAAGGATGATACCAAGTCGACACTTTTAAAGGCTGACTATCTGCAGTATTATTACATGGATAAGAAGGTAGTACTTACTGATATTGATGATATAGACAGCAGTTTTGAAGGTCCGGTGATCGTTCCGAAAACATCAGATGCCATATGGTATGTGGCAGGAAATTTTGAGTGGGTAAGAAACAGCAAATATTTTGCAATGGCCATAAAGGGCGGCACAGAGAAGTATAATGCCGTAAGAAGCTCAGTTGTGGGCATTGAGCAGAATATATCCTTCGATAAATCGGCATATGAGGACGGCCTGCTTAGTACTATGCAGTTTTTGGGCAGAGGAAAGTATACCTTCAAATGTGAGCTTTCCGATAAGCTTACGGATGAAGCCTTTGACAGATTTGAGATTATTGTCAACGGAGTTCCGCTTAAGACAATAACGGAATTTACAGATCCGGAAGCAAGGGTGATCGTGACGGATATGGAATTCGCTGCGAATGCAATGGTGGATATAAGAGTATATTATAATGAGGAAGTTGTGAAGAATCCTGCCGAGGTTATGACAATGACATTGGTTGAGTAGGATTTGACAGGGAAATACAATGAAGGAAAAGAAGAATTATATAACATATTTAAATGTTATAGCTGCGATGGCGGTACTCATTCAGCATTCATCCGGCTATGCACAGAGAGTGTTCCGTATAGGAAGAGCGTGGAGGGGCGTAAATCTGCTTACGACGCTGTTCCATTTTGCTGTTCCCATATTCTTTATGATAACGGGAGCCACACTTATGGATTTCAGTGACAGATATTCTCTCAAGGAATATTTCGTGAAGAGGATACAGAAGACGCTTATTCCTTTTATCATATGGAGTGTTATCGGATTCTTTTACTATGGATATGTTCTTCAAACTCTGGATGTGGAGAAATACTTTGGACCGGTTGAATTCTTCAACGGATTTATGAGTACCGATTATATAGCTATTTACTGGTTCTTCCCGAAGCTGTTTCTGATATATCTTGCAATGCCGCTTTTTTCTGCGGTTGAAAAAAGTAAGAGGAAGGCTGTTTTTACATATCTGGTGGTCGGTGGTTTTCTTATAAGTTATATATATCCGGAGATAGACAGTTTGTTTAATCTCGGACTTGATCAATCAGTGATAATCGTACCGGCCAGCAAGGGACTCCTGATCCCGCTGGTAGGATATCTTATAAGCGAATATGAAATGCCGAAAAAGGGCAGGATGGCTGTATATATATTGTCGGTGATGGCGTTTATTGCAATGCTTGTGATCACGGATCAGTATTCTATAAATGCAAAAGCCAATATTGATGCGGTAAGAGGCTGGAATAAACCTTTAACCCTGGTATATTCCATCGGAATATTTACCTGGTTCAGATATAATGCAAATTCTGAAATGAAGGGAAAGATTGCAAAGCTGTTTGAATGGGTCGCAGGTTATACATTCGGAATATATCTGTTCCATAAACCTTTTATGGATACTGTAAAAAGAGGTTTTGGCATAAGTGCGTATTCTCCGTTCTGGGTATTTGGAATGCCTATAGTATCACTGGTCGTCTGTGTTATAGTGATATATCTGGTTCGAAAGATCCCTGTTGTGAATAAGCTCTTGTTTCCATAATATTTGAATAATATAGGCATAGATGGTATAATAATACTATCTATGCCTATTTTTATGTATATATAGGAAGCTTTTACTCCGGATATACATAAAAACGCGTCGTTTAGGATGCGTCTTTATTCTTGAGGGCTGATTACAAGAGGAGAACATACATGAAGAACAAAGAAAGAGTCATTGACCTGAGGCAGTTTTTTATCTATCTGTGGGAGAATATCCTGATACTTATAATAGTCGGGGCGTTGGGCGCCGGCGCATTGGCAGTAAGGGATTATAAGAAACAGAAGAACAGCGCGGCACCTGCGGCAAGCCTGCAGGGGATCATCCATCAGAATCAGGACTCTTTTTTCAATGTCCTGAGGAATTATACCGATACGAACAAACCGGCTAATTCTGCTGAATCAAGGGTTAAGCTTTATGTGGATTTCAATCTTATCGAATTTGAGAATGGCGACAAGATTGACAACAACAGTATCATTACACAGCTTACCAACGATGCATGCTATCTCGTTGTAAGTGAGAGTGCCATGGACAGGGTTATAGAGAAGCTTGATCTGAGACAGTACGATGATATGAAGAATATCACGGGTTATGATCTGTCATGGATCGTAAATAAAAATATGCAGGGTGTGCATATCATGAATATCACAGTTACAGATGTAAATGCAGCAAGAGCTCATGATATTGCCGAGGCGGTTGCCGAAGAGTTTATGGCAAACGCAAAAAGCTACGGACTTGTTAAGGATGTAAAGATCATCGATGCGGCAAGCAGAGATGCGGATGTTGTTGTGGGAAGAGCAGCACTTAACAAGAAGAGCCTTCTCAAAAAGTTCATCATCGGCGGAGCACTCGGTGTGGTTATGGTGGTTGTGATACTTCTCATAATCTTCATCATCAAGGATGCCGTAAGAACCGGTGAAGATATAGATTTCTCAGGCTTAGAGAGATTCGGAAGATTCTCACTTAAGAAGAAGGTAAAGGGCGAGAATCTGAAGAAATTTGCCGCAGGACTTGATAATCCGAAGTACGGCAAGGTTATATCACTGATCCCGCTGGATAAGGGCGGTGTATCAGCAGATATAGTTGAAGGTATTAAGGGTGCATTTGAGGGAATAGGAAAGAAGGCAGAGGTCATCACTTCTGAAGATGATATTCCTCTTTATGATGATAAGAAGATTGCCGAGAAGACCATAGGTGTTGATTATCTTATAATCTGCACCAAGGATCTTGCAAGCAGTGCCGATGCAAGAGTTGCAATAAAGCACAGTGATTCGGCCGTTCTTCTTGCGGGTTACGGAAAAACAAGAATGACTTCGCTGCTGGATGCGGCTGAAAGTCTTAAGGATTCCGATGCAGGTATCATCGGAGTTACAATATTAGGTTAATCTAAAATTTTAAGGTACTAAGGAGTCTCATAATGATTGAGAATAACCAGAAATATTCCGGTATTATCAAGTTGATACTGGATGTTTTGATCATTTGTTTATCTTATTTCGCAGCTTTATACATTGTATTTCGTGACCAGATGTCATACTACATTAAGGCTGTAAGCTACATACCGATTCTTATCGCGATAGTTCCGATCTTCGCGATCATTTACAAGAATTTCCATCTTTATAATTCCAAGAAGCTTATGAGCTCCGTAAGAATTATAGGTAATGTCATATTATCGAATCTCATGGGTCTTCTCGTGATGGCACTTGTATTATATCTTTTCAGGAAGGTGGGCAATATCGTTCACTTCTCCATCAAGGTATTCTTCTGGTTCATAATGCTGAATACGATTCTTGCAATAGTTGAGAGGATCATCATCAAGAAGATCACATCAGCTATGAGGAGAAAGGGCGTCAATCAGAGAAATATTCTGCTTGTCGGTTTTTCGGATGCATCGGACAGACTTGTTGATGCCATGAAGAGAAATCCGGAGTGGGGATATAAGATATACGGAGTTCTTGATGACCTTGCCGAGGAAGGTCAGGAATATAAGAAGGCCAAGGTTATCGGAAAGATCGAGAAGCTGGCCGGAATACTTCAGGAAAATGTGGTCGACGAGGTTGCGGTTACACTTCCTCTTGCAGCATACGGAAAGCTGGGTGAGGTGGTTGATACCTGCGAGAAGTACGGTGTACATACAAAGTTTATTCCGGATTATACGGGAATCATTCATTCCAATCCGGTTACTGAGGATATGGACGGAGTTGCGGTGGTAAATATCAGAAGCGTACCGCTTACAGATTCCTTCAACAGAGCAGTAAAGAGACTGATGGATATCCTCTTCTCACTGTTCTTTATAATCCTCTTCTCGCCTGTAATGCTTGTTGCTGCGATAATGGTCAAGGTTTCTTCACCGGGACCGATCATCTTCAAGCAGAAGAGAGTTGGATATCACAACAAGGAATTCAATATGTATAAGTTCAGATCCATGGTTCAGCAGAGACCTGAGGATGAGAAGAAGGGCTGGACAACCAAGGGTGATGCCAGAGTTACCAAGGTCGGAGCACTTCTCAGAAAGACAAGTATTGATGAACTTCCTCAGTTCTTCAATGTGCTTTTCGGATCAATGAGCATAGTCGGACCGAGACCTGAGAGAAAGCAGTTTGTAGAGCAGTTTATGGAAGAGATTCCGAGATATAACGTTAAGCATCAGGTTCGTCCGGGAATCACAGGATGGGCACAGGTTAACGGTCTCAGAGGTGATACAAGTATTCCTGAGAGAATCAAGTATGATCTTTACTATATCGAGAACTGGTCAGTATGGATGGATATAAAGATCATGTTCCTTACAGTATTCAAGGGCTTCGTAAATAAGAATGCTTACTAAAAAATAAAATCAGGTGAATAGGAACCGAAAAATGGATGATAGATTTATAAACAGTGATTATGAAAGAAAAGCAAAGGTATGGGTTGTGGTAGCAACTCATAAGGCCTTTGAGATGCCGACAGATAAAATGTATATCCCGCTTCACGTAGGTGCAGAGGGTAAGACAGATGAGAACGGAAATCCGCTGGATCTCGGATTTCAGAAGGATAACACGGGAGATAACATTTCCGATAAGAATGCTCAGTTCTGTGAGCTTACGGGACTTTACTGGGCATGGAAGAATCTGAAGGCAGATTATATAGGACTGGCACATTACAGAAGACATTTTGAAGGAAGCAGGAAGGGAGAGCTCTTTGACAGAGTTCTTAAGTATAAGCAGATAAATCCGCTTCTCGGAAGCAAAAAGGTTTTTGTACCTAAGAAGAGACATTATTATATTGAGACTCTCGAGCAGCACTATGCTCACAACCATCATATAAAGGAGCTTGAGACTGCAAAGGAGATCATGCTGGAGAAATATCCTGAGTATGGAAAGGCCTATGATAAGGCAATGGGAAGAACCTGGGGATATATGTTCAACATGATGATCATGAAGAGGGAGCTGGTGGACGATTATTGCAACTGGATATTCAGCATCCTTTTCGAAATGACAGAAAGACTTGCGAAGGAAGGCGACGGTGGAGCAGAGCTTTCAGCTTTCGAGAACCGTTTCCCGGGAAGAGTCAGCGAGAGACTTTTCAACGTATGGCTTGAGCATCAGCTTGAAGTCGGAAATATAAAGGAAGATGAGATCCGGGAGATTCCATTTATGTATATGGAGAAGATCAATAAGCTGAATAAGGCTTATACCTTCCTTAGAGCGAAGTTTGTCGGAATAAAGCCGCAGAAGAGTTTTTAATCCGGAGGAGCATAAAATGAATGTTGCAGTAATAATTGCCGGAGGTTCCGGTCAGCGCATGGGTATGGATATACCGAAGCAGTTTATCAATGTATATGATAAGCCGGTGCTCGTATATACACTTGAGGGATTTCAGAAGCATCCGCTTATTGATGCCATCGAGCTTGTATGTATAGACGGTTGGCATGATGTTGTATGGGCTTATGCAAAGCAGTATGGCATCGATAAGCTGAAGTGGATAGTCGCAGGCGGTTCCACAGGTCAGGAATCCATAAGAAACGGTGTATATAATCTGGAAGATAAATGTACCGAAGAAGATATAGTTGTTATCCATGACGGTATCAGACCTCTCGTAGAAGCAGAGGTTCTTACAGATGTGATCAGAACCTGCAAGAAGTACGGAAATGCAGTAACTTCAATGCCATATAATGAGCAGATATTCGTGGTATCGAAGGATGATGAGACAACAACTACTGAGTATATCCCGAGAGAGACACTTCGCCGAGTTGCTACACCACAGGCATATAAGTTCGGTGTGCTTGATGCGAAGTATCATGAAGCCTTCGAGAAGGAAATCGGAATATACGGATCATCCTATACAAATACGATGATGGTTGAGCTTGGAGAAAGATTACATTTTGCAACAGGATCCGATAAGAATATCAAGCTTACAACAAAGGATGACCTTGAGCTGTTCAAGGCTTATATCAGAGGAAAGCATGATTGATAAGGAGAGACGATATGTCGGAATCGGAACTTAGACGTGTTCAGCTGCTTGAGCTGGACATACTCAAGGATTTTATAAGAGTCTGTGAAGAGAACGGGCTCAGATATTATGCAGTAGGAGGAACACTTCTCGGTGCTGTCCGCCACAAGGGCTTTATCCCATGGGATGATGATATGGATGTGGCTATGCCGAGAAAGGATTATGATAAGTTCCTTGAAATATACAGAACCAAGCTGAAGGAAAGATATGATGTTGAGCATTTCTCCATACAGGAGGATGTTTACTTCTATCCGCTTAAGATAAGAGA
Source organism: Eubacterium sp. (assembly GCA_017634555.1). GTDB lineage: Bacteria > Bacillota > Clostridia > Lachnospirales > Lachnospiraceae > Eubacterium_Q. Next base: position 103,383 of record JAGBNF010000005.1, on the reverse strand, counting down.
TCTTGAGACACGTGTCAGCGAGAAGAGACTGGATGAAAATGCAGTAAGCTATCTCAGTATCGATGTATTCCCGATAGACGGTTATCCGGATCAGAGACCTAAGCAGTTCCTCTATAAGCTGGGATATTACTACAGGAAGATGAGAATAGGCTTCTGCAATATTGACAGACTCCGCAAGATGGAGAGACCTCTCCATGAGAGAATGCTTATAAAGTTTGCAAAGACCTTTAAGCTGAATGAGAAGCTGAGCCTGAAGAAGGAACAGGAAGGCTTTGATAAGGTATTTAAGAGTACCAAGGGCAAGAAATGTAAGCTTGTGGGTGACATTTCCGGAAGATACGGATTCAGAGAGTTTGTTCCGGTATCATATTTCGGAAAGCCGGAGAAGCTTCAGTTTGAAGATATCATGCTGAACGTCCCGAAGGAATACGATAAATATCTTACAAGAATTTACAATGACTACATGCAGTTTCCGCCTGAGGAGGCCAGAGTCAGTGACCATATCAGGATAGTTGAAGACTGATAGAAAAATGATCGAGTAACTGATCGAAAGGATAAAAATGGATTCACAAAAGTTATATGCTTCGGAAAAATATATGGATGATATTTCGGCTGTGGCGTCCCTTGATCTTCCGTGGGAGAAGCTCTCGGGAAAGACTGTGCTTATAACAGGTGCAACAGGAATGATGGGCAGCTGTATCATAGATGTCATCATGAAGAAGAATAAGACAGATAATCTCGGCTGCAAAGTCAGCGCCGTTGGAAGAAGCGAGGAGAAGGCTGCCAGGAGATTCGGAAGCTATATGGAGGATCCGTGCTTCAGTTTTATAAAGCACGACATAAATACACCGTATACGGATGATGTTATAGGAACTCCGGATTTTATACTTCACCTTGCAAGTAATACACATCCGGTTGCTTATGCTACAGATCCTATCGGAACTGTTACATCAAATATTCTTGGCCTCTATTATCTGCTTGAATATGCGGCATCACATAATACGGGAAGAGTACTCTTTACATCATCAAACGAAATCTATGGTGAGAACAGAGGTGATACAGAGCTTTTCAGCGAGGATTACTGCGGATATATCGACTGCAATACACTGAGAGCCGGATATCCGGAGAGTAAGCGTTGTTCTGAGGCACTGTGCCAGGCATATATCAGTCAGAAGGAGATGGATGTGGTAATCGCAAGACCAACACGTTCCTACGGTCCTACAATGCTTGACAGTGACACAAAGGCAATATCTCAGTTTATCAAGAAAGCCATAAACGGTGAGGATATCGTATTAAAGAGTGAAGGAAATCAGTTCTATTCCTACACATATGTTACGGATGCGGTATCGGGACTTCTTACGGTCCTTCTGAAGGGCGAGACCGGTGAAGCTTACAACATAGCCGATGAAGCGTCAGATATAACACTTAAGGATCTTGCGGGACTGATTGCAGGCTGTGCCGGAAAGAAGGTGGTATTCGATATACCTGATGCCATAGAGAGCGCAGGCTACAGTAAGGCTACAAAGGCGAGACTGGACGGCTCAAAGCTGAACGGACTGGGCTGGAAGGCACAGTATGATATAAAGACCGGAATAGAAAGAACCATTGAGATTTTCAGAAACCTTTAATAGGGTCAGGAGTTGGGAATTGAAGGAAGTAAGCGTTATTATCCCTTATTTCAACGGGGATATCGAACTTTTTAATAAATGTCTCGACAGCATTTATGAGAATACTTCTCTTGAAACGGAGATTGTTGTCATCAATGACGGAAGTGATGAGGAGCACAGCACTCAGCTTAAGAATGCAGTGAAAGACCGTGAGGGTCTGAAGCTCATCGAGCAGGAGAACAGAGGTGTATCCGCCGCGAGAAACAGAGGAATCAAGGAGTCCGAGGGAAGATATATAACTTTCGTTGATGCGGACGATATGATCCTGAATCACTTTATAGATGAGGCTCATAAGATTGCCGAAGCAGGCGCCTATGATATGGTAAAGGGAAAGCTTATCCGTGGACGTGAGCTGCCTGAGAAGACTGTTTCCACAGGCAGACTTAAGAGGATTAAGGATAAGGAAGACCTGATATCACATATGATAAGCTTCAAGAACCTGTATCATTTTAAGGACGGAAGCTATATCAGCCGCGGACCGGTTGCTTTTCTTGTGAGACGCGAATATGCCGAAGAGGTATGCTTTGACGAGAATATCAAGATCGGTGAGGACTGCATCTGGAATATAGATGCTATAGGTCTTATGAAACGTATAGTCCTCGTTAATTCACTCTGGTATTTCTATTATGAGAATGATGCATCGGCATGCAACAAGGTGAATCCCGATGCACTTACCGAATATCTGAAAAAGCAGAATGCCCTGAAGGAGAGGGTTGATCTCTCATCGGCAAAGCTGTATAAATCCTTTGCTGTAAACTTCGTAGAAGATATGAAGGCAGTGCACAGAGTCTATCTGTATAAGGGTCTCAAGGCATGCGACAAAAAACAGCTGAAGGAAGAGAGAAAGAAGGCCTATGAGGAATTCGGCTCGGAGGAGTTCTTCGAGTCAAAGAACAGAAGAAAGCTGGATTTCTTTACAAGATTTCAGATATTCCTTTTTGAGGGTAAGAGACTTTTCAATCTGTATGATCTCTTCAGAGATCTGAGAGCACTTAGGGGGAAACTTAAATGATACTTGCCTGTTTTAATATCCTGCACTATAAGGCACATGAGGAGACAATCAACTGTGTGGATTCCCTCCTCAAGCTGGATGGAATAGAGAAGTGCGTGATAATCATATATGATAACGGCTCAAAGGACGGAAGCGACAAGATACTCCGTGAGAAATATGCCGGTATAAAGAATGTAAAGGTTTGCGTAAATCCTGATGCTGACGGCTTCAGCAGAGGAAATAACAAGGCCTACAAGATTGCGAGGATGATGAACCCGCTTTTCATTATCGCGCTTAATAATGATATCGTGATAAAGCAGAAGAACTTCCTCACGGAGCTTGTAAAGCTTAGAAACGAGGATGAATATCACATGATCGGCCCGGATATCTATGCGCCGACAGTAGCTGAGCATCAGTCACCATTATATCCTGAATATCCATCGATAGATGTTGTGGAAAAGGATATGGAGAAGGTCAGAGAAAGACTGGCTAATCTTGATGAGGGCGCAGAATGGGAGAAGAACAGACTTGAGAAGAATAAGATCAAGAAGTATCTTCCGAATTTTGCAATCAGCATGATCCGTACGGTTACGGGAAATAAGAAGTCGGATGACTATAAGAAGGAGTGGCTAAATCCGGTATTCTCGGGCTCCTGTGTTATCGTTACCGATCTTTTCATAAAGGATAATGAGGTGCTCTTTGATCCTGAGACAAGGTTCTATTTCGAGGAGCTTATCATGGCAGAGCGCTGCAGGAGAGAGGGTTATAAGACTATTTATTCTCCTAAGGTTAAGATCCTGCATATGCATGGTGTTGCAACCACAAAATCCTTCGATGACATGAAGGAATATGCAAGATTCAAGTATACAAATATGCTTGAATCCTATGAGATCTACCGTAACCAGTTATAAACAGAAAGGTTTATTCATAATGAAGAAGATAGGAATTGTAGTAGTTACATATAACAGACTTGAATGTCTGAAGCAGAATATAGCTGCACTTAAGGCACTTAAGGCACCGGAGGATACACAGCTTTCCTTCTATATCATCGACAATGCGTCGACGGACGGAACACCGGAGTGGCTTAAGGAAAATGTACCGGAGGGCGCAAAGGTTGTTGAGATGCCTGAAAACCTTGGTGGATCAGGCGGCTTCAGCACAGGCGTCGAAACGGCATATGAGGATGATATGGATTTCATCTGGGGAATGGATGATGATGCATATCCGGAGCCGGATGCACTTGTTGCAATCTTTGACCTTATGAAGATCAAGGGAGAGGAATGCTGCTACTGGTCAAACTGTAATAAGGATGACTATTTCAAGAAGGGCTTCAGAAGAGTTAAGCAGTGGATGTTCGTCGGATTCTTTGTTCCGAGAACAGTGATAGATGTTATCGGTTTCCCGAGATCTGATTTCTTCATATTCTTCGATGATGCCGAGTACAGTGACAGGATCGTGGATGCGGGCTACAGAATCTATAAGGTTGAGAAGTCCGTGATAAATCATAAGGATTCCTATTCCGACAAGAAGGTCGGAAAGTTCCTGGGAAAGGATTTTGATTTCCCTTCATATCCTGACTGGAAAATGTACTACTACGTAAGAAACTTCATTCTTCGCTATAAGAAGAGTGACAGAAGATATTGGGAGAGAGTTCTTATCAAGACACCTAAGCTTCTTGTTAAGCTGCTTCTTTTAAGCCGCTCCCAGGTAAAGATAGCCGCAAAGGCTTACTGGCATGGAATTATCGGCAAGAGCGGAAAACAGGTTTCACCATAGGACAGAAGACTAAATGACTTATTTCAGTAACCTAAAACTGTATAAATGGGAAATACCCTTTTTCATGGCATATGTGCTCTATATAGGTTCCAACATATTGAAGACAACAGTAATGGGTTTTGATACCGATTCGCTGCTCTTCAAGGGAATCATAGTGGCATGCCTCTCACTCCTGATGCTGAAGGAGTTCCTGAAACAGGAGTTTGGATCAAGGGCTTTTTTTGCTGTCATCCTGATAGGTGCGATGATGTATATCATACATTTATCAAAGTCCTTTACGGTGGCAACGTTCCTGATATTTATCTTCTGTGCGAGAGATATAGATTATAAGAAGATTGCGGCAGTCACCATGTGGCTGACCATAGCAGAGTGTTCACTGATCATCCTGATGAGTAAGGTGGGAATGATCACAAACTATGTTATGGATGAAGAGTCTACAAGACCGAGAGAATTTCTCGGATATCTGTATGCACTCTTCCCTGCGGCATATCTTTTCAACATAATCGCCCTTCATATGTATATCAAGAAGGATAAAATGAACTGGTTCTGGATAGCAGGCTACTGGGCAGCGAATATCTGGATTTATAAGAAGACAGACGCGAGACTTTCCTTCTGTTTCATCTGCATACTTCTTGTTTCCATTATGACGATCAAGATTGTAAAGAAATATAAGAAATGCAGATATAAGGCTGTACTTCTTGGAAATGTTATGGGCTTCGGTGTGATATTCTCGTATGTTATAGTGGCAATATCGAGCCTTATCATATTGATAAAGTATGATCACCATATTCCGATACTTGCAAAAATCAACAAGATTTTTGCAAACAGACTGGCTTACGGACATATTTCATATGAGAAGTACGGTATAAAGCTTCTGGGTCAGCAGATACCTTGGTACGGCAACGGAATCGATTACAGTGAACAGGCTTATCAGGGCGAGAAGCTTTATGTGGATAATCTTTATCTGCAGTTCCTGCAGCAGTACGGAATAATTCTTGCCGTACTCGTGCTTATACTTGTGACTGTTGCCATGTATCGTTTCTTTGTAAAAAGAGACTATTATATGTTGTTTATTCTTCTTATCATTGCGGGACACGCGATGATAGATGATATGGTCCAGCATATCTGGATCAATACATTTCTTATCCCTATAGGACAGGTCCTGATAAAGGACACTGAAGTATTTGCGAGACAGCGTCTCGGAGGGAATGATCTATGCACGGTGAAGCAGACTCAGTGAAGAATAGAGTAGAGTGGATCGATATTGCGAAGCTGCTTGGCATGATCGCAATATATTTCGGACATCTCTGTGAAGAGGGACGGGCACGCGATTTTGTATTTTATTTTCATGTCCCGCTGTTCTTCTTTCTTTCAGGCTGTATGAATACATACGACAAGGAAGAGAATTTTATCAGATATACTCTGAAAAGAGCGAAAAGGATATTGATCCCCTTTTACTGCTTTGCATTTATCTCCGTGATAATAAAGGCTGTCAGCGAAAGACCGGGAATGTCACAGATATGGGATTACATTCTGTTGATACTTAAGGGAGCGGTAAGAAACAGCTTCTTTGCTCCGGCATTATGGTTTCTGACCTGCCTTTTCGTTATGGAGATCATATTTAAGATAATAAAGTGTTTCAATCTGAAGGCACTTTTGGCAGTTTTTCCGTTAATATGCTTTATCCTTTCGGAATTTGTGATAAAGCCTAGGGCGGTTAGGAAGCCGAGAATGTTTTATAACTTCGATAGTGCACTTTACTATATACTTTTCTTTGCTGTCGGGTATCTCAGCTATCCGCTGATAAACAGACTGTTTGAGCTGAATACTGCAGTGAAGAAGAAAGCTTTCGCAGGAGTTTATATCATTACTGTCCTGTACTCATTAGCGGTATTTTTCAGGAAATACCTTATAGTAATTCCGGGTACTGTGGATAAGAATGTATTGATATTTACTGCGGTTATCAGAGCTTTGATTATGGGTATGGCTGTGATCATGACAGCCAGACTTCTGTCAGGCATACCGCATATAGCGAAGCTGGGCAGAAAGACACTTATGCTCTGCGGAAATGAATGGATTACCAAAGCACTTATAGCGGACATTTTTATGATGTTCGGATTCGACATAAATCGTCTTTTCAATCCGCTTATTACGTTGGTTTATACGATCATTCTGATCGTGTTGAATGCCTATATTATTATTCCGGCTGAGGAAAAGCTTATAGAGATCATAAGAAAGAAACCGGAATGAGCTGCGTATTTTACGTTAGGAATTGAGATATGGAGAAGAAGAACAGACTTGAATATCTGGATATAGCCCGTGGAATTGCGATGATATCCATCGTACTCGGACATATGGGAGTGAGAAGCTTTAACAGAGTTGTATTCACCTATCATCTTCCCATATTCTTTATTATTTCGGGCTTCTTCATCAACACAAGGGACGATAATGCAACCTTCATAAAGAAGAAGGTTAAGACGCTTATCATTCCTTACATCATTGCGTGTATCGGAGTTATACTTTCCGCTGTCTTCATGAACCTTGTTTTTGATGACGGTGCAGGTATTCTCGATGTAGTGAAGAGATGGGGAGTTGCGTCACTTTACGGAGCGGGAGATTCCTATACGGAGCCATTTAAGGTTCAGGGAATCGGAGCTGTATGGTTTTTACTTGCCACCTTCTGGGCAGTCATCATACTTAAGCTGCTTCTTAAGGCAAACAAATGGGTAAGGATAGCGGTGGTGTTTGCACTGTTCTATCTCGGAATGTGGACCAGAGATAAATTCTTCTGGTTTCCGCTCAGTATTCAGGCAGGCTTTACGGCGCTGTTGTTCCTGTATATAGGTTATCTGCTGAGAGAGAGTAAGGATCTGCTTCCGATAATCCCGAAGGAGATAGCAGTATTTGGAACCGTATTTGCTCTGGTAGTATGGCTCCAGTTTATAAAGAATTTTCAGAGCTTCTGGCTCGTTCATTCTGATATCGGACGAGGCTTCGTGGATATTTTCGGAAGTCTTTGTGGATGCCTTATAATAGTGCTTCTTTCAATGCTGATAGAGAGAAAGGTTAAGTTCCTCCGTGTACCGCTTGCGTTTTTCGGAAAGAACAGCCTTATCTTTCTGATAGCACATATAATAGAGCTTGATACCTTCAGATGGTGGTCACTTCTGGATAAGATTTTTCCGGAAGGCTTACCTCAGAAGTATTATGTACCTGCAGTCATAGTACTGAAGTTTATCTTTATCATCACATTTACGGTTATTTTTTCGAATATAAATCCGGTGAGAAGATTGCTGGGTATGCCTGCTCTCGAAAAGCGTAAGGGCAAAAAAGAAGAATAGTTTTTGGGCAGTTGAGAGGAAATTAGTGTAATGGCTTCAGAGAAAAGAAGAATACTCTGGATAGATGTTGCAAAAGGAATATGTATGCTTGTAATAATAGCGGGGCACTTCGGGATTCCGGAGGTCGCGAGGGTTGTTTTCGCATTTCATATTCCTGTTTTCTTTATGCTCAGCGGCTATACTATGTCGGTGGAAAAGTCTGATAAGGAGTTTCTGCAGAACAGATTTACAAGGCTTATGAAGCCTTACTTCATAACCTGCGTACTTATAACGCTCCTGGATATTTTTAATTCGGCAGCGGTATTTAATGATAATTCGATTCCGACTATTTCAGATGTTATATATAAGGCTATGGTAAGAAGCTTCTTCGGTTACGGAAGCATCACAGCCTTTATGGGTATCGACCTTGGAGGTTATATAGGAGCCATATGGTTCCTGCCGGCACTCTTCTTTGCATCGGCCTTCGCAAAGCTGATACTCGGAAGATTCAAGAAGTGGTCTTACAGGGCAGCGTTAGCAGTCATACTTTTCTATACTGCTGCGGTGCTTGCACATTTCATCTGGCTTCCTTTCAGCATCCAGTCCGGAATGATGGGAGCAGCCTTTGTTATCCTTGGAAAATGGATGGCAGAGGAAGATATAATGTCAAAGATCAGATGGTACCATCTGCTTATATTTGCGGCATTCTTTGCTGTGGGATATCACTTCGGATGGTCGGAGATACATATAGCAAGCGGTGGAATGAATGATTATTTCATCACTCCTGTTATAGTTGTTATGACATCGATCCTTGTTATCAGATTATCCATGCTGATAGAAAAGTCAAAGTTCTTCGGATGGGTAGGAAGAGGTTCGATAATAGTTCTTGCCGTTCATACCATACAGCTGGATTGCCTCAGAGGATGGTTTGTGATTCTTTTCGGTATCTGGAACATACAGGAAAATGTGTACCTTCAGATGCTTATATATGCAGTGACTGCGCTGATAACACTTGCAGTATTCGACCTTGTTAAGCTGCTGATGGGAAAAGCCCGTGACAGCCGGACAAAAAATGATGCGGCAAAGAAGGCAGAAATTGAAGCTGCTGATGCGGCAGAGAAGACTGAAGCTGATGATAAGAAGAAAGAGAAGAAGGCTAAGAAGCAGGACAAGAAGCCTGCAAAGCAGCGTGATGCGACAGTTGATATCTTTAAGGCTCTTCTCATTATCATAATGATGGTAGGCCACAGAAATGTACTGCCGGGACTGAGAAGCGTTATCTACAGCTTCCATATGGTAGCTTTTGTATTTCTTTCAGGTGTTTTCTATAAGCCGAGAGAGGGCGGGGCAAAGAAGCTTGTTCTGTATCTCCTTAGAGTTATAAGAAAATCTCTGGTTCCTTATATCGTATTTGCCATAGGCTACGTGCTCTTTAAGGTAGCAGACACTGAGGCGGGACTCAGGACGGTTATCTTCGGAATGAGCTTTTCGAATAAGTTCCTGACTGATGTTGTTTCGGTTGGACCGGTATACTTTATCCTTATGCTGGTTGTGATAAGAATCATCTATACTGTGATAGGTTATTTCGTAAAGAGTGATCTTAAAATGTCAGTGATCGTATTCATACTTTCACTTACAGGACTGATTCTCGGAAGAACAGGCTTCTGGCTTCCGTGGAGTGCGGACTGCGCCCTTTACGCAATGATCTTCTACCATATAGGTTATCTCTGCAAGAAATACAAAGTGCTTGACTTCCTGAAGGAACACAGTTATATGTATTTTCTGCTGGCTGCATTATGGGCATTCTACCGTTATACGGGAGCCATGGAGCTGGCAACCAGAGTATATGACCCTTACGGCCTTGTGGTTATCGGTGTGACGGCAGCAATACTTGTTGTATATATGTGGATGTCATACATCAACAATAATGCTAATAAGGTGGTAAAGAAGATTCTCTGCATGATCGGCGAGAGCACGATGTACATACTTATAGTTCATGTGCTTATATCCGGAGAGATACATCAGATCATGTGCAGATATATGCCGGGTGAAACAATGTATGACTGCGTGGTTCATATAACCCTGCAGATCATCATAGGTGTTCTCATAAATGAGATAATAAAATTAATAGGAAAAGGAATAGGAAAACTTACGGTGGCACATAATGAGTGATAAAAAGCCTGTTTCTATAAAAAAGAATATGATAATGAATGCCATACTTACTATGTCGACATTCATTTTCCCACTTATTACATTTCCTTATGTATCGAGAATACTGCATACTACGGGAACCGGAAGGATAGATTTCGCAAATTCTGCAGTATCGTATTTCGCAATGTTTGCACAGCTGGGAATTCCGAATTACGGAGTTAAGGCTGTTGCAAAGGTCAGAGATGATAAGGACAAGCTGACCAAGGTAGTACATGAGCTTCTCATAATCAATCTTATTATGACAGTGCTCGTTTATATAGTATTCGGATTTTCAATCAACCTGATTCCGAGATTCAGGAGAGACAGAGCTCTTTTCATAGTATGCAGCACTATCATGTTCCTGAATGCCATCGGTATCGAGTGGATGTATAAGGGACTTGAGAAGTACAGTTATATAACCTCAAGATCGGTAATTTTCAAGTTCATCGGAATTATAGCAATGTTTCTCATGGTTAAGTCGGAGGATGATTATATCATCTACGGCGGTATCACCATCTTTGCGACTGCTGCATCGGATATTCTGAATTTCATCAATGCCCGTAAGTATATCAGCTTTAAGCCGAGACATGATTATGATCTGAAGCAGCATAGGGGACCTGTACTTATATTTTTCTCTATGTCCATCGCAACGACCATTTATACAAAACTTGATTCGGTCATGCTGGGATTTATGAAGGGTGATATGGAAGTCGGATTATACGGGGCAGCCGTTAAGATAAAGAATATTCTTATGGGAATAGTTACTTCGGCCAGCATGGTACTTCTTCCTAGAGCGTCGAGCTTTGTACAGGAAAAGAAGATGACCGAGTTTTACCGTATACTTACGAAGACTATGCATCTCATAATCCTTATGGCGGTACCTTTTGCGGTTTATTTCGTAATGTATGCCCGTGACGGCATAACATTTCTGTCAGGCCTGGAATATGAGGGAGCAACGATCCCGATGATCATTATGATGCCGACGCTTATACTTATCGGTATAACAAATGTATCGGGTATCCAGATGATGGTTCCGCTCGGTATGGAGAAGCAGGTTTTCTATTCGGAGATAGTTGGAGCGGTAACGGATCTTATACTTAATGCAATACTGATCCCGAAGTTTTCCGTAGCCGGAGCGGCTGTGGGAACGCTCATTGCCGAAATAGGCGTTACTATATATCAGATGTGGATCGTAAGGAATCAGCCGGTTAAGCTGTTTGAGGAGATCAGTCTGAAGAAGCTTATCCCTGCGGCATTGATCCCTATAGCCGGAGCTTACTGGATAAGAAATGTGCAGTTTACATCAGGTGTCGAATCCAACAGTTTATTAAGACTTATTTGTTCGGCAATCATCTTCTTTATGATGTATGGAGTTATCCTCATAATAGCAAAGGATGAACTGGTTCTCGAGATACTGGGATCGGTTTTATCCAAACTTAAGCGTAAAGCTGGAAAGAACAGTTAATGAACAGTAAGAATTCAGAATCTAAAAGGATAGAATATATAGATTCCCTGAAGGGCTTTGCCATCATTCTTGTGGTTCTGGGACATGTTACCGACGGATATTTCTTCAGCAGGTTTAATCCCGCTGCAGACGATATCTTCTGGCCAATATGTAATGTGATCTATGCATTTCACATGCCGCTGATGATGCTTATAAGCGGATATCTTTTCTATGCTGCCTATATCAGAAGGGACGAGAAAAAGAATGTTTCGGTCAAGTGGAAGAGAGTTCTGATCCATATCCTGAACATGCTTTTTATCTATATAGTATTCAGTCTTATCTTTGGATTTATAAAGATGAAGCTGGCAGGAGTGGTTACGGATTCTGTAACGGCAGATGACCTGAAGGGGATTTTCGTGAAGAGCATATCCCCGTTCTGGTATCTCTATGTATTGATAATCTTCTCGGTGGTGACGCCGTTTCTGATAAAGCTTGCGGCTATGTCATCGATACCGAAGGGGCTGAATCCCACATTTCCGGTTCTCATTATCGGAATAATTCTGAATATATATGCAAATATAGAGCTTACGATAAATGACAACAGATTCGAGCTTTACAGACTCTGTTACTTTTATATATTTTTCGCGGCAGGACTGCTTGTCAGATCCTTCGACGGTAAAGCAGCGGAAGGTATATCGGCATCGAAGAAAGACGATGAGGATGGTGCGTCAGGAAAGCATGCCGTACCTGCAGCGGTGATATTAGTTATCAGTCTGATTCTTATGGCAGGCGGGATAGGAATCATCGCATTCCTCTGGGACAATGTACAGAAAATCTATACATATACGGTGCCACATTATAATACTGTGGCGGCAGCGCTTATATCGGCATCCATATGGCTCATTGCAAGATATATCATTCCTGCGGGAAAGGTGAAATGGCTTGCGGTGCCGGGACGCTATACGCTGGAGATATATGTAACACATACACTTTTTACATCGTTTATAAGACACATATTCGTGAAGCTGAGTTACAGAGAGCCCATAAGCTGCATACTTATAAATACTGCAGTGACTCTGGCCGTTATAATGCTTGCGATATATGTCATGGATAAGATAAAGATCAGAGATATAGTATTCAGACCATTTAAGAAGATAGGATAATAGGATGAGCATAGTGAATTTCCTTTTAATCTTAATATCACTCATCATACTTCCGATACTTGCCGGTGCAGGGCTCGGAAGACTTCTTCGTGTCCGCGGTACATTGTCGGGAAGCATCCTGATGGGTTATCTCCTTACCTGGACCGTGATCCAGCTGTTCAGTGTACCGGTTACTCTGATGAAGGGCTCCTTCAGGCTGATCGCATGGAGCTGCCTTGCAGTGCTTATAATAGCTGCAGTTTTCTTCATCATCAGTTCACTTACAGCAAAGACAGAGAAGAATGTAAGCATGATCAGAGGTACGGTATCAGGATTTGGGAAATGTGTGAGCAACAGATTTACATTAGTGCTCTACCTTATCTTTATTGTCCTTTCGGCTTTTATCTTCTATAAGATCATAAGATATTATCATCTGGATGCAGATGATACCAGATATGTGATAAATGCGGTTGATATCCTCAGGACAGATTCCATACTTCAGACGGATCCGACATCGGGTACACCGCTTCAGCTGGCATACGGAGATTTCTATAAGGATCTGGTATCCTCCTGGTCCGTATTCCTGGCATATACGGGATTTGTAACGGGAGTATCACCGACTATTGCGGCACACAGCGTAATGCATGTGATCCTCTACATCCTTATCCTCTCTGTATACTGGAGACTCAGCCTTATGCTTTTTGCAAACAAGGATGGGGATGAGACAAGACAGAACAGGATCGTATTTATGTACTTTGTACAGCTGATAATCCTTTTCGGTTATTATTCGCTACAGTCTTCGGAGACCTTCATATTGACAAGACTCTGGCAGGGAAAGTCGGTAGTTGCGGGCCTCGGAATTCCGCTCATCATATATCTTTTCATGAATATATATGATGATCCGAAGAAGAAGGCATACTGGGTACTCATTCTTCTGACAGCAGTTTCAATGTGCCATATGTCGGCAATGGGAATAGTTATCTCAGCTGTAATGATTGCAGCATTCGGACTTTATACGACTATTGCAAAGAAGAAGATATGGATCTGTATCCTGGCATTTATATGCTGTATACCATCAGGCGTATATTTTCTTATAAGTCAGATGACAGATTATTTTAAGTATATTCAGAATTAATTACGGGAAGCAGAATGGAAGCAGTTAAGAACATCATGACAACTATATATGAGTACTTCCGCGATTTTTACGGCAACAGGGGATATCTCGCTCTGCTGCTGATTTCTATCGTCTGCCTTTTTGTGCTTTTTAAGAAGGACAGGAAGATCATATGGCCGGTTCTGCTGCTGATATTTATCATAGTCAATCCGGTCCTGTATCGGTACATTTTCAGCAGACTTGTATTCTGGAGACTTTTCTGGATGATACCGGAGATTCTGATCATAGCGCTTGCTATGACACGACTTGTGGAAGCACTGAAGGATAAAAGGATGAAGCTCCTTGCTATGGGACTTCTTACTGCAGTTGTCATGCTTATCGGAACCAACATACAGAAAAACGGAGGCTTCTATACTGCGGATAATCCTTACAAGGTGCCTCAGTATGCGGTAAATGTGTTCGACAGGATTCTGTCTCTGGATGAGAATCCGAAGACCATACTTCCGGATCCGCTCTTTATATATGCAAGACAGTACAGCGGAAATATCGAGATGATGTACGGAAGAGATGTACAGGGCTTTATCGTTTATACGAACAAGGAGCGTATGGCGATGTATGAGCAGATTGAAAGCGAGAATCCGGATTATAATTATATCTTCGCCATAGCAGGCGGAAAGGAAATTGAGTTTGTTGTCCTGGATGTTCTGAAACCGGCTGCGGATACAGAGCTGCAGGATAAATACGGATATCATGAGATCGGAGACCTTGAGGGCTTCAGGATATACAAAGCAGATTAGATCATACCAACCATAATGGTGAGGGGAGATGAAATTTTGATCAGAAGATTCAGTTTTGACAGAGTTAGAGATTGTCTTAAGGATGACAGTACCATCGTACTGCAGGGCTACAGCAACGAAGGCTTTATGGATATAAAGGAGGCTGAGGTAGTCTTTGATTCGGGTAAGACAAAGGAATTGATAAAAGCGAAGGTTGTGACAAAGAAGCTGTCACCTATTTTTGCTGCATTCAGATCGGGTGTTACGCTCAGATATATGACCTACATATATATTCATCTGAACGAGAATCTGAAGCTGTGGCTGGACTACGGTGAAAGAGCCGCAGAGCTTGAAAAGAAGCAGAAGGCATCGGGACATATGACAGTATATGTTAATGATCCGGATATGGGAGAAGAGAAGATCTTCTCAAGCCCGCTTTCCTTTATCAGAAACAGACTTAAGAAGATAAATTATGTTGTTGATGATATCTGCAAGGAAGAGGGAGAGCTTAAGATCACAGGATGGGCTGTGGAGAGAGATGAGACCAGGATAGGTCTTTACTATGTGGAGGATAAGCGTGCCATCCGTCTTGCTTCCGAAGTGGTATGGGATGTAAGAACCGATGCCATGGAATTCCTGCCGGAGAGTGACGGAGATGAAAAATACGGCTTCACTCTTAAAGCATTTACAGGTAAGGAAAAGCTGAAGCTGCTTATCCAGACAAGAAGAAAAAAGAAGATCATAAGCATTAACGCGGTGGAGAATTCTTCCAAAAGACAGGTGAAGAATCGTGCGAGACTGCTGTGGCAGACTGTTGAGTATAATCTTAATACCATAGGCTTTGCGGGCACTATGAGAAAGGCTGCGCGTAAGCTGCTTCCGGGAAGAGGGCTTAACAGAAATATAGATTATGATAAATGGAGACTTGAATATATCCCGACTGAGGAAGACCTGGGACGAGAGAGAGAAAACGAGAAGAATTTTTATCTGAGACCGAAGTTCAGTATAGTAGTACCGATGTATGAGACTGATGAGAAGCTTCTTAAGGAGCTTATAGATTCAGTGAAGGCTCAGACCTACAGCAACTTTGAACTTTGTCTTTCGGACGGAAGCAGAGATACGAAGAGACTTGAGAAGCTGGTGGGAAAGCTTGCTGCCGGAGACAGCAGGATCAGATATATCTCTTCGGGTAAGGGGCCTCTCGGAATCGCAGAGAATACCAATCAGGCGCTTGAAGCTGTAACGGGAGATTATATAGTATTCGGAGATCATGATGATCTTTTTGAGCCGAATGCACTCTATGAATGTGTGAAGCTGATCAACGAAGTTGCCGAAAAGGAACATGATGCAGCCGATATCGGAAATGGAACGGTACATTTCATATATACTGATGAAGATAAGATTGATGAGGCAGGCAAGGTTTACAGCATGCCGCATTTTAAGCCGGACTTCAATATCGATTTCCTGAGATCGGTCAACTACATCTGCCATATGACGGTTGTTTCGAAGAAGCTGCTGGATGAGGTTGGAATGCTCCGTGCCGAGTTTAACGGTGCACAGGATTATGACTTTATCCTGAGATGCGTTGATAAGCTTGAGGAGTGGAACAGCGCAGCCGGTACAGAAGCAGAAGAGGATGAAAAGAAGGAGCTTTCAGCATCCTACGGAAAATATAAGATCTATCATATACCTAAGGCACTTTATCACTGGAGGACCATTGCAGCTTCCACCGCATCGGATCCTAAGGCGAAGCTGTATGCCTTTGAAGCCGGCAAGAAGGCCATAGAGGCACATCTTGAAAGAAGAGGCCTTAAGGCATCGGTAGAGATGGGGGATGATCTGGGATATTATGATGTTCATTATGAGGTAAAGGAAAGCGCGGATCCGTCGAAGCCGCTTCTTTCAATAATAATCCCGAACAAGGATCATATTGATGATCTGAAGAAATGTATGGATTCCATAGATAAGCATTCCATATTCAGGGATTATGAGTTTGTAATCGTAGAGAATAACAGTACTGAGCCGCAGACCTTCGAATTCTATAAGAAGATTGAAGGAAGAGATAATGTACAGGTTCTTTACTGGAAGGATGAATTTAATTATTCAGCCATCAACAATTTCGGTGCAAAGAGCGCCAAGGGAGAAATATTCCTTCTCCTCAATAACGATACGGAGATGATAAATCCGGATGCACTGGCCGATATGGTGGGCTTCTGTCAGAGGAAGGATGTCGGTGGTGTAGGTGCAAGACTTTACTATGATGATGACACGCTTCAGCATGCCGGAGTAGTAATGGGCTTCGGAGGAATTGCAGGACACTGCTTCGTGGCTCAGTCCGAGGAACCGGGTTCGGTTTACTTCAATCGTTCAAAGATGACATCGGATTACAGTGCGGTTACTGCTGCATGTCTGATGGTCAGAAGAGAAGTATTTGAAGCACTGAACGGTCTTGATGAAACCTTCAAGGTCGCTTTCAATGATATAGATTTCTGTCTCAGGATAAGAAGACTGGGCCTTCTCATAGTATACGATGCCTGGGCAAGATTCCATCATTACGAATCGAAATCCAGAGGACTTGAGGATACGGCTGAGAAGAAGGAAAGATTTAGAAGAGAGGTGACACATCTTCAGCAGAACTGGGGGGACATCCTGTCAGTAGGAGACCCTTACTATAATCCAAATCTTTCGCTTGAAAGACAGGATTTCTCGCTGAAGCTGTAGGTGGATTAAAATGGAGAAACTTAAGGAATTATATCTGAAGCATAAGGAAATAGTAAATTATCTTATTGTCGGCGGACTTACTACCGTTGTGAGTCTCGGAGTATATTACGGATTAGCCTTTACGATACTTGATCCGAAGAATCCGATCCAGCTTCAGGTAATAAATGTAATATCATGGATAGCCGCAGTTACCTTTGCCTACTTTGCAAACAGATGGTTTGTATTCGAAAGCAAGGTTAAGGGAAGGGAACAGATGGAGGAGGTTGTAAAGTTTTACGGCGCAAGAGTCGGAACCCTTCTGATGGATATGGGTATCATGTTTGTCGGCGTAACACTGCTCCACGCAAACGATAAGATCATGAAGCTTATCGTTCAGGTTGTTGTAACTGTTGCAAATTATGTATTCAGTAAGCTGCTGGTATTTCGCGGCAAGAAGGAAGAACAATAGTATAGTGCCTTGGAAGTACGGATGTGAAGATTAAAGGGAAAGCTGTAAAACTGAATATATACATCATATTCGTAGTGATAGCTATGGTCTGGGGACTGGCAATGTCCATCCTTGTTCCGGTGGGACAGACACCGGATGAGTACAGCCATTTCAGCTTTATGCTTGAGGATGTCGGTACCAATAAGCTTTTCCCTGAAGACAGAGATGAGTTCTACATCAGTGCGGGACTCAGGGAAACGGCGGCAGAGAAGGCAGGCTTCGATACCGAAGCATATTTCCGCGATGGAATGAAAACATATTCCCACGGACTCTTCGAGCTTCCGCTCCAAATATCACCGGGGATCATAAAGTTCCTGCCGGGAGCCATAGGCTTTCATATCGGAGTTATGCTGAGGCTTCCTATGCTGATATGTCATCAGCTGGCGGAGCTTGTGGCACTCATATACTACATTCTGATCTGTACAATAGCACTTAAGAAGATGCCTTATAAGAAGGAAGTGCTGATGTTCGTAATGCTGATGCCTATGGCTATACAGCAGGCGGGCTCCATCAATCCGGATGTCATGGTAAATTCATCTGCATTTCTTATGACGGCAATGATATTTGATTTTAAGACGAGAGAGAAGAAGGTTGGATGGAAGGATATCATTTTAGTCATGATACTTTCGCTGATCCTTCTTATCGGTAAGATGGTTTATCTGCCGATAGTTCTCGGAATCCTCATAGTTCCGTCGGAAAGATTCAGTCTCCCGATAGGAAAGAAGTTTGAGCTTCAGACCTTTATCAGAAAGTATTGGATCGCAGTAGTCATTTTGATGCTGATCCTTATAGCCGGAGGCTTATACGTAACTAGAGGAAATGAATTCGTAAAAACACTGCTGATAACAATGTCACATCCGCTCAAATTCCTTATGCTGGTAAAGACAACGCTGGGAATGCTGAGAGACTTTTATCTGCAGACTATGGTAGGTTGTTTCGGATGGCTGGATATATATGTATCATATACGTTTATCGTATTCTTTATGATATTCATGCTTTATGTAATGCTCTTTGCCTCACATGAGGATATAGAGCTGCAGAAGGGCTTCAGCCTTAAGAACAGATTATATCTTATACTGCTGGTTCTTATAATGTTCGCGCTTATAATGTGCTCCATGACCATATGGTCATTCAAGATTTCGGGCTATGACCTCGGCGCGGGCCTTACAGAGTACGGTGGATATCTGAATAACACCGGCTTCATACAGGGAGTTCAGGGAAGATACTTTATACCGTTCCTTCCGATGCTGCTTGTATCCATCGGTGAGGGAAATGAGTATAAGAGTAAAAAGCTTTACAGAGGAGTACAGATAGCATTTTATCTTGTCTCCATGATATATACGTTGGGACTTATTAAGTTAAGATATTGGGGCTGATAATGGAGAACCTTGAGAAAAAGAATAAATTCAATATATATCTTTTCTTTATCATTGCAGCCACTGTCTGCGGGCTTTTGATGTCGGTGATAATTCCGGTGTCTCAGGTTCCCGATGAATATACACATTTCGAGCTGATGCTCAGAGCATACGGAGCCGAGAAAATGTACGGCGAAGACCTGAAGGCGTTCTACAGACCTGCGGGAATGGAGAGCTTTAATTCGGGAGACGCACATTCGGTGGACGGAGATGCATATATAGACAGCGGAATGAAGTCCTATTCCGAGGGACTCTTCGGCTACGGCTTTAAGCCGGGAATTACCGCAGTCAGGTTTATCCCTCAGGCTGTAGGATTTTTCCTGGGGGTACTCTTCAGGCTTCCGATACTCATATGTCATCAGCTGGGCGAGCTTACAGCGCTTATATTCTATATTTTGATATGCCTTATTGCACTGAAGAAGATGCCCTTCAAGAAAGAGGTGCTCTGCTTCATAATGCTTATGCCGATGGCGATGCAGGAAGCAGCTTCCTTCAGTCCTGATGTTACGGTAAATGCACTCTGCTTTCTTCTTACTGCGATGATCTTCGATTTCAAGGTAAGAGAGAAGAAGGTGGGCTGGAAGGAAATGATACTCTTTGCCATACTCACGGGAATCGTGCTTGTGGCAAAAGAAATATATATCCTCGTTGCCTTTGGAATCTTTATCGTACCGCTGGATAAGTTCAGTCTTAAGCTGGGAGAGAAATTCGATCTGGCTGTCTTTATAAAGAAATACAGATTCCTGTTTATAGCTGTTCTTATTATGATAGCTGTCATACTGGGAATACTTTGCAGGGATTTCAGATATGTGAAGGTGCTCTACGCTGCTGTACTTCAGCCGGGCAGAACATTTCTTCTCTTTAAGAATACACTTTTAGGATATAAGGATTTTTATCTTCAGACACTGGTGGGAAGCTTCGGATGGCTGGACAGTGCTGTATCCTATACCTTTGTGACTGTGTTTTTTATGATGCTTTTCTTTGTTAATCTGTTTCAGTCAAAGAAGAGTATCGAACTGCAGTCTGAGTTTACGACTGCAAACAGGATATATCTCATCCTGCTTTCAGCTGCAATATTCGTGCTGGTATTTGTCAGCATGATCTCCTGGAGCTTCTATCTTGCGGGTGTGAATTTTGATGGAGGAATTGCGGAATACAGATCCTATCTCTATCAGATAGACTATATGCTGGGAGTTCAGGGAAGATATTTCATCCCGTTCATGCCGATGCTTATCGTATCTCTGGGACGAGGCAACGAAGCAAAGAGCATGAAGAGGTATACTGTTATTCAGGCTTGTTATTATGTTATATCAATGCTGATCGTACTGAGAATCCTCTATGTCAGATACTGGGGAATGTAAATAGTTAGTTAAGGAACAGATTATGCCGAGTTCTATATTCTATATAATTTCATATGCGGCGCTGCTCTTCGGAATATTTCTTGTTCGAAAGAGTGATAAGAAGCAGAGTGCTGTAGTACATCTCACGCTTTCGGTCATGACTTCCTTTGCGGTTCAGGCGGCAGCGGCGGCTGTATTCTATATAGCGCACATTTCCATAGGAATCATGTCCATAGGAATTGTTGATGCGGCAGCGGCTGTTCTGCTCTGGATATTTATTATCAGAGAAGGAAGCCAGAAGTACTATATAGATGCAGCAGATGTCATAGCACTTATCACGCTGTTTCTTGTTGCGGGATTCATGTACTCGAAGAGATTTGCACTGGGACATGATATAAGCTTTGCATCGATAGACAGTGCGACCACATTTGACCTGATAAGGACAATGGTGCTTGAGCATAGATCGCTTACGAACATGTTCTTTTCTATAGTTAATTCGGCACTCCCTATGGAGGCGGCACTTCCGATAACCGGTGAGTTCTACATGTTCAGAGCATTTCTCCTTTGGGAGATAGGCTACTTCTTTATGTCGGGAATGTTCTTCTACATACTGGTGAGAAGTCTTCTTAACTCAAAGGGACTTAAGGCACTGGGAATCATCGCGGCAGTTATCTACATGCTGGGTTATCCGCTCTATGCACTGATCTTCGGATTTTCATACTTTAGTCTGAGCATATCGGTAGTTGCATATATAATGTATGCCGCAATGCTCTATATAGACGGAGAAGTGAAGAAGAGAAGCGCGGTCATAATGCTGAATCTCGGATTGCTTGGACTCTTCTTATGTTATATGATGTTTGTTCCGGCAGTATTCTTCGGAATACTGACAGCCCTGGGTATAAATCTTATGAGGGAAGGAAAGCTCTTCTCCTTCAAGACTATAAAGACGGGACTTTCCGTATTTCTTGCACCGAGTATCGTGGGACTTCTGATAACGGCAGCGAACCTTTCGTTTATATCACATTCAACTGTGGTTTCGGGTGACTCCGAAGGCTCACGAGGAATAGCAATGGACGGTGGATGCTACAATGATATGTACTCCAACTTCATTCTGATGCTTCCTCTCGTGATAACGGGAATAGTCCTCTGCATTAAAAAGCTCATGAATAAGGAGACAAGGAAGGAACAGCAGGGTATAGAGATCGTTATACCATCCGTTTTCGTGACCATGTTCGTTTTTGCCGCAGTGCTCTTTATAAATGCCATGAAGGGCTATGTATCGGTTTACTATTATGTGAAGAATAATAATATTTTCATTCTTCTGGCTTGGTGCTTGGTTATGATAGCAGCATCGGAAATGTGGTCGAAAGGGAAAACATTTTTCATATCCTACATTGCCGTATTTGCACTGCTCATCGCCATGGTGGTTTCGGAGGCCGATACAAAGATAAGTGAAAGAAACGACAGGTTCCTCAGAACGGGAGCCGAGAGCTTCGTTGATATTTATTATTTCAATAAGGAATTCGTAAAATACTCGGGCGATATCAATTCCGATGATATAGCACTTATAAAATACGCTTACGATAATCTGGAGCTTACTCCGGATGTGACGGAGACTCTGGTAGTTGGAGATTTTCTTTATACTCACTGGTATGCAAAGATTACCGGAAACAGCCGTATCAAGCAGGTGAACCAGTCGGGTGAACTGCAGAGTATTGACATGAACGAAATCAGGTATATACTGGTTCAGAATACATCCGTATATGATGAAAACAGGGAACTGTTTGATAATATGGGAAATGTGATATACTTTAATACCAGAGGAAAGATCATCCAGCTTAGATGAAACCTCTAGAAGGAAAGATGAAATGAGAATACATACATTTGCAATATGTGCATATAAGGAAAGCGAATATCTTGAGGAGTGTATAGTGTCACTGAAGAATCAGACTGTAAGGTCTGAGATCATCATGGCTACGCATACACCATGCCAGTTTCTTACGGATATCTGTGAGAAATATGATATTCCGCTCTATATAAATGAGGGTGAGGCGGGAATCACTCAGGACTGGAATTTTGCCATCAGTAAGGCAAAGACTAAATTCGTAACCATCGCTCATCAGGATGATAAGTATGAGCCTGATTATACAAGACAGGTGGTGGGCAGAATGAAGCTGGCGAAGAAGCCACTCATAGGATTTACCGATTATTATGAGATCAGGCACGGTAAGAGAATCGGAAGATCAACAATGATAAAGATCAAGAAGTGGCTCACACTGCCGCTTAAGCTGAAGTTCGTAAGGAACAGCAGGCTTCTCAGAAGATATACATTATCTCTGGGAGATCCGGTAATCTGTCCTTCAGTTACATTTGCTGTAAAGAATCTGAAACAGCCGATCTTCAAGGATCATTTCATCTGTTGTGAGGACTGGGAGATGCTTGAGGAAGTGTTCGGAATGAAGGGAGATATAATCTACGTTCCGAAGAAGCTTACTTATCACAGAATACATGAGGAATCAACCACATCTAAGGCCCTTTCGGGTGGAGTCAGAAAGAAGGAGAATATGGAAATGTTCCTTAAGTTCTGGCCAAAGCCGATTGCGGCAATAATCAATACAGTGTATAATCAATCGGAAAAATTCAACAAGGTTGATAATATTTAGGGGAGTTAATCTATGGATGAAATTGCAGTACTTATTCCTTGTTACAACGAAAGCAAGACAATAGAAAAGGTAGTAAATGACTGGAAGAAGGCTCTTCCGGAGGCTGTAATATATGTTTATGACAATAATTCCACAGATAAGACTGATGAGATTGCGAGAAAAGCAGGTGCTGTAGTCAGATATGAGCACCAGTAGGGCAAGGGAAATGTAGTCAGATCTATGTTCAGGGATATAGATGCAAAGTGTTATATCATGATCGACGGTGACGATACTTATCCTGCGGAATTCGGCCGAGAGATGGTTAATGAGGTACTTGAGAAAAATGTGGATATGGTAGTCGGAGACAGACTGTCTTCAACTTACTTCACAGAGAATAAGAGACCATTCCATAATTTCGGAAATACTATCGTAAGGAATTCCATCAATCGTCTTTTCAAAACAAATATCAGAGATATCATGACAGGATACCGTGCATTCAGCTATGAATTTGTAAAGACATTTCCTGTTCTTTCAAAGGGTTTTGAGATTGAGACCGAGATGACTATACATGCGGTAGATAAGAATATGCATATAAGCAATGTCATTGTTACATACCGCGACAGACCTGAGGGAAGTGAGTCAAAGCTCAATACGGTATCGGACGGAATGAAGGTTCTGAGGACTATCGTTTCTCTGTACAGAGTTTATAAGCCATTCCAGTTCTTCGGTATCATATCAACGATACTTATGCTGCTTGCAATCGGATTCTTCATTCCTGTTGCAGTAGACTTTTATCATATAGGACTGGTTAACAGATATCCGACACTCATTGTCTGCGGATTCGCTGTAATTGCGGCAATCCTGAGTTTCTTTACGGGACTTATACTGGATACACTGCTGAAAAAGGATAAGAGAGAGTTTGAGTTTAAGCTTCAGCAGGCAGACAGATGGTATAAGGATCTTCTCGAAAAATAACGGGTAACGGTTTGGAGATTTGATAAATGGATATTAAAATGTATACCTTCCAGCGTCACGGTGATGACCGCGGAATGCTGGTTGCACTTGAAGAGATGAAGGATATTCCCTTTGATATAAAAAGGGTTTACTACATGTATGATACGATAGAGGGCGTAAGACGAGGCTTCCATGCACATAAGTGCCTTCAGCAGATACTGATACCTATCCACGGAACCTGTAAGATCCATCTGGATGACGGAACGGAAACTGCAGAGGTTGTACTTGATAAGCCATATGAAGGCCTCTATATAAGCAACGATGTCTGGAGAGAAATGTATGACTTCTCACCGGATGCTGTTCTTATGGTTCTGGCATCAGAGTTTTATGATGAAAAGGATTACATCAGGGATTATGATAAATTCCTGGAATATATCGGTAAGAAATAAATGAATGAGTCCTGCAGTGCAGGAATGATAGAGAATGTGAGGGCTATGAAAATGAATATCCCATTTGTTTCATTTGAAAAAATGCATAAAGAAGTAGAGGGCGAGTTAAAGGAAGCTTTTGACAGAGTTCTTGCTAAAAACTGGTTCATCCAGGGTGAAGAATGTGACGCCTTTGAGAAGGAGTTTGCTGAATATTGTGGTTCAAAGTATGCTGTGGGCTGCGGCAACGGACTGGATGCACTGTATCTTATCTTACGTGCCTATGGAATCGGAGAGGGTGACGAGGTTATCGTTCCTTCAAACACATATATAGCAACAGCACTTGCAGTTACTTATACAGGTGCAACTCCTGTATTTGTTGAGCCGAGCATGAAGACCTATAACATCTCGGCAAAGAGAATTGAAGAGAAGATTAGCGATAAGACAAAGGCTATAATAGCAGTTCATCTTTACGGTCAGCCGGCTTCAATGGATAAGATCCTGAAGATCGCAAAGGAACATGACCTTAAGGTTATCGAAGACAGTGCACAGGCTCATGGTGCGGAGTATAAAGGAAGAAGAACAGGATCTATGGGAGATGCTGCCGGATTTTCCTTCTATCCGGGAAAGAATCTCGGTGCACTGGGTGATGGCGGAGCAGTGGTTACAAACGATAAGGAGATTGCCGATAAGGTGAGAGCCATCGCTAATTACGGATCTGATTATAAATATCATCACATTTATAAGGGGAATAATTCGAGACTTGATGAAATGCAGGCTGCATTTCTCAGGGTTAAGCTGAGACAGCTTGATAAATGGAATAGAGACAGACAGAATACAGCAAAGAAATTTACGGAAGGCATCACAAACAGTGAGATTATTCTTCCGATGATCAAGGATGACAGAACTCATGTTTTCCATGTCTATGCAGTTAGATGTGAGAGACGTAATGAGCTGGAGAAATATCTGAAGGATAAGGGAATCGGAACCAACAAGCATTATCCTATTCCTATGCATCTGCAGGGGGCTTATAAGGACCTTGGAATTAAAGAAGGTGAGCTGCCTCGCGCAGAGAAGATATCATGCACAGAGCTCAGTCTTCCGATGTATTACGGAATGTCAGATGAAGAAATCAATTATATCATTCAGTGTATAAATGAGTTTAAGTAGGAGTCGGCTATGCTTAGAAGCCTTAAGATAAAGGATGCGCCGCTGATGCTGGAATGGATGCATGACAGCTCGGTGGTGGAAAAACTGAACAGAGATTTTGGGGCGATGACAATAGAGGACTGCGAAGGCTTTATCGAAAAAAATATGCTGGTTAAAGCAGATATTTCCGATGAAGAGGCAATCTCGGATATGAAGAGAAGAGACGGTCTGCATCTTGCTATAGCGGATGAGACTGATGAATATCAGGGTACAGTCAGCCTGAAGGATATAGACAGAGATTCTTCAGCGGCTGAGTTTGCGATTACCATAAGACGTTCGGCCATGGGACATGGCGTATCGGCAGAGGCGATGCGTGAGATAATCCGGCTGGGACATAAGGTGGTCGGACTCGGACTGATCTACTGGTATGTAAATAAAGATAACGAACGTGCAGTAAGATTCTACGATAAGAACGGATACAGACGATGTACTGTAGATGAGCTTCTCGGGCTTGGCGTAAAGCTTGAGGAGGAACTGAAGACAGAAACGGCATATCTCTGGTATGTCGATGCATGGGAAGAGTGATGGGGAAACTGACCGAGAAAATTAAATCAATGCCGAAAGAGGTAAAAGCATCAATGGCATATACCGTCTGCAGTGTTTTGCAGAACGGTATAGCCTTTTTTACGATTTCCATCTTTACAGGCATGATGACGGAGACAGAGTACGGTACCCAGACCACCTTCAACAGCTGGGAGGCGATGCTTACCATATTCCTCTCACTTTATCTGGCATACGGTTCCTTCAATACCGCAATGATGAAATACAGCGATAAGAGAGATGAGTATGTATCAGCCGTAAACATGATATGCGTTGTTATGTCGGCAGCATTTCTTGTAATCTATCTTCCGTTCAGAGTTTACTTCAACAAGCTTTTCAAGCTCCCGACAGAGCTTATCCTGATAATGGTACTATCAATAATAGCGAAGAATGCGCTGGCCTGCTGGACAGGTAAGCAGAGATTTGAATATAAATTTATAGCCGTTTCGATCATTACGGTGCTGATCGGCGTAGCGGTTCCGATACTTTCATATGTTCTGATAAAGGGTGCCGAGCATAAGGGAGAGGCACTTGTTATAGGTACCGCTGTAGTATATATCGTAATAGGAGCGGTTCTTCTTGTGATCGGACTGGTAAGAGGAAGAGCTGCCTTCAATAAGGAATATTGGAAATATGCGCTGGCATTTAATATCCCGCTTATTCCATATTATCTCTCACAGAGTATATTTAATCAGAGTGATAAGGTCATGATCGACCATATATGCGGCAGAGGAGATGCGGCAGCCTATGGTCTTGCATATTCTGTGGCAATGCTTCTTACCATCGTGCTCAATGCGCTTAACAACGCATATGTGCCGTGGGTATATGAGAAGATTGAGAAGGGTGAGAGAAAGGCCAATCAGAAAATGGCCTGTATCATATCGATCATTATGGCAGTGATGCTTCTCGGTGTGGTTGCCATTGCTCCGGAGCTGATACATTTCCTGGGACATGGCAAGCCGGGTTATGATCAGGCAGTGTGGGTTGTTCCGCCTGTAGCTTTGAGTCTGCTGCTGTTATTCTATTCACAGCTTTTCATAAATGTGGAATTCTACTTCGAAGAAAAGAAGAAGCTTGTATACGGAACGGTAATAGCGGCACTTCTGAATATTGTGCTCAATGCGTTGCTGATACCGGTATTCGGCTTTATCGCAGCGGCATATACAACGCTTATAAGCTATGTTGCATTTACGGGAATGAATTATTATTACTATAAGAAGATGCTGAAGGAGAAGAATTTACCGGACGATCTCTATGATATGAAGCTGATGCTCCTTATTCTTATAGCATATTCCATTATCAGCTATGCGATCATGTTTACGTATAAGAGTAATATCGTAAGATATGTGATAATAGTCATCGGAATTCTCGGAGTTCTGGTAAATGTTAAGAGGATTATGGGTCTTGTAAAGACTATGATGAATAAAGACAGCGGTGACAGCGAGTAAGGAAGCGTCACCTTTGAAAGGGGTAACCATGGGTAACAACGGATTGAAGGAAAAGTCTGTTGCGATAGCAAAGGCTGCGGCACACAAGGTTGTCGACAGGCCGAGAAACAGAATACTTGATACAACCTCAGCTTTGAAGCTGGGACTTATGATAAGAGAGCATAGGAACAACCGTATCAATACGGAATATGACAGAAAGATAAGGGTCGCATATATCGTTCAGATGCCGGAGGTATGGGATAAGCAGAAGAGCTTCTTCGAGAGACTGACAAGTGACGGAAGATTCAATGTATGCGTTGTCATAGTTCCGCCTTATAATCCGGATACGAGAAAATTCGGAAAGAATGATGATAACATCAGATTCTATAAGAGTAACTGCAGGAAATGTAAGTTCCTGAGTGCCTTTGATGAGAACGGTACAGCGGTGGATATAAGGAAGTACCGTTTTGATTATGTTTTTTATGAAAGACCTTACGATCCGTATCTGCCGAAGAGTCTTCGATGCAGGAGGGTTTCGGGATTTGCAAAGACCTGTTATATTCCTTATGCAACCTACGATCTCTGGCAGGGAGAGGGATTCAATACAGAATGCAAGGAGTTCTTCAGATATCTCTATATTGCGTTTAATAACTCTGAGTTTCATACAAAGACTATGTATGAGTCCATGTGGAAGCTCTGCCGTATGCCACATCACTTCGTAGATCTCGGCTATCCGGTACATTATGATTCCATAGAGGAATATACAGAAAAGAGTGGACCGAAGACGGTTATGTGGACTCCGAGATGGAGCTATGAGCCGAAGATCGGAGGAAGCCACTTCATGGAATATAAGGAAGAGGTGATAAGTCTCGGTGAGGAGTTCCCGGGAACAAAGGTCATCATCAGACCTCATCCTCTGACCTACGATCACATGATCGCAACCGGAAAGATGACTGAAAAGGACGTAGAGGAATATAAGAAGAGGATTGAGGAGAAGGGTGTTATCGTTGATACGAATAAGATGATCAACGATACCTTCAAGGATGTGGACATTCTGATTTCCGATATCTCATCTGTAATGTGGCAGTTCTTCTTCAGCGGCAAGCCGATGATCTACTGCACGAATGATATAGTTGTATCAAAGGAGTTCGGAGAAATGTCCGAGCTTACCTATAAGGCTTCTTCTTACGATGATATAAGAAAGTGTCTTACGGAGCTGCTTAAGGGAAATGATTGGATGGCAGAGGAGAGACAGAAATATATCGAGGATTATAAGAAGAAGTACAGTGATCCTGCAGGAAAGATGGTGAACTTCCTGATAGAAGATTTTTCCGGCGGAGCGGTATCCGAGTAACGGCAGTGATCCTGTACGAGCGTAAAAAGTTATTAGCATAATTGATCATAAAGAAATCCCCCTGATTTGATCGTCAGGGGGATTTCTTGTCGCTATTTATTTGCGGTTGGTTTAATTGTTTGCAGGTATTCTGATCATTTACCTTTCTTCGGATTATGCTTACCTGTCAGAGACTGGCTGTAATGACGGAGCATGTACGGATACAGTCCCGGATTCTGGAAGGAGCGAAGTGCAGTCCTGAGATAGAGATTATCAATCTTATAATATTTGCTGAGCTTCTTTCTTTTCTGCAGAAGCTTGTTATCAGGATGCTCCGAAAGAAGCAGATCATACAGATTCTCAACATCCACTGCGAGACGCTTCTTGAAAGGTGAAGCCTTCTTGGTGGAGCTTCCCGTATCAACTTCATACCAGATCATTCTGAAAGGCATGATGGAGGTACGCTCACCTTCAACCGCAGACATTATCTGAATGAGGTCCTCGGCATACATAACATGATCCTCTATACGATTCAGATAGTGAAGGAAGAAATCTCGCTCATAAACAAGATTTGCTCCGCATACCATATCCGAATAAAGAATAAGATTTTCGAGAATCCTCTCTTCGTTATTCTTCAGATATGCATCGATATCGAAAGGATGATTGAAGGCAACTGCCTTACGTCCTTTATCTGTTTTTGTATATCCGATCGGAAGACCTGCGGCAATCTTGCACTCGGTCTCTGCCATATAATTATATACTTTACCCAGGGTGTCACGGGAATAGAACAGATCTCCGGGACCGAAGTCGCGGATGTACTTTCCTTCAGCAGCACCTACGCCGGAGATAAGATTCTTTACGGTACCTCTGTTCTCGGCGTGAGTAATGAATTTGTAGCGAGTGAACTCGAAATGCTTGAAATATTTCTCGACCTTATCGAAGTGATTTACCTTGGAACCGTCGTCAGTAAGGATTATCTCGTAATCCTTGAAATCCTGAGAAAGGATGGAAGCCAGTGTGGCACGGAGCTTCTCCCATATAGGCTCATAGGTAATAACGACTATGGAGAAGGCCGGACGTGCAGCCTCTGATTCCTTGATCTCCTTAAGGCGCTCATCGATACCGCCGAGCTCGTCTGCTCTTTTAAGATTCATGAGACGCTTATCGATTCCGATACTCTCGTCAGCTTTCTTTATGCTCTTTATTCTGTTGAAAAGATTACTCTTTGTTGCCATTGTATTACCCTACTTCCTTAGAAAGCTCTTTTTCACGCTGCTTCTTTCGATATTTCATAAAGGCAGGTATCAGAGAGTTTATTATTGCCAGTCTGAGGTCCGGGAAAGGCTTCATGAAGAAGCTGAAGGTATAGAAGCAGAAGAAGTATTTCTCCCAGCCGTATTCCATTACCGAACCGCGGGTTTTCTTATTTCGTCCTATCGGTGTGAGTTTATAATACTTGAAGAAGTCGGCACCGAAGCGGTGACAGCTTCCGTGTCTCCACGGACGTTCCTCACCGAGATAGTGAACGATAACAGGATCCTTTACAATCTCCTTATAGTGATCCTTTGAAATTCTGTTTCCCTCCGGAAGCCATCTCATAATGGCACTATATGGATAGAAACAGTAGGTGTTTGCAAAATTATAAGTAAAGGATATCGGGAAAATCTCATCCTTCAGACATCCGTTTATAGCGTCCTGATCGTTAGCGAAAAGCTTATAGTCATGAGCTGCAAAGAAATCCATTATTCTCTTTCCGGTATTACGTTCCTTCCACAGCTTAAGGTTCATAAGAAGCACACCTGCATTATAATAAGGTGCGTGACCGTCCAGATCGATGGCCTTCTTGCGGTGCTTCGGAACCACAGGCTCGATAGCGGCAGCCAGAACATAGTTGTCAATATCCATGTTATAGAGATAGCTGAGATCCTGTCTTACGATAGTATCACCGTCAAGATAGAGGATCTTCTCAACATCAGCCGGAAGCAGCTTATCGAGGAAAAGTCTCGAAAGAACGATATCATTCCAGCCGCCTGTATCTATCTCACGTCCGGTGAGAGCTGCGATATCAGGAATCTCGATGATGGATATCTTCTGCTTATAGGACTCAACAAAGCTTGTAAGAGATGCCTTATGCTCATCGCTGATAGCCTTTGACATTATATAAATGTGCACTTCATTATTCTTATTATTCTCAAGTACGGATGCAACTGCTGCACCTATCTGCGGTACGAAGTTATCATCCGAAGTATATACGATATTTATCATTTTACTGTCTCCTCTTCGAGAGATGATTATTATCAGTATAAAACATTATCCTTTATAATTCATCTGAAATTTTAATTAAAATCGGGCAGTGTCCTCAGCTGCTATTGTGTTAAATGAGTTTAGAGGTTATAATGTGACGTGACTAAATGTCGGAATGAATGAAAGAGTTTTTGCTTGTTATATAAATATAAAGGAGAATTAAAATGGCAGAATATGATTATCTTGTAGTCGGTGCCGGCCTTTACGGAGCAGTATTCGCACGTGAGGCAGCAGATATGGGAAAGAAGGTACTTGTCATCGACAGACGTCCTCATATCGCAGGTAATGTATATACAGAGAAGGTTGAAGGAATAAATGTACATAAGTATGGTGCACATATCTTCCATACAAATATCAAGCTTGTATGGGACTATGTAAATCGCTTTGCTACATTTAACCGTTTCACAAACTCACCTGTAGCTAACTATAAGGGAGAGCTTTTCTCACTTCCTTTCAACATGTATACATTCAATAAGATGTGGGGAGTAGTTACACCTGAAGAGGCTGAGGCAAAGATCGAGGAGCAGAAGAAGGAAGCACTCTCAGGCCTTGCAGCTGAAAGAGGAGTATCCGTAGAAGAGTTTGAGCCTCAGAATCTTGAAGAGCAGGCTATCTCGCTTATCGGAACAGATATTTATGAAAAGCTTATCAAGGGCTATACAGAGAAGCAGTGGGGAAGACCATGTACAGAGCTTCCAAGCTTCATCATCAAGAGACTTCCGGTAAGATTCACATTTGACAACAACTACTTCAATGCGCTCTATCAGGGAATCCCTGTAGGCGGATATACAAAGATGGTTGAGAACATGCTTGAGGGTATCGAGGTAAGACTCGACATCGATTATCTCAAAAACAAGGAAGAGTTTGATGCTATCGCCGATAAGGTTATCTATACAGGTCCTATCGATGCATATTTCGATTACAAGCTTGGAACATTGGAGTACCGTTCTGTAAGATTTGAGAACGAGCTTCTTGATAAGCCTTCATTCCAGGGAAATGCAGCAGTTAACTATACTGATGCAGAAACTCCATGGACAAGAATCATCGAGCATAAGTGGTTTGAGTTCGGAAAGGACGAGGAAGGAAACGACCTTCCGAAGACAGTTATCTCCAGAGAATACAGCTCCGAATGGAAGCCGGGAGACGAACCATACTACCCTGTTAACGATGAGAAGAACGGTTCTCTTTACGCTGAATATAAGAAGCTTGCCGATGCTGAAGACAAGGTTGTATTCGGCGGAAGACTGGGAGAATACAAGTATTACGACATGGATGCGGTCATACATAGTGCTTTACAAATGGCCGATAAGATGCTATAGTTAAGCCATAAAAAAACAGGTCTTTTTGAAAAAAAATTAACTGCATATCTGGGATGCGCGATAACTCCTGTATATTTTTGAACCTACACTTTTAATACGGGAACCTAAATCTGTATATGGATGAAATGCCGTCTTTGAACGGACTCCAGAAGTATACATGCAGGATCACCACCTGGCCTTGGCTGGGACTCAAAGGGCAGGAGCCGGCATCCTGGATAGTCAAAAAGAAAAGAAGAACAGTGTCAATTAGTAAGTTTATAAAAGAACATAAAGCCCTCGCTGCGGGATGGATTGCAGCAGTATCCCTGATATTATTATCAGGGCTTATTTTTGTGTTTTTTTATCTGAAAAACCAGCCGAAGGAGCAGGCAAGAGATATTTCTTCGGAGCTTATGGCCATAGAAACAGGTGATCTCACCTACAGTGATATCTATGACGAGGTGCTTATCTTAGCGAAGGATGAAGAGATGAGAGAGAAGCTGGACAGGCTCTTTGATCCTCTTTATATGAGTGATAAGGTAAATGTACTCTGTATCGAAGACATGGCTGATGTCCTTGGTGTATCAAAACAGGTCTACAGCAGCATAATCAGCGGAAGAGACGAACTCTCAACCATCAGCAGAGACGAGTTCGACCGCATCTATCAGAATATTCTTGAAACCGGCGAGATCAGCGGAGTGGAGAGGATAACTGTCTATATTGATTCCATCAGAAATGAAAATAAAAAAATAGTTATAAATGACGGCTACGATGATCACAGTTGTTCCCTGAAAAGAGTCGACGAAGAACTGAAGGGAAAGATCATAGAAGCTTATGCCAAGGATGGTGATATCTTCAAGATCACCGGACCGTCGGACGGAAGCTTTACCTTGAGAAATGTGTGGGTTTACGAAACCGAAGCAGAAAGCTGCAAGTTCCTTTTCGGCGGTGATGAGAGGATCATGAAGGTCAAGGCAGGAACAAAGCTTGATGCCGGAAGATTCTGCGACATAGTATTCACAAACGAGGGTATTACAGGACAGGTATTCTGCCCTTCATCAGTAAGAGGAAGAGTACTTGCCATAAACAGCAGCAGAATAAGACTAAAGGGAAAGGCATGGCTCAGTCTTGATGAGGATATGCAGGTTTATGACATATCCGGCGGAACACCTGTAAGTCCGAAAACCGTTAACAGGATAATCGGATATAAGGAGGTCAGACTGGTTCTTTCTTCCGATGATAAGGTTCAGGGAATCATCATTGAAGCTCCTGAAATCGCAAATGAAGAGATAAGAGTCCTTCTGAATGAGCATGGCTATGAGGATTATGTGATGGACTCCGTGACTATACAGCCTGAAGAACCGATATATATGCAGGTTGGAGAGAGTAAGGATGAAATCCTTCCATCAGTGCTTGAGCCGGGAATCGAGTTCACATTCAGGAAGGAAGAATATCCTGTAGGAACGGTCATTACTCTCTGGGCAGAAAATCCGGAGGGAAAGGTAAAAATCAGCAGTCTTGAGAGAGGCTACGGTGCACCTTCTTACAGAGGATATATAGAGCTGACCCGTGAAGAGGAAGGCTTCTATGTAGTAAATGGACTTTCAATCGAGGAATATCTCTATGGAGTTATCTCCAGTGAGCTTCCGAATTCCTTTGATATTGAAGCACAGAAGGCACTTGCAGTCTGCGCAAGAGGCTATGCTTATAATCATATCGAAGACGGTACATTTGCCGAATACGGGGCAAATGTGGACGATACCATAATGTGTCAGGCATACAATAACTATCCTGAGACGGAGACCAGCATCGATGCGGTTGATGAAACTTATGGTGTGGTAATGACACATGACGGCTTTGTTATCATGGCGTATTATTTCTCAACTTCTGCGGGAGTTACCTGTAACAATGCCGAGATATGGGAAGAGGAGCCGGAGGCGTATCTTACCGATAATATAGAGACACCGGATAAGCCGATAGCGAATCTTTCAAATGAGGATTCCTTCATCAACTTTATGAATACGGATTATCCGGATATGATTGAGAAGGATATGCCTTTTTATAGATGGAATATAGAGTTTACTGCCAAGGAAATGACAGAGACCATCAACAGAAACCTTCCGGAAAGAGTTGAGAGATCAACCGACTGGATACAGGTTATGACAGGCCCTGACACCTTCGAATATGACGAGAACCTGAAGAGCATCGGTGATGTTGAGAATGTTGAGGTTATAAAGAGAAGCCGAGGCGGTGTGGTACAGGAGATGCTTATAACGGGTAGTGAAGCTACCATTAAGGTTGAGGGATATACAAATGTTGTAGGCCTTATCACACCTGAGAAGGTTGCAATTGTTACAGCTACCGGCACAAAGCAGGAAGGCTGGAACATGATCCCGAGCCCGACCTATTATGTAGAGAAGACTGCAAAGGGCTTTACCATCCATGGTGGTGGTTTCGGTCATGGCTGCGGACTCTCACAGTACGGAGCGGATCTTCTTGCAAAGGCCGGAAATGACTACAGATATATACTGCTTCACTACTATAAAGACGTAAAATTTGACAACATATACTCACAAGTGTTAGAGTCAGATTTAGATACTGCTTCTGCAACGGATGCCGATAAAGATAAGGCTTCCGTTGAAGAGGGTGAAACTGATAAAGCGACTGATAAAGAGATTGACGAGAAGAATTCTGAAGATACTACAGAACAGTAAATGTTCTGCATGGATGAAATGACATGAAGAAAGGGGAGTCCCGGTTCTAATGACATTTAAGGAGAAGCTCAGAAGACTTAAAGATTTTCTGGAAGGTACGGCAGATGAACATATAGGTGCGTTTGCGGCGCAGACGGCGTTCTTTATTTTCCTGTCTTTTTTTCCTATGGTCAGTCTGCTTATGTCTGCATCAAAATTCCTGCCTGTTACACAGGATCAGCTGATAAATCTTATATGTAACGTTATTCCGGGAAGATTTGAGGATTACGTTATTTCTATCGTAAGTGACATTTATGCCGGTGGAACCTATACGATGACTATCATTTCGGCAGTCATTGCACTCTGGTCTTCAGCTAAAGGTCTTATGGCAATCCGTAACGGACTCAATGAGGTTTATCGTTCGAGAGAACAGAGAAACTATCTGATAATCAGAGGAATCAGTTCAGTGTATACTGCGCTTTTCCTGGTTATGCTTATCATAATGATTCCGCTTAACATGTTCGGTACCCAGATAGTACTTTTCGTTATAAATAAATTCCCTGCATTCGATAATCTGGCAATGTTCCTTTACGGACTTAGAACAGGAGCAACATTTATAGTGCTCTTCCTGTTTTTCTGGCTGCTCTATACTATAGTTCCGAACCGCCGTCTTAAGTTTATAAGACAGATTCCGGGCGCACTCTTTACTGCAGGTGCATGGGTTGCAGTTACAAAGATCATATCTATCTACGTAGATCAGTTCCTTTTCAATTCGTATATGTACGGATCACTCACTATGGTAATCCTTATGATGATGTGGCTCTATGTAGTATCAAGCATGATATTTGTGGGTGCACAGATCAACGAGTATCTCTATCTGGTAAAATACAAGGATGAAGATGCTGAAATAGACAGAAAGAAGAAAGAAGAAAAAGAGAGAAAGCGTCTCGAGAAGGAAAGAAGAAAGCTGGAGAAGGCAGGACTTGCTGATACTAATGTATCTGATGTGGAAGCTGATGCGACTGAATCAGTGACCGATGGTTCGATTGACACAGATATATCGGAAACAACAGAAGAAAACAGAGTAGTTGCATTCGATAAGCTGAAGAAGAAACGTGAGAAGAGAAAACTCAAGAAGGTCAGCGATGATGATAATTTCACGAATGATGAGATAACGGGTGAATGAAATTTATTATAGACGGTAGGCGATAGAGTGTCGTCTGCCGTTTATTTTTGTTGTATACTAATAAGGATTAGACGTGATTGTTAAAGGATATTAAGGGAATAAGTCTAATGAGATTTTCATATAGTGAACTAAAGGAATATATACGCGAAGATTATGAAATGTTTATCAGAATGGGATTTGATAGTGATGAGCATATAATGAATGCGATTTTGAATGAATATCAATATGGAGAAGGCTTTTGTGAGGTTGAAAAGCTGTGTATTTATATTTCCTTAGCGTTTATATTTAAGGAAAACAAAAGAGATTATTCAAAAATAGTAGAAGTTATACAACAAGAGATGCTATCTATATCCGGAATAGAAATACAACAGGCACTAAAAACGGAATATAGACTATATGAAAAGGACATGAATGACTTATGTATATAAATCAAATTATAAAAAAATCGAAAGAATTGGGAATAGTTCCAATCAAGGCAACTGACAAAGAAATAAATGAAGTTATGCAATTATCTCCTAAAGGTGTTCTTCCTCAAGCATATATAGAGTTTATGAAAGAATTTGGAAATGGTGGATATATGATGGGAGACTCTTGTTTCATGGATGAGATAGGAATGCTGCGAAACGGGGCTATAGATTTACTTGTTGAAAATGAGTCTTCTAATACATTAACAGACAATGATTTTGTTTTCTGGATGAGCCAGGGATATATGTTTTGTTTTTTTAGATTAGATGAGGGGGATGATCCACCAGTATATTATTATAATGAGGCAAAAGAGGATAGATTCATTAAAATAACAAATAGTCTTTCGGAATTTTTGTTGGGGATGATGATTAAGGATAAAGACCTATTTAATGAGGTATGATACAAAGATCGCCGTGAAGTGTATGCTTCACGGCGATTTATTATAGTATTATGAAAGCTTCTCGATAGCTGCGTCGATTCTTGCGAGAGACTCTTCCTTTCCGAGGAGTGCCATAAGCTCTGTAGCTCCGCCCGGTGTTGCAGCCTTTCCGGACATTGCTGTTCTGAGAGGCCACATGATGAAGCCTGTCTTATATTCCTTCTCTGTTCCGAAGTTCTTCAGAAGCTCGAAGAGTGAATCGTTATCGAATGCAGTTGCTTCGGCAAGTACAGGACGTACCTCCTTCAGAAGCTGAAGTGAATTCTCTGCATTAGTCTTCATCTTCTTATGTGTATACATTTCTATATCATAATCAGGTACAGCTTCGAAGAAGTCTATCTGATCCTTGATGTCAGGAAGAATTTCGATTCTTGTCTGAACCATTGAAGCTACCTTCTTGAAATCGATGTCTCTATGAATGGTTTCCTTCATTACAGGAAGTGCCATCTCGTAGAATGTGTCAGGATCAAGCTTCTTGATATACTCGCTGTTCATCCACTTCATCTTAGTCATATCAAGAACTGCAGGTGACTTTGAGATATGGTGATAATCAAAGAGCTTAACAAGTTCTTCCAGTGAAAAAATCTCTTCGTTTCCTTCAGGGGCCCAGCCGAGGAGTGAAACAAAGTTTACTACAGTCTCTGTAAGGAATCCCTGCTCAAGAAGGTCTTCGAATGAAGAATGTCCAGAACGCTTTGAAAGCTTTGCGTGTGTCTCATCTGTGATGAGTGGGCAGTGGATGTAAACAGGTACTTCCCAGCCAAATGCTTCATAAAGTCTGTTGTATTTAGGAGCAGATGAGAGGTACTCATTTCCTCTTACTACATGAGTGATACCCATGAGGTGATCATCTACTACGTTTGCAAAGTTATATGTAGGGAAGCCGTCGGACTTGATAAGGATCATATCGTCAAGCTCGATATTAGGAACTGTGATTGTTCCGTAAAGCTCGTCTTCAAAGCTTGTTGTACCCTCTGTAGGGTTGTTCTGTCTGATAACGTAAGGCTTACCCTCTGCGAGATTCTTCTCGATCTCTTCCTTTGAAAGGTGAAGACAATGCTTGTCATAGTGGAAGATTGTCTTTGTGCTTCCGTCTTCTCCCTGAACATCTGTATGAAGACTCTGGAGACGCTCCTCGTCACAGAAGCAGTAATAAGCCTCACCCTTCTCGATAAGCTTCTTGGCATACTCGAGATATATACCCTTTGCCATTCTTTCTGACTGAATATATGGGCCTACGCCGCCGTCCTTATCAGGACCTTCGTCCCAGATAAGACCTGTCTTCTTGAGAGTTCTGTATATGATATCTACAGCCCCTTCAACCTCACGTTCCTGATCCGTATCCTCGATACGAAGTATAAAATCACCGCCTTCATGCTTAGCTATAAGATAAGCATAGAGTGCTGTTCTGAGATTTCCTACATGCATTCTTCCCGTAGGACTTGGGGCAAATCTTGTTCTGATCTTTGTCATAATCGCTTCCTCTTTATTCATAATGATTTTTGGTGTCAAAAATTTATGCTGTAATAGTATATCACACCCGCGGATACATTTCACTTTAAAAATGTCATAATTGAAATTTGACAGCCTGTGAGTTATACTTGTAAGTGCGTGCAAATTTATATTGTATAGTTTTGGGAAGGTACTATTATGTTTGATAAGATAATGGATTTTTTCAAGGAGTTGGACAGCTCAACACTGATGATTCTTGTGTTTGCTGCAATTCTTGTTATTTTTCTTATAATACTTATTATAGTTACAGTTCACGTTCTGAAGACGGCTAACAGTGATGTGGATGATGAGGATGAAAAGCCGAAGAAGGCTGAAAAGGCAAAGCCGCAGCCTAAATGGGATGATTCGTCGGAGGATGAAACGACGGTACTTAAGCCTGATGAGAGTGATTCCGACGAGGAAGATGAGGATTCAGCAGAGGAAGATGAAGATGAGGATTCCGACAGCGAATCCGATTCAGAAGATGATGACGAAGATGATTATGAAGATGAGGATGACGAAGATGATATCTCATCTTCAAAGGTAGACGGTTTCAGAGCAGAGTTCAATTCTGCGGCTGCTGAAAGAAGTGCTGAGGAAGCACTGAGAGTTGCAGAGGCTGTTAATAACGAGGTTGCTGCTCACGAAGCTGCAATGGAGCAGGCAGATGCCAAGACAAACGAGATAGATACAAAGGCTATCAAGGAAGCACTCAGAGCAGAGAGAGAGCAGAAGGACAGCAAGAAGGCTGCCAGCGATGCCGAGAGAGCTGATTATAATGCAAAGATGGACAGCGCATTTGTTCCTGAAGGAACAGCTGTTTCAGATATTCCGGAAGGAATTCCTGTAAATAAGGTCGAGGGATTTGTTCTTTCAGATGAAGCTATCGAGTCAGCTACAGAGGCTTCGCTTGCTGAGCATGACAAGGTTGTAGCTCAGTCAGAGGATAAGATCACAGTTAACCCTGTAAATCAGGTTAATATCAATACAGTTAATTCTGTAGACAGAGTTGATACTAAGAGTGATGAAGCAGGAATATCGGGAATTCAGGATATGGAATCATTCCTTACTGAAAATCCTGTTCCTAAGAAGAAAAAGAAAAAGGTTAAGAAGAGAGACCAGATATTTGAGGACAAGTTTGAGTCCGATGATGATGAGATCCCTACAGGCGAATATTTCTGGTACAACAGCCAGGATATCGACGGACTGAAGCGTAAAGAGGATATGTATTATTACTGTCATTACTTCAGCAGTCCGAGTCAGGCAGTTATTCCGCTTGTTACAGAAATGTACGACTGTGCATTCGTAAGAACAGAAGAGATTCAGCTCATTGCTTACGGTGTTCAGTTTAAGTCTATGAAGATGAAGGATATCCTGATGGCAAAAGAGGGTGTAGGCTTTGATCATTCAAATGCTACAAAGGAGCCGTCAGAGAAGGACTTCCAGGAGATATACAGAAAGTGGTGCGGATATGTGGATAATTTCCTCACCATCATCGTTATAAATGCACCGGATAATGTTAAGACTTATCTGAAGAATGCACTTTATGAGTACGGAAGAACTGATGACGTTGAGATGCTTCTTCATAGTCCGGAGTAAAAGAGAATAACAGGTGAGTTATGGAATTTATTAAAACTTCTATAGAAAATACAGAAGAAATCCGTAGACTCTTGAATAATAATGAGTATCGGTGCTGTGATTTCAGTGTCGGTACTCTTATTTTGTGGGGAGAGTATTACGGCTATGTCTATACTGTAATAGATGAGTTCTTTGTAATAAGGATGACGGAGTATAAAGCCTTCTCCTTTCCTATGTATGTAGGTGAAGAGAAGCTGAATCCCGAAGAACAGGAGAAGAGGTGCTCCGAGGTTCTGGAGAAGCTGATGGGGTATTTCACGGAAAATGGGGAAAACCCTTGCTTCGTATTGCTCAGTTATGAGCAGAGTGAGATGCTTGAGAAGAAATATCCGGGACGGTTTGAGTTCAGCGATAATGCGGATTATAAGGATTATATTTATAATTCAGATGATCTGGCTGAGCTTCAGGGAAGACATTATCATGGCAAGAGAAATCATATATACAGATTTGAAGAGACTTATCCGGGATATAAGGCAGAGGATGTAACAGCAGAGAATATCCAATCATGTAAGAAGATTGCTGAAAGCTGGACAGATGACAGATCGGAAGAAATACTTTATGAGAAGAAAATTATCAATTATGCACTTGATCATATGAAAGTGCTTGGCCTGGAGGGATGTGTTATAGCAATTCCGGACGGCTCTTCTGAATCAGTGTTCAGAACCGTGGCCTTTGCTATAGGTGAACGGCTGACGGATGACTGTTTTGTGGTACATTTCGAAAAGACAGACCCGGAAATACGAGAAGCATATGCAGTCGTTAACCGGGAATTTGCCCGTAAGGTTAAGGATAGATACAA
Organism: Eubacterium sp.; assembly: GCA_017634555.1. GTDB lineage: Bacteria > Bacillota > Clostridia > Lachnospirales > Lachnospiraceae > Eubacterium_Q. The sequence continues at coordinate 62,154 of JAGBNF010000005.1, read as the reverse complement.
GTATATCAACAGAGAAGAGGATCTGGGGTTAGAGGGCCTTAGAAAGGCTAAAATGTCGTATCGTCCTGCTTTGATGCGTGAGAAAATAGTTGCACGAGAAAAAAACTCCGAATAGGAGTTTTTTTTGATGGATAAACTATTTGACGCACGTCAAACAATAGTGTATAAATAAATTATACTATTTGACGCACGTCAAATACTCTACAGGAGGGCGAGAATGCATAGTGGATTGATAAAAAAGAAAACAGACCTCACTTTCTTGAAATGGTCTCATAGCAGACAATCCAGTGGAACTGCGGGAACCTTTTTGAAGTCGCAATCGAATATAGATGGCGTGAAGAAGTATTATAAGCTTTCAAATTTTGATCCGATAGAAGGTATTGTAGGCCATGAATGTGTAAATGAGCTGATAGTTGACAGACTGCTGACTATATTGGGAGTAGAGCATCTCAGCTATGAATTGATTAATGCTGAAATAGAAATTGAGGGAAAAAGATATAATTCATATATATGTGCGTCGGAAGACTTCAAGAAAAAGGGAGAGAGTAAGACAGCGCTGGATAATTATTATAAGACGAATGCAAACCCGGGAGAATCTCATTATGATTTTTGTGTGAGGAACGGATGGCAGAAATACATAGATACAATGATTGCAGTGGATTATCTGATACTTAACAGAGATAGACATGGAGCAAATATTGAAGTCCTTAGAAATGCCAGAGCACACACTATTCGGATAGCACCGCTGTTCGATCATGGTCTGTCACTTATTTATTCATGTCAGTCGGAAAATGAAGCAGCCACATTTGATATATTGGAAGATAAAAAAGTTCAGAGCTTTATCGGCGGACATTCATGCTATAAAAATCTTGATTATATAAAAAATAAAAAGGCAGTTTTCAAGAATGAGTTGAAAGAATCAGACAGAGGATTAATTCTCGAAGGGCTGGAAGATGTTCTTCCGACAGTTTATCTTGATACAATCTGGAAGATGATCTGGGAGAGATATAAGATATATGAAAATATATGAAATATATGATGCTGAAAATGAAATAGAAATCGGAACACTTCTATATTATGAGAAGGAAAAAGCTTTTGTTATAGAACTCTCGGATAAGCTGGATGAATGGACAGCCCCGCTTCTGCTGACGAGCTTTGTAAAGAGGAAAACCTATACTATTCCAAAGGATATAAGCTTTGATTGGATTAAAGAAAGAGTTATTCCGAGCGGAAGACAGAATATCGGGGATATTTTGAAAAACAGCAGACTTAAAGAATATGATGAGATGAGATTGCTTGAATTGTCAGATGGAAAATGCAGTCAGGACAGTATGTTCATAAGAAGGTTAGCTGTACTTCCGGAATATGTAATCGAAAGGCAGAAGTTTAATCTGGATGATGTATGTTTACTGGATGAAGACAGACTGTTATGTATTTTTAAAAATGATGAGGTAAAGCTTATTGAATTATCGAAACTGAAAAATGATGTTTCGAAAGATATAGTTCATAAAGTAAAAATGCATAGGGCTCTGTATGAAAGCGGTAAGGTGGGAACCGGAGGATATAGTCTGACCTTTAATGATAATCTGGACATATCTGCAGCTGAGCTGTACAGCATAGGTGTAACGCTTCCAATATCCGGAGAGGATATGATTACCTTTGTGAGGAAGAATATCTTCGATACGGTTGAGAGCTGCAGGGAGCTTGAGTGTACTCGCCAGAATCTGGCTTATATGAATGGGAAAGGACAGCTTACAGCAATAAAAGAAAATGTTAAGGGAAATCTGTATTTAAAAGGGGAAGTGTTAAAAAACAGATGGGATTAAAAAGGCGGCTGTAAGGCCGCCTCTTGCATTGCATTGGTATTACTCGCTGATGGTTTCAGGTTCCGGATATTCAACACCGAAGGTATCAACTGTAACAGTCTTCATTACCTGTGGCTCGATTGGCTTATCACCCCATCCGGTCTTTGTAAGTGCGATTCTGTCTACAACATCCTGTCCCTCGATAACCTTTCCGAATGCGGCATAGGCACCGTCAAGGTGAGGAGATGTCTCATGCATGATGAAGAACTGTGAACCTGCACTGTCAGGACGCATAGAACGTGCCATTGATAGGACACCTGTCTCATGCTTCAGATCGTTCTGGAAGCCGTTCTGAGAAAACTCACCCTTGATCGAGTATCCAGGTCCGCCTGTTCCGCGTCCGTCAGGATCTCCACCCTGGATCATGAAGCCCGGAATTACTCTGTGGAAGATAACTCCATCATAGAACTTCTTGTTGATCAGAGAGATGAAATTGTTAACTGTATTAGGTGCGATCTCAGGATAAAGCTCGGCTTTGATTTGTGCTCCATCTTCCATGGTTATAGTAACTATTGGATTTGCCATATTATCTACCTCATTTTCATAAATTTTTATCGGGAATTATTATATCATAAAACGTTAATAAAAGTGCATAAATTCAGCACTTTATACGAAAATTATCTATATGTCGTTGCTAAGAGCCTTTAAAATGGAATATTTAGTTGCAAAATCCGATTTTTGGGTTATAATGAAGCGGTTATGAATAATTTGGAAGTGATCGTTAAAAAGGATAGAGACAGCTTTATTGAAGAGTTCAACAACGCTGTCAGTAGCAGCGATGCTGAGTTTCTCGTCGTGCTGTGCGAGGGGAATCGCATGGATGAGGGGACCCGTGATAAGGCAGTTGCTGCTCTTCTAAATAATACAGACGCAGTACTGGTTGTTCCTAAGAAGCTTTATCAGTTTCCTGAGAGAATCGAGGGTGTCATCTTAAGGCGCTCCGAGGCAGAGAAGTTCAGGATGAACAAGGAGTTGAAATTCAGTTATGAAGCCGACTTCCTGCTCAGAATGATCTCGGGAAAGAATTTTCTTCTGATGCCGGAGCTGGACTTCGAACAGGCGGAATCGGAAGACAGAGATCTTAGAAAGACTCTTCCGGCGAGGAATATAGACTGGTATCTGGAGGATATGGAAAAGTTCCTTTTAAAGCTGATACGTGATATCAGTAACGTAAACGGAGGAAAACTGCCGGTTCTCTATCAGTTCTATGTTATGTACTATCTTAAGTGCAGAATGGATGCCAATATCGGAGGAGAAGCCGAAAGGAAGTTTTCAGAGACTGCGACCAGGGAGATACTCGGTAAGGCCAGTGAAATCCTCAGCTTCGTAGATGATGAGGTTATCATGGAGTGCTTTGAGTTTCCGACCTACACAGAGGAGTATCAGTTCAGGAGAATGATGCTTTTCATGAAGTACGGACACAGCCTGCCGCTTGTTGAGGTGAAGGCACAGCGTACCAAGATGAGAAACACAGAACCGATAAATGCCAGAAAAACGGCCCTTATCGGATCCTTCAGTGAAATGTATCCTCTGGACAGAAAGAATCTCAGACTTTCGGGACTCGGTCTTATGATGAATGATGTTCCTGTGTATTCGTCAAATATGCTCTTTGCAAGTGTGAACTGCATTGAGCTTGAGGAAGGGTATCTCAGGCTTGAGGGCTCATTTACGGATGCGTTCGATAAGGATGTCTTCGATTATTTCATGATGCTTGATGATCAGCGTTTAGATATAGAATTTACGGATTCTGGCAGAATGAGAGAATACTTCGGAGCGGTATCCTTCAAGGACTACAGCTTCAGAGCTATGATACCGATGCAGGCGCTTGATTCAAAGAAGCATACGCTTTACTTTGTAATCGGATATCAGGACAGGGAATACATAATTCCTTTTGATTTTAAAAAATATACTAATGATCAGGACGAAAACTCGACGAAATTCTGCCGACAGATGGGCGACTGGCTTATCAGTACGGATGACTATACGGCACTCGGTGATACAGCTGCACAGCCGAGCCAGAGAGTGTCCAACGAGGACTGTATCATTATTGAAAAATACAGCTGGCTCAAGAAGGCCGGAAAGGTTATTACAGGCCAGTTAAAAAGCGAAAAGTAAGATAAAAGTAAATAGTATTTGATAATTCTATATGATATAATTACGTCAAAGGTTTTTTAAAATTGGGGTACTTTGGGGAGGATATCATATGGACAATGCTATAACTAATATGAGAGATCTCGCAAGATGCTTCGGCAGAGCTATGAATCTTGTCAGCCCGAAGGTGGAAAACCATCATCAGCAGGTTGCCTATGTTTCATGGAGAATAGCAGATGAAATGGGCTATAATCTTGATGACAGAAGAGAGATTATTTATGGTGCTCTGACGCATGATATGGGATCGGTCATTATGCCTGAGAAGGAAGAGGGCGAGGGGTATACGCTCAGCGAGATGAGTCAGGCAGGAATAAGCCTTATCGGCGATATTCCAAAGATGAGTTTTATAAAGGAAATTCTATCCGCTTATCAGGTTCCTTATGATGAGAGACCTGAGTTTTCAGAGCTTTCAAAGGAAGCAGTGTTTGCGGAGATTATTTTCCTTGCAGATAAGATATCTATGCTGATAAATCCGTCAGCTGCTGCACTTAATCAGTCAGAGGACGTAATTGATACGATATCGGATTATGCAGGAGAGGAAGTTCATCCTGAGATTATAGAAGCATTTCTCAGAGCCTCAAGCAAGGAATATGTATGGCTTGAGCTGCTTCATCAGCCTGAGATATGTCTTAGTGCGATATCAAATGCAAATGTGGTAACACTCGACCAGACAATCGAGCTTGCCAAGTTTATGTCGAGAATAATCGATTTCAGAAGTCAGTATACGGCGATGCATTCGTCAGGTGTTGCGGCTACAGCCGTAAGACTTGCCGAAATACTCGGTATGTCCGAGGATGAGTGCAAGATGATGATGGTTGCCGGATATATACATGATATCGGTAAGCTCAAGGTTCCGAAGAAGATCCTTGAAAAGAAAGAAAAGCTTACTGATGAAGAGTTTAATATAGTTAAGGAATATGCTTATTACACAGAACTCCTGCTTAAGGATATAGCCGGATTCGATCAGATAGGAAGATGGGCAGCACTCCATCATGAGAAGCTTAACGGCTTCGGATATCCGTTCGGTCTTAAGGCTGATGATATCCCTATGGGAGCGCGTATCATAGCAGTAGCGGACATTTTCTCGGCAGTTGCCGAAATCCGTTCCTACCGTGATGGTATGTCAAAAGAACAGGTTATATTTGCGCTGCGTGAGTATGTTGAGTCATCGGCACTTTCCAAATATATCGTCGATCTTATGATCGCGAATTATGACGATATATATCAGAAAAGAGATTCTGAAACCAGTAAAGAAGGTGCAAGATATTACGCAGCAGTTGTTGATATGGATTAATGAGTTTTGCCCGGCGTATAAACCGGCAAAGGAAAGCACCCCGAGAGAGGTGCTTTTCGTTTTTTAAGCCCGAAATGTGGAGGGAATTATGGCTAAGTGGATTATTGTAGTTGATGATGATATGTCTAATCTCAAGATTGCGGGACACATTCTGAGCAAGAATCAGATGCGTGTTACCTGTCTTAAATCGGGAAAAGCCTTGATCAATTATATCGGTGAAGGAAACAAGCCGGATCTTATCCTGCTCGATATTATGATGCCTGAGATGGACGGATTTGAAACACTCAGTCGTCTCAGAGAGAAGGAAAAGGAAATGGATATCGAGGAGATTCCTGTAATCTTTCTCACTGCCGACGAAGCCGTAGGCTCCGAGAGCAAGGGCTTTGAGATGGGAGTATCGGATTATATCAGAAAGCCGTTTAATCCGGATGTTCTTCTCATGAGAATAAAGAGTATAGTTTCGAAGAGAGATGAAATGCTGAATCTTAAGAGTGAGGCGTCAATCGATAAGCTTACGGGACTTCTTAACAAGGGTGCTGCGGGAACCGAGTTTGCAAAGCACTGTAAGACGGATTCCGGAATGCTTTCAATGATCGATCTCGATTCCTTCAAGCTGGTAAATGATATTTACGGACATGATATGGGAGATAGGGTTCTGGTAGCCTTCTCAAACATAATCAAAGCAAATTTACCGGAGGGAAGTGTTGCGGGTCGTGTCGGAGGAGATGAGTTTGCAGCATTTATCAGCGGATTTGATAAGGAAGAGAGTCTTGAGAAGTTCACTGAGAATCTGAATATACAGCTTACTGCAGAGGCAAAGAGCCTTATGGGAGAGGATATGGATATTCCTCTCGGTGCATCTGTGGGAGCAGTTCTGGTTCCGAAGTACGGCACGGTATACGAAACACTCATGTCCTTTGCGGATAAAGCACTCTACAGTGTTAAGAAGAACGGAAAGCACGGACATCTGCTTTACAGAGCCGAAGCATATTCGGACGATGAGCTGAGCAGCAGCACCATGGATATAGGAACCATTTCCGAAATACTCGGAGAGCGTTCAATCCCTGATGTGGCATTGCAGCTGGATAAGGAAGCCTTTGCTTACGTATACAGATATGTAATGAGATATAATGTTCGTACAAGCAAAACAGGCTGTAAAATCCTTTTTACGATAAATGAGAATCCGGATGTGGATGATACATATTATAAGGATGTGTGCGACGAATTCGGAAATCATATCAGAGAATCCCTTCGTAAATCCGATGTATTTATGAGAGGCCGTTATAATCAGTACTTCGTTTTCCTGACTGAGGTAAGAGCTGATTCCTATAATATGGTAGCGGATAATCTTCTGAACAAATGGTACGAGGCAAACGGAAGAAAGCTCGAGATCACTTATGAAACAAGCCTTGTTATTATGGAGAACAGAACCGGCGACAGATAGATCGAAAGGAAATACCTATGAATGGCAGAGATGATAATACGGAATTAGCTCAGAATTCTACTCTGATCATCCTCATAACCTATACTGCTTTTGCATTTGTACTTATCACCGAAGCATTGCTTCTCGACTGGGAAAAGTGGGCGCTTGTCCTGATCGGCCTGGGAGTTATGGCATGCTGGTTGATCCATGTCAGAAACAGTATGTCGAGCTATGCGAAAATCTGGGTTTATTCGGTTCTTATGATGGCTTCGTTTTTCTTCTACGGAGTTCACGAAACGAGTACATTTGATCTCGCGATCGTTATGGCAGTACTTGTCGTATTTTATACGATGGCAGGTATTAAGGGACTTATTTCCCTGTGCCAGTTTACTTATTATGCAACAATGACGTATGAGATCATTTATATGATAACCAATGGTGTGGATTTCGATGTACTTATGGTATCGAGACTGCTCCTGCATTTTGTATTGATATTTATGATCTGTCGATTCTCGAGAGCTATTATCGACAGATGGACCGGTGTCCTGAATAAATCAAAGGAAGAGGTTGAGAATCTGACCGATTCCACAAAAAGACTTAATGATTTCCTGGCAAATGTATCCCATGAGCTGAGAACTCCGGTAAATGCCATTATCGGACTTACGGGTATCTGTATAGAGAAGGAAGATAATCCGGATATCCGCAGGGATATGGAAGAAGTCAGGGAAGCAGGACACAGAGTGTCCGAACAGATCAGTGATATCCTTGACTATTCTGAAATTGACAGAGATGACCTCGCGATGAATTACGAGGATTATATGCTGTCTTCACTTCTGCATGATCTTGTTACGGAGATAAAGGTTTATAAGACTCCGGACATAGAACTCATCATAGATGTCGATCCTGCTATCCCGGCAGTAATGAATTCGGATGTAAGCAAGCTTAAGAAGATATTTAAGGCGCTTATATCAAACGGACTCAAGTATACTCAGTCGGGCGGCGTGTATGTACGTATTACATCTGAGCCGCAGGATTACGGCGTTAATCTCCAGATTGAAATAACCGATACGGGTATCGGAATGACAGAGGAAGAAACCGAAAGAATCTTCGAGAGCTTCTATCAGGTTGATTCCGGAAGAACACGTGCGGGGGGCGGACTTGGTCTCGGTATGTCTATAGTATCGGGCTTTGTTGCTTCTCTCGGTGGATTTATGACGCTTTCAAGTAAGCCTGATGTGGGAACTACAGTACATGTCAGCATTCCGCAGAAGGTTATCGATCCATCAAGCTGTATGTCATTACAGCGAAGAGACAGACTGTGTGTAGGAGCATTCCTGCATTTCGATAAATATCCTCATCCTAATGTAAGAGAATACTATAATTCTATGGTTCTCAATATAGTAAGCGGACTGGGAATTCAGATGCACAGGGTTGATAATCCTGAGAATCTGAAGAAGCTTTCCGATTCGGTCAAGCTTACACATCTTTTTGTTGCCGAAGAAGAGTATTATGCAGCAAAGGATATACTTGAGGAAATTGCTCATACAGTGATAGTTGCGGTTGTGGCAAACAACACATTTAAGCTGCCGGAAAACTCCCGTGCAAGAATACTGGAAAAGCCGTTCTACTGTTTCCCTGTTACGGCTATTCTTAATATGGATGCCGAAGAGGAAAGTGTTCATGAGCGTATGATGCTTAAGGGTGTTAAGACTCTTGTTGTAGATGATGAACCTATGAATCTTACGGTAGCAAGAAGTATCTTCAAGCGATACGGAATGATCGTCACAACGGCGGCATCGGGTCCTGAGTCCATCGAGCTCTGCAGAGATATGGACTTTGATCTGGTATTCATGGATCATATGATGCGCGGAATGGATGGTGTTGAGGCAATGAAGCGTATCAAGGCTGATGCCAACAGGGAAGGAAAGGATATCCCGGTAATTGCCATTACCGCAAATGCCATGAGTACTGCAAAGAAGATGTTTCTGGATGAAGGCTTTGACGGTTTTGTCAGCAAGCCTATAGAGATTGAAGAACTTGAGAGAGCTATAAAGAAGGCACTTCCGAAGAACCTTATAACGTACGAAAGCGATAGTATGATGATCGAGACTGATGAATATGAACGCAGTACGAAGGTTAAAGGTGAGGCGGAGAAGGCAGTAGAAACCGGCGAAGAAGAGGATGCTGCTGCAGAGGACGATAAGGCTGAAGCGCTGAGCAGTAAGGACTTCGTAGAGAGATTGAAGGCCGAAGGTGTAGATACCGATACAGCACTTCATTACTGTCAGGATGATAAGGAATTCTATAAGACACTTCTCGAGCAGTTCGTATCGGATATGAGAGAAAGACTTGCGGAGATGAATAAATACCGTGAGGAAAAGGACTATGATAATTATGCGATACTTGTTCACTCGCTGAAGAGTACTTCGAAGATGAACGGATTTATGCAGCTTTCGGATGATGCACGAGAACTTGAGAAGGCTGCAAAGGAAAAAAGAGGAGACTATATAGAAGAGCATCATGACAGTACCATGAAGGAACTGGAAGATACGTTGAATACAGTTGAAGCTATAATTACGGAAGAAGAGGATTCTTCCGGGGATGGCGAAGAAATACTTGAATTTTTACCTGAAGAAAACTGATTTGTCCGTGATTTCGGGAGGGCAATTATCATATGAATTTCAAAAAAATGAAGGAAATGCTGTATGATGAAAAAATCAACATCAGAAAGCGGCTTTACATCGTCAGTATAGTTATCACGCTTATTGCGATGTTTATCACCATTCTTGAAGTTGTTTTTACGGATACAACACCACTTAACACAATACTTCTTGTTGTAGGATCGATCTTTACCACCGTGATAGCATGGCTTTCTGTTAAGTATAACAAGATAAAGATTGCGGCGATCATAGAATCGATACTGATGGGATTTGTTTATGTACCGATGACATTCTTCGGAGGCGGAGGAGTATATGGTGATGCACCTGTATGGTTCCTGTTCTCGGTACTTTTCATGAGCATGATCCTAAGCGGAAAGACGAAGATATTCTTCCTGCTGGCGGAGGCTGTGGCAGCGGTGGTATGTTACTACATAGGTTATACACATCCTGAACTGATATTACAGAATACAGACCTGATGGCACATTTCTATTCCCTGATCGCGATACTTCTTACAGGAACTGCGGTAAGTGTCATGGTGGGCCTTGAGATAAAGCTGTACATCAGAGAGAGTATCAGATCGGAGAAGCATAAGGCTGAAGCTGAAGCACTCAATGCTTCCCAGAGTCAGTTCTTCTCAAGCATGAGCCACGAGATCAGAACACCGATAAATACCATAATCGGTCTTAACGAAATGATCCTCAGAGAGAACATATCCGATGAGGTTGCTGAGGATGCTGCAAACATTCGTTCGGCAAGTAAGATGCTGCTCAGCCTGATAAACGATATCCTGGATATGTCGAAGTTTGAATCGGGAAGCATGCAGCTGAATATAGCTCCGTATAATCCGGGAGATATGCTGTCGGATCTTGTGGGAATGTTGTGGCTCAGAGCCAAGGATAAGAAACTTGAGTTTCATGTAAATGTATCGCCGGATCTTCCTGCGGGACTTGTCGGTGATGAGATGAGAATCAAGCAGATCCTCGTAAATGTAGTTAATAATGCCATCAAGTATACGAAGGAAGGCTCCGTAACACTTTCTGTTCAGTGCGGACACAGAGTGGGAGATAAACAGAATATAATCTATACCGTTACAGATACGGGCCGAGGAATAAAGAAGGAGGATATCCCATATCTTTTCACGGCATTTAAGAGAGTTGATGAGAGTCATAACCGTCATATTGAAGGTACGGGCCTGGGTCTTTCCATAGTTAAGAGCTTCGTTGATCTTATGGGCGGAACAGTTAAGGTCAACAGCGTATATTTGGAGGGCTCCACATTTATCATAGAGATTCCTCAGGAGGTATCGGGAGAAAAGCTCATAGGTGATGTTGATCTTGAGAAGAAGCATTCACTCAACAGGCTTATGGGTTATAAGCAGAAGTTTGAAGCGCCTGATGCAAGAGTTCTCGTGGTTGATGATAATGCATCGAATCTGCTTGTGGTATCTAAGCTTCTCAGAGATACAAAGGTTAGGATAGATACGGTTTCAAGCGGTGAAGAGGCGCTGAAGAAGACTATTAATTCAAGGTATGATGTAATCTTTATGGATCATCTGATGCCGGGAATGGATGGTATCGAATGCTTCAAGAGGATCAGAAATCAGATCGGCGGAGTCTGTAAGGAATCGAAGGTTGTTATATTAACGGCCAATGCGGATGAGGAAAGCAGGCACCGTTATGAGAAGGAAGGCTTTGACGGTTATCTCGCAAAGCCTGTTACCGGAGCCGAGCTTGAAGCGGAGCTGATGAAAATGCTGCCGTCTAATCTTGTATTTGTTACAGGTGACAACGGAGAAATCCTGGAAGAGACAATATCCTGGATGAATAAGAGCCAGAGCAAGAAGCATGTTGTGGTTACTACGGAAAGCGTGGCCGATCTTCCTCCGGAGATAATGAAACGATATGATATCGACGTTATTCCGCATAAGGTTGTAACTAAAGAAGGTGTCTTCAAGGACGGTATCGATATTGATACCAAGGGTGTTCTGAAGTATATGGAGAAGCCGGAAAATATCGTACAGCCGCAGGGACCTGAGGTTGCTGAGGTTGAAAGCTTCTTTGCCAAGAGAATGACCTATGCAAACAATATCATTCACATATCGATATCCAGTGCCATAGAGCACAGCGGATTTCCTGCAACGAGCGAAGCTGCCACTGCATTTGAAAATGTATCGGTTGTGGATTCACGCCATCTCTCCAGCGGTCAGGGCTTCATGGCAATCGAAGCCAGCAGAATGGCAGAGGAAGGAAAGAGTGTTCAGGAGATTCTGGATGCCCTGGAGAAGGAAAAGTCTATGATACATACAAGCTTTATCGTAGACAATCTGGATTTCCTTGCGAGAACTAAGCAGGTTAGTCAGAGAGTGGCAAACATTACCAAGGCATTTATGGTACGACCGGTGCTTGTCCTGAAGAAGGGTAAAATGAAGGTCGGAAGGATACATGTAGGTTCCAGAGAGGATGCATGGAAGAAGTACATCAACGGAACACTTATGGTACCATCCAGAATAGATAAGCGAATGCTTTTCGTAACCTATGCCGGAATCTCGAAGAAGGAAATGGACTGGATCAGAAATCAGATTGAGAAGAAGGTAAGCTTTGATGAGATATTCTTCCAGCAGGCATCTCCTGCGGTAGCCGCAAACTGCGGTCCGGGAACCTTCGGACTTCTCTTCAGAGAGGCTGATAAAAACAAGGAGTTTTAAGGATTATAAACAAGGAGTTTTAAGGATTATAAAAAAGTGTTGACATTTTAGTCGGCGCGAATTAGAATCTGAATATATTTGAATAGGTACTTAAACCTGTGACGTGGAGATATGTTTGGAAATGTGCAGTACAGAGAGTGAGGGATGATGAGAACCTCGCAGCGTCGTCCTTACAGATGGGCCACTGAGGGAGCAGCGAACAAGTAGTTTAGTAGCCTGCTACGTAAGCCGCGCGTGAGTCGGCCGAGATATGGATTCGTATCAAGGATGATTTGTTACTGATACGTTGAGTGTCTTACAGAGTGCGGAGAATTTTCACTGTATAGGTGGATTATCCGAATTAAGGTGGCAACACGGAATTTATTTTCGCCCTTAATCTAAGAATACTTAGATTAAGGGCGTTCTTTATGTAACTTTGGCGAGACCGCATCATTTCGCAGTTGCGGAGCAATTGCGAAATATCCTTAGATTAATTTATCAGAAATAGGAGGTAACAAAAAATGATTAAGGAAGCTATTGAAAAGATTGTTAACAAGATGGACCTTTCATATGATGAGGCTTACACAGTAATGAATGAGATCATGAGCGGAGAGACAACACCGACTCAGAATGCTGCATTTCTTGCAGCTCTTTCAACAAAGAGCGCAAAGGCAGAGACAAAGGATGAGATCGCAGGTTGTGCTGCTGCAATGAGAGATCATGCAACCCCTGTTGATACAGGAATGGATATATTCGAGATAGTTGGAACAGGAGGAGATAATGCAGGAAGCTTCAACATTTCAACAACATCAGCGATCATTGCTGCTGCAGGTGGAATGAAGGTTGCAAAGCACGGTAACAGAGCTGCTTCTTCAAAGTGTGGTACAGCCGATTGTCTTGAGGCACTCGGGGTAAACATCCAGCAGGATCCGGAGAAATGTATCGAGCTGCTTAAAGAAGTAGGAATGTGCTTCTTCTTTGCACAGAAGTATCATACTTCAATGAAATATGTAGGACCTATCCGTAAGGAGCTGGGATTCAGAACTGTATTCAATATCCTCGGACCTCTTACAAATCCGGGAAGACCAACTCAGATGCTCCTTGGTGTATATGATGAATATCTGGTTGAGCCACTGGCACAGGTTCTTTCAGAGCTGGGAGTTAAGAAGGGAATGGTAGTATTCGGACAGGATAAGCTGGATGAGATATCACTCAGCTCACCGACTACAGTATGTGAGATAAATAACGGATGGTATAAGACAAGAGTTATAAGACCTGAAGACTTCGGTTTCGAGACCTGCAAGAAGGAAGATCTGGTAGGAGGTGAGCCTGCAGAAAATGCAGAGATCACAAGAAGAATCCTCAGCGGTGAAGAGAGAGGACCTAAGAGAAATGCTACACTTCTTAATGCAGGTGCTGCACTCTACATCGGAGGAAAGGCAGACAGCATGGAAGAAGGAATCAAGCTTGCAGCTGAGCTGATCGAGTCAGGTAAGGCAACAGAAACACTTAATAAGCTTATCGAATTAAGCAACAGATAAATATAGAAGAAACAAGTTCACCCGATGGATACGGATGAGGTAGGACAGACATGATATTAGATGAATTGGCAAAAAGCACGAAGATAAGAATAGAAAAGCAGAAGGAAAGCTATTCTCCGGAAGCTGCAAGAAGGGATGCAGAGGTTGCGGCAGCAATCGAGCTTGAGGAAGGAGAGTTCACATTTCCTTTTGAGAAAGCTCTTGGAAGAGAAGGTCTTTCCATAATCTCAGAGGTTAAGAAGGCATCTCCTTCAAAGGGAGTTATAGCAGAAGAATTTCCGTTCCTTGAGATTGCTAAGGAATATGAGTCGGCGGGAGCGGATGCCATAAGCTGTCTCACCGAGCCTGAGAGATTCAGAGGAAGCGATGAATATCTTAAGGCTATAGCAAAGGAAGTACAGATACCGGTTTTAAGGAAAGATTTTACGGTTGATCCTTATATGATATATCAGGCAAAGCTTTTCGGCGCATCGGCAGTACTTCTTATAGCAGCGATTCTTTCTGATGAAGAGCTGAAAAGCTATTACAGTATAGCCGATTCACTTGGACTCTCATGTCTTTTCGAAGCACATGACAGTGAAGAGGTTGAGAGATGTCTCGCAGCGGGAGCTAGGATCGTCGGCGTTAATAACAGGAACCTGAATGACTTTACAGTAGATATAAATAACAGTATTCGTTTGCGTGATATGGTTCCGTCGGATATAATCTTTGTGTCGGAAAGCGGAATCATGACACCGGCCGATGTAAAGGCACTTTACGATAACGGAACAAATGCAGTCCTTATCGGTGAGATGCTGATGAGAAGCTCTGATAAGACGGGACTCATACATGAACTGAAGCATGCATAAACTAAGATTTGTATGAACTTGAGGTATGTTTGATCTATTGCTGATTCGGCGTGATAAGAGTGGGTTATGAGTTATGACAAAGATAAAGATATGCGGTTTAAAAAGAATAGAAGATATTGAAGCTGCAAATAAGCTTTGTCCCGATTATATAGGTTTCGTATTTGCGGATTTCAGTCATCGCTGTGTGGATAAGGAAACAGCAAGAGAGTTAAAGTCTCATTTGGACCCGAAAATCAAAGCAGTGGGAGTTTTCGTAAATGAAGATATCGGCTTTGTGGCAGAGCTTCTGAATGAAGAGATAATCGATATAGCTCAGCTTCATGGAAGTGAGGATGAGGACTATATCAGGGAACTGCGAAGCAGGACGGATAGAGAAATAATCAGAGCCTTCAATATCAATAAGATAGAAAGCCTTTCGGCAATCAAAGATTCATCTGCAGATCTGGTGCTGGTGGATTCGGGAACAGGCTCGGGTGAAACCTTTGACTGGTCAAGGCTGAGTGAGATAAAGAGGCCTTATCTTCTGGCCGGAGGACTGGGACCTGACAATATCAGGGAAGCTGTGGAATCCATTCATCCTTATGGTGTGGATGTAAGCTCGGGAGTTGAGACTGACAAGCTGAAGGATCACGGAAAAATGGAACGCTTTGTGAATATAGTCAGAGAGACAGATGCCCGGGGCGTGCACATTTTAAAGGCGGAAAGAGAGGATCTCGAAGAGATATTAAAGCTTCAGTATATCGCATATCAGAGTGAGGCGGACCTTTTTAAGAGCAGGGATATTCCTCCTTTAAAGGAAACGCTGGAGGAGGTTATCGAAGAGTTTGAGAAGGGAACTGTTCTCAAGCTGGTTGATGGAAATGAAATAATCGGTTCGGTACGAGCATACGAAGGTGACGGAACCGTTTATATAGGTAAGCTGATGGTTCATCCGGACCGGCAGCGAAAGGGCTTTGGAAGGAAGCTTCTCGCAGAGATTGAGAAGTGTTATCCGGATAAAAGGTATGAGCTCTTTACAAGTACAAGGAGTGTGGATAACATTTCGCTGTACAAAAAATGCGGATATGAAATATATGATAACAAAGTCATAAATGATGAACTTGAGTTCGTATATATGGAAAAGAAAGGGTAATGATATGAATACTATTTCGGAAAATGTAGTAGGACGATTCGGAGAATTTGGTGGACAGTATATTCCAGAAACACTTATGAATGAGATCCATAAGCTTGAAGCTGCGTATGAACATTATAAGAATGATCCGGAGTTTGTAGCTGAGCTCGATGAGCTGAACCGTAATTACGCGGGAAGACCTTCACTTCTTTACTATGCAGAGAAGATGTCAAGAGATCTGGGCGGTGCAAAGATCTATCTTAAGAGAGAGGATCTGAATCATACAGGCTCACACAAGATCAACAACGTTCTCGGACAGGTGCTTCTTGCAAAGAAAATGGGTAAGACCAGAGTTATCGCTGAGACAGGTGCAGGTCAGCACGGTGTTGCAACTGCCACAGCTGCAGCACTTATGGATATGGAATGTGAGATCTTCATGGGTGAAGAGGATACACAGCGTCAGGCACTGAACGTGTTCCGTATGGAGCTTCTCGGTGCAAAGGTTCATGCGGTTAAGACAGGAACAAGAGTTCTTAAGGATGCCGTAAATGAGGCAATGCGCGAGTGGACAAACAGAGTTGATGATACTCTCTATGTTCTCGGTTCTGTAATGGGACCTCATCCTTTCCCTACAATCGTAAGAGACTTCCAGTCAGTTATCAGTAAGGAAAGCCGTGCACAGATACTTGAGGCAGAGGGAAAGCTTCCTGATGTTGTTATAGCATGTGTAGGAGGCGGAAGTAATGCCATCGGTTCATTCTATGAGTATATCAAGGATGAAGGCGTAAGACTTATCGGATGTGAGGCAGCAGGTCTCGGAGTTGATAATCCAAAGAATGCGGCAACTATGGCAAACGGTTCTATGGGAATCTTCCACGGTATGAAGTCACTCTTCTGCCAGGATGAGTACGGACAGATAGCTCCTGTTTATTCAATATCAGCAGGACTTGATTATCCGGGAATCGGACCTGAGCATGCATATCTTGCATCTATCGGTAGAGCAGAGTATGTTCCGATCACAGATGAAGAAGCAGTAAAGGCATTTGAGTTCCTTTCAAGAGAGGAAGGAATCATCCCTGCTATAGAGAGCTCACCTGCGGTTGCACATGTAATGAAGATAGCACCGACAATGCCTAAGGATTCAATAATAGTATGTACTATCTCAGGACGTGGTGATAAGGACGTTGCAGCCATCGCCCGTTACAGAGGAGTACAGATTTACGAGTAGGCAGAAACATTAAAAGATTAGTTATAAAAAATGAGGTTTTAAAGAAATGTATAAGGATATTTTGGCTAAGGTTACAAACAATGAAACACTGACACCTGCAGAAATTTCGGAATTCATCGGAGCGGTTGCAGCAGACGAGGTTACACCGGTTCAGATCGCAGGCTTCCAGGTTGGACTTCTTATGAAGGGTACAAATGTAGAGGAGCTTGCAGCATTCGCAAATGCCATGCGTGAGAACTGTGTTCCTATCAAGGCAAATGTGGCAGCAGAGATGATGGATACCTGTGGTACAGGCGGCGGACTCAGCACATTTAATATATCTACTGCTACGGCTCTTGTTGCTGCAGCAGCAGGAATTCCTATCGCAAAGCACGGAAGCAGATCTATATCATCTCTTTCCGGTAGTGCGGATGTACTTGAGGCACTGGGTGTTAATATCAACCTTAACAACGAGCAGGCAGCAGAGCTTATCGAGAAGATCAGCATTGCATTTATCTATGCACCGCTTTTCCATCCGGTAATGTGCAAGGTTCTCCCTCCTGAAAGTGAGCTGGGAATCAAGACTATTTTCTATACTATCATCGGACCGCTGATCAATCCTGCTTTTGCACCGAGACATCTTCTCGGAGTTTATAAGCCTGAGCTTCTTGAGACTGTATCTGAGGTTGCAAGAAGAATCGGTTATACAAAGGCTATGTTCGTATACGGCGAGGATGGACTCGATGAGATCTCACTTCTCGGAAAGACTAAGATATATGAGCTTAAGGACGGAGATATTCTTAAGTATACTATTTGTCCTGAGGACTTCGGACTTAAGAGCTGCAAGCTCGAGGATATCAAGACAGGTACACCTGAGGAAAATGCAGAGACTATCAAGGGTGTATTTGCAGGTACTATCGAAGGACCAAGAAAGGATGCTATAATCCTTAATGCAGCAGGTGCCCTGATCGTAGGCGGAAAGGCAGAGAACTTCGAAGAGGGTATCAAGCTGGCAAGAGAGATCATCGAAAGCGGAGCAGCTGAGAAGAAGCTTGCTGAACTCGTTGAAGAGTCAAATAAGTTTGCACAGTAAAACGGAGAAGTATACTTATGATGAGCTTTCGCGAAAGCCTGATAAATAAAAAGAAGGAAGGCGTTACGCCTGTAATAACGGATTTTAAATGTATCAGCCCGGGAGAGGGAAGACTCCTGACTCAGGAGGAAGCCGTAAGCAGGGCAGTAGAGTTTGAAGCGGCAGGTGCTGCGGCCATATCCGTTGTGACAGAGCCGAAGGACTTCGGCGGATCCTTGGAGTTCCTTGGAAATATCACGAAGAGTGTCAGCATTCCCGTTCTCAGAAAGGATTTTATAAAGACTATTGAGGAGATTGATATTTCCATAGAATACGGCGCTTCTGCAGTGCTTCTGATGTGCTCGGTAATGACTAGAGAAGAGATGAAGCGTTGTTACAGCTATGCTCTCGAAAAGGGAGTAGAGCCGCTGGTTGAAACGCATACACCGGAGGAAATGAGCTTTGCCTTAGAGTTGGATGCACTCCTTATGGGAATAAATAACAGAGATATCCTGAGATTAGAGAAGGACGGCGGAACGGTAAGTACCACAAAGAATATGATGAAGGATGGGGGATTCGATAAGGATCCGGACAGGGTACTTATCAGTGAAAGCGGAATCCTTACACCTGAGGATGTAAGAGTTGCCGTTGATAGCGGAGCGGATGCGGTTCTTATCGGAACGGCTATCTGGAAAGCTGCAGATCCTGTCGGTTATTATAGAGAGCTTTCTTCAGTCTCAATATGATATCAAGGTGAATCAGATGAGAGATGTTAAGATAAAAATATGTGGCCTGATGCGGGAAGAAGACATAGAAATGTGCATCAGCGAGGGTGTGGATGTAATAGGCCTTGTGGTTGAATATCCGGTTTCGGTGCCCTGGAACATGGAAAGAGAAAGGGCGAAGGAGCTGATAGAATATTTCAGAGAATGTACAGTTACGGAGGAAGCATCGTCGAAGGTATGTATTGTGACCGGTGGTGATGCGGAAAAGATAACGGAGCTGGGGAGATACTTAAGACCTGATTATATCCAGATGCATTATAAGGAAAATGCAGAGGACGTGAAGACGGTATCGGAAGCATTGAGAGATATCGGAGTTGAGATAATAAAAACCATTCCGAATGATACCGATGAAATGGTACGGCAGTCGGGAGAGGATTCACCGGGAAAATGTGGCCGCACATTTCAGGAGGCGGGTGCAAAGATACTTCTTGTAGATGCAAGAGGTCCGGAAAATGCGGCAGGAAGCAGCAGCCTTCTGGATGCTGAGCTCTATCACAGAGTGAGACAGGCGGCAGACATTCCTGTTATGGCAGCCGGTGGTATAACCGGTGAAAATATATCCGAGATACTGGATATGATATGTCCCGACATGATTGATATAATGACGGGAGTAGAGGAATCCTACGGAATCAAATCCTATGAGAAGCTTGTGGGAATAATGAATAAAATCAGATAAAGTGACAGCATATCTATGGGGCTGTTATAGAATGAGAGGTGGACGATGAGCAGAATTAAAAATGCATTTGAAAACAAAAAGGCTTTTATAGCATTTCTTACGGCAGGTGATCCGGATTATGAAACGTCACTGAAGAACTTTAAGGCAGTTGCCGAGGCCGGTGCGGATCTTATCGAGGTGGGAATTCCTTTCTCAGATCCTATCGCCGAAGGTCCGGTTATTCAGGAGGCGGATATCAGAGCGCTTGCATCGGGAATGACAACAGATAAGGTATTTGACCTTGTAACAGAGCTGAGAAAGACAGTTGATACTCCTATAGTATTCATGACCTATGCCAATCCTGTATATCATTACGGAGCAGATAAGTTCTTTGAAAAGGCTGCTGCAGCAGGAGCTGACGGAATAATCATTCCGGACTGTCCTTTCGAGGAACGTCATGAGTTTGATGAGACTGCAGCAAAGTACGGTATCGACTTTATATCAATGATCGCACCTACAAGTGAGGATAGGATCAAGACTATAGCAGAGCAGGCAAAGGGCTTCATATATGTTGTTTCTTCTCTGGGAGTAACAGGAGTAAGAAGTGAGATAACAACAGATCTCGGAGCTATCGTTGGTCACATCAAGGAAGTGACGGATACTCCGGCAGCTATCGGTTTCGGAATCAGTACTCCTGAGCAGGCTGAAAAGATGGCAAAGGTTGCCGACGGTGTTATAGTTGGTTCCGCTATGGTAAGAATAGTTGCAGAGTACGGAAGCGAAGCACATGAGAAGCTTGCAGAGTATGTTAAGAGCATGAAGGAAGCTTGCGGCAGATAGTCTGACAGCAATGTGACAACAACGTAAAATAGGATGTTTTATACGATATTTACCCTCTGATGCAGTAAAGTATCAGAGGGTTATTTATTGCAACACTGTTAATCGGAATGATATAATTAATTCTGTAGATCTGCTGAAAGGGCAGGAAACTTTTGGTGTAAAAGTAAAGGCGGAAAAAATGAGAATAGCAGTTTGTGATGATGAAGAAATATTCAGAGCGGATATTCAAAAGCATATAGATAAGCTGTACAGCAGTCTGGATGTGGTAGTGGACAGCTTTTCGGGAGGAAAGAATCTTATTGCTGCGTTTGAGACGCGTCCTTATGATCTGGTATTTCTGGATATAGAAATGCCGGAAATGGATGGAATAACGCTTGCGAAGAAGCTTCGTCAGCTGGACGAAAAAACATACATAGTATTTCTGACGGGACATGTGGAGTATGCGCTGGAGGGCTATGAGGTAAATGCACTCAGATATCTTACAAAGCCGGTTCAGGATGACAAGCTGAAGGAAGTGCTTAGATATGTTGCGGATAAGATGGCTTCGAAAAGACAGCTTATGATCAAGGTTGACGGTGAGGAGCATCTCTTAGATATCAGTGATATCCTTTATCTTGAGGCGCAGAATCAGTACATCATGATATATACCGCTGATGCAGAGTATCTGGTCAGATATAATCTTACCGATTATGAGAATGAACTGAAGGGTGATGGATTCTTCAGGACACACAGAGGTTATCTGGTTTCTCTGGGTAAGGTAAAGAAGCTTGGAAAGAACGAGGTCATAATGGAGGGGAATGTAACGGTTCCCGTAAGCCGCAGTATGATGACGAAGCTTAAGGATGCACTTTATGCTTATGTAGAGAACAGTGCTATCTGATCACAGAAATACTTTTAGGGAGTTAAAGAACCAATGACAGTTGGTGAAGCGTATTTTAAATTATTAAGTGTCCATATAGTATCATTAGTTTCATTTGTCGGAGAAACCCTTGCTATTCTTTCGACAATATTTATTATGATATGTTTCTTTGGCATAGAAGGAAAGATAACGAAGAAGACTTATCTGACGGCATGGCTTTATTCTGTCCTCGGACTGGTTATAAATCTATATGGAACTATAGTTGAATATTCCAGATGTAAACCATATTGGAATGAAACGGTTGATGAGACTTTTGTCGATGTACCGGTCAATCAGGTTTTACAGATCATAATCTTTATTGCATCGTTTTTGACTCTGCTGGCAACAGCTATAGTTACATTTAAAAAGCACCGCATTATAAACGGTATCATTTCATTTATTATCTGGATAGCATCTGAATTATATTTTGAGCTTGGTATAGCTGTCTCGGCGGTTTACTTCGCAAAGATACCGGAGGAAGCGGCAGAGGATATGAGTGCCCTGACCAAAAGAATGGGTAATATGAGTTCATCTGCATTTTTCATTTCATATTTTGTTGTGTTTTGCACACTATTTCTGCTGCTGTACTTTGGAATGATAAAAAAGCAGAGAACTATGTATATCGGCTGGAAGTACAGGATATTATTTATCATATGGGAAGTGATTATGGTAATTGTACCGCAGCTGCCAATCTCAAAGGTTAACAGTTATGAAGAGCATATCCGATATATGGGCTACCTTATAGGATTTATCGTCCCTGTCATGGGATTTGCCATGCCAATGCTGATAATTTCTATCGTGACAAGACGTTATGCTTATGAAAAGACGTTGATTCAGGAAAACTACATTTCAGCGGAGCTGGATTATATAAAGCAATATAAGAAGGATCAGGAGGAAACAAGAGCCTTCAGACATGATATAGTCAATAATCTTTCGGTGGTTTCAACCATGTTTAAGAAAAAGGATTATTCAGATGCAACAGAATATCTGAAAAGTCTTTTGGGAGAGGTAAGAGATATGTCTCCAAAGTATATTACGGGAGACGAGATGCTGGACTGCATAGTCGGAATGAAAGCATCCAAAATGAATGAAGAAGGAATCGGTTTTTCTGTAGACGGTGTTATCGACGGAGGTCTCGGAATGAAGCCTGTAGATGTCTGCAGCATCTTTGCTAATGCGATGGATAATGCTATCGAGGCATGTGAGAGACTTTCGGATGAAAGTGATAAATGGATCAGACTTTCGATGAAAAGAACGGATAAGTTTTTTTCTATAAAGCTGAGTAATTCTATGCCTGATAATGATAAGTCGTTTGATGTGACCAGGCTTTTCGGAGATGGAGAAAGAGTTACTTCGAAGAAGGACAGAAATCTTCATGGATACGGAACTCAGAATATGAAGGCAGCTATTTCCAGGTATGACGGAATCGAAAAGGTTGATGCGGAGGATGGTATCTTTACCCTTTCGATAATGATTCCGAGAACGGCATAAGAAGTAACTAAGTGAGGAATTAATAATGACATACGCAGATGCGTTTAAAGTGTTCGCTGAACAATATATTGTATCGATAGTATCTTTTGTTGGTGAAACCTTTGCTCTCATGTCGTGTATTATAGTAATGGTACATTTTCTCGGCATAGAAGGAAAGGTAACACGAAAGACATTTCTGCCTCCGATAATCTTTTGCGGTATCGGCGTGGCTTTAAATGTTGTATTTTGTATTATAAATTATTTGGGTATGCAAAGGTGCTGGAATGATCCCTTTCCGGGATATGAAATAAGCTCTGTCGATAAGTTTGTTCAAAATACGATCACGGTGTTGGTCTATGTTTCGGTTTTTGTTTCAGCGCTCATGACATTTAAGAAAAGAAGAATATTGTATGGTGTGATCGCAGGTATCTTTTTCCTGGCTTTTGAGGCATATGTAAGTATGGCGGCCATGTACTCTTCTGTATATTTTACCGACAATCCGTCTGAATCGGTAGGAAATATACTTAACATCAATAGTCATATTGGAGTACAGGCTTGCGAGGTCGTATACATAGCAGAAAACACAGTTGTTATGCTTGCTATATTCCTGGCACTGTATTTTGGTATGGTAAGGCAGCAGAGAATAGTATACATCGGCTGGAAGTATAGGATATTTTTTATCATATGGGAGCTTTTCATCGTTATCATGCCGATGACTCCGATCGCCGAAGGAATAATCGGGCCGGAACAGAGACAGTATATGGGATATATCATAGGCAGTATCGTACCGATCATGGGTGTTGCGATACCATTCCTGATAATAACCATGGTATCAAAACGTTATGCGGTGGAGAAGACTGTCATGCAGGAGGATTATATATCGGCGGAGTTGGAATATATAAATCAGTACAAGAGAAATCAGAATGAGACAAGAGCTTTCAGACATGACATAATCAATAACCTGTCCATGCTTCTGGCAATGCTTTCCGATGATAATTATGATAAAGCAGAGAAGCATCTTGAAACCCTTATAGGAAATGTGCAGGACATATCTCCTAAGTACGCTACGGGAGATGAGATGCTGGACTGTATAGTCGGTCTTAAGGCTTCGAAAATGGAAGAAAACGGAATTTATTTTTCAGTTGAAGGATCCATCGACAGAGGACTTGGAATGAAGCCTGTAGATGTCTGCAGCATCTTTGCGAATGCAATGGATAATGCGATAGAAGCCTGTGATAAGCTTTCTGAGGAGAGTGAGAAGTGGATCAGGCTTGAGTTGAAAAAGACGGATAAATTCTTTTCGATAAAGTTGAGCAATACAATGTCCATAGATGAGAAGATCAAGAATCTTCACGGATACGGAACTCAGAATATGAAGGCGGCCATCTCAAAATATGACGGAATTGAAAAGACTGATGCAGATGGCGGAGTATATACACTTTCCATAATGATACCGAGGATAGAGTGATATGTTTGAAACCATAAAAAACTATTTCATAATAACGTGGGAAGAGATAAAAGAGTGGATATATAACAATAACAGTTCCCTTGCGTCTTATTTTGCCAAGCTTTTCATAGGAATGATGATCTATATTATCATAGCCGATTATGTTAAGAAGGCTGTGGAAAAGATGCAGGGAAAGCTTAATAAGAAGGCATCGGATTACTGGCTGGGATTTTTTGCACTTGGTATCTTCCAGCTTATTATAGACAGTGTACTGGTTTGCGTAATCATCAGGCAGCTGAATATAGTTGAAGTGGATCCGCTGGCCACGATAGCGGTATCGGGTGGAGTTGTTATAATCCTGACGCTGCAGGGAGTGCTCACGAAGCAGATTAAGAAAATCATACATTTCTTTGTATTTCTTGCAAGAGGAGAGGATGTTAAGCTTCCTAATTCCAAGGAAATACATCTGCCGAAGGTGGAAAGATATTCTCCGTCCGGTAAGTTCCTGCATTTCCTTTTAAAGCTTATCGGAGAATTTGTGGGTGCTGCAATTGCCATACTTATCGTGCTTCTCAGCTACAGAGGTATTAATTCTCTGCTGGGTTCCGGCGGAGTGGAGATTGCAACGATCGCAAAGCTTCCGGAGTATCGTATTACAGCAGAAACCGGAAAACGATTTGATTGGGATGATGATCTGATTGATGATATTCCTGTCTTTTCTGACGGATATGTAAAGGTAAAGACCAACGGAGATCTGAATCTTATATACTTCAATGAGCATAAGGTAGGAGTAAATATTGATACAAAGAAATATAAAATCTACGGAGTTTCGGTAAATCAGGCAGAGGTTTCGCTCCACAGAAAGATGACCTACAAGTATTCCGGTGAGATGGAAATCATCGGAGGAATGTACGGAAACAAGTATGATCTGACGCTGTATTACAATACGCAAAATAATGACGGACTGATCATAATGTCCAACGGAAAGAATAACCGAGTATCATCGGTTACATATTATCATGATCTGAAAACAATAAGTCAGAAACTTGATATTTATTGATATTGATAAATTCCTTGAAGCTGATGTCTTAGTAGATTACATATGGGGGGTAGGGATTTGAAGCAGGAATTTGAAAGATTTGATATGAAGGCACCGCCTGTCAGGACCAAGTGGTATTTGAGGCCGATAACATATCTGCTAAGTGCGCCGGATGTGAAGAAGCATAAAAATATCCTGAAGAAGATAAATTGTGAAGGGCTTAAGCCGCCTTTCGTGCTTCTCTGTAATCATAATGCATTTATGGATTTCAAGGTTGCGACAAAGGCTATCTATCCCTGGAGAGCCAACTACGTTGTTGCTATAGACGGATTTATCGGAAGGGAGAAGCTGCTTCGCGATGTGGGCTGCATATGCAAACGTAAGTTTACCAGCGATACCATGCTGGTAAAGCAGCTGGTGCAGACCATAAAGAACGGTGATGTTGCAATAATTTATCCCGAGGCAAGGTATTCACTATGCGGTACCACTGCAGTACTGCCCGAGTCTCTCGGTAAGTTATGCCGCCTGCTGAAGGTTCCTGTTGTTACGCTTATTTGTCACGGACATCATGTTAATTCACCTTTCTGGAATCTGCATGAAAGAGGTGTTAAGCCTACCGAGGCAGAGTTTACTCAGATCTTTGATGCCGAGACCATAAGGACCACGCCGTTTGATGAGATCAACAGGAAGATAGTTGAGATGTTCCAATATGACGATTTCGCATGGCAGAAGGAAAGAGAAATTCGAACCACCTATGAAGGAAGAGCGGAAGGGCTTCATAAGGTTCTGTATCAGTGCCCGAAATGTAATGTGGAATACAAGATGTCATCGCAAGGGACGGTCCTCAGATGTAACTCATGCGGCGCCGAATGGAATATGACGGAGCTCGGTGAGCTGGAAGCTGTTTCGGGCGAGACCATATTTTCTCATATTCCGGATTGGTATGAATGGGAGAGGAAAAATGTGCGGCGTGAGGTTGAAGCGGGAACATACTCCTCGGGAGAGCTTCCTGTTCATGTCGATACGCTTCCTAATGCAAAGAAGTTTATCCGTCTCGGAAACGGTACGATGGTACACGATATGAACGGTTTTACTGTAAGGGGAACAGATGTTGACGGTGATCCTTTTGAGATGATAAAGACAGTTCCGTCGCTTTATTCCTGTCATATCGAATATGAGTATCTCGGTAAGTTTGGAGACTGTGTGGATCTGAATACCCTTGAGGATACCTGGTATATATATCCTGAACCTGATAAATGTGAGTTTTCTGTAACGAAGATGGCACTGGCGACAGAAGAGCTGTACTTCGCATTTAGAAGAGCCAACGGAAAAGAATATGCTCCGGGACTTGCGTAGAGCATATTTAGAGCTGAATAATGATCATAAAAAACGTCCGGTCGTTTATCACAATCGGACGTTTGATAGTTTAAGTTATTTTCTTTTTAGAAGAAGCTCTGTGGGTCGTAATACTCACCGTTTATCATAACACCGAAGTGGAGGTGAGGACCTGTTGAATTTCCGGTATTTCCGGAGAATGCTATCGGATCGCCTGCATTAACTACCTGACCCGGGCTTACATTATATCCGGAAAGGTGATAATACATGTTTGTCATTCCGTTACCACAGTCGATAAGGACTGAGTTACCTGTTGACCAGTGATATACACCTACGAATGAAACGATTCCGCCACATGCTGCATAAACTGTTGAACCTTCAGGACAAGGTATATCGATACCTCTGTGGAAATCTCCCCATCTTGGTCCGAACGGAGAACTGATCTCATATGATGTAGGCATTGGCCATAAAAGACCACCACCTTCATAAGTAGGAGCATATGCATAAGCTTCGATAGTTTCATCAACTGTCATCTGCTGTGCTTCAGCCTGTCTTGCAGCTTCGATAGCAGCCTGACGCTGTCTTTCCATTTCTTCCTGGATAGCAGCTATCTGTGCATCGAGGGCCTGCTGTTCAGCTTCATACTCTGCTATAGATTCCTCTGTTGCGAAGATCTGTGTATTATACTCAGCAAGCTTTTCTTTCTTTTCATCCTGAACAACTACGAGAGCTGCCTGCTCATCTTCAGCTTCCTTCTTGAGAGCATTTACAGACTCAAGCTTTTCACTGAGCTCCTGCTCATAAGCAGCAACCTCGGCCTCGATCTGAGCGAGCTTATCAAGCTGTTCCTTATCGTAATCGGAAACCTGTGATACATACTCTGACTGATTTATGATATCATCATAATTCTTTACTGTCATAAGAGCATCGAGGTATGCCTTATCGCCTGTCTCATATGCAAAACGGATACGTTCCTTCATATCGTTGTACTGCTTTTTTTCAGCGATATAAGCGTTCTGAAGTTTGCTCTCTGTTATGGCAACGCTTGCCTGAATCTCATTTCTCTGTGAAACAAGAGTATTGATCTTTTGCTGATAACCATCGATATCAACATCAAGCTGAGCGATAACGTCGGTTACATCATCCTTAAGTACATTAAGGTCATCAAGCTGTGCCTGAGCTTCCTGCTTCTTTTCTTCAATCTCTTCCTTTTCCTTCTCGATGTCATCTATTGATTCATCGGCAAGAACAGGAACACCGTCCTGAAATACAGGAACAACGGCTACGGCAAGTGCGAGAGTAAGAGCTCCGGCAACAAGCCTCTTCTTTAATGTTTTAAATTTTCTCATTTTTCAATTCACCTCTAAATTAGGTTACATAATGAAGTCGAATATTCATAAAAGGTTAAGAAACCTTTTTACACTCACCTCATAACATAACACTTAGTAGACATAACGTCAACCCCAATATGCCAACTAGCCTGTGAAATAAGGGTGAAATTACCCTATCGCAGTACATTTTACATCACTTTTAATAATTATGCAACAATTTTGTAACATTTTCATCATGAGCTGCTGTTTCACATGCCTGAAGCAGTTCTGTAAGATAACCGGATATTTTTTCAGGTGAAGTCTCCATATCGTTTTTGGTCATCCATTCGATTATGATACCGCTGAGGCCGTAAGCGAAGAATCTGGAGAAGTATTTGATAGGTTCCTTATCCAGCTCGTTGTTATGATCCATAACATCTATAGCTTCGCTGAAAATATTCTCTGCAGTATCTACGAGATAGTTCTTCAGATAATCATCGGTATGATTTATCGTGTTCATACAGAAATCGTAATCGTTCTTCATAGCGGTCAGCGAAGCCGTCAGCTTTTCGGCCCAGTTGCCGAAGGTCAGGTCTCCGAGACTCGGAAGAATATAATCATTATAATATATCCATTTCAGAAGCTCATACTTATCACTGAAATGATAATAGAAGGTCTGACGGTTAATCCCACATTTCTCGGTGATATCAACTACACCTATCTTATCAAAGGATTTTGCCTTGGTCAGATCCTTAAGGCTATCGGCTATCGCCCTTTTAGTAATTGTTGAATCAGACATATTAATCCCTCGTTTTCTTGTTAAATTAAAATCTTTATGCTATATTTTAATGGATTGAAAACACGGTGTCAAAGCGGATATTTAAATGCCGCATTTCTATGAAAGGTTAGATCGGGGGATAAAATGCTTACAATATTCTATATCTGTGCGGTTATACTGATAATCGCCATGGGATATATCTATATCAATGCAGTTAATAAGGTAAATAAGGCGGACATTGCGGCAAGGGATGCGGGCAGCGATATTGATACCTGCTTATGGGATATGACTCATAATCTCGGAATCGTGGTTAAGGCACTCAAGGAGATGGGAATCGAGCCGGAGATGCCGCAGGATCAGTCGGTGCTCCTTACAATCGGAATGACAAGTGCTTCTCAGCAGCTTGTTGCAAAGAATGCGGAGGAGAGAATGAGCATTGTAAAACCAGCAGCTGAAGAGGCAGGTATTACGGAGAAGGAAGATATTGCGAAGGCTCTGCAGAAATATGAGAATGCAAGGATCGAGCTTATCGGAGCAGGAACAAAGTACAATGCCATGGTTGCCAAGTTTAATGCGACAATATCACATTTCCCTGCAAGCTTTATCGCATCACATAAGTCAAAGAGCCCTAAGATGATTTTCGTATATCAGCCGGGACAGAAAACAGAATAATTTTGACACTCCGGGGAATCTGTCTAAAAACTGAACAGATGACGGGTAATGTCTAATTACATATTTTTACTTCGGTGATATTTTATCGGATGAAGAACATTTAAGCGTATTAAATGTATTCTTCATCCGTTTTTTTATGCGGAAAATCTGATCATCTTAATGGAGGCAATTATGGAAAAATTCGGAAAAACGGTAGTGAGACAGAAAATCCCGATCCTGATAATAGCCTTACTGCTTCTTATCCCGTCGGTGATAGGGTACATCAATACGAGGACTAACTATGATATCCTTACCTATCTGCCGAAGGACATAGAAACAATGAAGGGACAGGATATCCTGGCAAAGGATTTCGGGACCGGAGCCTTCTCAATGGTAGTTGTGGAAGGAATGAAGGATAAGGAAATTACCGAAATGGTGGATAAGATGAAGGAGGTTCCTCACGTTACGCGTATCCTCTGGGAGGGGGCACTGGGAACGGGAATGCCTGAACAGCTTATTCCGGAGAAGTATCGCAGTCAGCTGTCAAACGGTGAGGCGAAGCTCATCATGGTCATCTATGATACGACGCTTTCGGCTGACGAAACCATGAAGGCAATCGAAGAGCTGAGAGAAGTAATGAATGAAAAATGTTTTCTCAGCGGTATGTCGGCGATAGTTGTAGATACAAAGAATCTCAGTGATAAAGAGGTTCCGGTGTATGTACTTATAGCAGTCGTGCTTTGTATGCTGGTCCTTACGATTACAATGGACAGCTTTCTGATCCCGATATTTTTTATGATATCCATAGGCTTTGCTGTCATATACAATCTCGGATCGAATGTGGTCGGCGGTGAGATATCTTATGTAACAAAGGCGCTGGCAGCTGTTCTTCAGCTGGCGGTAACAATGGATTACTCAATATTCCTCTGGCACAGCTACTCAGAGAAAAAACAGAATTGTGATGATAAGAACGCAGCTATGGCCGAGGCGATAAACGAAACTCTGATCTCGGTGATTGGAAGCTCGGTAACAACCGTTGCAGGTTTTGTGGCACTTATGTTTATGAGCTTTACTCTGGGATTTGATCTCGGAATCGTAATGGCAAAGGGTGTAGTGATAGGTGTTATATGCTGTGTAACTATACTTCCTTCCATGATCCTCTGCTTTGAGGGTGCCATCAGAAGAACAAGCCACAGGCCTTTACTTCCGGATCTTTCGGGAGTCAGCGGATGGATAGTGAAGCATTTTTATATATTCCTTATACTTGCGGCAATCGTTATTTATCCAGCATATCACGGACAGGCACATAACAAGGTTTATTACAATCTTGATTCATCCCTGCCGGAGGATCTGCCAAGTATAGTTGCAAACTCAAAACTCCTGGAGAATTTTGAAATGAACTCTACACATATAGTTATGCTGGACAGCAGCCTTGAAAGAAAGGCAGTGAAGAGCTTCGCCGATGAAGTGGCCGAGGTGGACGGCGTAAAACAGGTTATCAGTCTGGACAGCCTGGTGGGTTCTGCGGTTCCGGATGAAATGATACCGGATAAGCTGAAGGAAACCTTCGATGACGGTGAATATAAGCTTATGTTCATCCTGTCGGAATATAAGGTGGCTACAGATGAAGTAAACAGACAATGTGCAGAGATAAACAAGATCCTTGATAAATATGATTCAAAGGGGATGCTGATAGGAGAAGCCCCATGTACTCAGGATCTGATAACTATAACAGATCATGATTTCAGTACAGTAAATACAGTATCGATACTGCTGGTAGGACTCATAATTCTTTTCGTATTCAGATCCCTGTCACTGCCTGTAATCCTTGTAAGTGTTATAGAGGTGGCTATCTTTGTAAATATGGGAATACCGTACTATATGGGAACAACACTTCCGTTTATAGCATCCATAGTAATAGGAACCATTCAGCTTGGTTCTACGGTAGATTATGCGATTCTCATGACCAACAAATATAAGAATGCAAGAATTGCAGGACTGGAAAAGGCGGCTGCAGCAACAGAGGCACTTAAGGGCTCGATAAACTCCATAATAGTCAGCGCACTCAGCTTCTTTGCAGCAACCTTTGGTGTAGGAATATATTCAAAGATAGATATGATCAGTTCTTTATGCGTACTTATGGCAAGAGGAGCAGTGATAAGCATGTTTACGGTTATACTTCTTCTTCCTGCCGTACTGAGACTGTTTGACGGATTGATAGTTCATACGTCGATGGGCTTCGGTAAGCGTAGAAAAGCAGCATTTGTACCAAATCAGATACAGAGAGGATGATGAAAATGTTTAAGAAGAATTTATATAAAAAAATGATCGCAACAGCAATTGCTGCATCGATGCTCATTTCAGTGGCAGGCTGCGGTACAGCAGAAGTGAAGACCGAAAAAGCAGAACCGGGAGCATTGGAATCGGGAGCTATTGAGGCAGGAGCCTTCGAGGCAGATGAACAGGAGCTTGTAAATATATTATCCGAATCCATGGAAAGCGATGATCTGTCTTCAAAGGATTCGAAGAACCTTGTATCTAAAGAGCCGGAGACTCTGAAGGATGAAACTGTATATATATTTGAGGATTCTGAAGGAAATGTTTCGGATGTAATAGTAAATGAGTGGCTGAAGAATCCTGAAGGAAAGGATGTTCTGACAGACAGCTCCGAACTTAAGGATATAGAGAATGTAAACGGTTATGAAACCTGTGTACAGAACGGAAAGGAACTTACATGGGAGGCTGACGGTTCTGATATAGTTTATCAGGGACGAAGCGATGCAAAGCTCCCGGTAGAGGTAAAAGTGAGCTATAAGCTTGACGGCAAGGATATCAGTGCTGAGGATATAGCAGGAAAAAGCGGTAAGGTCACAGTAAGATTTGATTACATTAACAACTCTAAGGAGGGAGATATCTATACTCCGTTCTCAATGGCAACAGGACTTGTTCTCGACAGCGATAACTTCAGCAATGTAAAGGCAGTGAATGGTAAAGTTGTATCGGACGGTGACAGATATATAGTCATCGGACTTGGAATGCCGGGACTTACAGAGAGCCTCGGAATCGATGAGGTAGAGGATCTGATACCGGAGTATTTCGAAATGACTGCAGATGCTGAGAATTTCAGCTTTGACATGGCAATGACAGTTGCAACAACAGATATGTTCGGATCTGAGGATAAGATAAATGTATCCGAGCTCGAGGATACTCTCGATGATATGGCAGATCAGTACGGAGACGGAATGGATAAGCTGACAGACGGAATTGTTGAATATACAAACGGAGTTGTTCAGCTTGGAGACGGAATAGCACAGCTTGAGTCCGGGGCAGGTCAGCTTGAGTCCGGAGCAGGTGAACTCAGCAGAGGCGCATCACAGCTGGATGCGGGAGCGGGTCAGCTTGCAGAAGGTATTAAAACAGCAGAGGGTGGATCAAATAAGATCACAGCCGGAGCAAACAGTCTGGCACAGGGTTCTGCTCAGCTTGAGACCGGTATCACGGATTACACAAACGGTGTTTCAAGTGCAGCCGGTGGTGCTAAGCAGCTTAGCACAGGAGTAGAGTCTCTTGAATCGGGAGCTACTCAGCTTAAGGGTGGAGCCGATAATCTTGAAAAGGGAATAAAGAACTATACTGATGGCGTAAACAGTGCTCATAAGGGAGCAGATCAGATATCATCCGCGCTTAACGGACAGATAATGCCGGGACTCTATAATGAGAGCGCAGAAAATCCGGGACTTGTTCAGGGTATTAGTAGTCTTGATTCGGGAATTGGCCAGATGCAGACGCAGATGTCGGGAATGTTCGGCGCACTTCGTGAAAAAAAGAATGCAATCGAAGCAAGTACAGGCGGAACACCTACAGAGGAGAATATAGAAAATCTGAAGTCTGCGGTTAAGTCTGCTTCAGATGCATATTCAAATGCATATAGTCAGGTATATGCTTCGGTATTCCCGAATGCATATCAGGCTGCTATAGATGGAGGAGCTTCACCTACAGACGCAACAGCAACCGCAGCGGCAGTCGCAGCTGAGGCAGCAGCGGAAAATGAAAATGTTATCGGAGCATCACAGGCAGTAAATACCTACAGTGCTCAGCTTGCAGAATACAGCAAGGCTTACGGTGCAGATAATGCCATCGGAACAATTCTCGGTTATGAGGAGACGGTTAATAACGGAGTGTCTCAGCTGAAGTCTGGATCGGAGAAACTTAAAACAGGAGCAGATCAGCTTTATTCGGGAGTAGGTAAGCTTGCTGAGGGAGCTAAAGATCTGAATTCGGGACTCGGAACGCTGGACAGTAATTCAAAGAGCCTCAAGGATGGTGCAGGCAAGATGAATGAAGGCATCGGCCAGCTGAAGACCGGAGCGGGACAGGTTAAGTCAGGTATGAATACTCTTAATAACGGACTCACAACTCTTACCGGTAATAATGAAAAACTGAAGGCCGGAGCTAAGTCAGTCAAGGAAGGCGCGGGAGCTCTTAAGGACGGTTCGTCTCAGGTTACAAGCGGTCTGGGTCAGCTGTCAGAGGGAGCGGATACGCTTCATCAGGGACTTGGAACACTCAGCAGCGGAGCAGATGCTTTAAGCAACGGTTCAACAAAGCTTTATGCAGGTACCACACAGCTTAAGGAAGGTTCAGACAAACTCAGCGCGGCTTCTCCTGAGCTTGTGGACGGAAGCAAAAAGCTGGATGATGCTACGAATGAGATAATGGATAAGCTGAATGAAAAGGAAACAGATGTGAATAAACTTACTGAAAGAGTCAACGAACTCAGACAGTCAGGCTATGAATATCAGTCATTCGGAGGCAAGTCAGATAAGGTAAAGGGAAGCGTTACATTTATTATAAAGACAGACGGTGTAAATTCAGATAGATGATCAGAGGGAGGAATCGATAAACTGAGGTTTATCGGTTCCTCTTTCACGTATTTATAAGATTTTTCTATCAAGAAGTTAACTGGAAGAAGAGTGAACTTTGTGGTAAAATGGAAATGTTGTAATGTATATTAGTTAAGGGTTTAAATTTATTAAGTTACCGAAGTTATATACGATCGGAGGGGTGCAGGTGAGCAAACTATATGAGAATCGTGAGCTGTCATGGCTCAGGTTTAACGAGAGGGTTTTAGAGGAATCGGAGGATGAGAGAACACCGCTGTGTGAGAGACTCAGCTTCCTGTCAATCTTTCAGTCAAATCTGGATGAGTTTTTTATGGTGCGTGTCGGTTCGATACACGACCAGATGCTGCTGGAAGAAAATCATACAGAGAATAAAACACATATGACGGACTCTGAACAGCTCGAGGCTATCAGAGAGAGAGTCAAGGTTTTATCAAAGAGAAAGGATGCTTCTTTTGATAAGCTTATGGGTGAGCTTGAGAAGCATGAGATCACTCTTATAAATTTCGCAAAGCTTGATGCGAAGGAGGGCGAATATCTTAAGCAGTATTTCGAGAGAGAGATAATGCCTCTTCTGTCACCGAATATTGTTTCTAAGAAGCAGCCGTTCCCATTTATAAAGAATAATGATATATGTGCCATGGCACTGCTTGAATCCGGGAAGAGCAAGAACAGCAAGACCGGCAAGAGTTCCAAGACAACAAAAACAAGCATAGGTATAGTTCCGTGCAATACCGGAATGTTCAAGAGACTTATTGAGATACCGGGAAGAAAGGGACACTATATGCTCGCTGAGGAGCTTATATTACATTTCCTTCCTATTGTCTTCCATGGCTATAACATTCTCGGAAAGTCTCTTATCAGAGTAACGAGAAATGCTGATATCGATGCAGACAAGGTATATGATGAGGAGCTGAATTACCGCGACCATATGGCTGAGGTCATTAAGCAGAGACGTCGTCTGCAGCCGGTAAGAATCGAGTATACAAGAGATATCGATAAGAAGACGATGGCAACGGTTGTTTCTTATCTGCATATCGATATGGAAATGATCTTTAAGGTTTCAAGTCCGCTTGACCTGTCATTCCTTTTTGAGATTCAGGATAATCTGAGACATAATGAGGAGCTCTTCTACAACAAGAGAATTCCGCAGAGGTCTCCTGATTTTGATGAGAAGCTTCCGCTTCTTCCGCAGATAATAGAGAAGGACAAGCTCCTTCACTATCCGTATGAGAGTATCAGGCCTTTCCTCAACATGCTGAGTGAGGCTGCCAACGATCCGGATGTTGTATCGATAAAGATGACACTCTACAGACTTGCAAAGCACAGTAAAGTTGTGGAGGCACTTGTTGAGGCTGCCGAGAACGGAAAACAGGTTGATGTTCTGGTTGAGCTTAAGGCCAGATTCGATGAGGAAAACAACATCGAATGGTCACGTCAGCTCGAGCAGGCAGGCTGTCATGTTATCTACGGACTTGACGGACTTAAGGTACATTCCAAACTCTGCCTTATTACAATGAAGAAGGAAGGCGGAGTAAAGTATGTAACACAGATCGGTACAGGTAATTACAATGAGAAGACTGCCAGACTTTATACAGACCTCTGCCTTATGACAGCTAACGAGAAGATAGGTGCCGAGGCAGCAAGGGTATTCCAGGCTCTTTCACTTGGTGAGGTCATGGAGTCGACAGAGTGTCTCCTTGTTGCACCGAAGTGTCTGCAGAACAAGGTTATAGATAAGATTGAAAGAGAGATACAGATTGCCAGAGATGGCGGCGACGGATACGTGGGAATCAAGATTAATTCCCTTACTGATAAGCTGATCATCGATAAGCTTATCGAGGCATCCAAGGCCGGAGTTAAGATAGATATGGTAATACGAGGTATATCATGTCTTCATCCGGGTGTTAAGGGTGAGACGGATAATATTCGTATAATCAGTATCGTCGGAAGATATCTCGAGCATTCAAGAATATATATTTTCGGTAAGGGCGAAAGAGAAGAAATGTACATCGCATCCGCCGATTTTATGACAAGAAACACAGTAAGAAGAGTTGAGGTTGCAGCTCCAATCTATGATGAAGAGCTGAAGACAAGACTGAGAAATTTCTTCAACACACAGCTGAAGGATAATGTTAAAGCCAGATATTCGGATTGCAACGGTGACTATAAATATGTTGAACATACAGAACCTGCCATAAATGCACAGGAGGTCTTCTTTGAGGATGCATATAGGGCAGTGAGCAATCCGCTTCCTGAGGAATCATGAGTAAGAACAGAAAGAAACATTACATTAGCATAAAATCCTTTATTATCATTTCGGTAAGTATCGTTATGATGCTTTCGTCCTTTGTTACATTTAGGGGAATAGTAGATCTTATGAACAGAAATGAGATCACCGCGCTCCTTAATGATACAGAGAGAAGAGCAATCAGACTTTCAAATGATCTGGCGCTCTATAAGCTGGATATGAAAACGGAGGATACTTCCCTCGATACTGATATTAATGAGTCGGCTTACTTTTCGAACGGCCGAATCATGGTCATTTCGAGAAATTATCAGATAATCAAGGATACCTACGTTCTCAAACAGAATGACTATATAGTGAGTGGAGACGTTATGAGTGTCATGACCGGTGAGGTGGAAAGCATCAAACGTATCCGTGGTGATTATGCAGAGGTTATTCTGCCGATCAAGAGAGATAATACAATACTCGGTGTTATCGTTTCCACTGCGTCTCTGTCGGGAATGAAGGAGAACATTACATCGATATCAAATCAGAGTATTCTCCTGATGGTAATTATGCTGTTTGTAAATATTGCGATTGTTGTCTTTATCGTAAAGATCGCGATCAGAAGACTGGATTCGATCAACAGACAGATCTATCATACATCCCAGGGAAATCTGCATGATAAGATCGAAGAGAAGGGCTTTAAGGAAACGAAGGCTCTTGCGAGAAACTATAATGCCGTGCTTGAGAAGCTGGCAACGGTTGATTCGGCTCGTCAGGAGTTTGTATCAAACGTAAGTCATGAGCTTAAGACACCGGTTACATCCATGAAGGTTCTGGCCGAATCGCTGCTTCAGAATGAGGCTGCAACTGCAGAGGATTACAAGGACTTCATGTCAGATATAGTTGAAGAGGTGGATAGAGAGACACAGATTATAAACGATCTTCTGACTCTTGTAAGAACAGACCGTAACAGCAATGCGATGAATTTCGCAGAGACAAGCATCAACGATATCCTCGACGGAATCATAAAGACGGTTACACCTCTTGCAAAGCAGAGAGGCATAGAACTTAATTACGAGAGCTACCGTGATGTTAAGGCTGAGGTTGACAGTGTTAAGCTGTCGCTGGCCATTTCCAATCTTGTGGAAAATGCGGTTAAGTACAATGTGGATAACGGATGGATCAGGGTTTCACTTAATGCCGACCAGCGTTTCTTCTACATAAAGGTTGCAGACTCCGGTGTGGGAATTCCGGATGATTCGAAGGATAAGGTTTTCGAAAGATTTTACAGAGTGGATAAGGCGAGAAGCCGCGATACCGGTGGTACGGGCCTCGGTCTTTCCATTACGAGAAATATTATAAATGCGCATCAGGGCGTGGTAAGACTGTACAGTGAGTCGGGCAAAGGCACCACATTTTCCGTAAGAATCCCGCTCAATCAGAGAATTGCTCTCGACAGTCTGACTGATGCAGCGGTTGATAAGGAAATGTTTGACGTAGCATTTGATACGGAACAGCTGACAGAGATAAAGGCAAAGAAGAAGACGAAGGAAGTACTGACAGTCCTTCTCCTTGCAGGCTTTATGCTTACCTCACAGGTATTCACGGCATGTACTTCGAGTCCGTCCGTTACAGAAGAAGTTTCGCAGGAGAGTATAACAGGTACGGCCGGCACGGTTCAGCTCTATCATGTTGAGGATGATGGTGTTGTACCTGATTCGGAAAGATACCAGCTTAAGCAGCCGGATTCCATATCGGATTCCATAGAGGAAGTTATGAATCAGCTGGTGCTTCTGAACGGTCTATCCTTTACAGGCTACAGTATAGATAAGGACGGCAACATAGTTCTTTATCTTATGGAGGATGGACTTACCGAGGAGCAGCTGCTTCTGAGCAAGGCTGCGATCGTAAAGAGTGTGAGCGGCCTGAATAAGACAGGCGATACAGTCATTACTATAGATGATGCGGCAGGAAATGAGATAGATTCCGCTATCTACAGAGACAATGCATTTTTCTATTATGATGATGCTGAAGATTCAGCAATCAATAAGGGTGAGATAATCCTGTATCTTCCAAATGAACACGGCAACAGACTGAGAAAGGTTACAGCTTACGTGACCATTTCATCTGATGAATCGGCATCCGAAGCCGTTATGAAACAGCTTATAGCATATAATGTTTTACCTTCGGGAACCGAGATCAGAAGTATCTCTGTTATGAACGGAACAGCAACGCTGGATCTCTCCGGTGAATTCCTGACAGGAGATGTTACGGCGGGCGACAGGATAGTAATCTACTCGATAGTTAATTCTCTTACATCGCTTCAGAATGTAAGAGGTGTACTCTTCCTTGTAAACGGAAAGAGTATAGATAATTTCCATGATGTGGTTGATACCAGTATACCGTTGGAGTTTTCGGATGAATAAAAGACCGGTTATTACTGTGGGTATGCTGATTCTCATCGGAGAGACAGCATACCTGGCAGTCTGGAAAAATTTAATACTGGCAGTCGTGATGTTAACGGCTGCGATGATCATAATGATGCTGGAAATCAAATCAAGCAACAGGTCTGGGCAAAAAAAATGCTCGTACCTGTTGCTTTTTTGTTGCCTTGCGGCAGGAATCGGTTTGGGAGTCGTCTCTAAGATTCAGAGCAGAAGTAAGAATCTGATGCGTGGAGAAAATGTATCCCTGGAGGGAAAGGTTGTTGATGTATATGAAGGAGAGAAAAGCGTCAGGGTTACCGTAAAGGCAGGCGACAGTAAGGTTGTTGTGTTTATAAAAGGAGCGGGTGGTTTAAAGAAAGATGAGATTGTAAAAGGTGAAGATGGTTTAAATGTAGATGAAACTGTAAAAGGTAAGGGAAAAATACATGTGGGAGAATATTTCAGAGCAGAAGGTGTTTTGGAAACACCTGAGGAGAGTACAAATCCTGGAAGCTTTGATATGACGGATTACTATTCCGGCAAAGGAATAATCGGTGTGATATATACCGAAAGATATGAGCTTTTGGAGAAGAAGGATCATGTCATGTATATCCTTGGCAGGTTTCGTGAGGGACTTGAAGCATCACTTTACAGATATTTCAGGATTGATAGAGCTTCTTTTCTTTCTGCAATGCTGCTCGGAGATAAGTCCGGACTGGACAGAAATCAGAAGCTTATGTATCAGAAGAACGGACTCGCCCATATACTGGCTATCTCGGGAATGCATGTATCGATCATAGCACTTGCCTTTGAGAAGCTTTTGGAAATGCTGGGCATCGGAAGAAAATACAGATGTGCCATAGTCATGCTGCTTATAATCCTCTACGGACTTATGACCGGATTTGCGCCGCCTATAATCAGAGCGGTGATAATGCTTGTTCTGCGTTACTATGCATTTTTCATTAAAAGGAGTGCAGATGTTCCAACAGACATGATGCTTGCGCTCCTTATCATGGCTATCATAAATCCGGAATCTGTATTCACTGCAGGACTGCAGCTCAGCTTTGCGGCAGCCGGAGCAATGTATATAAGCGACAGGATTTATATAAATTACTTTGGATGGAGAAAGATAATCTTCTTTACAGAAAGATACGGAATGACAGAGAGAGTTAATGAGCCTGAAACTGATAGACCTGTATGGCGAAACTTTACGGAAATTCTACGGAAAATCTTTCTGCATGGAAAGCTTAAAAAGATAGATACAAAAAGAGTGAAGGAATATGCGGCAAGAACAGCACTGTCTACTCTCGTGATAAACATGGTTCTTTCACCGCTGCTTATATATTACTACTATGAAATCTACCCTTACAGCATGCTGCTGGGTATAGTGATCATACCTACTGCGGTTTATGTTATAGCGGGAGGATTTATAACTGCACTGCTGGGGATGATCTATATGGCCGCTTCGGGAGGAACAGCTTTGGCTGCAGCGATGGTTGGAGGACCGATGATAGCGATGGCTGGCATGCAGATTGGTTCTGTGGACGGCGGAATGAGAATGACGGAATCACAGAGTGTATTTGGTTGTTTGGCAGCAATCGTGGATTTTGTCGCAAGAGTTTCGGCTGTAACTGTAAATTTCATGCTCGGTTTATATGAGAAGATCTGCAATATGGGATTCAGCCTTCCGTTTTCGGGAATTAATACCGGGCATACGAATATATGGGTGTGCGGTACATTTTATATAGTATTGCTCTGGCTTACCCTTAATCTGCTGAGGAAGGGAAGCAGGATTAATAGAAGGAAAAATAAAGGTGTGGGTGAATGGATTGTTAAGAAACGCAATGTTGAGGGTGAGAGTATAAAGAAACGAAGAGTTAAGGATGAGAATGTAAAGGAACGAAGAGTTAAGGATGAGAATGTAAAGAAACGAAGAGTTAAGGATGAGAATGTAAAGGAACAATGTGTTAAGGGTAAGAATATTATTCGATTATATATCCTGAAAATGTACGGTGTGCTGGTGATGTTTTTGATTCTTGTCGGATATCAGAATCGGAAGGATGACCGGATCGTTGTGCTGGACGTTGGACAGGGGCAGTCGGTAATCATTCACATGAGTGATGGACGGAATTACATTTTGGATGGCGGTTCCACGTCTAAGGATCAGGTTGGAGAGTATGTGATTATTCCTGCACTCAAGTACTACGGAATGTCGGAGATTACCGGTGTATTTGTGTCCCATACAGATGAGGATCACATTAACGGACTGATCGAAATGTCGCAGATGAAACGTCCGTACAGATTAAAAATCGATGCGGTATATATGGCAGCCGGAACCAAAGAGGACGGTAATTATCTTGAACTTGGTGATGCCTCCGGAGTAGGTGTCACGGGCTTGTCTGAAGGAGATGTGGTCGGGGGATGCTTCACAGTAATCTATCCGGGCAGAGAAAATGTGAAGACTGATGGACAATTGGGGGATGGAAATCGGTCGAAGGATGGAAGAGTGTCAGAAGCGGGAAGTCGCTCGAGGAAAGAAAGTGTGTCAGAGGATAGAAGTGTGTCAGAGATTGAGAATAGTGGGAATGATTATTCACTGGTTGTTCTTCTGGACAGTGACATTAATGGCCGTGAACTGAGAATTCTTTTTCCGGGAGACATCAGTTCGGATGTGGAGGAAAGAATAATTGAGAAGTCAAAAAAGAGTAAGCTTGATATTTCGGCAGACATTCTTATCGCACCACACCATGGTTCGAAGTATTCATCTTCGAGAGCTTTTCTGAAGGAGGTGTCATGCAGCGTCGCAATTATTTCATGCGGAAGGAATAATCCGTATGGACATCCTTCACCGGAGA
The DNA here is from genome assembly GCA_017634555.1 of Eubacterium sp. GTDB lineage: Bacteria > Bacillota > Clostridia > Lachnospirales > Lachnospiraceae > Eubacterium_Q. Next base: position 20,675 of record JAGBNF010000005.1, on the reverse strand, counting down.
CACTTGAAAGAATGGAGAATGCCGGCTGCAGGATAATCCGCACTGATAAGGATGGAGCGGTGGTGATTGAGTAGGAGAAATCCCATTAGTACATAAAAACAAAGGTAATAAGGAGGAGATGATGATAAAGGCTAAGGATATAGCAAAAGACATTGGCTATTTGGAGAATTGTTTGATGAAGGTTTCAACTGAGCTTGAAAAACTAAAGAAGAAAGTTCCGGAAGGGGCGAGGCTGAGAGCAGTAAAATGTAGAAATACATATCAATATTTTATGAGAATGAAAGGTGAGGGTGTTAATGGCAAATATATAAAAAAGAAAAATAGGATAATTGCTGAAATACTTGCCCAGATAGAATATGATGAAAAACTTATAATTGTTTTGAAAGAGCTGCTTGATGCTATGAAGGGATTGCAGAATGAGTGGATTGATAATCCATTTAATCTGACATTAGACAGAATGAGTGTCGGGAAAAGAGAATTGGTCAGTGTGCCGTACATTTCAGATGAGGTATATGCTATCAACTGGAAAGGACAAGAATATGAGAAAATGATATTCAAAGAAGGAATTCCGGAGTATTACACGAGAAAAGGGTTGCGAGTACGTTCTAAGTCAGAGGTGATAATCGCCGACATACTTGATGAATTGTATGTTCCGTTTCTTTATGAAAAACCTCTTAAACTGAAAACAGGAATAGTTCATCCGGATTTTACGTTATTGAATATAAAAGAAAGAAGAGAGGTATACTGGGAACATTTTGGGATGATGGATGATATTGAATATAGAAATAATGCTATGATGAAAATCAGAAATTATGAGGCAAGCGGTCTGTATCAATATGATTCTGTAATCTGGACTTTTGAAACCGGAAGCCATCCGCTTAATACGAAGGATATAAGGAGGCTGATCATAGAATTAAAGAAGAGGCTGGGATATTGATTGTGGTAGCGAACATAGAATTATTGAAGAAACTGGAATATCGATTAAAAATGTGGCATTTAGTGAGAAGTACTAACATAGCCTATGAAAACGGGTGATATGTTAGTATGGAGGTGCTGAAATAGACATCGAAAAAAGTGAAAATACTACCAAAGCCTTGAGAAGAAGAGTAAATGTTAGTACGGACAATTTTTAAAAGTCCCCAAATAGCTAAAAAATACTACCAAAAGATAGTGTATCATATTGTTATGGTAGTACTCGTTCTGTTCGGGTGATTTTCAAAAATCAGAAAATACTAACATATCAAGTGTAATCAGGGAATATGGTAGTAAAATGACTCAAAAACCCCAAAAAACTGGGAAGATTTAAGGGTTTGACGCAGAGATGGTAGCGGATTTTATTGAATTCACCATCCTGAATGGTATAATAATATATTGGGTTAGCATGCAGATTATTTCGGGAATTTTGTAAAGGGGGTAGCTGATATTGAGTGCGAAAAATGATCTGGAAAACATGAGCGAGAAGGAACTTCTGATTGAGCTTCTGAAGGAACAGCGTGGAGAGACAAGGGCGAGAAAACTTGTGGCAGGGTTGATGATAGCTATTTTTGTAATGATAGCGGCTGCGGTGCTTTACTTGGTTCCTAAGGTTGTGGCTGTAGCAGATGAGGTACAGTCCGCAACTGCGAAGCTGACAAGTGTTGTGGGAACAGTTGAATCCAAGGTTGATATGATTGATTCAACAATCAAGGATATCGACGGTATGGTTAAGAATGTAGATAATCTTGTTGTTACAAACACGAAGAATCTCAGTGAAGCAGTGGAGAAGCTGAACTCTATAGAGTTTGAAACACTGAATAAGGCAATCAATGATTTTGCTGATACAGTTCAGCCTGTAGCCAACTTCTTCAATGCCTTTAAGGTACCGTAAGTAGACGATAAGCAATCTACAAATAAACTACAAATAACCTACAAGTAACTTACAGGCAACAGGCAAGCAAACGGTAAGCAACCTACAATTAATCGTTATAGTTTGCTTTAAATAAGGTGTTTTACAGGCTGATATTCATTGACATGTAATGACAGATATTTTAAACTAGGAGCTTAAGGCGCCGGTGCGAATTTGTACCGGCTATATACATTTAAATATAGGGAGAAAACACTATGAAGAGAAAAACCAAGGTTATATGTACCATCGGTCCGGCAAGTGAAAGTGAGGAGATGATCAGAAAGCTGATGCTTGCAGGTATGGATGTTGCCAGACTGAATTTCTCACATGGTACTCATGCAGAGCAGAAAAAGAAGTTTGATGCGATCAAGAAGGTAAGAGCAGACCTGCACCTTCCTATAGCAATCATGCTTGATACCAAGGGACCTGAATATAGAATCAAGACTTTCGAAAACGGAAAGATCAATCTTTCAGAGGGTGATACCTTTACTTTTACTACAGAGGATGTAGTAGGTAACAACGAGAGAGTATCTGTGAATTTCGAACATCTCACGGACAATCTTCAGCCGGGAGACAGAATTCTTGTTAACAACGGTCTTGTAATATTTGAGGTTACTGAGATCAAGGGTAACGATGCAGTATGTACATGTCTTGCTGGAGGAGCTCTTTCAGACAGAAAGAGTATGAACTTCCCGAACAAGGTACTGGATCATCCGTTCCTAAGCGATCAGGATAAGGAAGACATTCTTTTTGGTCTTAAGCATGGAATTGATTTTGTCGCTGCATCTTTCGTATCAAATAAGAATGATGTTCAGGCAATCAGAGATTTCCTTGATGAGAACGGAGGAGAAGATGTTGAGATCATCGCAAAGATTGAGAACCGTTCAGGTGTAGATAATATTGAAGAAATATGCCAGCTTTCAGACGGTATCATGATTGCACGTGGAGATCTCGGTGTGGAGATTCCGAATATCGAGGTTCCTTCAATTCAGAAGTATCTGATTAGCAAGTGCCGTATGCTGGGTTCAAGAGTTATCACAGCTACAGAAATGCTTGAGTCAATGATCCAGAATCCTCGTCCTACAAGAGCTGAGATTTCTGACGTTGCAAATGCTGTTTATGACGGTACATCCGCAGTTATGCTTTCAGGTGAGTCAGCAAGCGGTAAGTATCCGGTTGAGGCTGTTGAGACTATGGTTAAGACAGTAATGTTTACCGAGCAGCAGATAAATTATAAGAAGAGATTCCGCAATGCGGATTTCGAAGTAAGAAGCGTTCTTGATGCCGTATCACATTCTATATGTCAGATGGCTATCGATGTAGAGGCTAAGGCAATCGTAGTCAATTCTCTCAGCGGACGTACATCAAGAATGGTAAGCCGTTTCAGATGTCCTGTTGACATCATCGGAATGACAACATCCACAAGAGTATGGAGAAAGCAGAACCTCAGCTGGGGAGTTACTCCTGTACTTTGCGGAACCTATGACACAATGGAAGAAATGTTCCTTAACTCTCTTAGAGAAGCCAAGGTGAATTTTGAACTGCAGTCGGGGGACAATGTAGTTCTTACAGGCGGAGTGCTTAACGGAACATCAGGTAACACAAATCTTATCAAGGTTGAGACAATCGAGTAATATGATCAAGTAATACTATCAAGTAAGGCAATCAAGTAAGACAATCGATTAAGACTATTGATAAAAAAATCAAAGAAACATTTAGTAAGAAAGTATTTATATCAGGAAAGGTAAAGTGACTAAAAATGAAATATTATCTTGAAAGTGCTGCCGATGTATTGGCTGAGAAGAAGTCTCAGGAGTCAGGTCTTACAGAGGCAGAAGCCAAAAAGCGAATTGCGGAATTCGGAGAAAACAAGCTTGCAGAAAAAGAGAAGGAAAGCATCATTCACAAGTTCCTTAAGGAAATATGTGAGCCGATGACCATCGTTCTCATAGTAGCGGCACTTATCTCGGCGATTACCGCAGCAATCTCAAAAGAAGGATTTGCTGATGTTTTCATAATCCTTACAGTAGTAATAGTAAATGCCATTCTCGGAGTGTATCAGGAATCCAAGGCTGAATCTGCCATAGCGGCACTTCAGGAAATCGCAGCGGCTACAACAAAGGTTATCCGTGACGGCGAAGTAAAGGTTATTCATTCTTCGGAGCTTGTTCCGGGAGATATCATTTCTCTTGAGGCAGGAGATGCAGTTCCTGCGGATGCGAGAATTATAGAAGCAGCGTCTCTTAAATGTGAGGAAGCCGCGCTTACCGGAGAGTCTGTTCCTTCAGACAAGACAGCAGATGTTCTTTCGACAGGCGGAGCAACAGATGTACCGCTGGGTGACAGAGCTAACATGATCTACATGGGATCATCAGTGCAGTACGGTCGATGCAAGGCAGTTGTTACCGATACAGGTATGACAACTGAAATGGGTAAGATAGCAGATCAGCTTACTCAGGCAGAGAATGAGGAGACTCCTCTTCAGATCAAGCTCAACGAGCTTTCAAAGATCCTTTCGATAATGGTAATCGTTATCTGTGGAGTGATCTTTGCAATCAATATAATCAGAAATCTTGTTTCGGGCCAGGGCCTTAACGGAGAATTTTTCATTAACACATTTATGGTTGCAATCTCACTTGCGGTTGCGGCTATACCTGAAGGACTTGCAGCAGTTGTTACTGTACTTCTTTCAATCGGTGTAACAAAGATGTCCAAGAATAAGGCAATCATCCGTAAGCTTACTGCGGTTGAGACTCTTGGATGTACAGAGATCATCTGTTCCGATAAGACAGGTACTCTGACACAGAATAAGATGACAGTTGTTCAGCACGTTACGGTCGATACCGGAAGTACTGACGTTACAGATGATAATAAGCTGATCGGTGAAAACCTTCTTCTTGTAAGAGGTATGGCTCTGTGTTCAGATGCAGAGTGGGAGACCGATAAGGCAGTAGGTGAAGCTACAGAGTGTGCACTCGTTACAGATGCAGCTAAGTACGCTATGCCGAAGTATGATCTTAAGGAAGCGTATCCGAGAGTTGGAGAAGCTCCTTTCGATTCACTCAGAAAAATGATGACAACAGTTCATAAGGTCATAGGAAATGTGGACGCTGCCGATGGCGGTATCGCGATAAGCGATGGTTCATATATCCAATTCACAAAGGGTGCACCTGACTGTGTTCTTGCATGTTGCAAGTACTATCTCAAGAACGGTAAGGTTTATGAGATGGATGCCGAAACCATGAATGATATTAAAGAGTTCAACAAGAGTATGGCTGACAAGGCACTCAGAGTTCTTGCACTCGGAGTAAAGACTTTCGATGAGGCTCCTTCGGATTTTGCACCGGAAAGCCTTGAGAAGAATCTTATCTTTGTGGGACTCGACGGAATGATCGATCCGATCAGACCTGAGGTTAAGGTCGCTATTGAGAGATGCCGCATGGCAGGAATAAGACCTGTAATGATCACAGGCGATCACAGAGATACTGCAGTTGCCATTGCCAAGGAGCTTGGAATTCTTGACGGAGTTGATGAGAACGGCAATGCAGTAACATATGAGGCTATAACAGGTGCAGAACTTTCAGAGCTTTCCGATGAATACTTTGCAGAGCATGTAAAGGATTTTTCGGTATATGCGAGAGTTCAGCCTGAGCATAAGGTTCGTATAGTTAAAGCATGGAAGGCACAGGGCAAGGTTACAGCCATGACCGGTGACGGTGTAAATGATGCACCTTCGATCAAGTCGGCTGATATCGGTGTCGGAATGGGTATCACAGGTACCGACGTTACAAAGAATGTTGCGGATATGATCCTTGCGGATGATAACTTTGCAACAATCGTATCGGCTGTAGCTGAAGGAAGAAGAATCTATGACAATATCCGTAAGGCTATTCAGTTCCTGCTTTCTTCTAATCTTGCAGAGGTTATCGCAATATTCATTGCAACAATAATGAACTTTACGATACTTAAGCCTGCGCATCTTCTGTGGATCAATCTTATCACAGACTGCTTCCCGGCAATCGGTCTCGGAATGGAAGAGGCAGAAGAGGGTGTTATGAAGCAGCCGCCTCGTAAGAAGTCAGAGGGTATATTCTCCGGAGGACTCGGAGTTGATGTAATACTTCAGGGCTTTGTTATCGCAGTTATTACGGTAATATCATATAAGCTCGGTGTTTTCTTTGCTGACGGAAAGGCTGTTACGGCCGGAATGGCAGCAGAGAAGTTTATATCACAGAACGGAATGACAATGGCATTCCTGACACTTTCAATGATAGAAGTTTTCCACAGCTTCAATCTTCGTTCAAGAAGAGAATCACTCTTCAAGCTTAAGAAGCAGAACAAGCTGTTATGGGGAACACTTGTATTTTCAGTAGTTTTAACAATAGTCATCATCTATGTTCCTGCGCTTGCAAAGATTTTCTCATTCAATCCGCTTACGGTTAAGGAATTCTTTACGGCAGTCGGAATAGCTTTACTCATAATTCCTATTGTTGAGATCGCAAAGCTTATTCAAAGGAGCATTCATGGAAATAATTAAAGAGATATTTTCCAACAGAATATTAATGTCGGGAGTACTGGGCTGGGCTACAGCCCAGGTGCTCAAGACTCTGGTACACCTCATTGTAAACAGACAGTTCAGACTGGAAAGACTTGTCGGAGACGGAGGTATGCCAAGTGCACATTCATCAACGGTTACTGCGGTTGCCGTTTCAACGGGTCTGGAATGTGGCTTCGGTTCAGCATATTTTGCAATTGCATGTATTCTTGCAATCATTGTAATGCATGATGCTATGGGGGTAAGACTTGAAGCCGGAAAGCAGGCACAGGTCATTAATGAACTGATCAATATGTTCCAGAAACTTGGTGATACGGAAATATCAGCGGAGGTGAAACTGAAGGAATTTATAGGACATACTCCTATTCAGGTTTTCGCAGGATTTCTGCTGGGTATCGCAATGGCACTTATATTTAATTATGCGTTATAATTTGATTGGATTCGTAATTTAATCTGTATTTATTCTGTGATAAATACAGACAGGGGTAACAGCGATACATATCAATGTGAGAAGGTGATAATATGGAAAGATTTGATGTGGCGGTGATCGGAGCGGGGGTCGTAGGTACTTCGATCGCAAGAGAGTTATCACGTTACAGCCTTTCCACAGTTGTTGTGGAGAAAGACGAGGATGTCTGTTCGGGTACATCAAAGGCAAACAGTGCCATAGTCCATGCGGGCTATGATGCGGTTCCGGGAACACTCAAGGCTGAATTTAATGTGAGGGGTTCGGAGCTGATACGTCAGCTCTCAAAGAAGCTGGATTTCGATTACAGAGAGAACGGTTCTATGGTTATCAGTCTCAGTCCGGAAGGACATGAGGGACTTGTTACACTCCTTGAAAGAGGGGAGAAGAACGGAGTAAGGGATCTGGAGATCATTTCCGGTGACAGAGCAAGGCAGATAGAGCCGGCACTTTCGGAAGAGGTTGCAGAAGCTCTACTGGTTCCTCACGGTGGAATAGTATGTCCGTTTCTTATGACCATCGCATTTGCGGAAAATGCAGCAGAGAACGGAACTGAGTTTCGTTTCATTGAAGAGATTACGCACATTTCCCGCAGGGATGACAGATATATTCTGTCGGTCAACGGACAGGAAAAATATGATGTGAAATATGTTGTTAATGCGGCAGGTATCTATGCCGATAAGATAAACAACATTGTTTCGAAAAAAACGATGTCGATCACGCCGAGAAGGGGTGAGTATGTTCTTATGGACAGGGAGACCGGAGGTCTTGTGGATCATACCATCTTCCAGCTTCCGACGAAGCTTGGTAAGGGCGTTCTCGTTACTCCGACGGTTCACGGAAATCTTCTGGTCGGACCTAATGCGGCTGATCTCGATGATAAGGAAGATACATCTGTTACAGCGGAAGGCATGGATGAGATAAAGAGTAAGGCCCTTCTTTCCGTACCGAATATTCCATATAATAAGACAATTACATCCTTTGCAGGGCTCAGAGCTCATGAGAAGGGTGATGATTTTATAATAGGAGAAGCTGAGGACAGCGAAGGCTTCTTCAATGCTGCGGGAATTGAGTCTCCGGGACTCAGTTCGGCTCCTGCTATAGGAGAGTATCTTGCGAAGCTGATTGCCGAAAAGGCAGGGGCTTCCGAGAAGGATGATTTTAAAGATGAGAGAAAGGGCTTTGTAAGGATCACAAAGCTGTCTCCTGAAGAAAGAAATAAGCTGATAGCCGAGAGGCCTGAATACGGACGTATAGTCTGCAGATGCGAAGAGGTTACCGAGGGCGAGATCGAAGATGCGATAAGACGTCCTGTGGGAGCAAGATCTCTGGACGGAATCAAAAGAAGAGTCCGTCAGGGAATGGGAAGATGTCAGGCCGGATTCTGTACGCCGAGGGCAATAGAGATACTTGCCCGTGAGCTGGAGTGTTCCGAGGAGGAAGTCTGCAAGAATATTCCGGGCTCGGAACTGCTTACAGGGGAGGTGATGTGATATGGAAGACCTTTATATCAAAAGATCACTCGTTATTGTAGGCGGCGGACCTGCGGGACTTGCTGCGGCTGTTGCGGCAACCGATGCGGGACTGAAGGATGTGCTCATAATCGAACGAGATGACAGGCTCGGCGGAATTCTCAATCAGTGCATACATAACGGTTTCGGACTCCATCGTTTTAAGGAGGAGCTTACAGGACCTGAGTATGCGGCAAGATTTATCAAAGAAGCCGAGGAAAGGAATATAGATTACAAGCTGGAAACAATAGTTCTTGATATCAGTGTTGATGCTGACGGAACAAAGCTTGTAACGATGATGAATTCCGAAGAAGGAACCAGAATTATAAAGGCCGATGCGGTCATACTTGCCATGGGCTGCAGGGAAAGGCCGAGAGGAGCACTCGGACTTCCGGGCTACAGACCAGCGGGAATCTATACTGCGGGAACAGCTCAGAGGCTGGTCAATATCGAAGGCAAAATGATAGGCCGAAGAGTCGTAATTCTCGGCTCGGGTGATATAGGTCTTATCATGGCAAGGAGAATGACTCTCGAGGGTGCTGAGGTGCTGGCTGTTTCAGAACTGATGCCATATTCGGGAGGACTTCAGAGAAATATAGTACAATGCCTTAAGGATTTTGATATTCCGCTTCTTCTCAGTCATACCGTATCAAAAATCTACGGTAAGGAAAGAGTTGAAGGGATCGATATATCTGAGGTTGATGCATCGAGGAAGATAATTCCGGGAACGGCGATACATTTCGAATGTGATACTCTGCTTCTGTCATGCGGACTTCTTCCGGAGAACGAGCTCAGCCGAAGTGCGGGAGTGGAGATCAGCGGCGTTACCGGAGGACCGGTGGTCAGAGATAATCTCGAGACCTCGGTTCCGGGAGTTTTCGCCTGTGGAAATGTGCTCCATGTCCATGACCTTGTTGACTATGTTTCGGCGGAGGCTGAACGTGCAGGTAAGGTGGCTGCCGAATATGTGAAGCAGGCAGCGATTGCTGAAGCAATGGGTGGCAGCGGAGCTGACAGCAATGCGGAAGATAATGCGGCAGGCGGGGGAGTATCGGATGTTTTCGATATCAAGTGCTCCGGCGGAATCAGATACAGTGTTCCGCAGAAGGTATGCATTTCTGAAATGGATGACCGCATAACGATCAGATTCCGTGTAGGAGATGTCTTAAGAAATAAGAAGCTGTGCCTTATGGTGGCGGGCGAAAAGAAGCTCGAGCTGAAGAAAAATGTTATGGAACCGGGCAAGATGGAGGAGCTTAACGTAAAGAAGGATATGCTTTCATCACTTGCCGACATAAAGGATTTAGCGGAAACGGGTAATGTTCCTATAGAGCTTACCGTTCTGGATGCGGAGGGCTGAGTATGGAAAAGACAGATCTTATTTGTATCAATTGCCCTATGGGATGCAGCCTTGTTGTTACGAAGGCTGATGACGGCTCTGTCACAGTGACAGGCAATACCTGCCCGAGAGGCGAGGAGTATGGAATCAAGGAGGTAACTGCTCCGACCAGGACCGTGACATCAATAGTACGTGTTGCGGGAGGTGAGATCCCGATGGTCTCTGTAAAGACTGCGGCGGATATCCCGAAGGAGAAGATCTTCGACGTAATGAAATATATACGCGAAGCAAAGACGGTTGCTCCTGTGAAAATTGGTGATATAATTATAGAGAATGTGGCAGGAACGGGTGTAAATGTTGTAGCTACAAAAAATGTATCAGAGAAAGCTTAAAAAATTTATGAGGAATGAAAGATGGGACGTATAGGATTTGACAATGACAAATATCTTGATATGCAGTCAAAACATATCATGGAGAGAATAAACCAGTTCGGTGGAAAGCTGTATCTCGAGTTCGGTGGAAAGCTTTTTGATGATTATCATGCATCAAGAGTTCTTCCGGGATTTAAGCCGGATTCAAAGATAACAATGCTTAAGCAGCTGAAGGATCAGACAGAGATAGTTATCGCTATCGCTGCAAGTGATATCGAGAAGAACAAGGTTCGTGGTGATATCGGAATAACATATGATATGGATGTTCTGAGACTCATCGATGCTTTTACAAATAACGGACTTTATGTAGGTTCTGTTGTACTTACAAAGTTTGCAGAGCAGCCTTCAGCAGTTGCTTACGAGAAGAAGCTTAAGGCACTGGGACTTAAGGTATACAGACATTATCCTATCGAAGGATATCCTTCGGATATTCCTAAGATCGTAAGTGACGAAGGATATGGAAGAAATGATTATATCGAAACAACAAAGCCGCTGGTTGTCGTTACCGCACCGGGACCTGGAAGCGGAAAGATGGCAACATGTCTCTCACAGCTCTACCATGAGCAGAAGAGAGGTATAAATGCGGGATATGCTAAGTTCGAGACATTCCCTATATGGAATATCCCACTCAATCATCCTGTAAATCTTGCATACGAGGCTGCTACAGCAGATCTCAATGATGTTAACATGATCGATCCGTGGCATCTTGAAGCTTACGGTGAGACAGTTGTTAACTATAACAGAGACGTTGAGGTATTCCCTGTTCTTAAGACAATGTTCGAGAAGATTTCGGGAAAGAGCCCATACAATTCACCTACAGATATGGGTGTTAATATGGCCGGCTACTGTATAGTATATGACGAGGCTTGCAAGGATGCAGCAAATCAGGAAATCATCAGACGTTATTACAATGCAATGTGTGAGAGACGTAAGGGTGAAGGAACAGATACAGCAGTTAATAAGATCAAGCTCCTTATGGAGAAGGCAGGTCTTGCCATCGGCGATCGTCCTGTAGTTGCTGCAGCAAATATAAGAGCAGAAGAGACAGGAAATCCTGCAGCTGCCATGGAGTTTCCTGACGGAACTATAATGACAGGCAAGACATCACCGCTCCTTGGTGCTTCATCAGCGCTTATCCTTAATGCACTGAAATATCTTGCAGGAATAGAGGATCCTGTAAAGCTCATTTCCCCACAGGTTATCGAGCCGATCATGGATCTCAAGGTTAAGTATCTCGGAAATCACAATCCGCTTCTGCATATTGATGAGATTCTTATCGCTCTTTCAATTGAGGCGCTTACAAATCCTGCAGCAAAGGAAGCATATGCACAGCTGCCTAATCTTGCGGGAACAGAGGTTCACTCTTCAGTAATCCTTTCACAGGTGGATGTGGGAGTATTCAAGAAGCTTGGTGTAAATCTCACATGCGAGCCGAAATATCAGAGCAAGAAGCTGTTCCACACCTAAATCGTGGATGAGTGGTACATTTTATATATTAAGCAGTACATTTTAATGAAAAATATGGGATCATCTTGAATGGATTTCAGGATGATCCTTTTTTAATGCAACGAATTTGCACATTTTGATACTTGAAATGTTAACTCTGCTTGATAGACAGTTCGACTAAAACATTTATAATTATGTTAAAAAGAGTTGCGTGTGTATGAATTGTATGATTATCATGAAAGGTAGGCAGGGTATGAATAATATGGTTAGTAATATATCTGAAGTATCGAATAAAAGAAAATATTTTGTAGATAATATTCGCTGGGTGACTGTGATCGTGGTACTGATATATCATGTGTTCTACATGTATAATGCCGAGGGAATCTCTGGAGGCCTGCAGAAGATCACGAATCTCAAAGTTCAGTACTACGATATATATATGTACTTTGTTTATCCGTGGTTTATGCCGGTTTTGTTCCTGGTGGCAGGTATGAGCTCGAGATTCTATCTTGATAGTCATACGAATAAGGAATTCATTAGGAGCAGAACTACGAAGCTGCTGGTTCCATCAACTATTGGACTCTTTTTCTTCCAGTTTATTCAGGGCTATGTGAGTATGTCTTTAGGCGATGCATTTGATAGCATGAAAGAGGTTCCGGGCGTTATAAAGTTTTTTGTTATGGTTTTGTCCGGACAGGGAGTTCTCTGGTTCGCTCTGCTTCTTTGGGGTTATTCACTTTTATTAGTTCCGGTAAGAAAGATCGAGAAGGGTAAGCTTCTTGAGACAGGAGCCAAGACTCCTATATGGATGATTATTCTTTTCTATATTCCTGTATGGGCATCCGGACTGATAATGAATACTCCTGTGATCATAGTTTACAGATTAAGTTTCTATTTCGTATTCTTTATGTTGGGTTACTATGTGTTTTCAAATGAAGAAGTAATAGAGAGATTAAAGAAGGTTGCTATTCCGACAGTTATTATAGGTGTAGTGATTTCGTTAGTATTTAGCATCTACTTTTTTGCAGTGAAGGATATGGCAAACTTTGCAGATAAGCCGGTTAACAGGACGCTTCTTTATGCAGCTTCTGCATACTTCGGTTCACTGGCTATGGTAGCTGGCTTTGCGAAGTTCTTTGACTTCAGTAATGGACTTACAAAGTGGATGAGCAAGAAAAGCTTTGGTCTATACGTATTCCATTATCTTGGAATCTCAACAGTGGCGCTTGTTTTTGGAAAGACTGGAATGCTTCCGGCACTGCTGGTGTACATCCTTTCTTTAGTGGCAGGATTTGTATTTGGTTTCGGATTATATGAAATAATTTCGCGTATCCCATTCTTTAGATGGGCAGTACTTGGAATCAAGAAGAAGGTGTAAGTTGGGAGGTAAGTGATGTTCAGTGATAATTTGGTTCAGCTTAGGAAGCTAAATGATATGACTCAGGAAGAACTGGCGGAGGCGGTGGGCGTTACTCGTCAGGCGATAGCAAAGTGGGAGTCGGGAGATAGTGTGCCTGATCTCGAAAGAAGTAAAGCTATAGCAGATGCATTTGGCGTGTCCCTTGATGACCTTGCTAACTATGCTCCTGAGGATAATATGGGTATGGGTGTTGCCCCAAAGGGTAAGCATATATTCGGTATGGTGACGGTTGGTGAGAAGGGTCAGATTGTAATACCGGCTAAAGCGAGAAAACTTTTTAAGATTGAGTCGGGTGACCATCTGATCGTTCTCGGTGATGAAGGACAGGGACTTGCTATTATCAAAGCTAGGGATTTCCTGAAAATGGCTGATGCAGTAAAAAAAATGAAATAAAAGAGACTATAGAAGCGTATGATCTGGTTAACAGTCTTTTTGTATGCGCCCCGATTCTAAAATACTTGACACCATAATATACAAATGATAATATGATATTATCATAATGATTATATCTAATTTGCGAAAGGATAAAAAATGAAAAATAATCATAAGAATGCAAATGTTATCGCGTGTATATTTCTTGTTATAGGTATTATCTCTACGCTGTTAGGGATTGCCTTTTCAAAGGATATGGATAATTATCATGAAAAATGTACGGCGACGACCAAGGCTGTTGTGATCGATATGAAATCAAGCAATAAGAAAGGAATAGAGACGCGACGTACTACATATACAGCAACCGTAGAGTATACAGTTGGTTCAAAAACATATACTCATAGGGTGCAGAATCCGGGTAAGAAGGATATTTACGATATAGGTGAAATGATTGAAATCCATTATGATCCTGAAAATCCTGAGACAGCCTATGTTGAGAGAGAAGAGGCAGGACATAATATAGCAAGCGTTGGAATGACAGTTTGTGGAATCTTTATTATCCTCAGTGCGATCATCATATTTGCAGCGGGGCGCCGTTCGAAATAAAATCTTAATAAATAATTGTTAGCACTCGGCTTGACAGAGTGCTAACAATGTGATAATATGTTTTCAGAGTTAAGAAAAAATACCCGCAAGGGGAGAGCTGATACCCTCCTGGAACGAGAAAAGCTGTTTCTTAACCGTAAATGTGATTGCAGTTTTCGAAGAGAGCTGTGGAGATTATGTATATGGAAAGGAGACATGATTATGTATTATCCAACATTATTTACAGACAATTTTGTAGAAGATATTCTTGATGGAATCTTCAAGCTTCCTTATGACGTTAAGACTAAAGGCGAGGCACATCCACTTACAGGCCGTATGATCACGGATGTTAAGGAATATGATGACAAGTACCAGCTTGATATGGAGCTTCCGGGCTTCAACAAGGAAGATGTTAAGGTTGAACTTAAGGAAGGTTACCTCATCGTCAGTGCTGAGAGAACCGAGGATAAGGACGAGACCGAGAATAAAGGAAAGTACATCAGAAAGGAGCGTTATTACGGAAAGATGTCCAGACGCTTCTATGTAGGCAAGAATGTAACCAAGGATGACATTAAGGCTAAGTTTACAAACGGTATGCTTGCACTTGATATTCCAAAGGTACCTGAGAATCCGGCAGAGGACAAGATCGATATAATCGATATTGAGTAAACGGGACAGAATAGTGTAATTACTATTTTGAGATAAGCTGAAATACGGACCGGGCAGGAGATTATCTCCTGTCCGGTTTTCATGTTTTACATCGGTATACAATTTCTGATAGAATACTTAGAGGGCAGAACTCTGATGAAGCATAGAAATGCTATGAAGTACAGAACTGCGATGGAATATAGTCACTGCCCAATGTTTGTTATGAAAAGGAATTAAAATATGGTAAGCAGTATTGAAGATGCCCGCAGGAGACTGCAGGGAAATGAAAATATAGAGTTTACGGTTTCGGAAAAGGGGGTTCCTATAATCAAAAGCAAAAACCTTTCCGATGTGAAATGTATCAGCCACGGATTCTCCGCGAGAATCGGCGGAGTAAGTAAAGGTATCTTTGCCGATATGAGTGTGGGACTTCTGATCGGTGACGAGAAGGAGGACGTTTATAAGAATTATGCGCTTCTCGGAGATGCTATAGGATTTGACTGGGAGAGGATATCTTCCCCACATCAGGTACATGACACCTATATCCGTCGTGTAGGCGAAGAAGATGCCGGGAGTGGAATAGTGAAGCCTCTCAGGGCAGAAGGCGTTGACGGGCAGATTACGGACGTTGTAGGGCTTCCTCTGATCGTCTATGGAGCCGACTGTGTTCCGATGCTTTTTGTGGATCCTGTTAAGAGGGTGATAGGAACCGCACACGGAGGCTGGAGAGGAACCGTGAATGGAATCGCATCCCGTATGATAGGCTGCTTCAGGGATGAATTCGGTTCAGATCCGAAGGATATATATGTATCCATCGGACCGTCAGCCGGAAGCTGCTGCTATGAGGTTGATGAAAAGGTTGCCGCTGAATTTATAAGGATAGATGGGAGCCTCGCCGTATCCAAGGGCGAAGGTAAATATATGGTCGACCTCTGGAAGGCAAATAAGCTTATTCTAATTAGAGAAGGAGTTGAGGAGGCGCACATTTCCATAACGGGAATATGTACTATATGCAATAACGATATCTTTCATTCCCACAGAGCGACCGGCGGAAAGCGCGGACTCAACTGCGGGATAATCGTACTTAATTAATGTTTTGTTGTATTAATATTATTTCAGACTCAATTATTTTCAACATCCAGATAGTCGATCAGCTGAGGGAATGACTTGTTGATGCATACTATATCATCAAGCTCGATCTTTATTCCGAGAATCGCTGAGATAAGAACGGCGCACATTGCCATTCTGTGATCGTGGAAGGATGAGAGAGTGAGCGGGTTCGCTACATGACCGTTACCTTCCTTCTGAAGCTCCGGAAGATCACTCTGACCATATACGGTAAGACTGTCCTCGGTCTCTTCGGTTATTATGCCTGCGGCGGAAAGCTGGTCGCGGACAGCGGCAACTCTGTCGGACTCCTTGATGCGGAGTCTAGATATTCCGTTAAAGACTGCCTTATCAAGTGTGAAAGCAGCAGTGACCGCCATATAAGGAGCAATATCAGGAATGTCGTTGCAGTCGTAGCTGAGACTCTTATCATCGGAAGTCTCGGCAGCCTGCAGTTTTTCCAGAAAATCAACGATCGCTCTGTCGCCCTGTCTTGAGTCGGACTTCAGATTTCCGACCTCCATATCGGTCCATTTTTTAAGGCACAGGAGAAATGCACCGTTGCTCCAGTCGCCTTCAACATTATAATCCTCTGACGGATCGATAAGCATTGAGCCGTCTTCACGTCTATAGCCGTTACATATCGGATAGTAGCTGTTTCTGTCCTTAATGGTCTCACAGCCATACTTCTTAAGTACATCCTCGGTAAGCTCTATATAATGTACCGACTTAAGGGTACCCGTAACTTCAATCGCACATTTCTCGGTGAAAAGGCTGAGTGCCATGATGAGACCGGATATATATTGTGAGGAAACACTTCCGTCTATGGTATATGTTCCCGGAGTCATCTCACCGGATACAATGATATTTCTTGTTTCGATGTCCTTCTCTATGGATATGCCGTGAGGTGAAAGCGCTGCTTCAAGTTCATCCAGCGGTCTGTCGAAGAGACGGCCCCTGGTGGTGAATACAAGTCTTTCTACGCCATCTGCGCGGCGGCCCTGACCCAGCAGATATGCTGCTGCCACAGGTATCATAAATCTGAGAGTGGATCCGCTTTCGTTGCATGGGAGTATGACATCTCCTTGGCTGTCCGGAGAAAGATTTCCGGTGGCGGCTGCATTTAACGCGCTGAGTACGGCCTTTGTAGCAAGCACATCATCGCTGTCACCCGATATGCTGTTCAGATGCTCCGCGTCCCCGAGAAGAAATCTTACGATAAGCTCCCTGTGGTATATGGACTTTGAGGGAGGTGCATCTATGGTTATTTTATTATCTGTGTTTTTAAGTGAAACTATCAATTCTTCTGCCTTTCTACTGCTTAATTTCGGCTTTCTCAAGTATACATTATAGGAGATGCTATTCCAAGAATTTTTTACTGCATATAACCCGGGATTGGTGTATGATTGAGTAGCAGGCTGTTGACAAACAGAAAGATAAATGACGAGGTTAAGATTTTGAAGATACATGGATTACAGAAAATGACGCTGCTGGACTTTCCGGGGCTGGTGGCGTGTACGGTATTTCTCGGAGGATGTGACTTAAGATGTCCCTTCTGTCATAATGCGGAGCTTCTTGATATGAATGTGCTGGGGATTATGGACGAGAAGGAGCTTTATGCATTTCTTGAAACTAGACGCGGGAAGCTTGACGGAGTTGCGGTGACGGGAGGAGAACCGACTCTCAGGAAGGATCTTCCGGAGCTGCTGCGTACCATTAAGGATATGGGCTTTAAGGTTAAGCTTGATACTACAGGCAATCATCCTGATATGCTGAAGACGGTAGTCGGTGAGGGGTTGGTTGACTATGTTGCCATGGATGTAAAGAATTCGAAGGAGCGCTATGCCGAGACTGTGGGGCTTACCGGATTTGATATAAGCAGAGTTGACGAAAGTATTTCATTTCTTCTGAGAGGAGATGTGGAATATGAATTCCGTACCACTGTGGTAAAGCAGTTCCATGACAGAGACAGCTTTATCGGGATCGCTGAGTGGATTAAGGGGGCTGAGAAATATTATCTCCAGAACTTTGTTGACAGAGATACTGTTCCTTTTGCCGGACTTGAGGCAAGGTCCGAAAATGAGCTGAAGGAGTATGCGGAAATCGTAAAACCATATGTTGGGGTTGTGGAGCTCCGAGGGGTATAACTTTTTCTAATCACAAATGTGCTTGCTATTAATTTAGACAATATCAATTTTATTCCGGAAAATCCCGAAACGTCCTGTTTATGGGCGTTAAATAGTGTCATGATCCGGTTCGGGCATAAAATTTTGTTTACATAAGAAGATACAATATCTAGTATTCGGCGAAATAATTGAATACTAGATATTGACTTTTTTTGTTTTCATGGTATTATCTTATATGCCAGCCTTTTCCAGGAACGAAGAGATGGAAAAGGATTGATAAAAACTTACAGATTAAAGAGAGTGGGGGAGGAACCAGATATGTACCGGGTTATGAAACGTGACGGCGTAGTGGTTGATTTTGATGTCTCAAAAATCAGCGCAGCAATCGAAAAGGCTTTTATAGGATGCAATAAGCAGTATCATCCAAGCGTAGTAGATATGCTTGCACTTCGCGTTACAAGTGATTTTGAAACAAAGATCAAGGATGATGTTGTAACAGTTGAGGATATCCAGGATAGTGCCGAGAGAATTCTTTCAGAGGCAGGATATACAGATGTTGCTAAGGCATACATCCTTTACAGAAAGCAGCGTGAGAAGGTTCGTAATGTAAAGAGCGCAATGCTCAACTACAAGGACATTGTAGACAATTACGTTCAGATCAACGACTGGAGAGTTAAGGAAAATTCTACCGTAACATACAGTGTCGGCGGACTTATCCTTTCAAATTCAGGAGCCATTACAGCTAATTACTGGCTCAGCGAAATCTATGATCAGGAGATTGCAGAGGCACACAGAACTGCAGCTGTTCATATCCATGATCTCAGCATGCTTACAGGTTACTGTGCAGGTTGGTCACTGAAGCAGCTTATTCAGGAAGGGCTCGGCGGTGTTCCGGGAAAGATCACTTCCGCACCTGCAGGCCACCTTTCAACTCTCTGCAACCAGATGGTTAACTTCCTCGGTATTATGCAGAATGAGTGGGCAGGAGCTCAGGCATTTTCATCATTTGATACATATCTCGCACCTTTCGTTAGAATAGATAATCTTTCACAGAAAGAAGTTAAGCAGTGCATTCAGTCCTTCATCTTCGGTGTTAACACACCTTCAAGATGGGGTACACAGTCACCGTTTACCAACATTACTCTTGACTGGGTTGTACCTAGAGACATGAGAGAAGAGAAGTGCTGGATCGGCGGAAAGCAGGTTGACTTCACATATGGCGAATGCCAGAAGGAAATGGATATGTTCAACAAGGCATTCATCGAGATCATGATCGAGGGTGATGCCAACGGACGTGGATTCCAGTATCCTATTCCTACATATTCCATCACAAAGGATTTTGACTGGAGTGAGTCAGAGAACAACAAGCTTCTCTTTGAGATGACTGCAAAGTATGGTACTCCATACTTCTCAAATTACATCAACTCAGACATGGAGCCTTCAGATGTTCGTTCTATGTGCTGCAGACTTCGTCTTGATCTTCGTGAGCTCAGAAAGAAATCCGGTGGTTTCTTTGGTTCAGGTGAGTCCACAGGTTCAATAGGTGTTGTTACCATCGATATGCCACGTATTGCATATCTGGCTACAGATCCTGAAGATTTCTACAAGAGACTGGATCACCTGATGGATGTTGCCGCAAGAAGTCTTCACACAAAGAGACAGGTTATTACAAAGCTCCTTGATCAGGGACTTTATCCATATACAAAGAGATACCTCGGTTCTTTCTCTAACCACTTCTCTACCATCGGTCTTATCGGCATGAACGAAGTAGGCTTAAATGCGAAGTGGCTCGGTGTAGACATGACTGATGAAAGAACTCAGGAATTCTCAAAGCAGGTATTGAACCACATGAGAGAGAGACTTTCAGACTACCAGGAGCAGTATGGCGATCTTTACAATCTGGAAGCTACACCTGCAGAGTCCACAACATATCGTTTTGCTAAGCACGACAAAGAGCTGTATCCTGATATAATAACAGCAAATATGAATGGAACTCCTTATTACACCAACTCTTCTCATCTTCCTGTTGGTTATACAGAGGACATTTTCTCAGCTCTTGATATTCAGGATGAGCTTCAGACACTTTATACCTCAGGAACCGTATTCCATGCATTCCTGGGTGAAAAGCTTCCCGACTGGAAGGCTGCTGCAAACCTTGTAAGAAAGATAGCAGAAAACTACAAGCTTCCTTACTACACCATGTCTCCTACTTACTCCGTATGTAAAGAACATGGATACCTCTCAGGCGAACAGCCGGTATGCCCACACTGTGGTCAGAAGACTGAGGTTTACAGCCGTATCACAGGTTATTATCGTCCTGTTGCTAACTGGAATGATGGAAAGGCTCAGGAGTACAAAGACAGAAAAGTATATGATATTGGTCATTCCACACTGACTCACAAGGGTCCTAAGCAGGTCAGCTTTGTAGAAGCAGCTGTTAAAAAGTCTAACAATGATTCAAAAGTAAATGCTTCAAATCTTGACGAGGATACAATAATACTCTTCAAGACACAAACCTGTCCTAACTGCAAGATTGCCGGCTCTCTTCTAGATAAAGCAGGTGTTCAGTATAAGACTCTTGATGCCAATGAGAATCCCGATCTTGTGGAGAAATTTGGAATCATGCAGGCACCAACACTGGTAATTGCTTCCGGTGACAACTATGAAAAGGTTCTTGGTGTATCAGATATCAAATCCTGGATTCAGAATACACAGGTTTCATAATGAAAAAAACAGCCCGTTCATATGGGCTGTTTTTTTGACGTCGTTACAGATTGAGTCATT